>DASTSO010000135.1:0-30934 GCA_035760645.1 Gemmatimonadales bacterium
CTGCATGCGCTGGTTAGGCTGCAGCCGCCGCTAGGCGCGCCTGGTCGGACCGCGGGGATATTCGGACTGATAGCTGGGGTGGGACTCGAACCCACGACCCCGGCATTATGAGTGCCGTGCTCTAACCACCTGAGCTACCCAGCCCCGTCCCGACGGGCGATCCCCGTCGAGAGCCCGCAATTTTAACCGGCGGGCCGCCGGCCGGTCAAGGCGCCTCGCGCCCCGCCGTGCCACGCGGCGCGGGCTCGGCCGGCACCAGGCGGTAGAGGAACTCCCCCTGGCGGATCATCCCGAACGACTCGCGCGCCACGCGCTCCTGCGCCCGCGGGTCGCGCTCGAGCGCCGTGGCGACGCGGTCGAGCGAGTCCACCGTGCGCCGCAGCTCCGCGACCTCCTGCTCCTCGTCGTGGAGCTGCCGGCGCAGCGTGTAGTAGTCGGTCGTGCCGTACTCCCCGCCCTGCACGGCGAAGAGCACCCCCAGCCCGACCACGGCCCAGCCGATCCAGCGTGCGGCGTTCACCTGCGATTCCTCCGTGAGGCCGGCGAAGCGGCTCAGAGCGCGTAGAGCGACTTGCCGGGATAGAGCGCGACGTCGCCCAGCTCCTCGTTGATGCGCAGCAGCTGGTTGTACTTGGCCAGCCGGTCGGTGCGGCTCGCGCTGCCGGTCTTGATCTGGCCCACGCCGGTCGCGACGGCGAGGTCGGCGATGAAGGTGTCCTCGGTCTCGCCCGAGCGGTGCGAGATGATCGCGCCGTAGCTCGCGCTCTTGGCGAGCTCGATGCACTGGAGCGTCTCGGTGAGCGTGCCGATCTGGTTCACCTTGACGAGCACCGCGTTGGCGACGCCGCGCTCGATGCCCTGCCCCAGCCGGTCCACGTTGGTGACGAAGAGGTCGTCGCCGACGAGCTGGCAGCGCTCGCCGAGCCGCTCGGTGAGGAGCGCCCAGCCGTCCCAGTCGTCCTCGGCGAGGCCGTCCTCGATCGAGACGATCGGGTAGCGCTCGACCCACTGCTCGTAGAGATCGACCATCTGCGCCGCGGTGCGGCGGCTCTTGTCGCCCTTCTTGAAGACGTACTCGCCGCCCTCGTACAGCTCGGTCGCCGCGACGTCGAGCGCGATGGCGACGTCGTCGCCCGGCTGGTAGCCGGCCTGGCGGATCGCGTCCATCACGGCGTCGAGCGCGGCCTCGTTCGACGGCAGCATCGGCGCGAAGCCGCCCTCGTCGCCCACGGCGGTGCTCAGGCCCTGCTTCGACAGCACCTTCTTGAGCGCGTGGAAGACCTCGACGCCCATGCGCAGCGCATCGGGGAAGTTGTCGGTGCCGATCGGGACGATCATGAACTCCTGCGCGTCCACGTTGTTCGACGCGTGGGCGCCGCCGTTCAGGATGTTCATGAGCGGCACCGGCAGCACGTGCGCCATCGGACCGCCGAGGTAGCGGTAGAGCGGCAGCCCGACGTCGTTCGCCGCGGCGCGCGCGACGGCGAGCGAGACGGCGAGGATCGCGTTCGCGCCGAGCTTGCTCTTGTTCTCGGTGTCGTCGAGATCCATCATCTCGGCGTCGATCTCGATCTGATCGGTCGCGTCCATCCCCTCGAGCCGCGGGCCGATCGTCTCGTTGACGTTGCGCACGGCCTCCGTCACGCCCTTGCCGCCGTAGCGGTTCGCGTCGCCGTCGCGCAGCTCCACGGCCTCGTGCTCGCCGGTGGACGCGCCGCTCGGCACGGCCGCGCGCCCGACGGCGCCGCTGGCCAGCGTGACCTCGGCCTCGACCGTCGGGTTGCCGCGACTGTCGAGGATCTCCCGTCCGTGCACTTCGATGATGGTGCTCATGGGCTCCGGTCGTCCGTAGGGGGTGTCGTGGTGTCGCCGGCCGGGCAACCTAGCCGCCGCGGGCGGGGGCCGTCAACGGCGGAGTGCCAGCATGGCCTCGCGGGCGCGGGCGCTCAGCGCGTCGCGGTCCTCGTAGCCGAGTCCGGCCGTCGGGATCGGCGCCCCGAAGCGCACGCGCACCGGATGCTGCCGCGCGACGAGCCGGCCGCGCGGCAGCACCTCGCGCGTCCCCTCCACGTAGACGGGCACCACCGGCACCTGCGCGGCGATGGCGAGGACGAAGGGCCCCTTCTTGAACGGCAGGAGCGCGCCGTCGGAGCTCCGCGTCCCCTCGACGAAGACGATCGCCGACATCCCCGCGCGGATCGCCGCGGCCGCGGCGTCGTAGGCGCCGAAGGCGGACTTGAGGTGCCGACGGTCGATGACGATCTGTCCCCCCTGCCGGAGCGCCTGGGCGAAGAGGGGAATCCGCAGCAGCTCCTTCTTCGCCACGAAGCGCACCGAGCCCGGCACCACGGCGAGCAGCACCCAGACGTCGGCGTAGGAAACGTGGTTGGAGACGTAGACGCAGGGCTGCCCGGGCGGGAGCCGGTCGAGGCCCTCCACCTCCGGCACGATGCCCAGCGCGTCGAGCAGCTCCCGGCCCCAGCGGCGTGGGGCATCGTCGTAGACGCCGCCCGACGTCTGCCGGACGCCCCGAGCGGCGGCGACGATGACCCGTGTGCCCTGCACCGCGGTGGCGCCGACCAGCGTGGCGAGGTAGCGGAGTCTGCGCATCGCTCGCCGTGCCTCAGCCGAAGTGGTCGAACCCGCGGAGCGCGAGGGGCCGGCCGGCGAGTCGCACGTCCACGCCCGCCCCGCGCTCGACCGCGCCGATGCGCGTGAGGGCGAGCCCCGTCGCCGCCTCGAAGGCGCGCGCCTCCGCCGCGCCGAACGTCGGCGGCAGCGTGACCAGCAGCTCATAGTCCTCCCCGCCCTCCGCCACCCACCGCTGCACCGGGACGTCGGCGGCGCGTGCCGGCGCGACAGCGTCCGCCGCCACCGGCGCCTGCTCGAGCGCCACGGCGAGCCGCACGCCGGAGGCGGCGGCGAGGTGCCGGACGTCGCCGCCCAGGCCGTCGCTCAGGTCGAGCATCGCGGTGGCGCCGTGCGCCGCGAGCCAGCGGCCGGCGGCGATGCGCGGCGCGGGCCGCGCGAAGCGCTCGCGCGCGGCGGGAGCGGGCGCGGTGCCCGCCTCGAGCGCCTCGAGCGCCGCGCGCGCGCCGCCGAGAGCCCCCGTCACCCAGAGTCCGTCGCCGGGGCGCGCGCCGGCGCGCGTCACCGGGCGCTCGGCGCGGCCGAACACCGTGACGGCCACGGCCCAGACGGGTCCGGCGGTGAGATCGCCGCCCAGCACCCGCGTGCCGACCGCGGCCGCCGCCGCGCCGACACCGCGCATGAGCTCCGTGAGCGCCGCGTCCTCGGCGCCCGCGGGGACCGCGACCGCGGCGACGAGCCCGAGCGGCTCGGCGCCTTCGGCGGCGAGATCGGAGAGCGCGGCGGCGGCGGCGCGCCAGCCCACCTCCTCGAGCGTGAGCCAGCCGCGACGGAAGTGCACGTCCTCGACGCTCGCGTCCGTGCTGACGACGAGCGCCGCGCCGGCGAGGGCCGCGGGCGGGAGCACCGCGCAGTCGTCGCCCAGCCCCGCGGCGGCGGGCCCGAGCGCGGCCTGCACCGCGCGCACGCGGTCGAACTCCCGGCCGGGACCGAGGGCGACGTGCGGCATCAGCGGCGAGGGCGGCGTGTCAGGGCCGGATGGCATCGAGGCGCCAGCGCACGAGGCCCGCCAGGGTGCCGACCCAGAGATGGCCGTCCTCGATCGCGAGGCTCGTGGGGACGTCGGGCAGATCGCCGAGGAGGAGGGGGCGCAGGGCGAGCGTGTTCGGCCGGGCGAAGCCGACGCCGCGGTCCCCGCCGACCCAGAGCCCGTCGCGGTCGGCGACGAGCATGCGGAGCCGGCCCAGCGTCGCCGAGAGCACCGGCCCCGCCGCCCACGTCCCCCGGGCGTCGCGATAGAGGAGCCGGTCGGGGGTGAGCGCCACGAGCGTGTCGCCGACCCAGGCGAAGTCGTAGACCGGCGCGCGGAAGAGGGCCGACGTCCCCAGCGCCGCGGGCTGCACCAGATCGTCCGCGCCCTCCAGCGCGGCGAAGACGCCGATCGGCGTGCCGACCCAGGTGGTATCGTCGCGCACCGAGAGGGCGTAGGCGGGATCGGTGAAGTTCTTCGCGATGCGCCGCGCCTTGAGCGAGTCGTCCACCCGGGCGAGGCCGTGTGCGGTGGCCACGGTGATGAGGCCGTGGCTCGACGCGACCGCGTAGACGCGCGCATCGGGAAGCCCGCGGCCCTCGTCGAGCGTGCGCGTGTCGCCGCTCGCGGGATCGATGCGCGCGAGGCCCGCGTCGGTCGCGGCCCAGAGCGCCTTGCCCTGGCCCGTCAGGCGGTAGACGTGCTGGAAGCCGTAGCCCAGCGCCGACGGCGGGCGCAGCGTCTGGAAGCGGGTGAGCTCGCCGTCGACGAGGGTGAGGCCGGCATCGTCCTGCACCGTGCGGTCGGTCGCGACCCAGACACCGTCGGGCGCGCCGAAGAGCGCGCCGACGCGCTGGCCCGGGAGCCCGAAGGGGAGGCGCTGGGGAAGGCCGCCCCCGTCCTGCACGTAGAGGAGCCCGACGCCCCAGGTGCCGAGGAACCAGCCGCGGCCGTCGTAGCTGCGCGCCGCGGCGGTATAGCGCACGCTGCGCAGGCGGTTGTCGAGGAGGATCTGGGCGCTGTTCGCCTGGAGCGCGGGATTGCTGCGGATGGCGTCGCCGATGGTGGCGAGCCCCACGGGGTGCGTCGGCGCGGGGCTCGGCATCGCGATCCCGCCGCCGTGCGGAATGGTCATCCATCCCTGCGCGGTCCGCACGTACGCGCCGGCGCCCGGCGCGTCGAGATCGAAGGCGATCGCGCGCACGCCCGCCGGCACCGTCCCCTGGTCCCAGGTGCGCAGGTCGGGCTGGTAGCGGAGCCAGCCGTCGGGCTTCGCGAACCAGGCCGAGCCGTCGAGCGGGTCGACCGCCGCCTGGAACACGCGCGAGAAGTCCACGCCCGGCGGCGGCGGCACGCTCCCCTGCCAGCGCTGGAACTGCGGGTCGTAGAGCGCGAGCCCCGTGGGCGAGGCGACGAAGACGCGATCCATGCCGGCCGCCACGGCGGTGATGCGACTGAAGTCGCCGACCACGGCGCGGTCCTCGGGCGACCAGTCGCGCGAGGGCGGCAGCGCGGTCTGCGCCCGGAGGGGCG
The DNA here is from genome assembly GCA_035760645.1 of Gemmatimonadales bacterium. Classification (GTDB taxonomy): domain Bacteria; phylum Gemmatimonadota; class Gemmatimonadetes; order Gemmatimonadales; family GWC2-71-9; genus DASSTY01. Next base: position 5,153 of record DASTSO010000135.1, read on the forward strand.
CGCCGAGCAACGGCGCGCCGAGCAGCGGCGCGCCGAGCAGCGCGGCACCGACGAGCACACGAGGGGTCCGGAGCACTCGCAGCATTCGCCTTCGGTCAGAGGTGAAGCGGGGCCTCGAGCCGCGCGAGCACCGGGGGCTCCACGGGCGGGCGCCGTTCGCGCAGGATATCCCACTCGCGCCAGAGCGCGGGCAGCGCGGCGACGACATCGGCCGGGCGCATGGCGCGCGTGGTCTCGGCGCGGGCGGCCAGATCCGCGGCGCGGCCGAGGACCTGCGCGCCCAGCGCCGCGGCGCGCTCGGGCTCGAGCCCCTGGGCGAGGAAGGTGACGGTGATGCCGCTCAGCAGGTCGCCGCTCCCACCGGTGGCGAGGCCGGGATTGCCGGCCGCCACCGTCAGGAGCGCGCGACCCGGGCGCGCCACCACCGTGGGCACCCCCTTGAGCAGCACCGTCGCTCCGACCCGCTCGGCCGCCGTGCACGCCGCGCCCCACGGGTCCACCTCGCGCTCGGCGGCGAGATCGGGGAAGAGCGTGCGGAACTCCCCCGGGTGCGGCGTGAGGACGAGCGCGCGGCCGTCGGCGAGCGCGGCGAGCCGGTCGACCGCACCCTGGAAGACGGTGAGCGCGTCGGCGTCGAGCACCGCGCGCGCGACGCGGCCGACCACCGCCTCGACGAAGGCGCGTCGCTCGGGGGCGCGCCCCAGCCCCGGGCCGATCGCGACCGCGTCGGCGCGCGCCAGCAGCCCGGCGAGCGCCTCGTCCACCGGGCCCGCGAGCGGATGCGCGAGCGTTTGAAGGTCGGGCTCCGCCTGGACGAGCGCGGCGACGGTCTCCGCCGGCGCCACCGCGTGCGCGAGCCCCGCGCCGGCGCCGAAGGCGCCGCGACCCGCCATGCGGATCGCCCCGCTCATCCCCGCCGCGCCGCCGACCAGCACCACGCGTCCGCGGTCGCCCTTGTGCGCCTCGGCGCGGAACGCGGGGAGCCCCGCCGCCGCCTGCGCATCGGTGACGAGCGTCGGGAGCCCGGGGGCGGCGTCCGGGAGCCCGATGTCCACGACCACTACCTCGCCCACCTCGTCGCGCGCGAGCAGGTGGCCGCGGCGGAGGCCGCCGAACGTCACGGTGACGTCGGCGCGCGGGGCGCCGTGCACGACGCCGGTGGCGAGATCGAGCCCGGTGGGGCCGTCCACGGCGAGGAGCGGGAGCCGGAGGTCGGCGAGGCGGTCGAGGAGCGCGGCGGCGGGCGGGCGCGGTGCCCCGCGCGCGCCGGTGCCGAGAATCGCGTCCACCACCAGGCCCAGCGAGGGCCACGGGCCGTCGGGCGCGACCTCGCGCACCCCCTCGGCGCGGGCGAGCGCCCGCATCGCGGCGTTCAGCGGGCTCGGCTCCCCGGCAAGCGGAGCGACCCAGACGGGCACGCCGAGCCGGTGGAGCGCGCGGGCCATCACCCACCCGTCGCCCCCGTTGTTGCCCGGGCCCGCGGCGATCAGCACGCCGGTGCCGAGCGCCGCGGGCCAGCGCGCGCGCGCGGCGTCCGCCAGGACCGCCACCGCCGCGCGCCCCGCGCACTCCATGAGCGTCGCGAGCGCGACGCCGCCCGCCTCGGCGCGGCGATCCCAGTCGGCGGCCTCGGCGGGGGTGAGGACGGGGATGGAAGCCATGTAGGGGCTAGGGAGTAGGGGCTAGGGGCTAGGGCGGGATCGAGGGGACTGGGGCGAGGCGGCCGGCATGGGCACGGAGTCCCCTAGTCCCTAATCCCTAGCCCCTAGTCCCTGTCACTTGTAGCTCTGCCCGATCGCCCGCCCGAAGGAGATCTCGCCGTTGTCGATCCGGAGATTGAAGCCACACTCGGGGTTGGTGCAGACCCAGGCCTTGAAGGTGATCGGGGCGCCCTCGCGCCCGTAGTCCGACAGCGGGATCAGCGTGCCCTGCTGGCACTTCATGCACTGCGGCAGTTCCTTGATGTCCATCAGCTCCTCCCCCCACACATCGTCTCACGCCGTCCGACGGGTGCGCTCCCTGCCCTCACCGCGTCGCGCCCGGCACCCCCTGCCATTCGTAGGACGCGAAGGCGTCCTCGAAGTCGTAGACGCCCGCGAAGTCCTGCTCCCGGTCGCCGGGCTGCGTGACCAGCAGCCCGACCTCGACCAGGGTGTATACGATCCGACCGAAATCCTCGGTGCGCGCGATCCCCCAGTGCGCGAGCACCTGCGGGGCGATGAGCCCGAACTGCGCGTGCGCGAGGTCGCGGCAGGCCCAGGCGAGCTCCGCCCCCGTCACGTGCCGGCGCAGCTCGAGCCGGCTCTGGAGAAACTCGATCGCCGCGAGCACGAAGACGTAGGCGCGCTCGTCGTACTGCCCGCCGCGGGCGCGGATGCGCGCCAGCACGTCGTCGGCGAACTGCAGGTCGTTCATGCCGCCGTCCGCCGCCCCCGCGTGGTCCGCGCCGCCTCTCCCGCCCGCCCCGCGCGCTGCGGCTCGTAGAGCGGGAAGCCGCGCGCCAGCTCGATGACCTCGCCCCGGATCCGCTCGAGCGTCGCGTCGTCCTGCTTCGTGAGCGCCTCGTCGATCAGCTCGGCGATCCGCACCATCTCCGCCTCCCCCATGCCGCGCGTCGTCATGGCCGGGGTGCCGAGGCGGATGCCGCTCGTCACGAACGGGCTCTGCGGGTCGTCGGGAATCGTGTTCTTGTTGACCGTGATCGCCGCCTTGCCCAGGATCGCCTCGGCGGCCTTGCCGGTGAGGTTCTTGGGCCGGAGATCCACCAGCATGAGGTGCGTGTCGGTGCCGCCCGAGACGATCGCGAAGCCGCGCTCGATGAGCGCCTCGGCGAGCGTGCGCGCGTTCGCGACCACCTGGCGCGCGTAGGTCTTGAAGTCGTCGGTGAGCGCCTCGCCGAAGGCGACCGCCTTGGCCGCGATCACGTGCTCGAGGGGCCCGCCCTGGTGGCCGGGGAACACGGACTTGTTCACCGCCGCCGCGAGGTCGGCGACGCAGAGAATCATCCCGGCCCGCGGGCCGCGGAGGGTCTTGTGCGTCGTGGTCGTGACGATGTGCGCGTGCGGCACCGGCGAGGGGTGCGCCCCGCCGGCGACGAGCCCGGCGAAGTGCGCCATGTCGACCAGGAACTTCGCCCCGACCTCGTCGGCGATCGCGCGGAAGGCGGCGAAGTCGATGATGCGGCTGTAGGCGCTCCCGCCGGCGATGATGAGCTGCGGCCGCTCCCGGAGCGCCAGCTCGCGCACCTGGTCGTAGTCGATGCGCCCCGTCGCGGGATTCACGCCGTACTGCACCGAGCGCCAGATCTGCCCCGTGTGGTTCACCGACGCGCCGTGCGTCAGGTGGCCGCCGTGCGGCAGCGCGAGCCCCATCAGCGTCTCGCCCGGCTTGATGACGGCCATGAAGGCGGCGAGGTTGGCCTGCGCCCCCGAATGCGGCTGCACGTTGGCGTGGTCGGCGCCGAAGAGCGCCTTGGCGCGGTCGATCGCGAGCTGCTCGATCTGGTCCACCACCTCGCACCCGCCGTAGTAGCGCTTCCCGGGATACCCCTCGGCGTACTTGTTGGTGAGCGGGGTGCCCATCGCATCGATCACGGCGCGGCTGGCGAAGTTCTCGCTCGCGATCAGCTCGATGCCGTCGCGCTGGCGGAAGAGCTCCTGGTCGATGAGGCGCGCGACCGCGGGATCGGCCTCGCGCAGCGAGGCGTTGTGGTTCAGGTGTCGGCTGTGGGAACTCATGCGTGCTCCGGCTCGATCTTGGCCACGCGGCGGCTGTGGCGGCCGCCTTCGAAGGGCGTCTCGAGCCACGTCTTGAGGATGGCGACCCCGTCGGCCGCGCTCACGAAGCGGGCCGGCAGGACCAGGACGTTGGCGTCGTTGTGCTCGCGCGCCAGGCGGGCGATCTCGGGGCTCCAGGCCACCGCCGCCCGCACCCCGGCGTGGCGGTTGGCGGCGTAGCTCATGCCGAGCCCGGTGCCGCAGAGCAGCACCCCCCGCCGCACCTCGCCGCGCGCCACGCGCTCGGCCACCGGATGGGCGTAGTCGGGATAGTCGGTCGACTCGGCCGAGTCGGTGCCGACGTCGAGGGGCGCGAAGCCCAGTGTCTGCAACTCCGTGACCAGCCGCCGCTTGAGCTCGAGCCCGGCGTGGTCGGAGCCGATGGGGATGACTTCGGACATGGTTCGCAATCTAGTAAAGCGGCGCGGAATGGGTGAGGGGCTTGCGGGGGCGGGGCGCAGCGGGGCGACCGGCTGGTCGCCCCGCTGCTGCCGATCGGGGGGACAGCTCAGCGCTCCCCCATCCACATCGGCTTGAGGGCCCGCACCGCCGCGATCCGCTGCTCGGCCACGCGGTCGGCGGCCTGGTAGGAGGGGATCCCCTCGCGCTTGGCGGTCTCGAGGATCTGGAGCATCGTGCCGTAGATCTCCCCCGCCTTCTTCTTGGACTGCTCCATCGTCCAGCCGTGGAGCTCGCCGTAGACGTTGATGACGCCGCCGCCGTTGATCACGTAGTCGGGGGCGTAGGTGAGCCCCTTCTGCTCGAGCTCGACGCCGTGGCGCTCCTCGGCGAGCTGGTTGTTGGCGCCGCCGGCGATGACCTCCACCTTGAGGCGCCGGAGCGTCTCGTCGTTCACCGTCGCCCCGAGCGCGCAGGGGGCGTAGATGTCGGCCTGCTGGTCGTAGATCTCGTTCGGCGCGACCGCGGTGGCGCCCATCTCGTCCACCACGCGCTTGACCTTGGCCTGGTCGATGTCGGTGACGATGATCTTCGCGCCCTCGTCCTTCAGGTGCTTGCAGAGGTAGTAGGCCACCTTCCCCGCCCCCTGCACCGCGATCGTCTTGCCCTCGAGGCTGTCCGAGCCCCAGCGGAACTTCGCGGCGGCCTTCATGCCGCGGTAGACGCCGTAGCTCGTCACCGGCGACGGGTCGCCCGAGTGGCCCATGAGGCCGGCGACGTGGTCGGTCTCGAGGCGCACGATCTCCATGTCCTCGGGGCTCGTTCCGACGTCCTCGGCGGTGATGTAGCGGCCGCCCAGGGTCTCGACGAAGCGGCCGTGGGCCCGGAAGATCGCCTCGCGGTCGGCGCGCTTGTTGTCGCCCATGATGACCGACTTGCCGCCGCCCAGCGCGAGGCCGGCGACCGAGGACTTGTAGGTCATGCCGCGGGCGAGGCGGATGGCGTCCTCGACCGCGTCGGCCATGCTGTCGTACTGCCAGAAGCGGGTGCCCCCGAGGGCGGGGCCCAGCGTGGTGTCGTGGATCGCGATGATGCCGACGTAGCCGATGGACCGGTCCTGGCAGATCGCGACCTGCTCGTGGCCGAACTTCTCGAGGTCGGCGAAGACGTTCATCGGGCGGCTCGCTCCGGTGACGGGCTTGGGGGTGACGGGAGTAGCGGTAGCGGTCACGGCGTCCTCACTTCGTGGCGTAATCGTAGAAGCCGCGGCCGCTCTTCCGGCCGAGGTGGCCGGCGGCCACCATGCGGCGAAGGAGCGGGCACGGGCGGTACTTCGGATCGCCGAGGCCCTGGTGCATGACCTCGAGGATGGCGAGGCAGACGTCGAGCCCGATGAAGTCGGCGAGGGTGAGCGGGCCCATCGGGTGGGCCATGCCGAGCTTCATGACGGTATCGATCGCCTCGGGGGCGGCGACGCCCTCCATCACGCAGTAGATCGCCTCGTTGATCATCGGCATCAGGATCCGGTTGGCGACGAACCCCGGATAGTCGTTCACCTCGACCGGCGTCTTGCCGAGGGCCTTCGCGATCTCCATGACGCGGCCGGTCGTGGCGTCGCTCGTGTCCTGGCCGCGGATCACCTCGACGAGCTGCATGACGGGCACCGGATTCATGAAGTGCATCCCGATGACCTGGTCGGCGCGCTTGGTGCGCGCCGCGATCTCGGTGATCGAGATCGAGCTCGTGTTGGTGGCGAGGATCGCCTCGGGCCGGCAGACGCGGTCCAGGGTCTCGAAGACCTGGAACTTGAGCGCCGGGTTCTCGCTCGCCGCCTCGACGACGATCTCCGCCTCCCCGGCGGCCGCGAGATCGGTGGCGGTCCGGATGCGGCCGGTGAGCTGCTCCGCCGCGCCGGCCTCGAGCGTCCCCTTCTTGATCTGCCGCTCGACGTTCGCGCGGATCGTCGCGAGCCCGCGCTCGAGCGCCGCGGGGGCGACGTCGATCAGCGTGACGTTCCAGCCGTGCTGGGCGAAGACGTGCGCGATGCCGTTGCCCATCGTACCGGCGCCGATGACGGCGGCCTGCTGCGTCATGCCTGCTCCTTTGCGTGTCGGGTCCAGCGCCCCGCCCCGTAGGTCGCGGCGGCGATGGCGAGAGTGGCGGCGAGCCCACCCTCGGGGCCGAAAGGCCCGCCGGTGAGCCAGGCAGGGCCGCCGGCGTGGTAGTCGAGGAAGGGGATGCGGAACGGGAGCCCGCTCACCGGGGCGTCGAGCGCGGCGAGCGTGGCGTTCCAGCCGAGATGGAGCCCGCAGGCGGCCCACATTCCGCCCGGCGAGTAGAAGGCGGCGCCGAGCAGCACGCCGGCGAGTGCGATGTTGAGGACGCCGAGGCCGGTGACGTTCGGGTTCGTCAGGTGCATGAGCCCGAAGACCACCGCGACGAGCACCACGGCGCGCCAGCGGCCGATCACCGCGGCGAGCAGCACCAGCGCGGTGCCGCGAAACCAGAACTCCTCGGCGAAGGCGGCCGGGGCGAGGAGCACCGTCGTCTTCGCGACGTTGAGGACGTAGTCGCCGAAGGAGCCCTGGTCGGGGCTCCAGCGCGCCCCGCCCAGCGCCGCGGCCAGGACGAGCGCCGCGCCCGCCGCGAGGATGCCGAGCGCGAGCCCGATGCCGAAGCCCGGGGCGCCGCGCTCGGCGCCGAACCAGCGCAGATCGTCGCGCGTCAGGCGCAGCGACTTGAGCCCCAACGCCCAATTGGCGAGGACGAAGCCCAGCAGCGAGGAGAGCCCCTGGATGGCGAGCGAGGCGGGCGAGAGGACGCGGAGCCCATGCAGTCCCGCCCCGAGGCCATGGAAGACGAGGCTGGCGAAGCCGACGGCGAGGAGGGTGCTCAGGACCAGCCCGAGCAGCACGAAGGCGATCGACCACGCGATCGCCTTCGGCAGGGTGAGCCGGGGAGCCGGCGCCGCCACCTCGATTACCTCGGTCACGGGGCCGGCCGGTCCGTCAGATCCGCTCGACGCTGAGCGCCACGGCGTTCCCGCCGCCGAGGCAGAGCGTCGCGAGCCCGGTCTGCTTGTCGCGGTCGATCATCGCGTGCAGCAGGGTGGCGAGCACCCGCGCCCCGCTCGCGCCGATCGGGTGGCCGAGCGCGACGGCACCGCCGTTCACGTTGACGCGGTCCCAGTCCCAGCCCAGCGCGCGGCCGTCGGCGATCGCCTGGACGGCGAAGGCCTCGTTGGCCTCGATGAGATCGTAGTCGCCGATCTTCGTCCCGGTCTTGGCCATCAGGTTCTGCACGGCGACGACCGGCGCGAAGAAGATCTCGCGCGGCTCGCCGCCGCCGGTGGCGTAGCCGGTGATCCTCGCGAGCGGGGTGAGACCGTTCGCCTTGGCGAAGGCGAGGCTGGTGACGACGGCGGCGGCGCCGCCGTCGTTGAGCCCCGGCGCGTTGCCGGCGGTGACGGTGCCGTTGTCCTTCCGGAAGGCGGGGCGCAGCTTGGCGAGCGTCTCCGGCGTCGTGTCCTTGCGCACCGACTCGTCGGCGGCGATCGTCGTCGGCCCCGCCTTGCCCTTCACCTGCACCGGGATCATCTCGGCCTGGAACTTCCCCGCCTCCTGCGCGGCCACGGCCTTCATGTGGCTCTCGTAGGCGAAGCGGTCCTGCTCCTCGCGGCTCACGCCGGCCTTCTCGCCGGTGTACTCGGCATACTCGCCCATGTGATTGCAGCCGAACGAGCACCAGAGGCCGTCGTGGATCACGCCGTCGAGCATCGTCTGGTTGCCGGCCTTGATCCCGGCGCGCATCCCGTAGACGTAGTGCGGCGCGTTCGACATCGACTCCTGCCCGCCGGCCACGATCGCCTCGCGGTCGCCGGCCCGGACGGCGGCGGCGGCGAGCATCACGGCGCGGAGGCCGGAGCCGCAGACCTCATTCACGGTGACGGCGGAGACGGTGGCCGGGATCCCGGCGCCGATGAGCGCCTGGCGCGCGGGCGCCTGGCCCGTGCCGCCCTGCACCACGTGGCCCATGAAGACTTCCTGGACCTGCTCCGGCGCGAGGCCCGCGCGGTCGAGCGCGCCGCGGATGGCGAGGGCGCCGAGCTGGGGCGCGGTGAAGGAGGAAAGCCCTCCGAGATAACGGCCGATCGGCGTCCGCACCGCGGAGACGATGACCGGAGTCGTAGCGTCGCTCACTGGTACCCGTCCGGTTGAAGGATGAGCCGGAAAACCGACGGGAAAATAGGCGGGACGGCGGGAGGGCGGGAGGGCGGGAGGTGGTTTCGGGGGCGATCGAGCCTCCGGCGGCCGCCGCCGGAGGCTCGTCTGCCGGGCGGGGTGCGGTCAGGAGCGGATCCAGCTCAGGTGGCCGTGGACCACCTGCCAGCGGCCCTGCCGCCGCTCGAGCACCTCGGTGAACATGACGCGCGGGCCGGTGAACTCGCCGGTGCGCGGGTCGCGGTCGGTGAGGCTGCCCGACATCACGGCCAGTCCGTCGTCGGAGCCCAGGATCCGGATCTGGAGCGAGTCGATCCGGAAGGCGGCGTCCCGGCTCGGGGCGCTGCGCGCGAGGGCGGTGATGAAGCCGGCCTTGGTCTCGGGGGCCGGCCCGCCGAGCCCGAGGTAGTCGTCGGCGAGGAGCTGGTCGAAGAAGGCGAGGTCCCGTCGGGCGAGGGCCTCGGGCCACCGGGCGGCCAGGGCGCGGAGCTCGCCTGCCGCACTCGCGCGCGCCACCGCCCGCCCCCCGGTGCCGGGATCCCCCAGGGAGACGAGGATCGGGGCGGCGAGCGGCGCCGCGCGGTACCCCTCGACGGCGCCCGGGGGGAGTGGGCGCGCGGCGGGGGCCTGAGCTGCCGGTGCCTGGGTGGCCGGCGCCGTGCCCGGCAGGCCCGCGGCGAGCGCGAGCGCGAGGACGGGGGTGGACACGAGAATGTGCATGGGACCCTCCGGGGCGGCGTGCGCCCATCGTTCCGGAACCGGAGCGTGTCGCGGGGCGGCCCGCCGCGCGGCGCGCTCTACTGCCTACTGCCTCGACGGCATTGACGGCATTGCTTCGACGGCAACTCAGGGAATAGGACGGATCGCGGCGGCGAACGGTTGCGGTCCGGGACGGCCTTGGCAGCGAATTGGCAGAACGTGTACGAGAGGCGGACAAAGTTGGCGGAAGCCGTGCGCGATGCTCACACGACGTTGTCGTGGAGGAACGAGCGACCCCCCGGTGCGCGTGGTGCGCACCGGGGGGTCGCCCTCGAGCCGAGGGACGGCCCGACGGGTCCTACGGCGCCAGCGCCCGGGTCCGGACCTCCTGGCCCACGCGCTCGAGGAAGGCGGCGGTGGTCATGACCTCCTGCTTCTTCCCCGCTCCGCGCACGCGGAGCGCGAGGCTGTCGGCCTCGGCCTCGCGGGCGCCGACGACGGCCATGTAGGGGACCTTCATCAGCTCCGCCTCGCGGATCCGGTAGTTGAGCGTCTCGTTGCGCTCGTCCACGTGGACCCGGAGCCCGGCCGCGCGCATCCGCTCGCCCAGCGCGCGGGCGTACTCGGCCTGGTCGGGGGAGATCGGGATCACCCGCACCTGCTCGGGGGCGAGCCAGACCGGGAAGGCGCCGGCGAAGTGCTCGATCAGGTTCCCGGTGAAGCGCTCCAATGTGCCGTAGATGGCGCGGTGGATCATCACCGGCCGGTGCGGCTTGTTGTCCGTCCCGGTGTACTCGAGCTCGAAGCGCTCGGGGAGGTTGAAGTCGAGCTGGATGGTCGGCCCCTGCCACATGCGGCCGATCGCGTCCTTGAACTTGATGTCGATCTTCGGCCCGTAGAACGCCCCGCCGCCGGCGTCGATCCGATAGGGGATCGCCTTCCGCTGCAGCGCGCGCGCCAGCATCGCCTCGGCCTGGTCCCAGATCTCGTCCGAGCCCAGCCGCTCGGGCGGGCGCGTCGAGATCTCGAAGTCGAGCTCGAAGCCGAAAGTCTGCCGCACCAGCCGGTCCACCTGATCGAGGCAGAGGAAGATCTCGTCCTCGACCTGCTCCATCGTGCAGAAGATGTGCGCGTCGTCCATCGAGAGCCCGCGCACCCGCAGCAGGCCGTGCAGCGTCCCCGAGCGCTCGTTGCGGTAGACGTTCGCCACCTCGGAGAGCCGGAGCGGGAGGTCGCGGTAGCTCCGCTGCTGGCTCTTGAAGATGAGGGCGTGCATCGGGCAGTTCATCGGCTTGACGCGGTAGTGCACGTCCTCCGACTCCCCCGCCCCGCCCGCCATCGGCGGGAACTGGTTCTCCGCGTAGAGCGGCAGGTGGCCCGAGATGTAGAACAGCTCCTCGCGCGTGATGTTCGGCGTGTAGACGAGGTCGTAGCCGTTGGCGAGGTTGTCGTCCTCCACCGCGCGGGTGAGAAGCCACTTCACCATGGCGCCCTTCGGGTGCCAGAAGACGAGCCCCGGGCCCACGACCTCCTGGATCGAGAAGAGGTCGAGCTGCTTGCCGAGCACGCGATGGTCGCGCTTGCGCGCCTCCTCCAGCCGGTGGAGGTAGGCGTCGAGGTCCTCCTTCTTGAACCAGGCGGTGCCGTAGATGCGCTGCAGCATCTGCCGGTTCTCGTCGCCGCGCCAGTAGGCGCCGGCGGCGTGGAGGAGCTTGAAGTGCTTGAGCCGGCCCGTGCCGGGGACGTGGGGCCCGCGGCAGAGGTCCACGAAGGGGCCGTTGGTGTAGGTCGAGATCGTCTCGCCCTCGCCGAACTCGCCGATGCGCTCCAGCTTGAGCGCGTCGTCGGCGAAGCGGCGGTTGGCCTCCTCGCGGCTCACCTCCTCGCGCACGAACGGGTCGTTCCGCTGCGCGACCTCCTGCATCTTCCGCTCGATCGCCTCGAGGTCCTCGGGCGTGAACGGCCGGGGCACCTCGAAGTCGTAGTAGAAGCCGTCCTCGATCGGCGGCCCGAAGCCGATGCCCGCGCCCGGGAACAGCTCGCGCACCGCCGTCGCCAGCACGTGCGCCGCCGAGTGGCGCAGCACCTCGAGGGCGTCGGGGTCGCGCTCGGTGAGGATGGCGACCTGGGCGTCCGTCTCGAGCGGCCGGTCGAGATCGCGGATCTGACCGTCCACCCGCACCGCCACCGCCGCGCGCGCGAGCCCCGCGCCGATCGACTCGGCGAGCTGGCGCCCCGTCGTCCCCTGCGGCATCTCGCGCACGCTGCCGTCGGGGAGGGTGAGCCGAATCGTGCCGACCGCGGTGCTCATGGCGTCACCTCGTGCAGCTCCGCCGGCGGCGCGAGCGGCGCCGTGCGGGGCGCGAGCCAGAGATAGAGCCCGGCGCCGGCGAGGATCACGGCCGCGACCGCCAGCCAGCGCGCGAGCTCGGGAGGGGAGATGTCCAGTCGTTCGTCGTTCATGCGAGTGCTCGAAGCGGAGCGAAAAAGAGGCCCTGCGGGATTCCCTGCGCGCGAGGGAAGGACGGTGTTAACATTAACGGGGCATTGAACCTTTGTGTAGCAGAGGAGACGTGGTGCGCAACGACCGTTCGGATCGCCTGACCGCCGGCCAGTTCCTCCTGTGGGGCGCCCTCGGCGCGGCCGCCGGCCTCGTCGCCGGGGTGGCGCTCAGCGAGTGGCTGGGCGACGTCAACCGCCACCGCCTGCGCCGGGCGGCGACCCGCCTCCAGACGCCGCGGGCGCGGCAGCTGAGCGCCGCCGCGGGCGCCCGCGCCGCGGGCGCGGCGATCGAGTCGAACTCGATGCTCCGCGAGCTGGGCCTCGAGCCGCTCGCCGTCGCCAAGGGCGTCGTGGAGCTGCGCGGCTGGGTGCCGAACCGCGCCGCACGCGCCCTCGCCGCGCGCGTCGTGGGCGCGCTGCCGGGCATCGACCACGTCATCAACAGCATCCTCGTGCGCGGCGAGGACGACCGCCCGCTCGCGGCCGAGCCGCAGCCGGCCCACGACCAGACCGCGTGACCACTCGCATCCCCGACCGCCCCCGACCATCACACGCATGACCGAGACGCGCGCGTCCCTGCCGCCGCAGTACGACCCCTCGCAGATCGAGGCCGCCCTCTACCGCTGGTGGCAGGAGCGCCACCTCTACGAGGCGCACCGCGACACCGGGCGCGAGCCCTACGTCGTCATGATGCCGCCGCCCAACGTGACGGCCAACCTGCACATGGGCCACGGGCTCAACAACACCGTGCAGGACGTGCTGGCGCGCTTCGAGCGGATGCGCGGCAAGGAGGTGCTCTGGCTGCCGGGCACCGACCACGCCGGCATCGCCACGCAGAACGTGGTCGAGCGGCTCCTGGCGAAGGAGGGGAAGACCCGCTTCGACCTGGGCCGCGACGAGTTCGTCGCGCGGGTCTGGGAGTACGTGCGCGCGACCGGGGCCACCATCCTCGAGCAGCTCCGCGCCCTCGGCGCGAGCTGCGACTGGTCGCGCACCTACTTCACCCTCGACGAGGACCTCTCGCGCGCGGTGCGCGAGGTCTTCGTGCAGCTCTTCGAGAAGGGGCTGATCTACCGCGGCCACTACATCATCAACTGGTGCCCGCGCTGCCTCACCGCGCTCTCGAACGAGGAGGCGGAGAAGGAGGAGATCCCGGGGGCGCTCTACCACCTGCGCTACCCGCTCGCCGCGGGCGGCCACCTCGTCGTCGCCACCACCCGCCCCGAGACGATGCTGGGCGACACGGCGGTGGCGGTGCACCCCGACGACCCGCGCTACCGCGACCTCATCGGCACCGAGGTCCTGCTCCCGCTCGCCGACCGCCGGATCCCGATCGTCGCCGACGACGCGGTCGATCCGGCGTTCGGCACCGGGGCCGTGAAGGTGACGCCGGCGCACGACCCCACCGACTTCGAGATCGGGAAGCGGCACGACCTGCCCGCGATCGACGTCATGACGCCCGACGCGCGGATGAGCGACGCGGTGCCCGAGCGCTTCCGCGGGCTCGACCGCTTCGACGCGCGCAAGAAGGTCGTGCACGAGTTCGACATCCTGGGCCTGCTCGAGAAGGTCGAGCCGCACCAGCACGCGGTGGGACACTGCTACCGCTGCGGCACGATCGTCGAGCCGCGGCTCAGCGACCAGTGGTTCGTCAAGATGCGCCCGCTGGCGCAGCCGGCGCTCGGGGCGTATCGCGCGGGACACGTGCGCTTCATCCCCGAGCGCCGCGGCGACGACTACGAGCAGTGGCTGGAGAACATCCGCGACTGGGTCATCAGCCGGCAGCTCTGGTGGGGCCACCGGATCCCGGTCTGGTACTGCGAGAACCCGGCCTGCGCGCAGACCACGGTGAGCCGCACCGACCTCACCGCCTGCCCCGGCTGCGGCGGCCCGGTGCGCCAGGACGAGGACGTGCTCGACACCTGGTTCAGCTCCTGGCTCGTGCCGTTCTCGAGCCTGGGCTGGCCCGAGCGCACCCCGGATCTCGCCGCGTTCTACCCCGGCGACACGCTCGTCACCGCCCCGGAGATCATCTTCTTCTGGGTGGCGCGGATGATCATGGCGGGCGTGGAGTTCATGGGCGAGCCGCCGTTCCACACCGTCTACCTGCACGGCACGGTGCGCGACACGCAGCACCGCAAGATGTCGAAGTCGCTCGGCAACGGGATCGACCCGCTCGAGGTCGTCGCGCGCTACGGCGCCGACGCGCTGCGGTTCCAGACGGTGAGCGGCATGGCGGTGGGGACCGATCTCATCCTCGACCCGAACGACCTCGAGTCGTCGTTCGCCGCGGGGCGGAACTTCGCCAACAAGCTCTGGAACATGGGGCGGTTCCTCCTCTCGAACCTCGACGGGCCCACCCGCCCGCTCGCCGGGCGCTACACGCACGCGGTGCGGCCCGAGGAGCTCACGCTCGCCGACCGCTGGATCATCGCGCGCTGCGAGGCGACGGTGGTCGAGGCCACCGAGGCCTACGAGCGCTTCCGGCTCAACGAGGCGGCCGCCGCGGTCTACCGCTTCCTCTGGAACGATCTCGCCGACTGGTATTTCGAGCAGATCAAGCCCCGCCTCTACGGCGACCTCCCCGGCGGCGACGTCGCGCGCGCGGTGGCGGCGCAGGTCTTCGACGTCGGGCTCCGGCTGCTGCACCCGGTGATGCCGTTCGTCACCGAGGCGCTCTGGAAGCGCTTCCCCGGCCGGCCGGAGCAGGCCTCGATCAGCCGCGCCCCGTGGCCCACGAGCGACCCGCGCGCGCAGGCGCCCGACGCGCTGGCGCAGTTCGGGCTGGTGCAGGAGACCGTCGGCGCGATCCGCGCGATCCGCGCCGAGTACGGGATCCAGCCCGGCACCGCCGTGCGCGCCTCGATCACGACCGCGACGCCCGCGGCGCGCCAGGCGGTCGAGCGCGAGATGGGCACGATCCTCCGGCTCGCCAAGGTGAGCGCGTTCGCGGTCACCGACGCCGCGGCGCCCGGCGCCGGGGAGGGCGGCGACGCCGGGGGCCACGCGGTCCTCAGCGACGGCAGCGCGATCGTCGTCCCCCTGGGCGATACCATCGACCTCGCGAAGGAGTGCGCCCGCCTCGGCGCCGAGGCCGACCGGCTGCGCGGCCTCGTCGCCGGCCAGGAGAAGAAGCTCGCCAACGAGCAGTTCGTCGCGCGCGCTCCGGCCGACGTCGTCGCGCGCGAGCGCGAGAAGCTCGAGAGCTGGCGCGAGCAGGTCGCCGTGCTGGACGACAAGCGGCGGCGGCTGGGGTGTTGAGGGCGGGACGGCGGGACGGCGGGACGGCGGGAACCCGGCGGCGGCGCACGGAAGTCCTCCCTGCACGGGAGCGAACTCCCGCCGTCCCGCCGTCCCGCCGTCCCGCCCTCGTCGTGCTCGCTCTCACCACTCTGCTCGTCCCCGCCTGCGCCAAGATCGAGCCCCCGCCCGGCGGGCCGCCGGACCTCGCGCCGCCGCGGATCCTCGCGACCGCGCCGGAGTCGCTCGCGGTGCTGCCGCACTTCGACGGCGAGGTGCGGTTCCGCTTCGACGAGGTGGTGAGCGAAGGCGCGACGGCGAGCACCGGCACCGGGAGCGGCGACCTCGAGAAGCTCGTCATCCTCTCGCCGAGTCCGCGGGTGCCGGTGGTGCGCTGGCACCGCGACGCCATCGGCGTGCGGCCGCGCGAGGGCTGGCTGCCGAACGCGGTCTACCGCGTCGAGCTCCTCCCGGGCGTCGCCGACCTGCGCAACAACCGCAGCCAGAAGGGCGCGATCGTCACCTTCACCACCGGCGCCCCGGTGCCGACGACGATGCTCACCGGCGCGGTCTTCGACTGGACCAGCGCGCAGCCCGCGCGCGGCGCCCTGGTCGAGGCGCGCCCCCTCGGCGACTCGGTCGGCTACCGTACCGTGGCCGACAGCGCGGGGCGATTCTCGCTGGGACCGATCCCGCACGCCGCCTACATGGTCTACGGCGTCATCGACCAGAACCGCGACTTCCGCCAGGGCCCGCGCGAGGCGTACGACAGCGCGCGCGTCGGCGCGGATTCGACCGCGGTGCCCGAGCTCTGGACCTTCCCGCACGACACCGCCGGGCCGCGCATCACGACCGTGACGACGCTCGACAGCATGGCCGCCACGGTGCAGCTCTCCCAGCCGCTGGATCCGCGACAGCGTTTCGACTCGACCGCGGTGCGGGTGCGCGCGCTCCCCGACTCGGCCCCGATCGCGGTGCGCTCGCTCCTGCCCCCGGCGGTCGACGACAGCCTCCACCGCCCGCCGGCCGAGAGTCTCCCGGCGCCGGGCCGGGCCGACACCACGCGCGCGCCGCGCGACACCGTGCGCGACACGGCCCGCGTGCGCGACACGGCCCGCGTGCCGCCGGCGGCGCCGCCCGCCCGCCAGCCGCCGGGCGTCCATCTTCCCGGTGTGCCGGGCGCGCCGGGCGCCGCCGGCGGCCCCAAGCCGTCGCGCGCGCCGCTCAGCGATCGACTGGTCCTGCGCGTCGCGACCCCGTGGAAGCCGGGCGGGCGCTACGTCATCGAGCTCGTCGGCGTGCGCAACGTGAGCGGCGCGGCCGCCACGGCGCGCGCCGTGCTCGCCGTACCCGAAGCACGGCCCGCGCCCGCGCGGCCCGACTCGGCACGCGGCGACTCCACCCGGGCGCGACCGGATTCCGCGCGGCGGGCGCCGCCGGCCGCGGCGCCCGCCGACACGATGCGCGCTGATACCACGCGCGCCGACTCCACGCCTCTGCCACCCGACCGCCGTCGCTGAGCCGATGAGCGCCCACGCGTCGGACTCCCGCCGGCATCTCCCTTCCGTGGACCGCCTCCTCCGCGAGCCCGGGATCGCGGCGCTGCTCGATGTTGCCCCGCGCGGCGCGGTGGTCGCGGCGGCGCGCGAGGCGCTCGCGGCCGCCCGCCGGGGCCGGAGCGGCGCGCCCGACGACTGGGCCGCGGACGTGCACGAGCGCCTCGCGCGGCGGACCGGGCGCACGCTGCACCGGGTGCTCAACGCCACCGGCGTCGTGCTGCACACGAACCTGGGCCGGGCCCCGCTCGCGCGCGCGGCCGTCGCGGCCGTCGCGGAGGTCGCCGGCGGCTACTCGACGCTCGAGCTCGATCTCGCCGCCGGCGCGCGGGGCGACCGCACCGACCACGCCCGCGCCGCGCTCCGCGAGCTCACCGGCGCCGAGGACGCGCTCGCCGTGAACAACACCGCGGGTGCGCTGGTCCTCGCGCTCGCCGCCCTCGCCGCGGGGCGCGAGGTGCTCATTTCGCGCGGCGAGCTGATCGAGATCGGCGGCTCGTTCCGGATCCCCGACATCCTCGCCGCCAGCGGCGCGCGGCTCCGCGAGGTCGGCACCACCAACCGCACCCACCTCGACGACTACCGCCGCGCGCTCTCCCCCGCCACCGGCGCGATCCTCACCGTTCATCGCAGCAACTTCGAGCAGCGGGGCTTCGTGCACACCCCCGAGCCCGGGGCGATCGCCGAGCTCGCGCGCGCGCACGGCGTCCCGCATCTGCACGACGTCGGGAGCGGCCTGCTGCTCGACCTCGCACCGTACGGCCTCGCGGGCGAGCCGCTCGTCGGCGACGCGGTGCGCGCAGGCGCCGACCTCGTGCTCTTCAGCGGCGACAAGCTCCTCGGCGGGCCGCAGGCCGGCTGCGTCGTGGGCTCACGCACGCTCGTGAGCGTCCTCCGCCGGCACCCGCTCGCCCGCGCCGTTCGGGCCGACAAGCTCACGCTCGCCGCGCTCGAGGCCACGCTCGCGCTCTACCGCGAGCCCGCGGCGGCGCGGCGCGAGGTCCCGGTGCTCGCGATGCTCACACTGGACCGGGCGGCGCTCGTCCGGCGCGCGGAGGCGCTCGCGGCGGCCTGCCCCGCGTCGACGCGGCCCACGCTCGTCGCGGGGGACTCGGCGGTCGGCGGCGGGTCGTTCCCCGGTGCGACGCTCCCCACGACACTCGTCGCGCTCGACCCGGGCCCGTTGGGCGCGGACGGGCTGGCGCTCCGCCTGCGCCTCGGCGAGCCCGCGATCGTCGCGCGGGTCGGCGAGGGGCGCGTGCTGCTGGATCCGCGGACGCTGCCGGAGGGCAGCGAGGGCGAGGTGGGGACGGCGGTGAGAGTGGCGCTGGAGGAGGACGGCTGAGGGGGCAGCGCCCGGTTCTCGCCGGCGGCTGAAGCCGCCACTCGGCCGGAGGCCCCTGAAGGGCCCTTCGGTGGCGCGAATCCCCGCTTCCAGGCACGGAGTGCCGTGCCCGCAGAGAGCCCTTCAGGGCTCGCCGGCCGAGTGGCCCCTTCAGGGGCCGACTCGCGCGCACGCGGCAAGCTGGCCGCTACCCCCGCACCACCCGCCGCTGCGCCGGATCCCACCGCCACGCGACCTCCCGCCCCTCGAGCCACGTCCCCGCGACCCAGCGGTCCACCCCGCAGCAGCGCACCCGATCCTCCCGTTCGGCGAGCACCCGCGCGCCGGTCTCCGTCAGGGCGAGCGCCGGATCGCCGCCCGTCCCGTCGAGCCGCGGCCATTCGCCGCGCGCGCGGAGCAGCGGCTCGGCGCCCTCGTCGAGCGTGCGGAGCACGTAGAAGAACATGGCATCGCCGAGCCACGGGGCCCGCTCGCGAGCCTGCACCCAGGCGAAGAGCGCGCGAGCGCGGGTGTGGCCCGCCTCGAGGCCCTCGAGCGCGAGCCGCTCGGTGAGGGCGAGGCCGTCGGTGGTCCAGGGCAGCTCCTCGAGCAGCCGACGCACGGCGCCAGCGAGGAACGGCAGTGCCCCGGTATCCGCGTCGAGGAGCGCCTGGAGCGCGAGCGGCGTCGGCGCGCGCCACGCCTCCCAGGCGCGGCGGCCGAGGGCGAGCGCGGCATCGCCCACCGGCACGCGCCGCGCGAAGAGCGCGGCGAGCTGCGGCGCGTCGAGCTGGCCCAGGCCGAGGAAGCGCTCGATCTCGGGATGGGCGTCGAGGGTGACGAGCGAGAGCCAGCGGGGCCGCCTGGGTGCCGCGGCGAAGTGGGCGAGCAGCCGCACGAGCACCGCCTGGTCGAAGAGATCGTGCTCGAACCAGAGCACCACCTCGTCCTCCACCCCCGCCAGCGCGAGCGCCGCGTCGGCGGTCGCCAGCCGGGCGAGCGCGTCGTCCACCGGCACGCCATAGGCGTCCGCGAGGAAGCCGGCCCGCAGCCGGTGGAACTCGTCGGCCGTGGAGGTCAGCGGGGTGGGCCCCTGGGCCACCGGATCGGCGTAGGCGAGGAATCCGCCCGGCAGGCCGGCGGCGCCGAGCGCGGGCTCGATGTCGGAGCCACAGCGGAGGTGGAGCATGCCTCAATTCTAGTCCGGTTCCGCCCGCTAGGCGCAAACGGGGCACGGGGTTAGTTTTTCCCGCCATGCCCGTGCGCTCGCCCCTGCGGCTCGCCGTCTGCATCTCCGGTCGCGGCAGCAACCTCGAGGCGCTCCTCCGGGCGCTCGGCCCCGGCGCGCCGGCCGAGGTCGCGCTCGTCCTGAGCAACCGCGCGTCCGCGGCGGGACTCGAGCGGGCGGCGGAGCGCGGCGTGCCGAGCGCGGTGCTCGCCGACCCCGGGGATGCCGCCGAGTGGCTCGGCCACCTCGAGCGCCACCGGATCGACCTCGTCGTCCTCGCCGGCTATCTCAAGCTCGTCCCCGAGGGCGTCATCGCGCGCTACGGCGGCCGGATCCTCAACATCCATCCCGCGCTCCTCCCCGACTTCGGCGGGCACGGGATGTACGGCCGGCGGGTCCACGAGGCGGTGCTCGCGAGCGGCGCCGCGACCTCCGGCGCCACCGTGCATCTGGTGGACGAGGTCTACGACCGCGGCGAGATCCTCGCGCAGGCGCGCGTCCCGGTCCTCCCGGGCGACACGCCCGACACCCTCGCCGCGCGCGTCCTCGAGGCCGAGCACCGGCTGCTGCCGGCGGTCGTCCTCGCGGCGGCCGAGGCGGGGCGGCCGGTCCCGCTACCCCACTTCACCTTCGCGGAGCACACATCGTGAGCGCAGCACACGCCGTCAGGGTCCGGGAGTTCGCATGCCGCGCGCGCTGATCTCGGTCAGCGACAAGCGCGGGATCGTCGCCTTCGCGCAGGGGCTCGCGGCGCTGGGCTGGGAGCTCGTCTCCACCGGCGGCACCGCGCAGGCGCTGCGGCAGGCGGGGCTGCCGGTGACGACGATCGACCAGGTGACGGGCTTCCCCGAGATCATGGACGGCCGCGTGAAGACGCTGCACCCGAAGGTGCACGGCGGCCTCCTCGCCCGGCGCGACCAGCCCGAGCACGTGGCGGCGATGCGCGAGCACGGGATCGAGCCGATCGACCTCGTGGCGGTGAACCTCTACCCCTTCCGCAGCACCATCGCGCGGCCCGGGGTGACCTTCGAGGACGCGATCGAGAACATCGACATCGGCGGCCCCTCGATGCTCCGCTCGGCGGCGAAGAACCACGAGTCGGTGCTCGTCGTGGCCGATCCGACCGACTACCCGATGGTGCTCGACCTGCTGCGCGGGGGCGAGGTGCCGGCGAAGGTGCGGCGGGAGCTCGCCGCCAAGGTCTTCGCCCACACCGCCGACTACGACGCGGCGATCGCCTCGTATCTCACGCCGGCGGAGGACGGGCTGCCCGCCCGCATGAACGTGGCGATGGAGCGGGTGCAGATGCTGCGCTACGGCGAGAACCCGCAGCAGCGCGGCGCGCTCTACGTCACCGAGGAGCCGCGCGGCATGCGCGACCTCGTGCAGCGGCAGGGCAAGGAGCTCTCCTTCAACAACCTGCTCGACCTCGACGCCGCGATGACCGCGGTGGCGAGCTGGGCCACCCGCCCCGCCTGCGCCATCATCAAGCACACGACGCCGTGCGGCATCGCCGTCGCGGGCTCCGCGGTCGAGGCGTTCCACCGGGCCCGCGCCACCGACCCGGTGTCGGCCTTCGGCTCGGTGATCGCCTTCAATACCGTGGTGGACGAGGCGACGGCGCGCGCCATGGGCGACCTCTTCGTCGAGGTGGTCGTGGCGCCCTCCTTCCACGAGGAGGCGCTCGCCGTCTTCGCCGCCAAGAAGAACCTGCGCGTCGTCGAGCTGCCGGTGAGCCGCCAGGACGTCGCGCTCGACTTCAAGCGGGTGCGCGGCGGCTTCCTGGTGCAGGACCGCTTCCAGTTCGACCCGTCGGAGAGCGGCTGGAAGGTGGCCACCGAGCGGCAGCCCACCGAGGCCGAGTGGCGCGACCTGCGCTTCGCGTGGGCGGCGGTGGCGAGCGTGAAGTCGAACGCGATCCTCCTCGCCAAGGGCGAGACCGCGATCGGCATCGGCGCGGGGCAGATGAGCCGGGTGGACAGCTCGTTCCTCGCCGCCCACAAGGCGCGCCGGGCGGGCCACGACCCGGCGGGCAGCGTGCTCGCGTCGGACGCCTTCTTCCCCTTCGCCGACGGCGTGGACGAGGCGGCGGCGGCGGGCGTCACCGCCCTCATCCAACCCGGCGGCTCGGTCCGCGACGCCGAGGTGATCGAGGCGGCGAACCGCCACGGGATGGCCATGATCTTCACCGGGCTCCGGCAGTTCCGGCACTAGGCCGGCCGCCGCGCTCCGGCTCTCACGAGACCGTATGACTTCGACCGCGACTCCTCTCGCCTCCTCCGCCTCGCGCACGGCCCCGCCGGCCCCGCCCGCGGCGGAGCGCCCGCCGTACTGGTGGGCCCTCGCCACCGGACTGGTGATCTTCCTGCTCTACGTGCTCACCCTCGCGCCGACGACGGCGTTCTGGGACACGTCGGAGTACATCGCCGCCGCCAAGGTGCTCGGCATCCCGCACCCGCCCGGCAACCCGCTCTTCGTGCTGATGGCCCACACCTGGGGCCTCCTCCCGCTCGCGGCGAGCTACGCGGAGCGGATCAACCTCTTCGCCGCGGCGACGAGCGCGGGGGCGGCGGCGTGCTGGTTCCTGGTCGCCGAGCGGTGGCTCCGCACCATCGTGCCGGTGCGCTGGGTGCGGCTCCTCGCCGCCTTCATGGGCGTCTTCGTCGGCGCCACGGCGTGGACGGTGTGGAACCAGTCCACGGTGAACGAGAAGGTCTACACCGTCTCGCTGCTGTCGATCGCGCTCGTGGCGTGGCTCGCCGTGCACTACGGCGACCTCCCCGCCGGCCCCCGCCGCGACCGCCTCGTCGTGGCCATGCTCTACATCCTGGCGCTCTCGTCCACGAACCACATGATGGGCGTCCTCGGCGTCCCGGTCGTGATCATCTACGTGCTGATGACCGACTGGCGCATCGTGACGCGCCCGTGGGTCGTCACGGCGGCGGTGGGCGCGGTGCTCGTCGGGGTGTCGGTCAACTACGGCTTCCTCCCGATCCGTGCGGGGCAGTTTCCGCCGATCAACGAGGGCGAGCCGACCACCTGGGCCGCGCTCAACGACGTCCTCAACCGCGCCCAGTACGGCAAGCCGTCCGTGACGCAGCGACAGGCGGACTTCGTCGGCCAGATCGCCAACTACCTCGAGTACTGGGGCTGGCAGTTCGCGCGCGACTGGGGGACGGCGCTCCAGACGGTCGCCACGGCGCTCTTCAGCTTCCTCGGCCTCTGGGGCCTCTACGAGCTGGTCCGGCGCGACAAGCGCGCCGGGCTCTCGGCGCTCGCGCTGCTCGGGACGCTCACGGTCGCGCTGATCTTCTATCTCAACTTCAAGTACGGCTTCTCGCAGTACCCCGACCAGCCCTCGCTCCCGCGCGAGGTGCGCGAGCGCGACTACTTCTTCGTCGCCTCGTTCCAGATGTTCGGCGTGCTCGTCGCCCTCGGCCTCGGCGCGCTCGTCGCCGCGGTCGTGCGCTTCCTGCGCGACCGCGGCGAGGCGGGGCGCCGCTGGGCGCTGGCGAGCCCCGTGCTCGCGCTGGGCCTCATCCCGCTCGTCGGCAACCACGTCACCGCCCCGCGCTCCGGCGAGACGATCGCGCGGGACTTCGCGATCGACATGCTGGAGTCGATCGAGCCGTACGGCATCCTGATCACCGCCGGCGACAACGACACCTTCCCGCTCTGGTACGCCCAGGAAGTGGAGGGCGTGCGGCCCGACGTGACGCTCGCCAACCTCTCGCTCATGAACACGCGCTGGCACCTGCGCCAGCTCCGCCGCCGCCCGACGCCGACCTTCGACCTCGGGAAGTCGGTGGCGCTGTGGGGCCGCGACGTGAAGGCGGGCCAGGCCGAGGGGCCCGCGGCGGGCGCGTGGCCGAAGCCGACGACGCCGGTCTTCAGCCTGAGCGAGGGGCAGCTCGACAGCCTCCCCGAGATCATGCCGGTGCAGAAGGGCGCGGGGCTGCAGATCGACAGCCTCCAGATCGTCTTCGGCCAGGACTACCTGACGCTGCAGGACATCGCGACGCTCTTCCTGATCAAGGACAACCTCGGCAAGCGGCCGATCTACTTCGCCTGGAGCGACGGCGGCTACCCCGACCAGACGTTCGGGCTCACGCCCTATCTCGTCTCGGCGGGTCTCGTGCGGAAGCTGCACGCGAAGCCGGTGGAGCCCAGCGACAGCATCATGCTGAGCTCGGGGCTCGGCTTCATGAACCTGCCGCGCACGCGGCGGCTGCTGTGGGAGGTCTACCACTGGCAGGCGGCGGCCAAGCAGCGGCCGCGCGGCTGGGTGGACCCGCCGTCGGCGTCGATCCTCCAGCTCTACTCGATCGTCTACGGCACCGCGGCCGACGCGCTCCGCAAGCAGGGCTTCCCGGCGGAGGCGCAGCGCGCCGACTCCGTCGCGCACGCGGTGCAGGAGAGTATCCGGCCGGGCACCAACTGAGGCGCTCCGGGAGCCGTCGTCGTGCTGCGAAGCGTGGGATTCGCCGTGCTGGTCGCCGTGGTGGGCACCGCCGTGGCCGCGGCGTGGACCTTCGTGCTGGGCCTGGCGGGGGCGCCCGGCGGCCGGCTCTCGGTCGCCGCGGCGCAGCGCGACCGCGGGGCGCTCGTGCTCCTGGGCGCCGCGCTCACCTTCCTCGCGCAGACCTACCTCGCGCTCGCCTTCGCCGGCGCGATCGCGCGATGGGTCGTCACCCACCAGGTCACCCATTCGCCCGCGCCGGCGTGGCCGCTCTGGCTCGCCGGCTGGTACGTCGCCGCGGCGCCGGCGATGCTCATCGCCGGCGACCGCACCAAGGCGCTCGCGCGCTGGGTCCGTCCCCGCCTCGCGGCGACGACGCTCTACCTCGCGGTGATCGGGTTCTGGGTGTTCGTGCGCTGGCCCGGGCTCTTCGAGGCCGGGTGGGCGTGGGTGCCGCCGCTGCCGCGCTGAGGCGTGCGGCCGCGGCGGCGCCCTAGCGCCGCGGCGAGGCCTCGAGCGCGGCGCGCACGGCCGCCACGAGGCGCTCGATCGTGAACGGCTTGCTCAGGAACGAATCGAGCCCCAGCCGCGTCAGCCGGGCGCGCGCGTCGAGGTCGCCCAGCCCCGTCATCACGACGATCGGCAGGTCGGGCCGGAGCGCCCGCAGGTGCGGCACCGCCTCCTCGCCGTCCATCACCGGCATCGCCAGATCGAGCAGGACCACCGACAGCTCCGCGCCCACCCGCTGCACCACCTTGATGGCCTGCTCCCCGTTCTCGGCCTGCACCACCGTCAGCCCTTCGCTCTCGAGCACCGCGACCGCGACGTTCCGCACCAGCTCCTCGTCGTCGCAGACCAGCGCGAAGGGCCGTGCGGGGGTCTGCCCGGGGAGCTCGGCCGTCGCTCCCTCCGCGTGCGCGGCGCGGGTGGTGGACCGCTCGGGCAGCATCACGCGAACGGCGGTGCCTTCGCCCGGGGCGCTCGTGACGGTGATCGCCCCGCCATGCGTGCGCACGATCCCGAGACTGGCGGCCAGCCCGAGGCCGCGGCCCTGGAACCGGGTCGTGAAGAACGGCTCGAAGATGCGGGCGCGCGTCGCGGCGTCCATGCCGGGGCCGTTGTCGCGCACCTCGAAGGTCACGTAGCGGCCGGGCCGCAGGTCGAACGGGGCGATCTCGGGTCGCGAGACCGTCTCGGCGCTCAGCACGTCGGGCCGGGCGCTGAGCATGATCGCGCCGCCTGCCTGGCCCATGGCTTCGGCCGCGTTCAGGACGAGCTGGGCGAAGAGCTGCTGCAGGAGGGTCGGATCGCCGTGGACCGGGGGGCAGACGTCGGGCACGTTGATGGTGAGCCGCACCCGCGACGACAGCTGCGACTGCACCCGGGTCGCCAGCGCCTCGAACTCGCGACAGGGATCGACCGCCTGCGCCTGCATGAAGCTCTGCCCGGCGTACTGCAGCAGGTTGCGCGTGATCTCCGTCGTGCGCTCGCTGGCCCGGCGCATCTCACCGAGCAGCTCTCCGGCGCCCTGATCCTGTCGGAGCGACGGGCGCCGGGCGAGGAGCTCGAGGTTCCCGATCAGCACGGTGTGCAGGTTGTTGAAGAGGTGGGCCACGCCCCCGACCAGGACGCCGAGGCTCTCCGTGCGCTCCTGCCGTCGCAGGGCGATCTCGAGCTCCCGCCGGCGGGTGAAGTCGCGCAGGATCTTCGCGAAGCCGAGATGCGCCCCGTCGCCGTCGCGCAGCGGGAGCATGATGCCGGCCCCCCAGAACCGCGTGCCATCCTTGCGCATATGCCACCGCTCGTTCTCGGCGCGCCCGAGGCGCAGGGCGAGCTCCCGCTCGAGCTCGGGGCCGCCGGCCTGCCGGTCTTCCGGCGTGAAAATCACGTCGGCGGTCCGACCGCGGAGCTCCTCCGCGGTGTACTGGAGCATCCGCTCGGCCCCGGGATTCCAGGTGCGCACGATCCCTGCGGGATCGGTCGTGAAGATGCAGTAGTCGATCGCGTTCTCGATCAGGAGCCGAAAGAGCCGGCCCTCCTGGTCCGCGTCCACCGGGAGCCTGTCCGCCATGTCCGTCCTCCGCGTTCACCCGTGTCCTCGCCGGGCCGCCTGTTCCGGCTGGGGCGCGGACACCGCACACCCATCCCACCCCGGCAGCGGGGCTGTCTGTAGCCTAATAGGATCGCGTGGATTCGGACTGCGGTGAGCGGGTGTAGCGGCGTCGCGTGGTGCGGTCGGCGAGGTCTTGCGCGGGTGGACATCGGGCGAGACTATTCCCGCTCCGGCGTGGTGGCAGAGTGGTTTAATGCAGCGGTCTTGAAAACCGCCGTGGGGCTCCAACCCCACCGTGGGTTCAAATCCCACCCACGCCGCTATTT
>DASTSO010000136.1:0-71278 GCA_035760645.1 Gemmatimonadales bacterium
CCTTCCAGGTGCCCTCGAGGCCGAAGTCCAGTGCGGCGTCGATCGGGTTGCCGCAGGCGGCCAGGCCGCCGGCGAGCGCGAGGGCGGCCAGAAAGGCGGTCGTACGGTGCGTCAGCAGGCGCATCGGGTTCTCCGGGAGCGTGGAACGGAAGGTGGACCGTCGGAGCCCGGTGCGCCGAGCAACAATGGTGCCGCCGAGGCCCACGGGCCCGGCCCGCCGGGCCGCCCCGACCCGCCGTGGCCGCGATCAACACGCACCACTCCAGTCACTTAGACCCCGGCCCCCAGGGCACCGGCGGCGCCGCGGCGTGAAAACACCCCGGCCTCGGATCCGTGCCGAGGCCGGGGTGTTCTGCGGGATCGTCGCGCCGTCAGCCGGGGCGCCGTCAGCCGGGGCGCCGTCAGCGCCCCCCGCCCGTCCCCCGCACCACCCCCTCCGCCCGCTCGGCCGCCACCAGGTGCCGGCGGGCGATCTCCTGCACCGCCTCGGCCGTCACCGCGCGGAAGGCGGCCGCCGGATCCTCGAGCTCGGCGAGCCCCGTGCCGATGAGCCACGCCTCCAGGATCTCGCCCGCCACGGCGGCGCCGCTCTGGCGCCGCACCTCGGCCTGGCCCGCGAGGTAGCTGACCGCCTGCGCGAGCTCGCGCTCGCTCACCGGCTCGGCGGCGAAGCGCGCGAGCTCCTCGAGCATCGCGTCCCGCGCCTCCGCCTCGCGCGCGGGGCTCGTGGCGATGTAGGTGACGAGCGCGCCGGCCCGCGCCCGCTGCCAGGTGGAAGCGAGCACCGTGTAGGCGAGCGAGCGCTGGTCGCGCAGTGCGTCGAACAGGCGGCCGCCGAGCCCGCTCGCCACCGCGGCCCAGACGTCGGCGGCATGGCGCATGGGATCGCGCCGCGCGGGGCCCGGGAACGCCATCGCGAGCGCCGACTGCGCCTTCTCGCGGCTCACGACGCGAAGCAGCGGCTCGCCGGCGGGCAGCCACGCGACCGGCGCGTCGTCGCCCGCGGCCGCGCGCGCGGGCCGATGCTCGAAGACGCCGGCGAGGGTGGCCGTCGCGGCGATCGGATCCACGTCGCCCACCGCGACGACGGTGAGGCGCGCCTCGCCGAAGGTGCGCGCGTGCCAGCGCCGCACGTCGTCGGGCGCGATCCCGGGGAGCGTCTCGGGCAGCCCGCCGACCGGGAGCCCGTAGGCCCGGTCGCCGAACGCCGCGCCGAAGGCGAGCTGGAAGGGAAAGCGGAACATGTCGTCCGCCGCCTGCTGCGCCTCGCTCACGAGGAGGCCGCGCTCGCGCACGATGTCGGCGTCGGCGAAGCGCGGCGCGCTCACGACGCGCTCGACGAGCGCGGCGGCCTCGCCCAGCCGGTCGGCGAGCACGGTGGCGCCGAAGCCGAGCCAGTCGGAGCCCAGGCTCGGCGCGAGCGAGCCGCCGAGCCGCTCGAAGGCGAAGGCGAGCGCCGCGGCGTCGAGCTCCCCCGCCCCGCGCAGCGCGGCGCGCGCGGCGAGCGCGGCGAGGCCCGCCTGCGCGGGCGGATCGAAGTCGGCGCGGCGCACGTAGGCGCCGACGGTGACGACGGGGACGCCGCGCTTGCGGCGCACGAGGAGATCGACGCCGGGAAGCGCGGTGTGCAGGACCCCCGCCACGAGATCGGCCGCCGCGCGATGGGCGGGCGCGGGAGTGGCGGGGACGTGGATCAGCGGCGCCGCGAGCGGCTCGCCCGCCGGCGGCGTGGCGAACGCCGCGCGGAGCGCCTCGTCGGTGAGCTCGGCGCCGCGGTCCTCGGGGAGATAGAGCACCCCCGAGACCGCGTCCGCGACGAGGTACGCCTCGGCCGCGGCGCGCACGTCGTCGGGCGTGACGGCCTCGAGCGCGGCGTACTCGCGGTCGAGGAAGTCGTAGCCGTCGAGCGCCTCCGCGGCGGCGAGCGCCATGGCGCGGCCTTCCATCCCCTCGAACTGCCGCGCCCAACGCGCGAGCAGCAGCGTGCGCGCGCGCGCGAGGTCCTCGGCGGTGGGGCCCTCGACGGCCAGTCGCCGCACCGCGGCGGCGATGCCCGCGAGCGCCTCGGCCACGCGCTCGGGCTCGAGCTCGGCGGTGACGCCGAAGACGCCGACCTCGGTGGGCGCGTAGTTGTGGGCGCCCACCGAGGTGACGAGGCCGCGCTCGCGGAGCGCGCGATAGAGCCAGCTGCCGCGCCCCGCGCCCAGGACCGCGGCGGCGAGATCGAGCGCGGGCGCCGCGGGGTCGAGCGGCGGCACGGTGCGCCACCCCAGCACGAGCTCCGCCTGCGCGACGTCGCCGCGGAGCGTGCGCGCCCGCACCCGGCGGGTCCACGGCTCCGCGGGCGACGGATCCACCGCCCCTTCGGCCGCGGGCCAGTCGCCGTAGAGCCGCTCGGCGAGGGCGAGCGCTTCGGCTTCGTCCACGGCGCCGACGATCGTGAGAATCGTGCGCTCGGGCACGTAGCGCGAGCGGTAGTAGCCGACGACGTCGTCGCGCGTGAAGCCGGCGAGCTGCTCCTCGTAGCCGATCCGCCAGCGGCGGATGCGGTGGTGGTCGAACATCAGCTCGTGCAGCGTCTCGTAGGCCACCGCGCCGGGCGAATCGAGCTTGCGCTTCGCTTCCTGGATGATCACCTGCAGCTCGCGCGCGAGCTCGCCCGCCTCGACCTCGGAGTGCCGGAGCGCGTCGGCCTGGATGTCCATCGCGTGGGCGAGATTCGCCGCGGGCAGGACGACGAAGTAGGCGGTGTGGTCGTACGAGGTGTGGGCGTTGAGGTAGCCGCCCGCCGCCTTCGTCTCGCGCGCGATCTCGCCGACGCCGCGGCGCGGCGTGCCCTTGAAGTACATGTGCTCGAGGACGTGCGAGATCCCCTGCCAGCGGTCGGGCTCGTCGAAGAAGCCCGCCTCGACGTGCGTGACCACCGCGACGACGGGCGCGGAGTCGTCGCGCTGCACGAGCACGGTCAGGCCGTTGGGGAGGACGGTGCGGCGCACGCCCTCGGTCCAGCGGGGCGGAAGCTCGGAGGCGAGCAGCGGGAGGGCAGGTTCCTGACTCATCGCGGTTCCTCGTCGGGGCCGAACGGATCGAAGGGTGCCCGGAAAGCTAACCCGGGCACCCTTCGCGCCGTCCGACCTCCCGCCTTCCGCTCAGTGAATGATGCGGATGACCCCCGCCTCGGCGCTCCCGCGGATGAACGCCTCGGCGTTGGTGACGGGGATGATGACGCCGGTCTCGGTCTGGCCGCGGCGCGCGAGGCCCGACATGAACTCCCGCAGCGAGGCGTCGGCCCACTCGCGGTCGGCGGCCTTCATCTGCAGGAGGATCTCGTCCCACGAGCCCCGGAAAACCGCGCCGGCGAGCGTGGCGACCTGGTGCTGGTCGGCGGCGGGGCCGCTGGCCCCGGACGCGTGGGGCGGGGTCTTCTTCATCGCGTGCAGCTCGCCGAGGAGCGTGCCGAAGAGCTCGAGCTGGTGCGGATCGCGGCTCGAGCCGTCGGGCTGCTGCGCCTCGACCTCGGCGAGCAGCATCTCGATCCCGTCGGGCTCGCCGCTCACCTCGGTGAGCCGCGCGATCCAGGGCGCCAGCTCGGGGTCCTCGTCGGGGAGCCGGTACACGGACTTCTTGAGCTCGATGTGGCGCCAGAGCGCGAGCTCGTCGTAGTGGTCCTCGGGCTGGGTGCGCTCGAGGTGGTGCAGCGCCGCCTCCGACTCGCCGCGGTCGTAGAGCAGGTTGGCGAGGTAGATCCGCGCCTCGACGTACTGCGGGTCGATGGCGAGCGCGCGGCGGAGCCAGAAGAGCGCGGCGCCGTCGTTGCCCAGCCGGTGCGCCGCATAGCCCATGCAGCTCGCCGCGTCGGGCGACTCGGGATGCGCGCTCGCCGCCAGGTCGAAGAAGCGCTGCGCCGGCGCGACGAGCCCCTCGCGGAAGAAGGCGCGGCCGATCTGCAGCATGAGGTCGTGGTCGTCCTCGTAGCCGAGCTGCAGGATGCGCTCGACGGCGCGGGTGGCGCCGGCGCGATCGCCGAACTTGAGGAGCAGCTCGCTCAGGCCGGCGAGGGCGTCCTCGTGGTCGGGATCGAGCCCGAGGGCGTGCTCGAACGCGCGGCGCGCCCAGGCGAAGTCCTCCCGCGCCAGATAGGCGTAGGCGAGACCGACATGGAGATCGACGGCGTGGGGGTAGACGGAGATGCCCTCTTGCAGGAGGGCGAGCGCCTCGTCGTAGCGTCCTTCGTTGTAGAGCTGATGGGCCTGTTCGTCGAATTCGTCGGAGCTGCGGAATGCTTCCGACATCGGCAGGGGCCTCCAGTGGGGCGGGGATGTCCAATAGTACGAGTCGCGATCGGGGCGGGCAAGCCGCGCCGCGTCGGGTCTCGCGCCCCCGCCGCCGCCCCGCCCCAACCGCTTCCAGAGTAGAGGGTTCCGCCGCGCCGCAGCGGTGAGGACAGTCACCCGGCCGGGCGGCAAACCGGGGGATTGACCGGCCATTCGGGCGCCCTATTTTACTGACCGGTCAGTTACTTATTCGGAGCCCCGATGAGCCATCCCGATCCCCGACCCCCCGAGACGCCGCGCTGGCAGCGGCGCCCCGAGGAGCGGCCCGAGGAGATCCTCGACGCCGCGCTCGGCGTCTTCGGCCGGTGCGGCTTCGCGCCCGCCCGGCTCGAGGAGGTGGCGCGCGAGGCGGGGGTCAGCAAGGGCACCCTCTACCGCTACTTCGCCAGCAAGGAGGACCTCTTCCGCGCCATGGTACGCGCCAAGGTGGTCACCTGCGTCGTGGCGGGCGAGGAGTACGTGCGGCAGTACTACGGCAGCGCGACCGAGCTCCTGGTGGACTTGATGCGACGGCTGTGGGAGACGGTGAGCCGGCCCGAGGTCATCCGCATCGCCCGCCTGGTGCAGGGCGAGCTGGGCCGCTTTCCCGAGCTCGCGCGGTTTTACTACGAGGAGGTGATTCTCCCCTCGCGCCGCCTCTTCGAGCAGGCGCTCGAGCGCGGCCTCGCCTCGGGCGAGTTCCGCCAGCTGGCGCACGCCGCCACCGCGCGCGCCATCGCGTCGCTCCTGGTCCATTCCGCCCAATCGCAGGCCTTCTTCTCCGTCTATGATCCGAACGCCCTCGACGGCGAACGCCTGTTCGAGGGGATCGTGGACCTCGTCCTCGACGGCGTCCGCGCCCGGCCGCCGGCCGTCACCACCGACTGAGACCGACATGCGCCCAGCCGTTCCGCTCCTCCGCCGTTCCGGCCCCGCCCGCGCACTCCCGGCCCTGGCGGCAGCCGCGGCGGCCGTGCTCCTCGCGCCGCCCCGCCCCGCCCTGGCCCAGCAGCGCGACTCCGCGGGCGCCGCGGCCGCCGCGGCCGCCGTGCCGGCGCGCCCCCTCACGCTGCTCGACGCCGTGGGCCTCGGCCGGCGCCGGGGTGTGAGCGTCGCGCTCGCGCAGCTCAGCGCGCGCGTCGCCGAGCGGCGGGTGGGCGAGCGGCGCGGGGAGCTGCTGCCGCAGGTCAGCGGCGCGGCGGAATACACGCGCCAGACGGTGAACTTCTCGGAGTTCGGCCTCAGTCTGCCGGGCGTCCCCGCGGTCAGCCCCG
This sequence comes from Gemmatimonadales bacterium, assembly GCA_035760645.1. Taxonomy (GTDB): domain Bacteria; phylum Gemmatimonadota; class Gemmatimonadetes; order Gemmatimonadales; family GWC2-71-9; genus DASSTY01. Next base: position 5,588 of record DASTSO010000136.1, read on the forward strand.
GCTTCAACCTCTGGCGCGCGCAGCTGCGCGGCAGCCAGACCATCCTCGACCTCGCGACGCTCGCGCGCGTGAGCGCCGCGCGCGACACGGCGCGCGCCGCCGGGCTCGACGTGCAGGCCGTCGGCGAGGCGGCCGGCGCGCAGGCGGGCCTCGCCTACCTGCGCGCGGTGAGCGCCGAGGAGACGGTGCGCGCCCGGCAGGCCGACAGCGCGGTGGCCGCCCAGCTCCTCGAGCAGGCGCGCCAGCTCGTCGCCTCGGGGGTGAGCCCGGTCATCGACCAGACGCGCAGCGAGGTCAGCTTCCAGGCGGTGCGCACCCAGCTCGAGCTGGCGCGCAACGCGCGCGACCGCGCGCAGCTCGACCTGCGCCGCGCGCTCGACCTGCCGCCCGACGCGCCGATCGCGCTCGCCGACTCGCTCGCGCCCCTCGAGACCGAGCTGCCGACGGAGCCCGGCGCCGCGGTGGCCTACGCGCGCACCCATCGGGCCGAGCTGCGGGCCGAGCAGGCTCGCACCGCGGCCGCGCGGCGCAACCTGCGCGCGATCAAGCTGGAGTACCTGCCCTCGCTCAACGCGAACGGCTACTACCAGCAGAGCGGCACCGCCCTGAGCGCGCTCAACGGCACCTACCAGGTGAACGTGCTGCTGAGCCTGCCGATCTTCGACGGCCTGCGCCGCGAGAGCCGCACGGCCGAGCAGCGGTTCCGCCTCGAGGCGCAGGAGCTGCGCGAGCGCGACCTCGGCAATCAGGTCGCCACCGAGGCGAGCCAGGCGGTGCTCGACCTCGCGAGCGCGCGCCAGCAGATGCTGCTCGCGGGCACCCGGCTGCAGCTCGCCGAGCAGGAGCTGGCGCAGGCCCAGGAGCGCTTCCAGGCCGGCGTGGCGGGGAGCGTCGAGACCACCCAGGCGCAGAGCTCGCTCATCGCGGCGCGTGACGCGCTGATCCAGGCGCGCGTGGGCTTCGCGACCGCGCACCTCAACACCTATCGCGCGCTCGGCGTCATCGACCAGCTGCACTGATGCCGACGGCGCCCCCGACGACCCCGACGACGACCCCGACGGCGCCGACGACGCCCCCGACCGACGAGCCCAGGACCCCGACCATGGCGAGCACGACCACAACGACGGACGCAGTGACCCCGACCGACCGCTCCCCCACCGCGGGCGGCCACGCCCCGGAGGCCGAGCCCGCGGCACCGAAGCGCCGCATCAACCCGCTGCTCATCATCGGCGTGCTGGTGCTCGCCGGGCTCGGGTGGGGCGTGACGCGCTGGCTGCACGGCCGCAACCACGAGTCCACCGACAACGCGCAGATCGACGGCCACGTGACGCCGATCGCGCCCAAGGTGCAGGCGTTCGTGAGCCGCGTGCTGGTGGACGACAACCTGCACGTCAAGGAGGGCGACACGCTCGTCGTGCTCGACGACCGCGACCTCCGGGTGCGGCTCCAGCAGGCCGAGGCGGAGCTGGCGACGGCGCAGGCCGCGGTCGGCGGCACCCGCGGCCCGGGCCAGGCGGAGGCGGCGGTGCAGGCCAGCCGCGCCCAGGCCTCGGGCGCCAGCGCGAACGTCGCGGCGGCGGAGGCGAACTACCGGAAGGCGCAGGCCGATCTCGAGCGGATCCGCGGGCTGGCGGCGAAGAAGATCGTCGCCGCCCAGCAGCTCGACGCCGCGCAGGCCGCGGCCGACGCGGCGCGCGCCAACCTCGAGGCGGTGCAGCGCCAGGCGGCGGCGAGCGGCAGCAACGTCGCCGTGGCGCAGGCGGCGCTCCGCGGCGCCGAGGCGCGGCTCGAGGCGGCGCGCACGGCGGTCGAGAACGCCAAGATCCAGCTCGGCTACACCGTGATCACCGCGCCCACGGCCGGCATCGTCGCCAAGCGGCGGGTCGAGCCGGGCGAGCTGGTGCAGGTGGGCCAGCAGCTCATGACCATCGTCCCCGAGCGCGACCTCTGGGTCACGGCCAACATGAAGGAGACCCAGATGGAGCACGTGAACCCGGGCGACGCCGCGGAGTTCACGGTGGACGCCTATCCGGACGTCACCTTCCACGGCAAGGTCGAGAGCATCGCGCCCGCCACCGGCGCGCGCTTCTCGCTGCTGCCGCCCGACAACGCCACGGGCAACTTCACCAAGGTGGTCCAGCGCATCCCGGTGCGCATCGCCATCGACTCGGCCGACCTCGCCAAGTATCCGCTGCGGCCGGGGATGAGCGTCGAGCTCGAGATCACGACCCGGTAACCCGCCCCGACCCGGTCACGGAACGCCCATGGGCACGATGGCCCTGCCGCTCGCCGGCGCCCGGCAGCTCGACCGCAGCGAGGTCTACCGCTACCGCTACCTGATCGCCTTCGCGGTGGCGATGGCGAGCGTGCTGGAGCTGGTCGACACCAGCATCGTCAACGTCGCGATCCCCCACATGATGGGGAGCCTGGGCGCGACGCTCGAGGAGATCGCCTGGGTGTCGACCGGCTACATCGTGGCCAACGTCATCGTGCTGCCGCTGACGAGCTGGCTCTCCGACCGCTTCGGGCGGCGGAACTACTACACCGGCTCGATCATCCTCTTCACCTTCGCCTCCTGGCTCTGCGGCAACGCGAGCACGCTCGAGTGGCTGGTGGGCGCCCGCGTGCTGCAGGGCATCGGCGGCGGCGCGCTCATCTCCACCGCCCAGGCGATCATCTTCGACGTCTTCCCCCTCGAGGAGCGCGCCACCGGCCAGGCGATCTTCGGCATGAGCGTCATGGTGGGCCCCACGCTGGGGCCCACCCTGGGCGGCTGGATCACCGACAACTACTCCTGGCCCTGGATCTTCTACATCAACATCCCGCTCGGGATCTTCGCCGCGCTCCTGACCTGGCGCTTCGTCCCCGAGCCCGAGCACCAGGTGGAGCGGGTGGACCACGTCGACTGGCTGGGGCTCGCGCTCCTGATCGTCGGGATCGGCGCGCTCCAGGTGCTCCTGGAGCGCGGGGAGGCGCACGACTGGTTCGAGTCGCGGGAGATCGTCACCGAGGCGGTGCTCGCCGTCGTGGGGCTCGCGGCGTTCGTCTGGCACGAGCTCACCACCGCGCACCCGATCGTGGACCTGCGCATCCTCAAGAACCGCCAGCTCACGGCGAGCGTCGTCTTCGGCGCGGTGCTGGGCTTCGCGCTCTACGCCAGCGTCTTCGCGCTCCCGGTCTTCCTGCAGACGCTGCTGGGCTACACCGCCTGGGACACCGGTAAGGTGATCCTCCCCGGCGCCATCGCGAGCGCGGTGACGATGGCCTTCATGGGCCGGCTCGCGCCGCGGGTGGACGCGCGCCTCCTCATCACGCTGGGCGTACTGCTCTTCATGTGGTCGATGTGGATGCACGCGCACTTCACGCTCGACACCGGGATGCACGAGCTCCTGCTCCCGATGATCGTGCGCGGCGTGGCGATGGGGCTCATCTTCGTCCCGCTCACCGGGCTCGCCGTGGCCGACCTGCGCTCCTCGCAGTTCGCGCAGGGCACCGGGCTCTTCAACCTCTCGCGCCAGCTCGGCGGCAGCTTCGGCATCGCCATCACCGCGACGCTCATCACCCGCTGGCGCGAGCAGGCGCGCGGCGGGCTCCTGCCGCACGTCACCGCCGCCGAGCCCACCGCGCGCGCCTGGCTCGACGCCGTCACCCGCCTGCTGCAGACGCAGGGCGGCTCGCTCGCCGAGGCGCGGCAGAAGGCCTACCAGCTCCTCGACCTGAACGTCATGCGCCAGGCGAGCGTGGTCGCCTTCGAGCGGGTCTTCCTGACGATGGGCGTGACGTTCGTGCTGGCGCTCAGCCTCCTGCTCCTCTTCCGCACGGGCCGGATGAAGGGGAGCGGAGCGGCGCACTGAGCAGGGGCTAGGGGCTAGGGGCTAGGGACTAGGGACTCCGAACGACTGCGGCCCTCCGATCTCAGGATCGGAGGGCCGCTGCACATCGGGACTTCCTAGCCCCTGGTCCCTAGTCCCTAGTCCCTAGTCCCTGCAGTCACGGCCGGTCCGTCTGATCCGGCGCCATGAACGGATAGCGCCACTCCCTGGGCGGGACGAGGTTCTCCTTGATGGCGCGCGGCGAGACCCAGCGGATCAGGTTGAGCCAGCTGCCGGCCTTGTCGTTGGTGCCGCTCGCGCGGGCGCCGCCGAAGGGCTGCTGGCCGACGACCGCCCCGGTGGGCTTGTCGTTGATGTAGAAGTTGCCCGCCGCGTTGCGGAGCGCGCGGTCGGCCTCGACGAGGGCGCGGCGGTCCTGGCTGAAGACGGCGCCGGTGAGCGCGTAGGGGCTCGTCGTGTCCACCAGCTCGAGCGTCTCCGCCCAGCGCTTCGCCGGGTAGACGTAGACGGTGAGCACGGGGCCGAAGATCTCCTCGCACATGAGCCGGTAGCTCGGGTCCTCGACCCGCAGCAGCGTCGGCTCGACGAAGTAGCCCACCGCGTCGTCGGTGCCGCCGCCCGCCACCACCTCGACCCCCGGCTCCGCCTTCGCGCGCTCGAGGTGGTCGCGCAGCCGGGTGAAGGCGCGCCGGTCGATCACCGCGCCCATGAAGTTGCCGAAGTCGGCGACGTCGCCCATGCGGATCTCGGCCATCATCGCCACCATCCGCTCGCGCACCGCGGGCCAGAGGGTGTCGGGGACGTAGGCGCGGCTCGCCGCGCTGCACTTCTGGCCCTGGTACTCGTAGGCGCCGCGCACCAGCGCCACGGCGAGCGCGTCCACGTCGGCGCTCTCGTGGGCGACGACGAAGTCCTTGCCGCCCGTCTCGCCCACGATGCGCGGATAGCCGTGGTAGCGCTCGAGGTTGTTGGCCACGCCGCGCCAGAGGCCGTTGAAGACCGGCGTCGAGCCGGTGAAGTGGATCCCCGCGAGCATGCGGTGCGCGAGCAGCCGCTCGCTCACCATGGCCGCGTTGCCGGGCACGAAGTTGATGACGCCGGCCGGCAGCCCCGCCTCGTGCAGCAGGCGGAAGAAGTGCCAGTTGGAGAGCGTCGCCGTCGCGGCCGGCTTCCAGACGACCGCGTTGCCCATGAGCGCGGGCGCGGTGGGCAGGTTGCCGCCGATCGCCGTGAAGTTGAACGGCGTGATGGCGTAGACGAAGCCCTCGAGCCCGCGGTAGTCGAGCCGGTTCCAGTTCGTGGCCGGGCTCGACGGCTGCTCGCGATAGATCTGCTCGGCGTAGTGGACGTTGAAGCGCAGGAAGTCGATCAGCTCGCAGGCGCTGTCGATCTCGGCCTGGTAGGCCGTCTTGCTCTGCCCCAGCATCGTCGCCGCGTTGAGCACCTGGCGCCACTCGCCGGCGAGGAGGTCGGCCGCCTTGAGGAAGACCGCGGCGCGGTCCTCGAAGCGCCAGCTCGCCCACTCGCGCCGCGCCTCGAGGGCCGCGCCCACCGCGGCGTCGAGCGTGGCGGCGTCGGCCTGGTGCACCCGCGCCAGCAGGTGATCGTGCCGGTGCGGGCTGCAGACCTCCTGGATGTCGCCGGTGCGCACCTCGCGGCCGCCGACGACGACCGGGATCTCCTCCACCCGGCCGGCCATGACCTGGAGCGCGCGCTGGAGCGCGGCGCGCTCGGCGCTGCCGGGAGCGTAGCCGAGCACCGGCTCGTTGCGGGGAGCGGGAATGTTGGGGATGCCGTTCATCGTGTCACCGGAGCTGCAGAAGGGAGGCCTGGATCAGGGGCGGCGCGGACGGGCGGCGGCGCCCCGGGTGCTGTCGCCGCCGGGCAAGATAATCGGGTGCGGAGCGGCGGGGAGGCGGAAGCCGCGGGCCGCGAGCACCGCGCGCCCGGTGTCCGAGAGCACGTAGTCCACGAAGGCGCGGGCGAGCGCGGGCTCGGCGGCCTGCGTCGGGATCGTGATCGCATAGGCGATCGGCGCCCCCCGCACCGCGAGCGTGTCGGCCGGTCGGGCGCGCGGTCCCGGGATCCGCACCTGCGCCGCCGCGTAGTCGGCCGCATGCGCGGGGTCGGAGAGGTCGATCGCCGGCGGCAGCGCGCGGAAGCGGAGGCCCGCGCCGCGCGCCACCGCCTCGTAGCCCCAGGCGTAGTCGAGCTCGCCCGCCTGCAGGAGCGCCACGAGGTCGGCCGACTTGGGCCGCACGTCGCCCGGGCGCACGGCGGCGTCGAGCCGCGCCGCGAGCCCCGGCTCGCCGTAGTGCCGCTCGGCGAGCCGGGCGACGAGGAGCGCGCGGTAGCCCGCCGGATCGAGCCGCGGATCCGAGCGCCCGAGGCGCACGCCGGGCCGGAGGAGGACGCGCCACCACTCGGCGGGTGCCGCCGCGGGGCCGTCCGCGCTCGTGGCGGCCATCGCGGCGGCGCCCGCGGAGCGATCGGTGTAGAGGAGCCCGTAGCGGGTCCCCGCGAAGACCTCGTACCAGGTGGCGTGCGCGGGGGCGAGGAGCGCGGGGATCACCTCCGCGTCGGCCACGGCGAGCACGTCGGGCACGCGGCCCAGCTCGGTGATCTTCCGCGCCGCCTCGAGACTGCCCGAGCTCTCGAGCGCGACGTCCACCCCCGGATGGCGCGCGCGGAAGCCGTCGGCGAGCGCGCGAAACGCCGGCGCGAGGCTGCCGGCGTCGAAGACGGTGAGGGTCCGCGCGGCGCTCGCCCCGCGCTCGCGCCCGCACCCCGTGGCGAGCCCGAGTGCGAGTGCGAGTGCGAGCGCGAGCGCGAGCAAGAACCGTGGGGCGCCGCTAGAAATCGACGTGAAAGGAGACCTCGGGCGTGCCCGTGGGGGTGACCAGGATGGACGGCGGCTTGAGGTTGAAGATCCGCCAGCGGCCGCTCACCAGCTTCCCCGCCGTGACGCCGAGGAGCGCGCCGGCCACCGTGTCGCTGAACCAGTGGCGGTTGTCGTTGATGCGGCTGTAGGCGGTGCCCGCCGCGAAGGTGTAGAGCAGCGCGTCCACGATCGGATGATGGATGTCGTCGGCGAGCGAGGTGGCGATGGCGAAAGCCGCCGTCGTGTGGCCCGAGGGCATCGAGCCGCGCGTGCTGAAGCCGGCGGAATCCGTGAGCGAGCTGAAGGGGTGGAACCGGAACGCCCCCACCCCCTCGTTCGGCCGCGAGCGGCCGAGCAGCACCTTGGTGCCGCCCATGAAGATCCCCGAGAGCGCCACGGCCGCCACCATGCGGCCGCCCGCCCGCTGGATGTCGTGGTTCCCGGCGATGGTACCCGCGGCGAGGGTGCCGAGGCTCACCCCCGCGTAGAAGAGCGGCTCGCCCTCCTGGCGGAAGACGTTCGAGATGTCGTCGGTGGTCTTCGAGCGGTGGTTCTGGGCGAAGCGCTGGATCGGCTCGTCGAGCGCCATCGCGCCCACGACGGCGGTGGCCGCCCCCACCACCTCGTACCAGCGGACGTGGTGCGCCTCGCGCAGGACCTCGCGCCGGGCCCGCTGGGCGATCCGCTGGTTGACCGTATCCTCGGCGGCCTTCTTCGCCGAATCGGGCACCTGCGCCGCCGCCCGGCCGCCCGGCCCCAGCGGCGCCGCCAGCGCGCCGAGTGCGAGGAGCAGCGCGCGCGCCCGCGCGCGCCAGCGCAGCCGCGTCCCCTGTCCCACTCCCGTCATCATCGTCATCCGCGCTCCCGTCCGAGGCTCGTCGTCCCATCCGCCCACTAGCATTTCGCGTGAAAAGGAAGCTAGAATTGGCCCGCCGGGAAATGGCACGCGTCACGGACGCGCCACCGACGACCTCACCACTGGATTTCACAGGAGCTCAGGACCAGCCATGAAGCGGGCTCTCGCACTCCTCGCGCTCTCCCTCGCCCTGGGCGGCTGCCCGAGCTACGACCGGACCGCCCGGCTCACGCAGCAGGACGGCTACGTGCCGACCGACGTCTTCGCCCGCTACGGCAAGGAGCAGGCGCAGGCGATGGCACTGGCGCGCGAGTACGGGTACGCGCTCAAGGGGGCGGGCGAGTCGGTCGAGGGCCGCATCCGCGCGGCGGATTCCGCCATGGCCTACGCGAAGCGGCTCCCCGACGTGGTCACCGTCACCCCCGACACGCTCGCCACCCGGCTCACCATCAGCTTCAGGAGCGGCTGGCGCACGATGGTCGTGCCCATCGAGGATGGGAAGCGCGGTAGCGAGACGCCGAACCTCCCGGCCGGCGCCGGGGCGCCCGCCAAGAGCTGAGGCCCGGCGGGTGCACCTCCAGGTCACCACGACCGTGGACAGCCGTGAGGCGGCCGATCGTCTGGCCGCCTCGCTCGTTTCCGAGCGCCTCGCCGCCTGCGTGCAGGTCGTGGGGCCCGTCGCGAGCACCTACCGCTGGAAGGGGACGGTCGAGACCGCCACGGAGTGGTACTGCCACGCCAAGACCACCGGCGAGCGCTTCGAGGCGCTCCGCGCCCGCATCGCCGAGCTCCACCCGTACGACGTCCCCGAGATCATCGCCCTGCCGATCGTGGCGGGCCACCCGCCCTACCTCGCCTGGCTCGAGGCCGAGACCCGCCCCACCGAATAGCAGCGGCTTGCGACCCCATACCCCCTAGGGGTATACTGTCGGCCATGCGCACCGCTCTCCGCACCCTCGCTGCGGGCCTCGGGCTCGCCACGGGCCTCGCCCTCGCCCTGCCGGCACCGCTGTGGGCCCAGCACGAGCATCACGCGGCGGCCGCCACCGACTCCGCCGCGGCCGCCGACTCCGCCTTTCTCGCCGGCCGGCTCGGCCTCCCGCTCGCCCGGATGGGCTCGGGCACCTCCTGGCTCCCTGACGCCGCGCCGATGCACGCCTTCCACGTCGAGACCGGCGGCTGGCGCCTCATGGCCCACGGCGAGGCGAACCTGATGTACGACCGCCAGGGCGGCCCCCGCGGCGCCACCCAGGTGAGCAGCACCAACTGGGCGATGCTGATGGCGATGCGCCCCGTGGGCGGCGGCCTCCTCCACCTCCACGCCATGGCCAGCGCCGAGCCGCTCACAGTGGGCGAGCGCGGCTATCCCCTCCTGCTCCAGAGCGGCGAGACGGTGGACGGCGAGCCGCTGCACGACCGGCAGCACCCGCACGACCTCTTCATGGAGCTCGCCGCGATGTACGACCACCCGCTCGCGCGCGGCCTCGCCCTCTCCCTCTATGCCGCCCCGGTGGGCGAGCCGGTGGTGGGCCCGGTCGCCTACATGCACCGCCCCTCGGCCGAGGGAGATCCGCTCGCGGCGATCGCGCACCACTGGCAGGACGCCACCCACATCACCTACGGCGTCCTCACGGCGGGGCTCTTCACCCGCCACGTCAAGCTGGAGGCCTCGCTCTTCAACGGCCGCGAGCCCGACGAAGACCGCTGGGACTTCGACTTCGGTCCGCTCGACGCCTGGGGCGTGCGGCTCTCGGTGAACCCGTCGCCCCACTGGAGCGGGAGCGCGTGGGCGGGCCGGCTGCAGGACGTCGAGCCGCTCCGCCCGGGCCAGGCGCAGGATCGCATCGGGGCGATGCTCGTCCACACCGCCGCGCTCGGCGCGCGCAGCGACGTCTCGAGCGCCGTCGTCTGGGGGGCCACCCGACATCGCGGCGGGCACGACGAGGCGCACGCCGATGCCGCCGCGGGCGAGCCGTTCGATCACAGCCTGGTGCTCGAGAGCAATCTGCGCCTCGCCGGGCGCAACGACCTCTTCACCCGCCTCACCTACGTGCGGAAGCGGGGCGAGGACCTGGCGATCCCGGGGCAGGACGAGACGCCGTACGACGTGGGCTCGGTGGTGCTGGGCTACGTGCGCGAGCTCGCGCGGCCCGGCGGGCTGAGCGTCGGCCTCGGCGCGCGCGGCGCGCTCAACCTCGTGCCCGCGGCGCTCGCGCCGGTCTACGGCTCGCGCACGCCGCTCGGCCTCGCGGTCTACCTGCGGGTCCGCCCCGCCAGCATGACGATGCACGCGGGCGCGGCGGGGATGCCGGGAATGCGGATGTAAGGCCCGGCGCGCGGGCGGCCGGGCTCAGGCCGGCGGCTGCTGCAGGTGCTCCTGCACGCGCAGCAGCAGCGCCGCCGGGGCGACGGGGGCGGCGGCGCGGGCGCGGGCCAGGCAGTGGAGGAAGGCGCGATCGAAGGCGTGGAGGGAGCGGCAGTACGAGCGGCAGAGCGAGAGATGGGCACGGAGCGCTTCGCTGTCCGTCGGCGCGAGCTCGTCGTCGAGATACTCCCAGAGCCGCGCGATCGCCTCGACACAATCCATGATCCGCTTCCAAGCGTTCGGTGAGGGGGAAGCGGGGCGACCCCGGATGGTCCGGTGGGGCGGCCCCGCGTGTCTGCATCTGGCGCGTTAACACGGGGCATCCCGGCCCGGTTCCGCGCCCTGCGGCCGGCCGCGGCCGGCCGCGGCCGGCCCCGCGGTTGGCCCCGCGGCCCGCGCGGCAGTATTCTCTTGCCGACACCCCGGTTTTCACCCCCTTCGGAGGCAGCGCATGTCCACTCGCGGCAAGGCGATCGCCTGGCTGGTCGCCCTCGGCTTCGTCGGTTTCCTGCTCTGGACCACGCTGCGCGGGCAGAAGGCCGAGTGCGAGGTCTGCGTCGAGTACGCCGGCGGGCGCAACTGTGCCACCGCCTCGCACGAGTCCGAGGCCGAGGCGGCGCGCTCCGCTCAGACCACCGCCTGCGGCCCCCTGGCCCGCGGGATGAACGAGACCATCGCCTGCCAGAACCGGCCGCCGGTGCGCCGGGTCTGCCGGACGGCGGCGTGAGGCGGCTCCGCCGCTTCCGCCTCCCCCATCCCCTCGTCCTCCTCGTCGTCTGCGTCTTCATCGCGGCGGCGGCGAGCTGGGTGCTGCCGGCGGGGCGCTTCGAGCGCCACGACGACCCGGCCACCGGGCGCAGCGTCGTCGTCCCGGGCACCTATCACCGGGTCGCGCCCGCGCCGGTCGGGCCGTTCCAGGCGGTGGTGGCGATCCCCAAGGGGCTCGAGGCCGCGGCCGACGTCGTCTTCCTCGTCTTCCTGGTGGGTGGCGCCTTCACGGTCGTGGAGCAGACCGGCGCGCTCCGGCGCGCGGTGGGCCGGCTGGTCCAGGCGATGGCGCGGCGGGAGACGTGGGTGATCCCGATCGTCTCGGCCGCGTTCGCGCTGGGCGGGCTCACCGAGAACATGCAGGAGGAGATCATCGCCTTCGTGCCGATCCTCCTCGTGCTCGCGCGCCAGCTGGGCTTCGACGCGCTCACCGCCTGCGCGATGAGCGTCGGCTCCGCCGCCGTCGGCGCGGCGTTCAGCCCGATCAACCCGTTCCAGGTGCAGATCGCCCAGAAGCTCGCACAACTCCAGCCCGGCTCGGGCGGGCTCTTCCGTACCGCCTTCCTCCTCCTCGCCCTCACGCTCTGGACCTGGGCCATCGTGCGGCACGGCGCCCGGGTGCGCGCCGCGCGCGTCGCGGTCGGCCCCGCCGCGGGCGAGACCGAGGCGGAGCTCGCCGCGGCGGAGGCGGAGGTCGCGGCGGAGCAGCCGCTGGGCTGGCGGCTCACCGTGGTGCTGCTCCTCGTCGCCGCGGCGTTCGTGATGCTGGTGGTGGGACTGCAGGTGCTGGGCTGGGGCTTCGACGAGCTCTCGGCGCTCTTCCTCGTGATGGGCGTGGCCGCCGGCCTCATCGCCGGACTCGGCATCGCGGGCACCACGAATGCCTTCGTCGAGGGCTTCCGCGGGATGACCACCGCGGCGCTCCTCATCGGCTTCGCCCGGGCGATCTCGGTGGTGCTCGAGGAGGGCCAGGTGCTCGACACGCTGGTGCACGGCCTCTTCGCCCCGCTCGCCGGGCTGCCGGTGGCGGCGAGCGCCGCCGCGATGATGGCGGCGCAGGCGCTGGTGCACGTCCCGGTGCCGAGCGTGAGCGGCCAGGCGGTGCTCACGATGCCGATCCTGGTGCCGCTCTCCGACCTGCTCGGCCTGTCGCGCCAGGTGACGGTGCTCGCCTACCAGTACGGCGCCGGCCTCACCGAGCTCCTCACCCCCACCAACGGCGCCCTCATGGCCATCCTCGCCGCCGCCGGCGTCGGCTTCGACGAGTGGCTCCGCTTCGCCGTGCGCTGGGTGGTGCTGCTGGCGCTGCTGGGCCTGGTGGCGATGGGAGTGGCGGTGGCGGTGGGATTGTAGGTGCTAGGGGCTAGGGCGCGGTCGAACGGGCCCGGTGCGAGGAAACCGGCATGGGCAGGGAGCCCCTAGCCCCTAGCCCCTAGCCCCTGTTTCACCCCACCAGCCGCTCCAGATCCCCCATCTGCGCCACGCCGACGTGGCGGCCGGCTTCCCGGCCCTGCTTGAACGCGATGAGCGTGGGGATGCCGCGGATGCCGAAGCGGCCGGCGGTGGCCTGGTTGGCGTCGGTATCGAGCTTGAGGACGAGGACCTCGCCCTGGCGAGCCGCGGCGAAGGCGTCGAGGGTGGGCGCCATCATCTTGCAGGGGCCGCACCAGTCGGCGTAGAAGTCGACCAGCACCGGCACGCTCGAGCCGGCGATGACGCGGTCGAAGTCCTCGTCGCCGGTCTTGAGGGGCCGGTCGAGGTGGAGCGGCCGGTGGCAGTGGCCGCACTTGGGCCCGAGCGAGAGCTTCTCGAGGTCGATGCGGTTCAGGGTGGCGCAGAAGGGGCACTTCACCGTTACGGGTCGAGCCATGGGGGCCTCCGTCGCTCCGTCGCCGGACAAAACGTCTCCTCTGCTGGAAACATGGCCCGGCGCGCGGGGGAGACAAGTCGCCGCGCCGGGCCGGGTGACCATGCCCACAGACGTCCCCGGTGTCCCGGCGCTAGGATGGCACCAGTGTTGCGCGGATTTCCCTCACCCACGGCCCCGGCGCGTCCGGGGAGCAGCGTGGCGGGATCCCTCGACCGGGAAGGACGGTTATGGAAGATATGACTGACCTCTTGATCCGCGACATGCAGCAGGACGAGGATTTCGCCGCCTGGTTCTCCGACCTGCTGGAGATGGAAGAGCACCGTGGCACCGGCTTCCATCTCGACGATCGCTACCTGGTGCTCAGCAACGAGATCGGCGACTGGATCGGCGGGCTCCGCTTCACCCTGCGGGGCGGCGTCGCCACCCTGCTCGAGCTCGGCGTGGCCCCCGCGGCGCGGCACCAGGGCCACGCCCACCGGCTGCTCGCCGCCTTCGAGGAGCGGGCGGTGGAGCACGGGAGCCACCTGGCCGAATTCTGGACCGACGACACCCGCTCGGAGGGGCTCCTGAGTGCCCTGGGCTGGCGGGTGGTCACCCGGCGGGACGACTACATCGGGCACCGCAGCTGGGCGCTGATGGAAAAGCCGCTCGCGCCGGCCGCGGCCGGCGGCTGACCCGTCGCCGGCGGGTGTGGAATCGCGGGCCCGGTGGCAATAGGTTTCTCCTGCTACCGGGCCCGCTCTCTCCCTGGAGGGGCCTCATCTTGCAGCCGAGGATGGACGACCGACCATGGGCCTGACCGCGACCGCGCGTGCCTACTTGACGAAGGTGGAAGTGCTCCGGGACCTGGAGGAGAAGGTCCACGAGCTCATGCGCAAGCACGAGGCGAAGCGCGAGCTCTGGATGCCCAGCGATCTGCTGCAGTCGGAGAACCCCGAGGTGGGCCCCGACGAGCACGTGGCGCAGCTGCGCGAGCGGGCGAAGGGGATCCCCGACTACGCGCGCGCGGCGCTGGCGCTCAACACCCTCACCGAAGAGGGGCTGCCGCACTTCCACCGCCTCATCGCCGTGCACCTGGGCGACGACAGCTTCTGGCGGGTCTGGAACAATCTCTGGACGGCCGAGGAGGACCGGCACGGCCAGGTGCTGCACGACTACGCCCGCGACGCCCGGCTCTTCGAGCAGCGCAGGATCGAGGAGATGCAGTTCGAGTACATGCGGGCGGGCTTCCATCCCGACTGGGACAAGGACCCCTACCGCGTCTTCGTCTACACCACGCTGCAGGAGCGGGCGACGCAGTTCTCGCACGCCAACACCGGCCGGATCGTGCAGGAGTACGAGCCGGGGCTGGGCAAGATCCTGAGCATCATGGCGAGCGAGGAGGCGCGGCACTACGTCTTCTACCGCACCGTCTTCGAGGAGATCCTCGAGCGTGACCCGAACGAGGCGCTCCTCTCGGCCTCGTACCTGATGCCGGCGATCGACATGCCGGGCGTCGCGATGCCGGGCTTCAAGGATCTCGCCGACGTGGTGCGCCGCGCCGGCATCTACGGCCCGCGCGACTACCTGCGCATCGTGCAGGAGCAGATCAAGCACTGGAAGGTCGAGAGCATCACGGGGCTGAACGAGATCGGCCGCAAGGCGCAGGAGAAGATCCTCGAGATCCCCGACCGGCTGAAGCGCATCGCCGACCTCATGGAGACGCGCAGCCGGGCGAAGACGTTCAGCTTCCCGGTCGTGTTCAACCGCGAATTCGCGATGGAATGAGGCGACTCGTCCCCGTGGGACTCGCCCTCGGGATGCTCCTCGCCGGGGCGGCCTGCCGCAAGGCGGCCGCCCCGGCGCATGAGGGGCAGTCCACCGCCGCGGCCGCGGGCGATCCGCCCGCGGCCGATCCCGCGGCGCAGGCCGCGGCGGACACGCTGGGGCGCGAGCTCTTCCGGCTGGTGGACCGGGCGGTGAGCTACCGCGGGGCGCACCGCGACCGGCCGGCGCGCTCGGTGAGCGAGCTCGGGCTCGACAGCCTGAGCCCGCAGGTGGTGCGCCGCCTCGCGCTCGCCGACTCGGGCGGCGACGGCGTCATCGGGCGCGAGGTCGCCACGGTCGCCTGGCGGCGGCCGGAGGGGCGCGCGCTGCGCTCGTGCCGCGCCACCCCGCAGGTGCTGGAGGACGCGGCGCTGCAGACGGGGCGGTTCACCGTGCACTGCACCCTGGCCGCGGGCGGCGAGCGGGCGTTCGTCGTCGTCCCCGCGGGCGCCGGCCGGGGAGCGCGCCGGTGAGCGTCTTCGCCTGGCTCGACCTCGCTCTGCGCTGGCTCGTCGTGGCGGCGCTCGTCTATGGCGTCGTGGTCGCGCTGACGCACTGGGCGGTGCGCGCGCGGCGGCTCACCCCCTTCGGCGCCTGGCCGCGCTTCGTGCGCCGGATCAGCGATCCGGTCCTGCGGCCGGTGGAGCAGCGCGTCATCCGCTTCGGCGGCAGCCCCCAGGACGCGCCGCTCTGGCTGCTGGGCCTCATCGTGGTGCTCGGCCTCCTGCTCATCACCTTCGTGCGCTGGGTCGCGGGGTGGTGGCTGCGGATGCAGTACCTCGCGCAGGCGGGGCCCGGCGCCTGGCTCGTCGCGGGGGTGGGCGCGCTCTTCAACCTGGTCGAGCTCGCCATCTTCGTGCGGGTCATCGTCTCCTGGTTCGGCGTCTCGCCCTACCGGTCCTGGATGCGGCCGGTGATGTTCCTCACCAACTGGATCATCGAACCCCTCCGTCGCGTCCTCCCGCCGCTGGGCCCCTTCGACATGAGCCCGGTGGTGGCCTACCTGCTGCTCGCGTGGCTGATCGAGCCGGTGGTGCTGCGAGTGCTGGCGGGGGCCTTGTAGGCGGGACGGCGGGCGCCTCCGTGGGCCGGGGAGCGCCGATGACGCACGGGCGGGACGGCGGGAGGGCCCGATGCAGAACGAGCCTCCGGTGCTGACTCCGGAGGCTCGCCCGGAAGACGAGTTTCCCGCCGTCCCGCCGTTCCGCCCTCCCGCCTTCCGTATTAGATTGGACCCACAACCGATCCCCGTGGTGATTTGCGCTGATTGCGGCCACGTTAAACAACCTGCTAAAACGCCCCGCTGCCCGGAGCCGTTTTAGCTCCGGGCTTTGCATTGGAGGACCCGCCGTGCCTGCTGGACCTGCCGCCCTCCCCGGCTCCATCGATCGAACGACCCTCGCGGCCGCGCGCGCCGCACGCCTCGCGGCCTTCGAGCGCGCGCTCGCGGAGCGCATCCTCGTCCTCGATGGGGCGATGGGGACGATGATCCAGGGTCACGGGCTCGGCGAGGCGGACTACCGCGGCGAGCGCTTCGCCGGCTGGGCCTGCGACCTCAAGGGCAACAGCGACCTGCTCGCCCTCACCCGCCCCGACCTCGTGCGCGACATTCACGCGGCCTACCTGGCCGCGGGCGCCGACATCGTCGAGACCAACAGCTTCACCGCGACCGCGGTGGCGCAGGCCGACTACCGGCTCGAGGGTGTCGCCTACGAGCTGAACCGGGCCGCGGCCGCCGTGGCGCGCGCGGCGGCCGACGCGGCGGCGGCCGGGGATCCGGAGCGGCCCCGCTGGGTGGCCGGGGTGCTGGGTCCCACGAACCGCACCGCCTCCCTCTCGCCCGACGTCAACGACCCCGGCGCGCGCAACGTCACCTTCGACGACCTCGTCCAGGCCTACACCGAGGCGGTGCGCGGGCTCCTCGACGGCGGCGCCGATCTGCTCCTCGTCGAGACGATCTTCGACACGCTGAACGCGAAGGCCGCGCTCTACGCCATCGCGGCGCACGCCGACGCGACGGGCGAGCGGGTGCCGGTGATGATCTCCGCGACGATCACCGACCAGAGCGGCCGCACCCTCTCGGGCCAGACCGTGGAGGCGTTCTGGAACTCGGTGGCGCACGCGCGCCCGGTGAGCGTCGGGTTCAACTGTGCGCTCGGCGCGAAGGAGCTGCGGCCCTACGTGCAGGAGCTCGCGCGGATCGCGCCGACGCGCGTGTCCGCGCACCCCAACGCGGGGCTCCCGAACGAGTTCGGCGGCTACGACGAGACGCCCGCCTCGATGGCGGCGCACATCCGCGAGTGGGCCGAGCACGGGCTGGTGAACATCGTGGGCGGCTGCTGCGGCACCACGCCCGACCACATCCGCGCGCTCGCCGAGGCGGTGCGGGGCGTGCGGCCGCGCGCGATTCCCGCGATCGAGCCGCGCTGCCGCCTGAGCGGGCTCGAGCCGCTCACGATCGGCCCCGACTCGCTCTTCGTGAACGTGGGCGAGCGCACCAACGTCACCGGCTCGAAGCGCTTCGCCCGCCTCGTCCTCGAGGGGCGGTACGAGCAGGCGCTCGCCGTGGCGCGCCAGCAGGTCGAGAGCGGCGCGCAGATGATCGACGTCAACATGGACGAGGCGATGCTCGACAGCGAGCGCGCCATGACCACCTTCCTGCGCCTGGTGGCGAGCGAGCCGGCGATCAGCCGGGTGCCCGTCATGGTGGACAGCTCGAAGTGGTCGGTCCTCGAGGCGGGGCTCAAGTGCCTCCAGGGGAAGGGCGTCGTCAACTCGATCAGCCTCAAGGAGGGCGAGGGGCCCTTCCTCGCGCAGGCGCGCACCGTCCGCCGCTACGGGGCGGCGGTCGTCGTCATGGCCTTCGACGAGCAGGGCCAGGCCGACACCGCCGAGCGCAAGGTGGCGATCTGCCGGCGCGCCTACCGGCTGCTCACCGAGGAGGCGGGCTTCCCGCCCGAGGACATCATCTTCGATCCCAACGTCTTCGCCATCGCGACGGGGATCGAGGAGCACGCCAACTACGCGGTGGACTACATCGAGGCCACCCGCCGCATCAAGGCGACGCTGCCGCACGCGCTCGTGAGCGGTGGGGTGAGCAACGTCTCCTTCGCCTTCCGCGGGAACGATCCGGTGCGCGAGGCGATCCACTCGGTGTTCCTCTACCACGCGATCCGCGCGGGGATGGACATGGGGATCGTCAACGCGGGCCAGCTCGCCGTGTACGAGGACCTCGACCCCGCCCTGCGCGAGCGCGTCGAGGACGTCGTCCTCAACCGCCGGCCCGACGCGACCGACCGGCTCCTGGAGATCGCCGAGTCGGTGAAGGGGCGCGCGCAGCAGGCCGGGCCCGACCTCGCCTGGCGCGAGGCGCCGGTGGCCGCGCGCCTCGCGCACGCGCTGGTGCACGGGATCACCGACTTCATCGTCCAGGACACCGAGGAGGCACGGCAGCAGGTGGCGCGGCCCATCGAGGTGATCGAGGGCCCGCTCATGGACGGGATGAACGTCGTGGGCGACCTCTTCGGCGCGGGGAAGATGTTCCTGCCGCAGGTGGTGAAGAGCGCCCGGGTGATGAAGCAGGCGGTGGCGCACCTCATCCCCTTCATCGAGGCCGAGAAGGCGCTGAACGCCGACACGCGCACGAAGGGCAAGGTGGTGCTCGCCACCGTGAAGGGCGACGTGCACGACATCGGCAAGAACATCGTGGCCGTCGTGCTGCAGTGCAACAACTACGAGGTGGTGGACCTGGGCGTCATGGTCCCGGCGGCGAAGATCCTCGACACCGCGCGGCGCGAGGGCGCCGACGTGGTGGGCCTGAGCGGGCTCATCACCCCCTCGCTCGAGGAGATGGCGCTCGTGGCGGGCGAGATGACGCGCGAGGGCTTCACGCTGCCGCTCCTCATCGGCGGCGCCACGACCTCCAAGGTGCACACGGCGGTGAAGATCGCGCCGCAGTACCAGGGGCCCACGGTGCACGTCCTCGACGCCTCGCGCGCGGTGGGTGTCGTCGGGAACCTGCTGAGCGAGAGCGCCGCGACGCGCGAGGAGTTCCTCGCGGGCGTGCGCGCGGACTACGAGAGCGTGCGCGAGGCGCGGCGCCAGCGGCGCGCCGGGGCGCCGACCCAGTCGCTCGCGGCGGCGCGCGCCCACCGGCTCCCGGTCGCGTGGACCCCGGCCCCGCCGCCGTCGTTCCTCGGCGTGCGCACCTTCGAGCGCTACCCGCTCCCGGAGCTCGTCGAGCGCATCGACTGGACGCCCTTCTTCCAGACCTGGGAGCTGCGGGGCCACTATCCCGCGATCCTCGAGGACGCGGAGGTGGGTGAAGCGGCGCGGAGCCTCTTCCAGGATGCGCAGGCGCTCCTCTGCCGCATCGTGGACGAGAACCTCCTCGAGGCGCGCGCCGCCGTCGGCTTCTTCCCGGCCAATGCCGTGGGCGACGACCTCGAGCTCTACGCCGACGACACCCGGCGCGAGGTGCGCGCCGTGGTGCACACGCTGCGGCAGCAGATGGTGAAGAGCGCCGACCGCCCGAACCTCGCGCTCGCCGACTTCGTGGCGCCGAAGGCGACGGGGGTGGCGGACTACGTCGGCGCCTTCGCCGTGACGGCGGGGCACGGCCTCGACGCGCTCGTCGCCGAGTTCCACGCCCGGAACGACGACTACGGCGCGATCCTCGCCAAGGCGCTCGCCGACCGGCTCGCCGAGGCGTTCGCCGAGCGGCTGCACGAGCGGGTGCGGCGCGAGCTCTGGGGCTACGCGCCGGACGAGGCGCTCACGAACGCGGAGCTCATCAAGGAGCGCTACCAGGGGATCCGCCCCGCGCCGGGCTACCCCGCGTGCCCCGACCACACCGAGAAGGCGACCCTCTTCGCGCTGCTCGAGGCGGAGCGGCGCGCCGGCATCCGGCTCACCGACAGCTTCGCCATGGTGCCCACGGCGGCGGTGAGCGGCTGGTACTTCTGGCGCCCCGAGGCCCAGTACTTCGGCCTCGGCAAGATCGAGCGGGACCAGGTCGAGGACTACGCCGTGCGCAAGGGCTGGGATCGCGCGACGGCGGAGCGGTGGCTCGCGGCGAACCTGGCCTACGAGGGGGGCGCATGACCGCGCTCGCCGAGCTGCTCGCCGACGGCCGCGTCCACGTCTTCGACGGGGCGATGGGCACCATGCTCTACGCCCGCGGCGTCTTCCTCAACGTCTGCTACGACGAGCTGAACCTGCGCCAGCCGGAGCTGGTGCGGGAGATCCACCGGGAGTACGTGCGCGCGGGCGCGGAGGTGCTCGAGACCAACACCTTCGGCGCCAACCCGTTCAAGCTCGCCCACCACGGGCTCGCGGCCGAGACCGAGCGGATCAACGCCGCGGCGGCGCGCCTCGCGCGCGACGCGGCCGGCGCGCACGCGAGCGTGGTGGGCGCGATCGGCCCGCTGGGCGTGCGCCTCGAGCCGTTCGGCGAGACGAGCCGCGACGAGGCGCGCGCCGCGTTCCGGCGCCAGGCGGCGGGCCTCCTGGAGGGCGGCGTGGACGGCTTCGTCCTCGAGACCTTCAGCGACGTCGACGAGCTGCGCTGCGCCGTGGAGGCGGTGCGCGCGCTCTGCGACCTCCCGATCGTGGCGCAGATGACGATCGGCACCGACGGCCGCACCCACTACGGGACCGAGCCCGAGGCGTTCGGCCCCGCCATCGAGGCGATGGGCGTGGCGGCCCTGGGCGTCAACTGCTCGGTGGGCCCGCACGGCGTGCTCGAGGCACTCGAGAAGCTGCGGCGGGTGACCACGCTGCCGCTGGTGGGCCAGCCCAACGCCGGCCTGCCGCGCGAGGTGGGCGACCGCAAGATCTACATGGCGAGCCCCGAGTACATGGCGAGCTTCGCGCGGCGGATGGTCGAGGCCGGGGCGCGCTTCGTCGGCGGCTGCTGCGGCACGACGCCCGAGCACATCCACGCGATGGTGGGCTTCGTGCAGAGCGTCTCGCCGCGGCACGCCACGGTGCGCGTGAGCCAGCCGGTGCACGTCGCCGCGCTCGAGCCGGTGCCGCTCGCCGCGCGCTCGGGGCTGGGCGCGAAGCTCGCGCGCGGGGCCTTTCTCACCACGGTCGAAATCGTGCCGCCCAAGGGCACCGACCCCGCGCCGATGTTCGACCAGGCGCGCGCGCTCAAGGCGGCCGGGGTGGACGCGGTGAACGTGCCCGACGGCCCGCGCGCCCAGAGCCGCATGGGCGCGCTCGTCTCCGGCCTCCTCATCGAGCGCGAGGTGGGGCTCGAGGCGGTGGTCCACTACGCCTGCCGCGACCGCAACCTCCTCGGCATGCTCTCCGATCTCCTCGGCGCCGCCGCGGGCGAGCTCCGCAACCTGCTCCTCATCACCGGCGATCCGCCGAAGATGGGCCCCTACCCCGACGCGACCGCCGTCTTCGACATCGACTCGATCGGGCTCACCAACCTCGTCGCCCGCCTCAACCGCGGGCTCGATCCCGGCGGCAACGCCCTGGGCTCGCAGACGCAGTTCGTCATCGGCGTCGGCGTGAACCCCGCCGCCCCCGACCTCGAGCGCGAGCTCCGGCGCTTCGCCTGGAAGGTGGAGGCGGGGGCGGAGTACGCCGTCACCCAGCCGGTCTTCGATCTCGAGCAACTCGACCGCTTCCTCGACCGCGTGGCCCACCTCGCGCTGCCGATCGTGGCCGGCATCTGGCCCCTCGTCTCCCTCCGGAACGCCGAGTTCCTCGCCAACGAGGTCCCCGGCGTGACCATCCCCCCCGCCGTGCTCGACCGGATGCGCCGCGCGAGCGCGGCCGGCAAGGACGCCGCGCTGGCCGAGGGGGTCGCGATCGCCCGGGAGATGCTCGCCGCCGTGCGCGGGCGGGTGCAGGGCGTGCAGGTCTCCGCCCCGCTGGGGCGGGTGCCGGTGGCGCTGGAGGTGCTGGAGGGGGTGTTGGGCGGGACGGCGGAAGGGCGGGAGGGCGGGAGGGTGGCCTAGCGCACGGGCGCGCTCCACCGGGCGGCGCCGTTTCCCGCCCTCCCGCCGTCCCGCCGTCCCGCCTATCTTCCCGCCGTTCAGCCCCACCCATCACCCGATTTTCGAGGCAGCGAGACCATGGCGGACGTCGCCACCGCGCCGCAGGCGCTGACGGTTCTGACGGAAGAGGAAGCGATGTTCCGCGATGCGGTGCGGGACTTCGCCGAGAGCGAGATCAAGCCCCACGTCGAGGAGATGGACGAGGCCGGCAAGTTCCGCCAGGACCTCATCCCCAAGTTCTTCGAGCTGGGCCTCATGGGCATCGAGGTGCCGGAGCAGTGGGGCGGCGCCGCGGGCACGATCATGATGGCCACGATCGCCATCGAGGAGCTGGCGCGCGTGGACGCCAGCGCCGCGATCTACGTGGACGTGCACAACACGCTCGTCAACAACGCCATCCTGCGCTGGGCGAGCGAGGAGCAGAAGGCGCGCTACTTCCCGCGCATGACCACCGGCATGCTCGGCGCCTTCGCCCTCAGTGAGCCCGCGAGCGGGAGCGACGCCTTCGCCCTCGAGTGCAAGGCGGAGGACAAGGGCGACCACTGGGCGCTCACGGGCCGCAAGTTCTGGATCACCAACGGCGCCGAGGCGGAGATCTTCATCGTCTTCGCCAACACCGACTTCTCGAAGGGCTACAAGGGCATCACCGCCTTCCTCGTCGAGAAGGGCTTCGAGGGCTTCGCCATCGGCAAGAAGGAGAACAAGCTCGGCATCCGCGCCTCGAGCACCACGGAGCTCATCCTCGAGGGCGCCAAGGTGCCGAAGGCGAACGTGATGGGCCCGGTGGGCCAGGGCTACAAGATCGCCATCGAGACGCTGAACGAGGGGCGCATCGGCATCGGCGCGCAGATGATCGGGCTCGCGCGCGGCGCGCTCGAGGCGGCGACGGCCTACGTGAAGGAGCGGCGCCAGTTCGGCAAGGCGATCGCCGAATTCCAGGGCGTGCAGTTCCAACTCGCCCAGATGTACACCGAGCTCGAGGCGGCGCGCCTCATGGTCTACAACGCCGCCCGCCTCAAGGACGCGGGCCAGCCGTTCGCCAACGAGGCGGCGATGGCCAAGCTCTTCAGCTCGCAGGTGGCGAACCGGATCGCGGGCGACGCGCTCGAGCTCTTCGGCGGCTACGGCTACTCGAAGGAGTACCCGGCGGAGAAGTACTTCCGCGACGCCAAGATCGGCGCGATCTACGAGGGCACGAGCAACATGCAGCTCCAGACGATCGCCAAGTTCCTGCTGAAGTGACCTGACGCCGGGACGCGCGCACGCAAAACCGGGGGTCGGCCAGTGGCCGACCCCCGGTGGTGTTTTGCGAAGAGTGTGGCGTTCCGTCCGCCCGTTACATCCCGCCGCTACGGCCACCGCCGCTGCCGCCGCCGCTGCTGCCGCCACCGCCGCCGCCGCCGGTACGTCCGGCGCCGCCCTGCTGCGAGCCGCCCTGCTGCGAGCCGCCGCCGGTGCGTCCGGCGCCGCCCTGCTGCCCGCCGCCCATGTCGCGGTCACGGTTCGAGCCACCACCCGTGCCGCCCTGGCGGTTCGTCTGATCGGCCATACGTCCCTCCGTTCGTTGCATTGCTGGACCTGCTACTGCGTACTCCCTGGAATCGCAGCCCGTCGCGCCGGCTGCGTGGGAACTGTCTGCGTCCTGCGGTACTGCCTACGGTACTGCCTGCGGTACTGCCGGAGCCGCGACCCGCGCGCACGCACCTCGTATCGGCGAACCACGCACGGCTCGCAGCTCCCAGCCGCTCCGGCCACTGCCCGGACCGGCCGTCCTCTCCGCCGCCGGTTCAGCGCTGCGGCGAGCTCGTGGTGCCCGTGGTACCGGTGCTGCCCGTGGAGCTCGTGCTCCCCGGCGTGCGCGTCGTGTCGCTCCGGCTCGTCGAGTCGCTCCAGCGCGACGAGTCGGTCTGCACCGCGGTCGCGCTGTCGGCCTGGCGCTGCCGGATTTCGCTGTCGGGCAGGTTGCCGCCCCGCTGCACGGAGTTCATGTGGATCGTGTCGCGCGACATGCGCACGGTGTCGCTCGTCATGCTGCTGTCGCGGATCACGGTCGTGTCGCGCGCCAGCGTGTCCCGGCCCATCCCTTCGTAGCCGGCGGTGTTCGTCTCGCCTGCCGAATTCGAGGCGCAGGCCAGTGCGGTCGAGAGCGCGAGAAGCCCGACGAGGCGGATGCCGGCGTTGGGCCGGTCGAACAGGTGCCGCATGAATCCTCCACCCTGCTGGTCCATCATGGGCCGGGTCGCGGCGGGGCTCCTACGCGAATCGAGGATCGGAGGCCACCGGGCCGGCGCGGACGGCAATCATACCCGCCACCGGGGGTCCCAACTGTGACAGCTGTCACCGCGCGGAGGCGATCATGCTCCTCCGATGGAGGGTGAGCGCGGGCCTCGCTCGCGGGCCTGCTTCTTGCCTTGATTTGGGGGGCGCGGGCACGGACCGGCTGTTCGAAACTCGACGGGTGCCGGAACTTCGTACCCTGATGTACGTTCTGCATTCATAGCCACACCGTTCCAGAGCCGCCCGGCGCCGCGCCGCCCGGACGGTGCACGACACGCAGCGATGGGTGATTCGGTGCCTCTTTTCGTCTCCCACCGGCCACGACGGCGGGCCGGTTTCGTTTCTGCCCTGCTGGTCACGGGACTGCTGGCCGGCTCCGCCGGCCGGCCGCGCCCCGCCATGGCCCAGGATGCCCCAGTCGCGCCCCCCGAGGGCGCGGCGGCCGAAGGCACGGCCGGACCCGAGAGCGTCGGCGAGGCGAGCTGGCTCGCGAGCCAGCTCTCGCAGTGGTACGCCGGGGCCGCTCGGGTCGCGCCGGGCACCTGGGGGATCGCGGTGGCCGACCAGTCCGGGAAGATCCTCTGGGAGGTCAACAAGGACCGGCCGCTCACACCGGCCTCGACGGTGAAGCTGCTCACCACGGGCTTCGCCCGCAGCGTGCTGGGGGGCGACGCCCGGCGGCCGACCCGCGTGGTCGGCACCGGCAGGCTCGACCCCGCCACCGGAGCCTGGCTCGGCACCTGGTCGCTCCAGGTGAACGGCGACGTGACCCTGGAGCGCGCCGAGGGCTCGGGCCCCACGCTCTTCGATCTCGCCCAGCAGCTCCGGACCGCCGGGGTGCGCCGGCTCAGCGGCCCCTTCCAGGTGACCAGCGCCGACGGCCCGGCGGTGGACGCCTATCCCTCGGTCTGGTCGGCGCGGCACCGCGGCCGGCTCTTCGCGCCGCCGATCGGGCCGGTGGCGATCAACGAGAACGTGGTCTGGATGACGATCGCGCCGGGCGCGAAGGTGGGCAGCCGGGCGCGGCTGGTGGCGGCCTCGCCCGACGGCGTGAGCTCGCTCGTCTCGGTGAAGGCGACGACCCGCCGGGGCCGGCGCACCGACCTGCGGCTGCTCGCGCGCAAGGACGGCGGCTGGGTCGTGACGGGCCACGTCGGCGTCCGGGGCGGCCCGCGGCGGCTCACGGCCGTGGCGGCGAACCCCAAGGCGGTGCTCGAGGCGGCCTGGACCACCGCGCTCCGCCGCGCGGGGATCGCCTGGACGCCGAAGAGCGTCGCCGCGCCGAAGCACGCCGCGGAGCCGCGGGTACTGGCCGAGGTGACGAGCCCGCCGTTCGATTCGGTGGCGAGCGAGGTCAACCGCCGCAGCCTCAACATCGGGGCCGAGCTGCTGCTGCGCTGGGCGGCGGGGCCCTCGAACGCCGCGGCGCAACTCGCCGACCACGTCCGCACCGTGACGGGCGATCCCGAGGCGGCGCACCTCGTCGACGGCAGCGGGCTCTCGGGCGAGGACCGGGTGAAGCCGTCGGCGTTCATCGCCTATCTGGCGAAGTTCCCGACGCTGCCCGCGGGGCGGAACTTCCCGCAGCTGCTGCCGGCCAACGGCACCGGCACGCTGCGGCGGCTCAACAGCGGCTTCCCCGGCTCCGGCGTGGTGCGCGCCAAGACGGGCACGCTCAACAACGTCTCCACCGTGGTCGGCTATCTGGGCCGCCCCGAGGGCACGCTCCTCGTCTCGCTCATGTACAACGGGAGTCGCCCCTGGATGGCGCGTCAGGAGCAGTGGAAGCTCTTCCGCGTCCTCGGCGCCGACGGCGTCGTGATCCCGAGCGACACCACCGAGGCGCCCGACGCGCAGCTCGGCGGCGACGGCGATCCGGTGAGCGCGCCGCCCAAGTGGTGGCCGACCCCCGCCGACTCGGCGAGCGCGAGCCACTGAGGGCCGCGGCGCCGGCGGCGCGCCGGCGGACGACATGCACGAGGGGCCCGGGATGCGAGCATCCCGGGCCCCTCGTCACATGCGGGAGGTAGCGCGCGGTCAGTCGATCGGCCGGCGGCCCTGGATGACGCGGATGAGGACGAGGGCGATCGCGATCACGAGCAGGATGTGGATGAAGCCGCCCACCGTCGTCCCGGAGACGACGCCGAGGAGCCAGAGCACCAGCAGGATCACGAAGATCGTCCAGAGCATATCGCCTCCCGAGTAGTCCGCAGTGAGACCCGCACTGGGCAGAGCCCGGCGCCACGGCGCCGCGCCGCCCGACCGACCTGCAGGCACGTTACCGGCCGGGCGCGGCGAGCGGCGGTGACGACGGTCACGGGTGGTGCGCGCGCGTGGCGCGCGGGTGTTGCGACCGTCGCCGGGAGCGCTCTAGCTTGACGCATGGGCACCCCGATTCCGCCGGTTCCGCGGCCACCGCGCCGTGGCTCGCCGAGTCTGAGCGCGCGCCTCGTCCACGGGGCGATCGTCGCGGGCGTCCTGGTCTTTTTCATCCTCGCGGGCGTCGTCGGCGAGCGTGCGGGGCGGCCCGCCTGGGCCGTGCCCGAGCGCAAGGTGCTCTACCTCCTCCTCTTCGCCGTGACGGTGGGAATGTTCGCCGCGGCGACCTTCTTCGCCGGCCGGCTCCCGCCGCGCGGGGCCGAGCCCGAGGACGTCTGGTGGCGCCGCGCGCTGCCGCGCGTGGTGCTCGTCTGGGCGCTGGTCGAGGGGCCGACGCTCCTCGGCGTCGTCGCCTATCTCCTCACGCGCGACTTCCGCACCCTCATCGCGACGCTCGCGGGCCTGGTCCTCTTCTTCCACTTCTCGCCCGGTCGCCTCGTGGGGCGCCCCTGAGCGCCGCGCGGCCGTAAGGCACCGGGCCGGGCGGGCGCCGCGGGAGAGTCCCCGGGTGGAGTGTCCCCGGGTCTGGACAACCCGCCCCGCGGACGCGACCTTACGGCTCCACTCCGCACCATCATCGCCCCTTTTGCCCACGGCCCCGACCGCGACACGCATGCAGCCGGACTCGCTCTCCTTCCTCAAGCGTCTCCTCGACGCGCCCGGCCCCTCGGGCTCCGAAACTCGTCCGGCGCGTCTCTGGCGCGCGGAGGCCGAGCGGTTCGCCGACCGCGTCTCGGCCGACGTCGGCGGCAACTCCCTCGCCACCCTCAACCCCGACGGCCGCCCGCGCCTCATGTTCGCCGGGCACATCGACGAGATCGGGGTGATGGTCAGCTACATCGACGACGACGGCTTCTGCCACTTCGAGACGATCGGCGGGTGGGACACGCAGGTCTTCGTGGGCCAGCGCGTGGTGCTGCTGGGCCGCGACGCGCTCGTGCCCGGCGTCGTCGGCAAGCGCGCCATCCACCTGATGGAGAAGGAGGAGCGCGAGAAGGTGAGCCGCGCCGAGGACCTCTGGATCGACGTCGGCGCACGCTCGCGCGACGAGGTCCTGGCGCTCGGGCTGCGGATCGGCGACTCGGGGGTGCTGGGCTCGACGGTGCAGGAGTTCGCCAACGGCCGCATCGTGAGCCGCAGTCTCGACAACCGGATGGGCGCGTTCGTCGTGCTCGAGGCGCTGCGGCTGCTCGCCCAGGACCGGCCCGAGGGGATGGTCACCGCGGTGGCGACGACCCAGGAAGAGATCGCCTGGCAGACGGGCGGCGGCGCGCGCACCACGGCGGTGACGCTCGAGGCGGAGGTGGCGATCGTCGTCGACGTCACGCACGCCACCGACTATCCCGGCATGCAGAAGCACCGGCACGGCGACGTGAAGCTGGGCGGCGGCCCCGTGCTCTCGCGCGGCTCGGCGGTGAATCCCGTGGTGCTCGAGCTCCTCGTCGAGGCGGCCGAGGCGGAGGGGATCCCCTACACGCTGCAGGCCGCGCCGAAGCACACCGGCACCGACGCCGACTCGATCTACACCGCGCACCGCGGCGTCGCCACCGGCCTGGTCTCGGTCCCCAACCGTTACATGCACAGCCCGAGCGAGATGGTCGACCTCGGCGACCTCGAGCGCGCCGCGCAGCTGCTCGCCGCCTTCGCGCGGCGGGTCACGACGAAGACGGATTTCGTGCCGCGCTAGACGGGCAGGAAGGCGGTCGAGGCGGTCGGGTCCCTCCGCTCGCGCAAACCCTCCGGTGCTCACCACGAGCACCGGAGGGTTCGTACTTCATCGGCGTTCCCTGACCGCCCTCGACCGCCCTCGACCGCCTACAGCCCCACGCCGCGCCGCGCCGCCGCCCGCACCTCCGCATCGGCGTCGGTGAGCAGCGCCTGGAGCGCGGCCGCCGACTGCGCGGTGCCGGCGGCGGCGAGGGCCTCGACGGCCTGGAGGCGGAGGGCGACGGGCTTGCGATGAAAGACGCGGCCGCCGGGAGCGGCGATCCGCGCGAGCGCCTGCACCGCCTCGGGGGTGGCGATGCGGCTCAGCGCGAAGAGGATCTCGCGCTGCAGCTCGGGATCGCTCTCCTCGTCGAGGCGGAGGCTGAGCGGCATCGCGAGGCCGCGGGCGCGCCAGCCCTCGAGGCCGCGCACCGCCTGCAGGCGCACCGCGAGGGCCGGGTCGCGCAGCGCCTGGCCGAGCGGCTCGATCGTGGCGGGCGTGCCGATCTTGGCGAGCGCGCCGGCGACGGCGCGCCGCACCCGCTCGTCCGGGTGCGCCACCTGGCGCGCGAGGGCGGGCACCGCGGCCTCCAGCCGCAGATCGCCGCAGAGGTCGGCGACGTTGCGCACCACGTACCACTCGTCCCGCGCGAGCATCGCGACGAAGAGGGTCGTCCCCTCCGTCATCTCGCGCAGCGCGTTGTAGTAGCTGCGCCGCGCGTCCATGGTGTCCGCGTCGGCGAGGAAGCCGAGGAGCGCGTCGGTCGCGTCGGCGCCGAGGCGGCGAAGCACGAGCAGCGCGGCGGCGCGATGCGGCGCGTCGGTGACGAGGCGGGCCACGGCGAGCAGCGTCGCGCGCGGAAAGATGCGGCGGAGCGCCACCGGATAGTCGCGCCCCGCGGTGCGCCCGCCCGCCGCGGCTTCGGCCTCGACGAGGGCCACGGCGAGGCGGAGCACCTCCTCCCATGCGCCCGCGGCCGCGGCGCGATCGACGGCACCGACCACCGTCTGCAGGAGCTGCGGGAGCGCGGGATCGGCCGGATCGGCGGCGAGGCGCGCGAGCACCGCGTCGAGGTCCGTGGGCGGCGCCGCGCCGGGGTCGAGTTGCGCGTCCATCGCGGCCGACTGGAAGCCGTCGGGCCGCGCCCCGGGCGGAGGCGGCGCGGCGGGGCGAAGCCGGACGCCCGCGCCGGCCGCGTCGTGGATGCTCTCGGTCAGCTCGTGCAGCGAGCGGAAGGTGCCGCGCGGCGCGGCGAGCGCGCGCAGCAGGGCGAGCAGCGCCGCGTCGGTCGCGTCCGCCGCGACGTGCACCTCGCCCACGCCGTGCATGCGGAGCTGCTCGCGCAGCTGGGCGACGCCGGGGGCACCCGGAGCCACCGCCTCGCCGCCGATCGTGAGGCCCGCCGCGGCGGCCGCGCCGGCCCCGGTCGCGCCGGACTCGACGACGAGGTCGAGCGCGCCGCCCGCCCGCGCGGCGAGCTGCGCGCGCAACGCGCGGAACGCCTCCGCCTGCCGCTCCGCCTCCCCGGGACGGTCGCGGAAGAGGAAGAGCGCGGCGGCGAGCGTGGCGACGACGTCCTCGGCGGTGCTCATGAGGACGGGAACTTATCGCGCGCGTCCGCGGCCCGGCAACGCTCGGCGAGCTCGCGCGCGACGTCGGCGAGCCGAAGCGAGGCGCTCGCGAGCCCGAGCCGGCGGGCGACCTCGGCGGCGGGCGGGAGCGGCAGCGCGGCGGGATCGCTCCCCAGCACCGCGTCGAGCGGCGCGTCGCGCACGATGCGGCCGTGCGCGAGCAGCACCCCGCGCTCGAGCGCCTCCACCGCGAAGCCCGGGTCGTGCGTCACCGCGAGGACCGCGACTCCCGAGGCGCGCACGGCGCGCACGGCGCGCTCGACGAGCCCGCGGCCCACGCGGTCGAGCCCCGCGGTGGGCTCGTCGAGCAGCAGCAGCCGGGGCTCGGCGGCCAGCGCCGCCGCGAGCGCGACGAGGCGGCGGCGCGGCACCGGCAGGTCGTAGGGATGCACGTCCGCCGAGGGCGCGAGGTCGAGGGCCGCGAGCACCGCGTCCACGCGCGCGGCGACGCGCGCCTCGTCCCAGCCGAGCCGCCGCGGCCCGAAGGCGACCTCGGCGCGCACCGTGCGCTCGAAGAGCTGCGCCTCGGGCTGCTGGAAGAGATAGCCCGCGACGTCGGCGAGATCCTCGGGCGCCCGGCCGCGCGTCGCGCGGCCCGCCACCGTGACGGTGCCGCGCGCCGGGTGCAGGAGCGCCATGGCGAGCCGCGTGAGCGTCGTCTTGCCGGCACCGTTGGGGCCGAGGAGCGCGACGCCCTCGCCCGCGGCCATCTCGAGCGTGACGCCGTCGAGCGCGGGCGCGGGGGCGCCGGGATAGGCGAAGCCGACGCCCTCGAGACGGAGCACCGGCGCCGGGGCGTCGCGCCTGGCGTCGCGCGCCGTTTCGCGGACGACCTCGCTCACGGCGCGCTCCATCGCGCGACCCCCTCGGCCACCGTGAGCGGATGGGGCGCCGCGAGCCCGGCCCCGCGCGCGAGCGCGGCGACCGAGGTGCTGCCGGGCCCCTCGGTCCAGATCGCGTCGCCCGCGAGGAGCGCGCGCGGCGCGCCGTCGGCGACGACGCGGCCCTCGGCGAGCACGACGAGCCGGTCGGCGACGTCGACGAGGAGATCGGCGTCCTCGCTCGCGATCACGACCGCGGCGCCACGCGCCGCCTCCTCGCGCAGCACCTCGGCGACGCGGCGGCGCCCCGCCGCGTCGAGCGCGCCGGCGGGCTCGTCGAGGAGCCACAGCGCCGGCGCGAGCGCCGCCATCGCGGCGAGCACGACGCGCTGCTGCTCGCCGCCGGAGAGCTGCGCCGGCGCGCGCTCGACGAGGTGCGCCACCTCGAAGCGCGCGAGCGCCTCGCCCACCGCCGTGCGGATCCGTCCGATCGGCCAGCCGAGGTTCGCGGGGGCGAAGGCCACTTCCTCGAACACCGTGGCCCCGATCCCCGAGAGCTGCAGCGCGGGCGAGGGCGTCACGAGCGCCACGCGCCCGGCGAGCGCGCGCCGGCCCTCGGCCGCCTGGGGATCCGCGCCGAGCGTCGCGAGCCGGCCGGTGAGCGTGCCGCCGGTGAGCCGCGGCGCGAGCCCCGCGGCCGCGAGGAGCAGCGTGCTGCAGCCCGCGCCGAGCGGACCGAAGAGCCAGTGCACGCGCCCCGGCTCCAAGGCGAGCGTCACCCGATCGAGCGCGTCACGCTCCGCTCCCGGGTAACGGAACGTCGCGCCCTCGAGCGCGAGCGCGGGCGCGAGCGCGGGCGCGAGCGACGGCGCGGCGCTCATCGTGCGGCGCTCATCGTGCAGCGCGCCACGCGAGCACGCGCCAGACGAGGGCGGCGAGCACCGCGAGGGCCGCGCCCCAGCGCACGAGGCGGTCCCCGGCCGTGTCGCGCGGCGGATCGAGCGGCGTGCGCGCGACGGCCCCGTGCCCGGCGGCGCCGAGGCCGCGCGTCTCGAGCGCCATCGCGCGGTCGTCCACCTCGGCGAGCGCGCCCAGCACCAGCGGCAGCACGACCGGCCCGAGCGCGCGGAGCCGCGCGAGCGGCGAGCCGCCGTAGCGCAGCCCCCGCGTGCGCTGCGCCTCGAGCACCAGCCCCGCGCGGTGGCGGAGCCGCGGCCCCGCCTGCAGCGTCGCGACGAGGAGATAGGGGAGGTGAAACGGCCAGCCGCGCGCGGCGGCCGCATCGAGGAAGCGCGAGGGCCGGAAGGCGCGCAGCAGCCCGAGCGAGGCGGTGGCGATGGCGCCGAACCGGCCCGCCTGCGCGAGCGCGAGCGCGAGCCCCGCGGCCGAGAGCCGGAGCGGGCCCGCCGCGACGCGCGGTCCCTCGCCCAGCACGCCGTGCAGCAGGAAGAGGAAGAGCCAGAGCGGCAGGCAGACGAGGAGCGCCGTGCGCGCGGCGCCCCCGACGCCCGTCGCCCCGGCGAGCGCGAGCACCACGCCGTAGAGCGCGACCGGCCCCCAGGGGCCCGGGAGCAGGAAGGCGAGCAGGGCGACGGCGAGCGCGACGACGAACGGCGTGAACGGATGGGCGCGCAGGGCGAGCCCGACGGCCCCGGCGACGGGGGCGGTCGCGGCCGGCGCGCGCCGCGCGCTCACCGGCCGATCGCCCGCAGCGCCCAGGGGAATCGGCCGAGCAGGCGGTTCGGGAGCGCGAGGAGCGTGAGGGCGACGAGCAGGAAGGCGAGCGCCTTGTCGAGCACGTCGGTGAGAAGGCTCGCGAGCACGACCGCCTGCGGCAGCGTGAAGCCGATCCCGCGCAGGAGCGTCGTGACGGCGGTGACGCCGGTGGCCGTGACGCCCTTGAAGAAGACGTAGTTGATGAGCGCCGAGGCGGCCCCGGCGAGCAGGCCGACGATCGCGCCCCAGCCCAGCGCGAGCGGCGCCGAGGCGAAGCCGCGCCGCCACGCGATGAGCGCGGCGCAGAGCGCGATGAGCACCTGGATCGGCGTGAAGGCGAGCCACATGTAGTTGCCGAGCCCGGCGACCACCTGGCTCACGACCCCGGTGACGACGCCGGCCCACGGCCCGGCGAGGGCGGCGGCCAGCAGGGTGCCGATCGTGTCGAGGTAGACCGGCAGGCCCAGCGCCGCGACCAGCTGGCCGACGGCGAGGTTGAGCGCGACGGCCGTCGGGATCAGAACCAGGAGTCTCGGGGACACGCGTGCTCGCGAAGTGGCGAAGTGGCGAAATCGGGTGGTCGGGGGATCGGCGTACAATCTAGGCGACGCTCCCGCGGCGGCCTAGTGCGTTCGACCTAGTGCGGCTCCCGCCGGGCAGGCGATATTTGCCCCCATGTGGATCCTGCCCTCTCCGTGCCGCGGCGCCGCCGTCGCGCTCGCCGCGCCGGCGGCGCTCCTCGCGCTCGGGCTCGCCGTCGCGCCGGCGGCCGACGCGCAGCGACCGAGTCCCCCGCCGCCGCGCCTGATCGACGACGTCCGCTATCTCGCCGACGACCGGCTCGCCGGCCGGCTCATCGGCTCGCCCGGGGCCGATTCGGCGGCCGCCTACCTGGCGCGACGCTTCGCCCAGGTGGGGCTGCAGGCCGCGTCGGGCGGCTGGTACCAGGAGTTCACCGTCTCCCGGCACGCCGCGGCGGCCCGGAACGCGGGGGTCGTCGGCGCGGTGGGCCGCAACGTGATCGGCATCCTGCCGGGCCGCGATCCGGTGCTGCAGCACCAGACCGTGGTCATCGGGGCGCACTACGACCACCTCGGCCTCGGCGGCTACGGCGCGCTCGACGCGCCCGACAGCACCGGCCGCGTGCACAACGGCGCCGACGACAACGCCTCGGGCACCGCCGCGCTCATCCACATCGCCGCGCAGCTCGCGCACGCGCCGCCGGCGCGCACCGTGGTCTTCATCGCCTTCAGCGGCGAAGAAGAGGGACTGCTGGGCTCGGCGGCATACGTGAAGGACCCGCCGTACCCGCTCGACCGCACCGTGGCGATGATCAACCTCGACATGGTCGGCCGGCTGCGGAACGACCGGCTCATCGTCTACGGGACGGGCACGGCGACGGAGTTCCCCGCGCTCCTCGACTCGCTCAACTGGTATGCCGGCTTCGACCTCAAGGCGCAGGGCGACGGGTACGGGCCGAGCGACCAGGCATCGTTCTACGCGGCGAAGCGGCCGGTGCTCTATCTCTTCACCGACCTGCACGAGGACTATCACCGCACGACCGACGACGTCTCGAAGCTCAACGTCGACGGGCTCAAGCGCGTGGTGGACTTCACCGTGGGGCTCGCCAGCGCACTCGGCAACCGCCCCGGGCCACTCACGTTCGTCGAGGTGCCGGCCGACCCGCGCGCGCAGCCCTCGATGAGCGCCGCGGCCGTCGCCGCGGCGGGCCCGCACGGCCCCGGCGCCGCCCCGGGCGGGAGCGGCGGCTACGGCGCCTATCTCGGGACGATCCCCGACATGACCGACGCGCCGGGCGGCGTGCGGCTCACCGGCATTCGCGCCGGCAGCCCCGCCGAGCGCGCGGGGCTCCGGGCCAACGACATCATCACCCGGATCGGCGCGATGGAGACCCCCGACCTGCAGGCCATGACCGACGCCCTCCGGAGCCACCGGCCGGGCGACACGGTCGATATCACCGTGCTGCGGGAGGGCGCGCCCACGACGGTGCGCGCCACCCTCGGCACCCGCGGAGGCTGAGCCCACGATGGCGATTCTCGACGGCGACCGCATCGTCGCCGCCCTGCGCGGGGCGTTCACGCGCGACGCGGGGCGCCAGGCCCTGCTGCAGCTCGCCTGCGAGCGCATCCAGGCGGCCGGCGCCCCCTACACGAGCGTCTACGCCTACATGCTCCACGGCGACCAGCTCGAGCTCGAGGCCCACGCCGGCCGCGAGACCGAGCACACGCGCATCGCCGTCGGCCACGGCGTCTGCGGCACCGCCGTGGCGACGCGGACCGACCAGAACGTGGGCGACGTGCGCGCGATCGAGAACTACATCGCGTGCAACCTGTGGACGAAGTCGGAGCTCGTCGTCCTCATCCGCCGCGGCCCCCTCATCCTCGGCCAGCTCGACATCGACAGCGACGAGACCGACCCCTTCACGTCCGAGGAAGAGGCCGAGGTGCGCAAGGTGGCCGACGCGCTGGCGGTGCTGTTGTAGGTGCTCCGCGCCTGGTCCTCCGCCCGCTGGTCGCTCGCGCTGCCGCCGGAGCACCGGTTTCCGATCGAGAAGTACGCGCGGGTGCGCGACGGCGTGGTGGCGCGGGGGCTGCTGCCCCGCTCGGCGATCGAGGAGCCGGAGCGCATCGAGCGCTGGGCGCTGGCGCTGGTGCACACCGAGCGCTACATCGAGGGGCTCCTCGACGGCACGCTCGACGCGGTGGAGATGCGGCGGATCGGCTTCCCGTGGCAGCCCCAGCTCCCCGAGCGCTCGCGCCGCACGGCGCAGGCCACGGTGGAGGCGGCCCGTGACGCGCTCCGGGAGGGCGCGGGGATCAATCTCGCCGGCGGCACGCACCACGCCTTCGCCGACCACGGCGAGGGGTTCTGCTGCTTCAACGACGTCGCCCTCGCCACCCGGCTCCTGCAGCGCGAGGGGCTGGTGCGCCGGGTGGCGGTGGTGGACCTCGACGTGCACCAGGGGAACGGCACGGCCTCGATCTTCGCCGGCGACCCGGACGTCTACACCTTCTCGATGCACGGCGCGAACAACTTTCCGTTCCACAAGGAGCGGAGCCGCCGCGACGTCGAGCTGCCCGACCGCTGCGGCGACGCGGAATATCTCGCGCTTCTCGACCGGCACCTCGACGCGGTGCTGGACGAGGCCGCGCCCGAGCTCGTCTTCTACCTGGCCGGCGCCGATCCGTACGTCGAGGACCGCTTCGGCCGGCTGGGGATGTCGATCGAGGGTCTCCGCGCGCGCGACCGTCGCGTGCTCACGCGCTGCCGCCGCCGCGGGCTCCCCGTCGTGCTCACGCTCGCCGGCGGCTACGCGCGCGACGTCGCCGACATCGTCACGATTCACGCCAACACCGTCGAGGAGCTGCTCCGGAGCCATGGCTGATCCCGCCGCCGACGCCCGCACCCTGACGCGCCACGTGCGCGACGTCGACCTCTTCGAGCGCCGCACGGGCGAGGGCCCCGCGGTCGTCGTGCTGCACGGCGGCCCCGGCGCGCACCACGACTACCTGCTGCCGGGCTTCGACGCGCTCGCCACCGCGGGCGGCGGGCGCACGCTCGTCTACTACGACCAGCGCGGCGGCGGCCGCTCGGCCGTGGCGCGCGACGTGCCGGTGGGGTGGCGCGAGCAGGTCGCCGACCTCGAGGCGCTGCGCGAGGCGTGGGGGCTCGAGCGGCTCACGCTCGCGGGCTACTCGTGGGGCGCGCTCCTCGCCATGCTCTACGCCATCGAGCATCCCGAGCGGGTCGAGCGACTCGCGCTCGTCTCGCCCGCGCCGGCGTGGCGCGAGGCCCGCCGGCGCTTCGAGGCGGAGTTCGCGCGGCGGAACCTCGACCCCGCGCTCCAGGCCGAGCGCCAGGCGCTCCGGGAGAGCGGGCTGCGCGAGGCGGACCCCGAGGCCTACCAGCGGCGCCTCTTCGAGCTGAGCGTCGTCCCCTACTTCCACGACCCCGCGAACGTCCACGGCCTCACCGCCTTCCGCGTCACCGGCCGCACGCAGCAGGAGGTGTGGGAGAGCCTGGGCGACTACGACCTGCGGCCCGCGCTGCGCCGCCTCGGTGCGCGCGCCCTGCCCGCCGTGGTGCTGCACGGCGAGAGCGATCCGATCCCGCTCGACAGCGCGACCGCGGTGGCCGAGTGCCTCGGGGCCGACTTCCACCCGCTGGCGCGCTGCGGCCACGTGCCGCACGTCGAGGCGTTCGAGCGCTTCGCGGCGGTCACGCGCGCGTTCCTGGCCTGAGGGCGCCGCCGCCGGTCCCCGCTTACCTTTCGGACATGCCCGCACGCCCCACTCCGTTCGAGCTCGCGCTCGCGCCGCTCGCCGCGGAGCGCTTCCCCGCGCTCCGCGAGGCGATCCTGCGCGGCGACGTCGACCCGCGCGACCGCGACGCCTTCCTCATGGTACCCGAGGCGGTGGCGCTGGTGCACGAGCTGCGTCCCGACGAGGCGGCGGGTGACGCGCTGGGCGAAGGCATCGACCAGCTCGCCGCGCTCGTGCAGCACGCCTATCTCTTCTGGGCCGCGGGCGCGCGCACGGTCTCGCTCGCCGAGGACGCGCTGGAGCGGCTCCTCGCGCCGGAGGGCGCGAAGACGGTGGCCCCCGCGACGTCGCCCGCCCCGCCCCCCGCCCCGCCCCCCGCCGCCTGGTACGCGCAGCTCCCCGAGCGGCGCGTCTGGGCCCAGCTCGCGCCCGAGGAGCCGCACGAGCCGCTCGACGGCGTCTTCGTGCACGAGACGGCGGACGGGCTGCGGGTCCTCGGCGTCTTCGGCCTCCTGCCCGGCCGGCCCGGCTTCACGGTGGCCGAAGCGGCGGGGCCGGCCCCGCGCACGCTGGCGCGCCTCGACGGCACCGACCTCTTCGCCCCGGCGCTCCCGGGCGGCGCGGCCGCCGGGCTCCACTCGCTCGTGGGCGGCGAGGAGCTCCTCGAGCTCGGCTGGCGCACGCGCACCCTCGCGCGCCCGGAGGCGGGCGCATGAGCGACGGGCACGCGCACGAGCACGGCCTCGCCGACTACATGGACAAGAAGGCCGTCGCGCACGTGCTCGAGCAGATCGCGGCGCTCCTGGAGCTCAAGGGCGAGAACGCCTTCCGGCTCCGCGCCTTCCGCAGCGCGGCGCGCACGATCGCCAACCACCCCGCCGACCTGCGCGAGGCGCTCGCCGACGGCACGCTGGCGGCGACGAAGGGGATCGGCCCCGCCACGCTGCAGATCGTGCGCGAGCTGGTGGAGACCGGGCGCAGCTCGCTCCTCGAGGAGCTGCGCGAGCAGGTGCCGCCGGGCCTCATCGAGATGCTCGGCATCTCGGGGCTCGGCGTGGCCAAGATCCGGCAGATCCACGAGGTGCTCGGCATCGACTCGCTCGCCGAGCTCGAGGCGGCGGCCCGCGACGGGCGGCTCGCCCAGCTGCCGCGCTTCGGGCAGAAGACGAGCGCGAACATCCTCAAGAGCATCGGCTTCCTGCGCCAGGCGAGCGCGTACCGGCTCTACCATCACGCCGCCGAGGACGCCGAGAGCCTGCGGCGCGCGCTCGAGCGGCTGCCGGGCGTGGTCGAGACGGTCGTCGCGGGCGAGGTGCGCCGGCGCATGGAGGTGGTGAAGGAGCTCGTCCTCGTGCTCGTCGCCGAGACGGCGCCGGCCGAGCTCTTCGCGCTGCTCGCCGAGGCGCCGGGAGTGGAGGAGTTCTCGGGCCAGGACGAGCGGCGCGTCACGCTGCGCACGGCGGGCGGCACGACGGCGCAGATCGTCGTCACCACGCCGGTGAACGCCGGCGCCGTGCTCGTGCAGGCCACGGGGAGCGCGGCCCACCTCGAGCAGCTCGCACGCCAGGGCGCCGGGCGCGGCTTCACGCTTCACGGCGCCGCGCTCTGGCAGGGGAGCACCTTCGTCCCCACGCCCGACGAGACCCGGCTCTACGACGCGCTCGGCCTGCCGTGGATCCCGCCCGAGCTGCGCGAGGGCCGGGGCGAGATCGCGGCCGCCGCGGCCGGCGCGCTCCCCACGCTCGTCACGCGCGAGGACCTGCGCGGCTTCCTCCACTGCCACACCGGCTACTCCGACGGCTCGAACACCGTCGAGGAGCTCGCGCTCGCCTGCCGCGCGGCGGGCTACGCGTACGTCGGCATCACCGACCACAGCCAGGCGGCGTTCTACGCCGGCGGGCTCTCGCCCGCGGACCTGGAGCGCCAGCTCGACGAGATCGACGCCGTCAACGAGCGGGTCGAGGGCATCCGCGTGCTCAAGGGCGTCGAGGCCGACATCCTGCAGGACGGCCGCATCGACTACGACGAGCGCCTCCTCGACCGGCTCGACTTCGTCATCGGCTCGATCCACAACCGCTTCCACATGGACCGCGACCGCGACGCGATGACGGCGCGCATGCTCGCGGCGATGGACGACCCGCACCTGACGATCATCGGCCACCCGACGGGCCGGCTGCTCCTCTCGCGCGACGCCTACGCGCTCGACCTCGACGCGGTGATCGCGAAGGCCGCCGCGACCGGCGTCGCGCTCGAGATCAACGCCGACCCGCACCGACTCGACCTCGACTGGCGGGTGCTGCGCCAGGCGCGCGACGCGGGCGTCATGATCTCGATCGGCGCCGACGCGCACAGTCTCGCCGGCCTCCCCAACATGACGTTCGGCGTCGGCATCGCCCGCAAGGGCTGGCTCGGCCCCGCCGACATCCTCAACTGCCGCACGGCGGAGGAGTTCGTGGCGTACGCGAAGCGGAGGCGGGCGTGAAGGGCGTGAAGGGCGGGACGGCGGGACGGCGGGCGGGCGGGAGGACGCGGAAGGCGAAACAGCCGCCCGTCGGCGAGCTCCTCGCCCGCCTCAAGGCCCGCTACCCCGATGCGCATTGCGAGCTCGACCATCGCAACGCCTTCGAGCTCCTGTGCGCCACGATTCTCTCGGCGCAGTGCACCGATGCACGGGTGAACCTCGTGACGCCGGCGCTCTTCGCGCGCTATCCGACGGCCGGGGCGCTCGCGACGGCCGACCAGACGGAGCTCGAGGGGATCATCCGCTCGACCGGCTTCTTCCGGAACAAGGCGAAGAGCCTCATCGGGATGGCGCAGGCGCTCGTCGCGGACCACGGCGGCGAGGTGCCGCGTACGATGGCCGAGCTGCAGGTGCTCCCGGGCGTCGGCCGCAAGACGGCGAACGTGATCCTCGGCAACGTCTTCGGCCTGAACGAGGGGATCACGGTGGACACCCACGTCGGCCGCCTGAGCCGCCTCCTCGGCCTCACGCGCGAGGAGGATGCGGTCAAGGTGGAACAGGACCTCATGCGGCTGGTGCCGCGGGAGGAGTGGACGCTCGTCTCCCACCTCCTGATCTTCCACGGCCGCCGGACCTGCATCGCCCGCCGGCCGCGGTGCGGCGAGTGCGTCCTTGCCGAACTCTGCCCGTCGGCGCAGCTTTGACCCCCGCCGGCCCCTAGCACCGAGTACCCCCGACACCCTTCTTGCCCCGGAGCTCTCGATGACCCGTCGTTCCCGTCGGGCCGCAGCCACGGCTGCGCTCGCCGCCCTCGCCCTCGCGCTCGCCACGCCCGCGCAGGCCCAGCGCAGCGGCGGCGGCCGCCTCGGCAGCACCACGATCACCGCCGCCGTGCTCGACCGCTTCCTCGCCGGCGCGCGCGCGGCGAAGGCGGCCGACGAGCGGGCCGCGCAGAACGCCGAGTCCGGGGCGCGGGCCGATTCGGCCGCCAACGCCGCCAAGGCGAAGACCTGGGCCGCGTGCCGCGAGCGCGTCCTGCGGGGCGAGCCGATCCCCGAGGAGGCGCAGATCGAGAAGCTGCAGAAGGAGATGATGGCGGCGCGGAGCGCCGGCAACGAGAAGCGCTACGCCGTGCTCGTGGATTCGGCCACGGCGCTCATGCACAAGGCGGAGGCGCGCATCCAGCCGAAGATCGACAAGGCGTGCGGCCAGCTGCCGGAGGGCTACGACGAGGACGGCGAGCCGACGTGGGGCGCGCAGACGTCGAGCGAGGGCGCGACGTGGGAGAGCGTGGACGCCGACTCGGTCATCGCCTCGCACGTCGGCGTGAGCGCGACCGAGTACGGGCTGCTGCGCGAGCGGATCGACCTCTTCCTCCAGGCG
This sequence comes from Gemmatimonadales bacterium, assembly GCA_035760645.1. Classification (GTDB taxonomy): domain Bacteria; phylum Gemmatimonadota; class Gemmatimonadetes; order Gemmatimonadales; family GWC2-71-9; genus DASSTY01. The sequence continues at coordinate 45,639 of DASTSO010000136.1, forward strand.
TCGTCGCCGCGCGCCAACGCGCTCTGGACGGCCGAGGAGCTCGCCGTGCTCCAGCGCTACCGCAGCCGGCTCGAGGCCGCGCTGCAGTGATGCGGGCGTGAGCCGCGCCGCGCTCGCGGCGCTCGTCGTCCTGGGGCTCGGGGCCGCCGGTCCCGGGCCCCTGCCGCGTTCACAGCTCGCCGTGCGCGCGGACGACGCCTGGCGCGTCTGGTGGCGCTCCGACTCGGCGCCCGCCGTCTGGCGCGGCGCCGACCACCGGCTCACCGATGCCGTGCGCTTCACCCCCGCCGCGCCCGGCGTCGAATGGGCCGAGGTGCGCCTCGCCGGCGCCGGCGAGGCGTGGCGGATGGGGCTCGTCGTCGTGCGGCTCGACCCTGCGCGGCTCCGCCTCGCCCTCGAGGCGCGCCCGCGCGCCGACGGCTTCGGCGGTCGCTGGCGCGCCGACGCGGTGGCCGACGACGTGGTGCTCGCGGCGAACGCGGGCCAGTTCTCGGGCGCGCGCCCCTGGGGCTGGCTCGTGCGCGGGGGCCGCGAGCTGCAGACGCCGGGTTTCGGTCCCGCCGCGCTCGCCGTCGTGGTGGACACCGCGGGCGCGGTGCACTGGGTCGGCCCCGACAGCATCGCGGCCTGGCGGCCGGACGCGGATCGGGGCCGGGCGGAGGGCCGCGCGGGCGGCGCCGTGCGCGAGGCATTCCAGAGCTACCCCGCCCTCCTCGTCGGCGACGGCGACGTGCCCGCGCCGCTCCGCGCGGCCGGCGGCGGCGTGGACGTCGCGCACCGCGACGCGCGCCTCGCCCTGGGCGAGACCCGCGACGGCCGTCTGCTCCTCGTCCTCACCCGCTTCCAGGGCCTGGGCGACGCCGCCGAGCTCCTCCCCTTCGGCCTCACCACCCCCGAGATGGCCGCCGTCATGGGCGCCCTCGGCGCCCGCCGCGCCGTCGCCCTCGACGGCGGCCTCTCGGCGCAGCTCTCGCTGCGCGATGCGGCGGGCGGGCGGCATGCCTGGCGGGGCTTGCGGCCGGTGCCGCTGGGGCTGGTGGTCAGGCGGCGCTAGGGCGGAAGGGCGGGACGGCGGGACGGCGGGACATTCGGCAAACGCGCGAGCCTCCGGTGCGGTCACCGGAGGCTCGTTCTCCATCGGGACCTCCCGCCGTCCCGCCGTCCCGCCTCTCCCGCCTGCCGCCTAGCGCCGCCCCAGCATCCGCTTCGGCGGCCCCCAGCCCGTCTGCCGCGTGAGCTCGCGGCGCACCTCGTCGGGCGGGAGCGGCCGGGCGAAGAAGAAGCCCTGGCCCAGGCCGCAGCCCAGCGCCTTGAGCGCCTCGCTCTGCGCGGCGGTCTCGATCCCCTCGGCCACGGTCTTGAGGCGCAGCGTGTCGCCCAGGGCGATGATGGCGCGCGCGAGCACGGGGCGGTCGCTGCGGCCGCCCAGGGCGTCCACGAACGACTTGTCGATCTTGAGGATGTCCACCGGGAAGCGCTGCAGGTAGCTCAGCGACGAGTAGCCGGTGCCGAAGTCGTCGATCGCGAGCGCCACGCCCCAGCCGCGCAGCCGCTGCAGCTTCTGCAGGGTGAGCTCGTCGTGGTCCATCAGCATGCTCTCGGTGATCTCGAGCACGAGAAGCTTCGGGTCGAGCCCGGTCATGGCGAGCGCCGTCTCGACGTCGTCGATGAGCGTCGGGTCCTGCAGATGGCGGCCCGAGACGTTCACGGTCACGGTGAGCGCCTCGGCGTCGGGCGCCTCCTCCTGCCACTGCCGCGCCTGCCGCGTCGCCTCCTGCAGCACCCAGCGCTCGACCGGGACGATGAGCCCCGTCTCCTCGAGGATCGGCACGAACGTCGTCGGCTCGACCGCGCCGCGCACCGGGTGGTCCCAGCGCAAGAGCGCCTCGACGCCCACCAGCCGGCCGTTCGTCAGCTGTACGATCGGCTGGTACATCAGCGAGAACTCGCTCCGCTCCACCGCGCGCCGCAGGTCGGCCTCGAGCTCGAGCCGCTCGAGCGCGGCGGCGTGCATGTGCGGCTCGAAGATCTCGTAGCGTCCCTTGCCGCGCGTCTTGGCGATGTACATCGCGACGTCCGCGTTGCGGAGCAGGTCGTCGGTGGACTCCTCGCCCGTGTGGCTCGCGATGCCGATGCTCGCGCTCACGAACACTTCCTTGCCGTCGAGCGGGAACGGCTGGGCGAGCGCGGCCGTCACCCGCTCGGCCACCTGCACGATGTCGGGCAGGTGGTCGGCGTCCTCCACCAGGATGGCGAACTCGTCGCCCCCGAGCCGGGCGATCGTGTCGCCCTGGCGCACGCAGCGACCCAGGCGCGCCGCGGCATCGACGAGGAGCCGGTCGCCCATGGCGTGGCCCAGGCTGTCGTTGACGTTCTTGAAGTTGTCGAGGTCGATGAAGAGCACCGCCACGGCGTACTGCCGCCGCGGCGCGCGGGTGAGCGCGTGGCTCACCCGGTCGAGGAAGAGCGCGCGGTTGGCCAGATGGGTGAGCGGATCGTGGAAGGCCTGGTGCATGAGCTGCTCTTCCAGGGCCCAGCGCTCCGTCACGTCGCGCATGTTGACGACGAGGCCGCCCACCGTGGGCTCGTCGAGCAGGTTGGTGCCGCTGTTCTCCATCGAGAGCCAGCCGCCGTCGGCGTGCCGCATGCGCCACGAGCCGGCCACCGCCGCCTCCGCCTGGCGCGTCACCTCGTCGAGGAAGACGAGCACGCCGCCCATGTCCTCCGGATGCACCCGGTCGATGAGCCGGGTGCCGAGGAGCTCGGCCGGCTCGAGCCCGAAGACGCGCGCCACCGCGGGGCTCGCGAAGCGCACGGTCGAGTCGGGATCGAGGATCGTGATGACGTCGGAGGCGTGCTGCACGAGGGCGCGGAAGCGCGCCTCGTTCTCGCGCGCGCTCGTCTCCCGCTGCAGGCGCAGGTCCTCGCGCACCGTCGCCACCTGGCGGGCGAGCACGATGCCGGTGAGCGCCACGCCGCCCAGCACGAGACCCGTGAGCGCCTGGATGTCGAGCTCCACCGCCACCAGCACGAGCAGCGTGTAGCACGAGCCGATCGCCACGAGCGGCACCAGGCTCGTCGACGCGGTCGGCGGACCCGCGGCGGGGGCGCCCGCGGCCAGCCCGGCGGCCGATGCGCTCCCCGCCAAGCCGCGCGGCCGCCACGCGGCGCGGCCCTCGTGATGCTGCCACCAGGCGCTCACGCCGATCAGGCAGCAGCCCGCCATCCAGAGCAGCTCCAGCGAGCTGCCGCGGAAGAAGCTCCCCGCCTGCGTCTGATAGGCGTACATGACGTCGCCGATCAGATTGCAGAAGAGTCCGAGCCCGAGGAAGCGCAGTACCGGATCGGCCCCGCCCGCCCGGCGCGTCCAGAGCGAGGAGACGCCGAGGATGAGGACGAGGTCGCCCATCGGGTAGGCGATGGTGACCAGCGTGCGCGCCAGGTCGAGCGGCCGCGTCGTCATCGCCGGCTGCAGGACGTAGAACCAGACGAGCACGGCGCCGCTCACCGCCACCACCGCGGCGTCGAAATAGAAGGCGAGCCACTCGCGCGTCGTGCGCCGGGGCTGCGGGAATCGGAGCAGGCCGACGAGGAAGGCGGGGAAGTAGAGGAGCGAGAGCGCTTCGGCGAGCCGGCCGATCCACTCGCGCAGCCCGGTCGCGTAGTAGACGGCCGACGCGGCGTTGCCGCCGCCCAGGCAGACGAGCGCGGCCGCGAGCACGCCCCAGGCGAGCCGGGTCCGCCGGTCCAGCGTCCGCCGCCACCCGTTGCGCGCCGCGAGCGCCGCCACGAGCAGCACGGTGGGCACGAGGACGAGCTTCGAGACGAGCCCCCGCTGCACGCCGCTGCGGTAGCCCACCGAGCTCCAGACCCCATACCCGAGCGTCAGCAGCACGGCGGCCGCCAGCAGCACCAGCCCCACGTCGAGCCGGGAACGGCGGCCGCGACGAAGCGGGGCGAGCAGGGCGGCGAGACGAGCGGGCCGGGACGGCCGAACTTCCATGCGGCGGGACCTCGGCTGCAAAGGACGACGACGTGCGTGACAGCGGACGGAACGGCGACCTGCGTGCCGGCGGCGTGCAGCGTGCGGCAAGGAGTTGCGCGACGTGGCAAGAGTCGAGCCGCACCCACCGCGAACCAGTCTAAGTGGTTGCGGTGTCGGCACCTGGGCACGCAGACCCCGGCCGGACCCCTCGCGCCCGGGTGCGGGTTTTCGCCAGAGTGGGACGGGGCTAGGTTCCGCACATGACTCTGCCGATGCCCCTGGCCTGGAGCGCGGTGGCCCGGGAGTACGCGCGCCACATCGTGCCCGGCTTCGTCCCCGCCGCCCGCGCGCTCTGCGCCTACCTCGACGTGCACCCCGGCGACCGAGTCCTCGACGTCGGCTGCGGCCCGGGCACGGCGGCGTTCGTCGCCCGCGAGCTCGGCGCGGACGCGGTCGTGGGCGTGGACTACGCCGAGGAGATGGTGGCCGTGGCGCGCGAGCGCGCGGCGGGCGACCCGCGCATGGACTTCCGTCTGGGCAACGCGCTCGACCTGCCGGTGCGCGACGGGATCTTCGACGTCGCCCTCTCCACCTTCGGCGTCATCTTCGCCCCCGACCCCGTGCGCGCCATGGCCGAGATGGCGCGCGCCCTCGGCCCCGGGGGCCGCGCGGGGCTCACCGCCTGGCCCGACACCGGGATCATGGGCGAGTACTACGCGATCGTCTACCGCTATCTCACGATGCCCGCCGCGCCCCACGACCCCCACAAGTGGGGCGACCCGGCACAGGCGCGCGCCTGGTTCGACACGGCGTTCGACGTCGCGCTCGTGCAGACCGTCACCGTGCCCTACGAGGCCGAGTCGCCCGAGGAGGCGTGGCGGATCTTCCGCGCCTCGGCGGGCCGCGCGGCGATCGCCTACCGCGAGCTCGACCCCGCCCCGCGGGCGCGGCTCGACGCGGAGATGCACGCCTACTTCCGCCGCTTCGCCGGTCCCGGCGGCCGCGTCGTCTGGCCGCGCGAGGCGCTCGTCGTCTGCGGGCGCAAGCGCGAGCACGGGGCCGCGTCGGGCGAGGCGAGCGCGACGGTGACGGCACCGTGACCAATCAGCTCGGCGCCGAGCCGTCGGCCTATCTCCGCTCCGCCGCGCACCAGCCGATCCACTGGTGGCCCTGGGGCGAGGCCGCCTTCGCCGCCGCGCGCGAGGACGACCGGCCGGTGCTGCTCGACGTCGGTGCGGTGTGGTGTCACTGGTGCCACGTCATGGACCACGAGTCCTACGACGACCCGGCGCTCGCCGACTTCCTCAACGCGCACTTCGTCTGCATCAAGGTCGACCGCGACGCGCGCCCCGACGTGGATGCGCGCTACCAGCGCGCCGTGCAGGCGCTCGCGGGCCAGGGCGGCTGGCCCCTCACCGCCTTCCTCACGCCGGCGGGCGACGTCTTCTTCGGCGGCACCTACTTCCCGCCCACCGGCCGCTACGGCCGGCCGAGCTTCCGCACGGTGCTCGAGGCGGTGCTCACCGCCTGGCGCGAGCGCCGCGACCAGGTGAGCGAGCAGGCGGCGCTCGTGCGCGGCGCCCTCGCCGGGCATCTCGACGAGACCGCCGTGGGCGAGGTGAGCGAAGCGCTCCTCGACGGCGCCGTGGGGCAGATGCGCGCGCTCTTCGACCCCAGGCACGGCGGCTTCGGCACCGCGCCGAAGTTCCCGCACCCGACGGCGCTCGAGCTCCTGCTCGTGCGCTGGCGCGACACGCGGGACGCCGAGCTGCGCGCGGCGCTGCGCACGATGCTCGAGCGCACGCTCGACGGGATGGGACGGGGCGGGATCCACGACCAGCTGGGCGGCGGCTTCCACCGCTACAGCACCGATGCCGAGTGGATCGTGCCCCATTTCGAGAAGATGAGCTACGACAACAGCGAGCTCCTGCGCACCTATGCCGCCGCGGCCGCGGCGCTGGACCGCGCGGAGTACCGCGCCGTGGCGCGGGGCGTGGTGCGCTGGGTGCGCGAGGTGCTCGCCGACCCCGCGGGCGGCTACGGCACCAGCCAGGACGCCGACCGCGGCCCCGGCGACGACGGCGACTACTTCACCTGGACCCTGGCCGAGGCCGCGGCGGTGCTCGCCCCCGCCGAGCTCGAGGTCGCCGCCGCCTACTACGACATCGGCACCGCGGGCGAGATGCACCACGATCCCGGCCGCAACGTGCTCTACGTCGCGGAGGATGTGGAGCGGATCGCCTCGCGCCTCGCCCGGCCGGCGGCCGCGGTGCGTGCGACGCTCGCCGCGGCGCAGCGGAAGCTCCGCGCCGCGCGCGACGCGCGCCCTGCGCCGTTCGTGGACCCGACGCGCTACACCAACTGGAACGCGATGCTCGCCGGCGCGCTGCTGCGCGCCTGGCCCGTCCTCGCGGGCGCCGCCGCCGACCCGGATGCCCTCGACGCGGGGGCGGCCGCCTGGCCGCGCGATCACGCGCTCGCCACCCTCGGCCGGCTGCGCGCGGACGCGACCGACCCCGACGCGCCCGCGGGCGACGCGCTCGCCCACACGCCGGGCGGCGTCGGCGGGCTGCTCGACGACCAGGTGCACGCCGCGGCGGCCGCGCTCGACGCGTACGAGGCGACGGGCGACGACCCGTGGCTCGAGTGGGCCGAGGCGCTGCTCGAGCGCGTCTGGACCGACTACCACGACGAGGCGCGCGGCGGCCTCTTCGACGTCGCGCGCGGCCGCGGCGGCGAGGGACTCCTCCCCACGGCGGCCAAGCCGGTGCAGGACGCGCCCACGCCCTCGCCGCAGGGCGTCGCCGCCCTCGCCGCCTTCCGTCTTCACGAGCTCACCGGCGCCCCGCGCTGGCGCACCCGGGGCGAGGCGCTCGTGCGCGCCGTGGCGGGCCGCGCCGCCGAGCTCGGGCCCTACGCCGCCACCTGTCTGCTCGCCGCCGACTGGATGCTGCACCCCGCGGCCCACCTCGTCGTCGTCGGCGCCGCGGACGACCCCGTCGCCGACGCGCTGCACCGCCGCGCGCTGGCCACCTGGCTGCCGCGCCGCGTCGTGCAGCGCGTCGGCCCCGACGCCCTGACGCGCCGCGCGTGGCCGCCCGCGCTCGCCGCCATGCTCACGCAGGGCGCGGGTGCGGGCGAGGGCGCCCGCGCCTACGCCTGCGTCGGCGCCACGTGCTCGCTGCCGGCCGCGACGCTCGCAGATTGGGAGCAGGTGCTGGACAGGTGTTAGGGGCTAGGGGCTAGGGGCTAGGGCGTGGCCGAAGGGGGCCTGGATCGAGGAAGCCGCCACCGGCATGGAATCGTCAGCCCCTAGCCCCTAGCCCCTAGCCCCAGCACCTAACACCTGGCACCGGGCCCCTGCTAGCTTTCCCCGACCCCAGCCTGAGGATTCCGTGAAGACCGCGACGATCGAGACGAGCAAGGGCACCATCACCGCCGAGCTGTTCGACGAGGAGGTGCCGGGCACGGTGGCGAACTTCGAGAAGCTCGCCAACAGCAAGTTCTACGACGGGACGCGCTTCCATCGCGTCATCCCCAACTTCGTCATCCAGGGCGGCGACCCGCTCTCGCGCAACCCGGACGATCCGCGCGTCGGCACCGGCGGCCCCGGCTACAAGATCAAGTGCGAGACGCACCTGAACACGCATCGCCACGTCGCCGGCACGCTCTCGATGGCGCACGCCGGCAAGGACACGGGCGGCAGCCAGTTCTTCATCGCGCACTCGCCGCAGCCGCATCTCGACCGCGTGCACACCGTCTTCGGCCAGGTGACCGAGGGGATGGACATCGTGAACCGGATCGAGAAGAACGACGAGATCCGCTCCATCCGCGTGCAGTAGGGCCGCGTCCCCGGCCCGCCGCGCCCTCCCGCCCCGAGCGCTCCCTGCTGGTCGACTTCGCGGTGCTCGCCGACTACGCCCTGATCGACCAGCAGGGCAAGCTCAGCGTTCTCGGCATCTTCCAGCACGTCTGGGCGCACGGCTTCCCGAGCGTGCACCCGCGCACCCACCTGGTGCTGCGGGTGCGGGGCCGCCGCACCGAGATCGGCACCCACACGATCCGCATCCGCTTCGTCGACGAGGCGGGCACCGAGCTCATCGGCGGCGAGGGCACGGTGCAGTTCGGCGAGCCGCCGGCCGGGATCGTGGACGTCGAGGCGATCGCCGTCCTGGTCTTCGACATCCCGCTGCCGCAGCCGGGCCACTACGCCTTCGAAATCGGCCTCGACCGGGACGCCGTCGTGCGGGTGCCGCTCAGCGCCTCCACGACCGACCAGAGCCTCGACACCGCCTAGACAATCCCCCCGTCCGGCGGTTAAACTCCGTTTTCATCCCAGCCCATTCCCCCGTCCCAATTCACATCGCAGTCCGCACGGAGTGCATCTATGAGACGGTTCCCGGTCCGCCTTGCCGTGGGCGCGTGCGCTGGTGCGCTCGCCGCCGCGGCCGTCGCTCCCTCCTCCCTGCACGCGCAGGGCTTCGGCGTCTACGAGCAGGGGGCCTGTACCATGGCCCGCGCCGGGGCGGCGGTGGCCAGCAGCTGCAACGACGGCTCCGCCATCTACTTCAACCCGGCGGGCATCGTCGCGGGCCCCGACTCGGGCCCCGCGACCCTGATCAGCGCCGGCGGCACCCTGGTCGGCGCGCGGGGCGGCTTCACCGACCGCTTCACCGGCCTGGAGAGCCGGCTCCAGGACAAGTTCGTCCCGGTCCCCAACCTCTACCTCACGCACCGCATCCGGCCCAACCTCGCGGCCGGCATCGGCCTCTTCGCCCCCTACGGGCTGACGATCGACTGGGACCCGACGAGCCAGGGGCGCTTCCTGGCCTATCACAGCCGCATCGCCGGCGTCTACATCCAGCCGACGGTCGCCTACAAGTTCCTCGACGACCGCGTCTCCCTCGGCGCCGGCTTCGACCTCTCCTACGTCGGCGTCGGCCTCAAGCAGCGCGTGGATCTCGCCGCGCAGACCCTGCCGACCGGCGCCACCTTCGGCATGCTCGGCGTGCCGACCGGCACCGACTTCGCCAACGTGGAGGTCAGCGGCCACGGCATCGGCGCCGGGTACCACCTCGGCACCCAGATCAAGGTGACCGACCGCATCCAGCTCGGCGCGCGCTATCTCTCGCGCCAGCTGATCAAGGTCAACAGCGCCACCGCCAAGATCACCCAGATCGAGACCGGCCTGGCGACGGCCACCGCGCTGCCGGGCATCCCGGCCGGCACCCCCTACGACGCGCTCGTCGCGCCGCAGTTCGCCGACGGCGGGCCGCTCTCGGACCAGGGCGGCAGCACCTACCTGCGCTTCCCCGACCAGCTCGTGCTGGGCGTGGCGGTGAAGCCCTTCGAGCGCGCCACGCTCGAGTTCGACTACCAGTACACCTGGTGGAGCGTCTTCGACCAGCTCGTGCTGAGCTTCGACCGCCTCGGCACCCGGGTGCAGCATGAGGGCTACCGGAACCGCTCGACCTTCCGCCTGGGCGGCGAGTACGCGCTCACGGACGCCACCGCGCTGCGGCTCGGCTGGTACACGCACAAGGGCGCGGCGCCGGCCGAGACGGTGACGCCGCTGCTGCCCGAGGGCGACCGCACCTCGGTCACCGCCGGCATCGGCACGCGCCTCGGCTCGGCGTTCCGGGTGGACGTGGCCTACCAGTACATCGACCAGGCCGATCGCCGCGGCCGCACCACCGACGGCGGCCTCGCCGTGCCGACGGCGGCGATCAACAACGGGCTCTACATGTTCCACGCTCATCTCATCGGCGCGACGTTCGCGTACGCCTTCTGACCGGGAGACCGCACCCCATGCAGCTCAGAACCCTCGCGGCGGTCGCGCTCGCGGCCCTGCCGCTCCTGGCCGGCTGCCGCACCGACGACGCCCTCGGCGGCCCCGACCTGTCCGCGACCCACGGGCTCTTCCAGCGCTACGTCGCGATGGGCAACTCGATCACGGCCGGCTTCCAGAGCGGCGGGATCAACGACAGTACCCAGGCGCAGTCCTACGCGGTGCTCGTCGCCCAGCAGGCGGGCGTGAGCCAGTCGTTCTTCGTGCCCTACCTCAACCGGCCCGGCTGCCCGGCGCCGATCCAGGTCAACTCGGTCAACCCGCCGGTGCTCGTCGGCGGCAGCACGACGCCGGGCTGCGCGCTGCGCCGGCCGATCGGCTCGATGCCCTTCGTCAGCAACGTCGCCGTGCCGAACGCCACGTCGTTCTCGCCGCTCAGCAACACCGACCCGGCGTCGAACACGAACATCCTGACCCAGATGATCCTGGGCGGGCGGACGCAGGTGCAGGCGATGCAGGCGGCGAAGCCGACGTTCGTCTCCGCCTGGATCGGCAACAACGACGTCCTCGGCGCGCTCACCAGCCGCACCAACCCGGGCAACCCCGCGCTGGTGACGCCGCTGCCGGTCTTCCAGGCCAACTACAAGGCCCTGGTGGACAGCATCGCCGCGACCGGGGCCAAGGCGATCCTCATCGGCGTCGCCGACGTCGCGTCGATCCCCTACGCGACGCCCGGCGCGGTCTACTGGTGCCTCAAGACGGGGCTCTGCCCCGGCGTGCCGGCCGGCGGCTTCCCGCCGACCCTCACGGTCGCCAACAACTGCTCGCCCGCGAGCACGCCGTTCGCCGGCCAGGGCGAGGCGACGCTGATCCCCTGGGTCATCGCGCTGCCGAAGTTCGCCGCCGCCGCGCAGGGCGTGCCGCAGACGATCGACTGCGCGGTGGACGAGGAGGTCGTGCTCCCGGCCGAGACGCAGAACCTGCAGGCGGCCGTCACGGGGTACAACGCCTTCATCAAGGCGCAGGCCGCCGAGCACGACTGGGCCTACCTCGACGTCAACCCGGTGCTCGTCGCCGCCAAGGCGGAGATCCCGGCCGCGGGCCAGCAGCCGAAGGTCGCCACCTTCCCCTGCCTGCCGGGCCTGACCCCGGCGCAGGTCGCCGCCGGCACGCCCTGCGGCCCGAGCGGCGGGCTGAACAAGACGCCGAACGTGCTCTTCGGTACCTACTTCTCGCTCGACGGCGCGCACCCGAGCGCGCTGGCGCACCGCGTGATCGCCGACTCGGTCATCGCGACGATCAACGCGAAGTACGCGACGACGATCCCGCTCGCGGGGCTGTAAGCGGGACGGCGGGACCGGCGGGACGGCCGGCGGTCCCGACCGACGACGAGCCCCCGGTGAACTCACCGGGGGCTCGTTCGCGTGCGGCGCCGGCCCCCGCCCCTCCCGCCTCTCCCGCCGTCCCGCCGTCCCGCCCTATCATTCACCACCACCTTCACCCGGAGCTCCGCCCCGTGTCCTGGACCCGCGATCGCGCCCTCGCCCGCATGCACGAGTACACCGCCTCCGACGCGCTGCGGAAGCACATGTACGCCGTCGAGCTCGCCATGCGCGCCATGGCCGAGCGGGCGGGCGCGGACCCGGAGGCGTGGGGCATCGTCGGCCTGCTGCACGACTACGACTACGAGCGCTTCCCCAACGCCGCGCGCGCGCCGACCGAGGAGCACCCGAGCGAGGGCGTCCGCCGGCTCGCCGCCGAGGGGCTGCCCGAGGAGATGCAGCAGGCGATCCTGGGCCACGCGACCTACACCGGCGTCCCCCGCACGACGCCGATGGCGAAGGCGCTCTTCGCGGTGGACGAGCTGTGCGGCTTCGTCGTCGCCTGCGCGCTGGTGCGGCCGAGCCGCTCGCTCGCCGACCTCGAGGTGGCGAGCGTGAAGAAGAAGCTCAAGGACAAGGCGTTCGCGCGCGGGGTGAGCCGCGAGGACGTCCACCAGGGCGCCGCCGAGCTCGGCGTGCCGCTCGACGAGCTGATCGCCGTCGTGCTCGCCGCGCTCCGGCCCCACGAGGCGCAGCTCGGGCTGGGAGCCGCCGCCTGAGGGGCGACGGGCTCCTGCCGGCCGCGCGCTCGGTCGAGTGCGCGCTGAACCGCGCCGGCGGCGGCCGTCCCATTCCCGGCAACGCGGTCGAGGTGCTCGTCGACGGCCCCGACACCTACGCGCGCATGCTCGAGGTGATCGCCGGCGCCGAGCGCTGGGTCCACTTCGAGAACTACATCATCCGCAGCGACGCCGCGGGCTGGCGCTTCGCCGAGCTGCTCGCGGCGCGCGCGCGCGCGGGCGTGCGCGTGCGGGTCCTCTACGACTGGCTCGGCAGCGCCGGCACGGCGCGGCGCTACTGGCGCTTCCTGCGCGCCGCGGGCGTCGAGGTGCGCGCCTTCAATCCGCCGCGGCCGCTCGATCTCGTCGGCAATCTCTCGCGCAACCATCGCAAGCTCGTCGTCGCCGACGGCGCCCGCGCCGTCATGGGCGGGCTCTGCATCGGCTGCGAGTGGACCGGCGAGGTCGCCCCCGACGGCCGCCCCTGGCGCGACACCGCCGTCGAGATCCGGGGCCCCGCCGCCGCCGCGCTCGACCAGGCGTTCGCCGTCACCTGGCAGGTGGCCGGCGGCGCCTTTGCCGCGGGCGAGGAGATCGGCGAGGTGCCGGCGATGGGCAGGGCGGCCGTGCGCGTCATCGCGGGCGAGCCGGGACGCGAGCGCGCCTTCCGCGTCATCGAGCTCCTCGCCGCCGGCGCGGTCGAGCGGCTCTGGATCACCGACGCCTATCTCGTCGCCCCCGGCCGGCTCCTGCAGGCGCTGCGCGACGCGGCGCGCGACGGCGTGGACGTGCGGCTCCTCGTGCCGAGCTCGAGCGACGTGCCGTTCGTGCGCAACCTCACCCGGATCGGCTACCGCGAGCTCCTCGGCGCCGGCGTGCGGATCTTCGAGTGGGACGGCCCGATGCTCCACGCGAAGACGATCGTGGTGGACGGCCGCTGGGTGCGGATCGGCTCGAGCAACCTCAATCCGTCGAGCCTCCTCGGCAACTACGAGCTCGACGTGCTGGTCGAGGACCCCGCGCTCGCCGCCGCGCTCGAGGGCCAGTTCCGCCGCGACATCGCGCAGAGCCGCGAGGTCTCGCGCCGGCGGGTGCGCGGCCCGGGCCGCATCTCGCAGCGGCTCCCCACCGCCCTCACCCATCTCGAGGCCGAGACGCCGGCCCCGGCGCGCTACCGCGAGAGCCGCCGCGAGGCGCGCGCCCGCGCGGTGGTCCAGCTCCGCACCCTCGCCTCCAACGCCCGCCGCTCGGTGTTCGGCCCGCTCACGATCGGGCTCGTCGCCCTCAGCTTCCTCTTCCTCGTCCTCCCCCGACCCACGGCCTACGTCTTCGGCGCCCTCTGCGTCTGGCTCGCCCTCGGCGCCGGCCGGGAGGCGTTCCGGCGGAGGGCGGACCGGTGACGGCCGGCGGGACGGCGGGAGCCCCCGTGCGCCGGCGAGCGCCGCTGGCGCGCGGGCGGGAGGGCGGGAGGTTTGCCCCGAGCGCCGGAGGCGCGCCGTCTATCGGCACCACTTCCCGCCGTCCCGCCGTCCCGCCGTCCCGCCCCAACATCTCCCCCCCGTGCCGCGTACTACCCCCGTGACCGACGCCGCCCTGGCGGACCGGGCCGCGACGGGGGATGCCGAGGCGTTCGGGCAGCTGGTGGAGCGGTACACCCCGGTGGCTCGGCGGGTGGCCCGGGCCCTCCTGGGCGACCCGGCCGACGCCGACGACGCGGTGCAGGACGGCCTGCTCTCGGCCTGGCGCGCGATCGAGCGCTACGACTCGGGCCGGCCGTTCCGGCCCTGGCTGCTCCGGATCGTGCTCAACGCGGCCCGCGACCTCGGCCGGCGGCGGGTGGCACGCCGCACCGATCCGGCCGAGCCCGCGGTGCTCGAGCGGATCGCCGGGACGGGGCCGAGTCCCGAAGCCGCCACCGACCGCGCGCTCCTGCGCGACGCGCTCGACCGCGCGCTCGCGGCCCTGCCCGAGCGCCAGCGCGTGGCGGTGACGCTCTTCGACGGTGAGGGCTACGCCCACGCCGAGATCGCGGCGCTGCTCGAGGTGCCCGAAGGGACCGTGCGCTCGGACCTGTTCCACGGCCGGCGCGCCCTGCGCTCGGCGCTGCGACCGTTTCTGGAGGACCGGACCGGATGACCATGGAGCCAATGGACATGGACATGGAGCCGTTCGACATCGATCCGCGACCCGACCCCGTGCTCGGGCATCTCCTGCGCGAGCACCTGGGCGCGCCGGACGACGCCGCCTTCGCGGCGCGCGTCCGCGCCCGGCTCGGCGAGCTCGAGCGGCCGTGGCGCGGGCGCGGGCGCACGAGCTGGGACGTGCTCGCCGGCTGGGCCGCCCCGGGCCTCGCCGCGGCCGCGGCCGCGGCGGTGCTCGTCCTCGCGATCGGCTGGTGGCTGCTGCAGGGCGGCGCGGCCGCGGGCCCCGCTGCGGGCAGCGCCGCGGGCCCCATGGCGGCCGGCGGCATGCCGCGCCTCGAGGACGCGCTCGCCGGCGGCGTGCCCGCCGTGCTCACCGCGAGCGCGCCGCCCCCGTCGGCCGACGCGGTCCTCGGCGCGATCATGGAGGACCGGTGATGAGCTCGCGCGGCACCGCCGTGGTGCTGCTCGTCGCCGCGTTCCTCGTCGGCCTCGCCGCGGGCGCCGGCGCGATGGCGGTGCGCACGCGCGCGCGCACCGGCGACGCGACCGTCGCGCCGGCGGCGCGCACGTCCGAGGGCTATCTCGATCGTCTCACCCGCGATCTCGCGCTCACCCCCGTGCAGCGCGACAGCGTGCGTGCGGTGCTCGAGCGGCACCGGCCCCAGATGGATTCGCTGTGGCAATCGGTGCGGCCGCGCTTTGAAACTTTGCGGACCACGATTCGTTCGGAGATCCGCACTCACCTCACCCCCGAGCAACGGGCCCGGTATGAACAGTTGCTGGAACGCCGTCGGCATGACGGTCCCTCCCCGCCGCCGCGCTGACGCGGTGCGCCTCCTCGCTCGCACGGGCCTCGCGCGCGCGGGCCTCGCCGGCCTCGCCGGCCTGGCGGCGCTCGCACCCGGCGCGCTCGCGGCCCAGACGCCGGCCGCCGCGGCCGTGGCGCGCCTGACGCCGGACACGCTCGCGCGGCCCGCCGTGACGCTGGCCGACGCGATCCGTCGCGCCGAGCAGGTGCAGCCGAGCGTGGCACAGGCGCGCGGCAACGTGCGCTCGGCCGAGGCGCGGACGCGCTCCGCGACGCTGGGCGCCTACCTCCCGGACGTGAACTTCTCGACGTCGGGCAGCAACAACTACTCGGGCGGCGACGCGACCACGACCGCGTCGGGCCAGGTGATCCCCGGCGGCCGCACGGTGAACTCGTTCAACACCGGGGTCAGCGCGAGCCTCGACCTCTTCACCGGCTTCCGCCGCGGCGCCGACGCGCGCGCCGCGCGCGCCAGCGAGACCGCGGCC
Source organism: Gemmatimonadales bacterium (assembly GCA_035760645.1). Lineage (GTDB taxonomy): Bacteria > Gemmatimonadota > Gemmatimonadetes > Gemmatimonadales > GWC2-71-9 > DASSTY01. The sequence continues at coordinate 60,953 of DASTSO010000136.1, forward strand.
GACGCCTCGCTCGTCAACGCCCGCTTCCAGCAGGCGCTCACGACGACGAACACCTTCTTCGACGCCCTCTCGGCCCAGCAGCTCGTGAGCGCGCGCGAGGCCGGGGTGCGCCGCGCCGAGGAGCAGCTCAAGGTCAGCGTGGCCAAGCTGCAGGCGGGCTCCGCCACGCGCTCCGACTCGCTCCGCTCGACCGTCACCCTCGGCACCGCGCAGCTCCAGCTGATCCAGGCGCAGGTGCAGCTCGCCACCGCCGAGGCGAACCTCGCGCGGCTCGTCGGCGCGCCCGGCCGTGTGCGCGCGGCCGACGACTCGGCCTTCTACCGGCCGGTCGTGCTCGACACGGCGGCGCTGCGGGCCGAGGCGCTCGCGCAGTCGCCGCAGGTCCAGAGCGCGACGGCGAGCGCCGCCGCGGCCGCCGCGGCCGAGCGGGCCGCGCGGGCGGCGTACTGGCCCTCGCTCACGCTGGGCGGCAGCCTCGGCTGGAACGGCAGCGACGCCGTGCGGTCGAACAATCCGTCGCCGAACCTGTTCGACCTGAACCCCAACCGGCAGGTGAGCCTGCGGCTGAGCTGGAGCCTCTTCAACGGCTTCCAGCGCGAGCAGACGATCGCCCAGCAGGCCGCCACCGCCGACGTGGCCGAGGCCCAGGCGGCCGACGCGCGCCGGCAGGTCGAGGCGGGACTCGTCGCCGCGCTCGCGCAGCTCGACGCCGCCCACGCGCAGGTCGCCATCACGCAGACCAGCGTGGCGGCGGCGCGCGAGGACCTGCGCGTCGTGCAGGAGCGCTACCGGCTCGGCGCCTCGACGATCGTCGACGTGCTCACCAGCCAGGAGAACCTCAACCAGGCGGAGGTGGACGTGGTGAACGCCCGCTATGCGTTCCTCCGCGCCAAGGCGCAGCTCGAGGCGCTGATCGGACGGCCGCTGTGACCGGCGCGACGCTCACCGACACCGCGGAGCGGATGGCGCAGCTCCCGCCCGACGTCCCGGCCGACGCCGTCATCGTCACGCGCAATCTCCAGCGCGAGTACGACATGGGCGGCGAGGTCGTGCGCGCCCTCCGGGGCGTGGACCTCACGATCCGGCGCAACGAGTACGTGGCCATCATGGGCCCCTCGGGCTCGGGCAAGTCGACCCTGATGAACATGATCGGCTGCCTCGACAGCCCCAGCGCGGGCGAGTACTGGCTCAACGGCCACCGCGTCTCCGAGCTCGGCGACAACGAGCTGGCGCACATCCGCAACAAGGAGATCGGGTTCGTCTTCCAGACGTTCAACCTGCTCCCGCGCGCGAGCGCGCTGCACAACGTCGAGCTCCCGCTGGTCTACGCCGGCATCGGCGGCAAGGAGCGCCAGGCGATGGCGGCCGAGGCGCTCCGGCGCGTCGGCCTCGAGCAGCGCATGCACCACAAGCCCAACGAGCTCTCGGGCGGCCAGCGCCAGCGCGTGGCGATCGCCCGCGCGCTGGTGAACCGGCCGTCCATCCTCCTCGCCGACGAGCCCACCGGCAACCTGGACTCCGCCACGAGCACCGAGATCATGGCGCTCTTCGACGACCTCTTTCGCGAGGGACAGACGATCGTGCTCGTCACCCACGAGCACGACATCGCCGAGCACGCCCGCCGCCAGGTGCACCTCCGCGACGGCCGGGTCGAGCGGGACTTCGCCACCGGACAGCAGCCCACCCCGAGGACTTCGCACTGATGCGCACGCCGCGACCCATCCCGACCCACGCCCTGCCGACGCTCCTCGTCGCCGGGGGCACGCTCCTGCTCGGCGCCTGCAAGAAGGAGGTGCCGCAGCTCGCCTATCAGGCCGTCCCGGTCGAGCGCCGCGACGTCGTCGTCAGCGTCCAGGCCTCGGGCGCCATCCAGCCCGACACCACGGTCGAGGTGAAGTCGAAGGCCTCGGGCGAGGTGCTGCAGATCCTGGCCGAGACGGGCCAGCTCGTGCAGCGGGGCGACCTGCTGGTGAAGATCGACCCGCGCATCCCGCGCAACGCGGTCGCGCTGGCGCAGTCCGACCTCACCGTCGCGCGCGCCCAGCTCGCCAACGCGAAGGCGCAGAAGGAGCGGGCCGACGCGCTCTACAAGAGCCAGTCCATCACGCAGCAGGAGCACGACCAGGCGAACCTCGACTACGCCAACGCCCAGGCGAACGTCGTGAAGGCGCAGGTCGCGCTCGAGAACGCCAACATCCAGCTCGCCGACGCCAACGTGCGCGCCCCGATCACCGGCACGATCATCGAGAAGTCGATCGAGCGCGGCACGATCATCACGAGCGCCACGGGGAACGTCTCGGGCGGCACCGTGCTGCTCAAGATGGCCGACCTGAGCCTGGTGCAGGTGCAGGCGCTGGTGGACGAGACCGACATCGGCAAGATCCGGCCGGGGCTGTCGGCCACCGTGACGGTGGACGCCTATCCCAACCGCCCCTTCCAGGGCGAGGTGCTCAAGATCGAGCCGCAGGCGACGGTGAACCAGAACGTGACCCAGTTCCCCGTCCGCGTCCGGATCGACAACCGCGGCGGCCTCCTGCGGCCGGGCATGAACACCGAGGTCGAGATCCACGTGGGCGAGCGCGACAGCGTGCTCACCGTGCCCGTGGCCGCGCTGCGCACCCCGCGCGACGTCGGCTCGGCCGCCCAGGTGCTCGGCCTCGACCCGGCGCAGGTGCAGAAGGACCTCGCCGCCCAGCCCGCGCCGCCGGCCGGCGCGGGCGCCGACACCACGGGCCGCACCTCGATGGGCGCCTCGACGCCCGGCGGCGCGGCGCCGGCCGATTCGGCCGCGAAGGCCGCGGGCAAGCCGGAGTCCGCGGGCGCGGGCGCGGCCAACACGATGACCATGCCCGACGGCCGCACGGTGAAGCTCCCGGAGGGCGTCACCGCGGAGCAGGTGCGGGCGATCTTCGCCAAGTTCCGTAGCGGCGAGCAGCCGAGTGCGTCGGAGCGCGCCATCATGATGAAGATGCGGCAGCTCAACGGCGGCGCGGGCGGCGGCCGCGGTGGCCGCTCGGGCCGGGGCGGCGCGGGCGGCGCCGATCCGCTCTTCGGCGGCACCTACATCGTCTTCGTCAAGCACGGCGGCCAGCCCAAGCCGGTCGAGATCCGCACGGGGCTCACCGACATGGACTACAGCGAGGTCGTCTCGGGCCTCCAGGCGGGCGACTCGGTGCTGGTGCTGCCGAGCGCGAGCCTGGTGCAGGCACAGCAGGACATGAAGGAGCGGATCAACCGCGTCACCGGCGGCGGCGGCGTGCCGGGCATGCGGCAGCAGTCGTCGGGCGGCAGCGGCGGCAGCCGCTCGGGGACCGGAGGGCGCTGACCATGCAGCTCGGAGAGACGGTCGCCGTCGCATTCCAGTCCATCCGGAGCAACAAGCTCCGCTCGGGGCTGACGATGCTCGGCATCATCATCGGCGTGGGCGCCGTGATCACCATGGTGGCCCTCGGCAGCGGCGCCCAGAAGGCGGTGCAGGACCGCATCGCCGCGCTCGGCGCCAACGTGCTGACCGTCTTCGCCGGCCAGGGCTTCCGCGGCGGGGTGGCCGGCGCCGACCGCGCGCTGCTCACGACCGACGACGCGGCGGCGCTCCGGCGCGACGCGAAGCTGCTCAAGGCCGTGATGCCCGAGATGCAGAGCCAGATGCAGGTGCAGTATCAGAACCAGAACATCAACACCACCATCCTCGGCACCACGGCCAACTTCCTCGAGGTGCGGAACTACACCGTGCCCTTCGGCCGCTCGTTCACCGACGGCGACGGCTCGGCGCGGCAGCGCTACGCCGTGCTCGGGGCCGACATCCCCGAGATGCTCGGCGGGAACCCCGCGGCGATGATCCACCAGACGATCCTCATCCGCGGGATCCCGTTCGAGATCATCGGCGTCCTCAGCCGCAAGGGCTCGCAGGGCTCGTTCTTCAACCCCGACGAGCAGATCGTCATCCCGCTCGAGACGGCGCAGTACCGCGTCTTCGGCACCAAGCGCCTGCGCGACATCGCCGTGCAGGTGGCCGACGGCGTGCCCGTCGAGCAGGGGATGGTGGACCTCGAGCGCGTCCTGCGCCGGGAGCACAAGATCCGCCCCGGCGGCGAGAACGACTTCCAGATCCGCAACCAGCAGGACATCCTCTCCACGCAGCAGCAGGCGACGCAGGTCTTCACCACCCTGCTCGCCAGCATCGCCGCGGTGTCGCTCTTCGTCGGCGGCATCGGCATCATGAACATCATGCTCGTCTCCGTCACCGAGCGCACCCGCGAGATCGGCGTGCGCAAGGCGCTCGGCGCCACCCGGCGGACGATCATGCTCCAGTTCCTCATCGAGGCGCTGGTGCTCTGCCTCGTCGGCGGCGTCCTCGGCATCCTCCTGGGCGCCGGGACGGCGATCGTGCTCTCGAAGGTGGCGCAGTGGAACGTGCTCGTCTCGCCCGTCTCGATCGTCATCGCCTTCGGCTTCAGCGCCCTCACCGGCCTCTTCTTCGGCATCTGGCCCGCCCGGCGCGCGGCGAGCCTGGATCCGATCGTGGCGCTGCGGTACGAATAGGCGGGGACGGCGGGCGACTCCTCACGCCAGCGAGCCCTCGGTGGAGACGCCGGGGGCTCGTTGTCGTCGGAGCCACTTCCCGCCGTCCCGCCCATCCCGCCCTCCTCGCTCTCTTGCTATTTTCCCGCCGGCCCCCGCCCCCACCACCGGAGTCGTACACGCATGTCGCTGTCGCTGTCCCTCGCGCTGCCGTTCATCGCCTCGGCGCTGCTGCAGGCGCCGCCCCCCGCCGTGCCGGCCGATTCGGGGATCTCGGGACGCGGCGCGCCCGCGGTCACGATCCCGCGGCTCGAGGCCGAGACACGGGTGGACGGCGTGCTCGACGAGGCGGTGTGGGCGCAGGCCGTGCGGCTCACCGGCTTCTCGCAGTACCAGCCGGTGGACGGCCGGCCGGCGGAGGAGCGCACCGAGGTGCTCGTCTGGTACGATCCGACGGCGATCCACTTCGGCATCCTCGCGCACGACCGCCAGCCGGGCGCCGTGCGCGCCACGCTCGCCGACCGCGACAACGTGGACAACGACGACAACGTCACGATCTACCTCGACACCTTCGACGACCGCCGGCGCGCCTACTTCTTCACCGTCAACCCGCTCGGCGTGCAGCAGGACGGCGTGCGCAGCGAGGGCGCCGGCAGCGCCAGCAACATGAACAGCGGGAACGTGGACGAGAGCCCCGACTTCCTCTGGCAGTCGAAGGGCCGCCGTACCCCCGAGGGCTACGTCGTCGAGGTGCGGATCCCGTTCAAGAGCCTCCGCTATCCCGGCGGCGGCGCGCAGCGCTGGGGGATCAACGTCGTCCGCGTCACCCAGCGCACCGGCTACCAGGACACCTGGACCGACGTGCGCCGCGCCAACGCGAGCTTCCTCGCGCAGGCGGGCGCGCTCGTGGGGCTGCACGACCTCCGGGCGGGGCTCGTCACCGAGGTGCAGCCCTTCGTGACGGCCACGAGTCAGGGCGCCCGGCTCGACGACGGCACCTTCGACCGCGCCGCGATCGACCCGAGCGCCGGCGTCAACCTCAAGCTCGGCCTCACCAACATGGCGCTCGACGCCACCTGGAACCCCGACTTCAGCCAGGTCGAGGCCGACGCCGGCGTCGTCACGGTGAACGAGCGCTTCGCGCTCTTCTTTCCCGAGCGGCGGCCCTTCTTCCTCGAGGGCATCGAGCTCTTCGCCACGCCGAACAACCTCATCTACACCCGCCAGGTGGCCGATCCGGTGGCGGGCGTGAAGTTCACCGGGAAGTTCGGCCGCGTCGGCATCGCGCACCTCACGGCGGTGGACAACGTCCCCGGCGAGGTGACCGACCCCCGCACCGGCACGCCCAGGGGCGCGCCCGACGCGCTCTTCAACGCGGTGCGCCTCCGCTCGGACCTCGGCACCAACTCGACGGCGGGCGTCACCTTCACGGACCGCCGCGCCGGCGGGGCCGCGAACACGGTGGCCGAGGCCGACGTGCGCTACGTCTTCGGGAAGCTCTACTTCCTGCAGGGCCAGCTCGGCCAGAGCTGGACGCGCGACTCGACCGGCGGCGCCCTGCGGCGCGACCCGATCTGGGAGGCCCAGTTCGACCGCACCGGCCGCGCCTGGGGCTTCAACTACACCGTCACCGGCATCGGCCCCGACTTCGAGACCCGCACCGGCTTCCTCCCGCGCGTCGGCACGGTGAACGCGCACGGCATGAACCGCCTCTCCTGGTACGGCGCGCGCGGCGCCTTCGTCGAGGGGCTCACGCTCTTCTTCGGGCCGACCCGCCTTTGGCGCTACGACGACTTCCTGCATCGGTCCCCGATCGAGGGCGACGAGAGCATGGACGCGAGCCTCAACCTCCGCGGCGGCTGGCGCGTGCGCGGGCACGCCGAGCGCAGCTTCGTCGTCTTCGACTCGACCGAGTACGCCGGCTACACCCTCGACGGCGCGACGCCCTACGCCTTCCCCGAGCGGCTCGACAACGCCTTCACCGGCTCTCTCTCGGTGACGACGCCCACCTACCGGGGCTTCGACGCGAGCGCCTCGGTGAGCGGCGGCGAGGTGGCCATCTTCCCCGAGGCGAGCGAGGGCCGCCAGCTGCGGCTCAGCGGCTCGCTGCGCGTCCGCCCCACGCGCCAGGTGCGCACCGCGTTCGATCTCGTCGTCGACCGCCTCACGCGCCGGCGCGACGGGAGCGAGTTCGCCCGCACGATCATCCCGCGGGTCCGGGCCGAGTACCAGCCGAGCCGCGCGCTCTTCTTCCGCGTCATCGGCGAGTTCCAGTCGCAGCGCCGCGCCGCGCTCGTCGACGCGATGAGCGGCGCGCCCCTCGTCGTCGGCGGCGTCGCGAGCGCGCCCACGACGTCGAGCCGGCTGCGGTTCGACTGGCTCGCCTCGTACACGCCGACGCCCGGCACGGTCGCCTTCTTCGGCTACACCTCCTCGCTCACCGGCCCCGATGCGTTCACCATCCGCGGCCTCCAGCGCGCGAACGACGGATTCTTCGTGAAGCTGGCGTATCTGTTCCGGCAGTAGGGCGATGGGCGGGATGGCGGGAGAGGCGGGACGGCGGGACACTCAGCAGTACGACGAGCCTCCGGTGTCGGCACCGGAGGCTCGTCGTACATCGGATCCTCCCGCCGTCCCGCCGTCCCGCCGTCCCGCCTGCGACGTGGTCGTGCTCGGCGCCGGTGCGGCGGGGCTCGCCGCGGCCCGGGCCCTCGGGGAGGCCGGACTCGCCGTGGGGGTGCTCGAGGCGCGGGCGCGGCCGGGCGGGCGCATCCACACCGTGCACGAGGCGGACGGCGTGCCGATCGAGCTCGGCGCCGAGTTCCTGCACGGCGCAGCGCGGGAGACGGTGGACGCGCTGCGCGGCAGCGGGGCGCATCTGATCGCGGTGGCCGAAGGCCATTTCGTCGCCGCCGGCGGCATCACGCGGCAGCGCGACGACTACTGGGAGCGCGTCGGGCAGGTGCTCGCCCGCCTCGACCCGTCGCCCGGCGGCGAGCGGCCGGTGGCCGAGGCGTTCCGCGCGCTCGGTGCGAGCCCGGCCGACGCGGAGCCCGCGGGGCTCGCCGCGCAGTACGTCGAAGGCTTCCACGCCGCCGACCTCGCGCGGATCAGCGAGCGCGCCGTGGCGCGGGCCGAGCAGGGCGGGAGCGGCGGCGGGAGCGAGTCGCGGCGAATCGCGGAGGGCTACGACGCGGTGACCGCCGCGCTCCTGCACGGGCTGCCCGCAGGCGTCACGCTGCGCCTGGGCGCGGCGGTCACGACGGTGCGGTGGCGGCGGGGCGAGGTCGCGGTCACGACGCGTGCAGGAGCGGTGCTCCACGCCCGCGCCGCCGTCGTGACGCTGCCGCTCGGCGTCCTGAAGGCGCCGGCCGGCGCCGAGGGCGCGGTCGCGTTCGAGCCCGCACTCGAGTCGGTCGCGGCGAAGCGCGCGGCGCTGGCCGCGCTGGAGATGGGAGCGGCCGCGCGGCTCGTGCTGCGCTTCCGCGAGCGGTGGTGGCCGGAGGAGATGAGCTTCCTGCACCTGCCCGGTGCGCGGAGCTTCGGCATCTGGTGGACCCGCGCACCCCTCACGACGCCGCTGCTCACCGGGTGGATCGGCGGCCCGCCCGCGCGCCGGCTCCTCGCGCGCGTGCGCGAGGCCCACGGCCTCCGCGGCGCGCACAGCGGCGCGTACAGCGACGATGCCGCGCTCGCGCGGGCGCTCGCGGCCGAGGCGCTGCCCGAGCTGGCAGAGCGCTGCGGCCTCGCGCCCGCGCGGCTCGCCGAGCTGCTCGCGGGCGCCTACCTGCACGACTGGATCGCCGATCCGCTCGCGCGCGGCGCCTACAGCTACGCGGCGGTGGGCGGGCTCGAGGCCGGCGCGGCGCTCGCCGCCCCGCTCGACGACACCCTCTTCTTTGCCGGCGAAGCGACGACCGACGCCACACGCCACGGCACCGTGGACGGCGCCCTCGCCAGCGGCCGCCGCGCCGCGGACGAGGTGCGCGCGGCCCTACTCTCCTAGCGGCTCGGCGAGCACCTCCGCCTCGCCCTCCCCGCCGTAGGCGATCCGCAGCCGCCAGGGGCGGCAGCAGACCTGGCAGTCCTCCACGTATTCCTGCGCGCTCCCGCCGCCCGGATCGAGCCCGATCTCGTTGGGCTCGCCGCACCAGGGGCAATAGATCATCGCCGTCGTGTCGGCCGTGCCGTCGCCCAGCGGGAACTCCTCGTCCAGCAGCTCGGCGTCCTCGAGCGTCTCGTCCTCGAGCACGTCGTCGTCGAGCACGTCGCCGTCGAGCCGCTCGTCGAGCCGCTCGTCGGGCTGTTCGTCCGCGACCGGCGCGTCGAGCGCCGCGCTCTCGACGGAGCCGGCACGGCGCCCGGGTTCTGCGTGATGCATCCGTACCTCCCGGCCCGCCGCGCGGGGACCGGATCCGGTTCCCGCGCGGCGGGCCCCTTCAGGCCGCCGGGCCGCTCCCCCGCACCGCGGCCGCATCACGCTCCTCGTCCCGCGCGCTCCGGAACTCGAGGTGGTCGGCGCGCACCGTGAGATAGTCGCGGCCGATCCGCACGCGGGTGAGCCGCTCGCCCGACAGGTTCGTCATCCGTTGCGTGAGCCCCGGCCACAGGGGCACCACGTCGTACCACTGCTCGACCCGCAGCTCCGGATACTGCGCCCGGTGCTCGGGCTTCACCTTCGCCACCCACCTGGGTTGCGGCATGGGCCTCCCCTTGTGAATCCTGGTTTCCCGGGTGAATATCCGCCGCCCTCTGGCTTTCACCCGACGAGCGACTGCGACCGACGCCATGATGCGCACGGAATTTCTGGGGACCGGCTTCGCCGTGCCCGACCGCGTGGTGACCAACGACGACCTGTCGCAGGTCATGGACACGAGCGACGAGTGGATCCGCACCCGCACCGGCATCCGCGAGCGCCGCTGGGCCCGCGAAGGTGAGACTGGCGCCGACCTCGCTCACGCCGCCACCACGCGCGCGCTCGAGATGGCCGGCATGCGGCCCGAGGAGCTCGACGCGATCGTCTACGCCACGTCGAGCCCCGACCACTTCGCCCCCGGCGGCGGCGTCTTCCTGCAGCGCCGCCTCGGCGTCGGCACCATCCCCGCGATCGACATCCGCACCCAGTGCAGCGGCTTCATCTACAGCCTGTCGGTCGCCGACGCCTGGATCCGCACCGGCCAGTTCCGCCGCGTGCTCGTCGTGGGCCAGGAGATCCAGAGCACGGGGATGGATGTCTCCACCGCGGGCCGCAACACGGCGGTGATCTTCGCCGACGGCGCCGGCGCCGCGGTGCTGGGTCCCACCGACGATGCCGAGCGCGGGATCCTCGCCTTCGACCTCCACAGCGACGGCACCTATGCCGAGAAGCTGTGGGTGGACGCGCCCGCCTCGATGCGCCATCCGCGGCTCACCGCCGAGGACCTCGCCGCCGGCCGGCACTTCCTCGCGATGGACGGCAAGGAGGTCTTCCGCCACGCCGTCGTGCGGATGCCCGAGTCGGTGCGCGCCGCCCTCTCGAAGGTGGGGCTGGGGGTCGCAGACATCAAGCTCCTGATCCCCCACCAGGCCAACCTCCGCATCAGCGAGATGGTCCAGCGCGACCTCGGCCTGCGCGACGACCAGGTCTACAACAATATCATGACGTACGGCAACACGACGGCCGCGACGATCCCCATCGCGCTCGACGAGTGCGTCCGCGCCGGCCGCGTCCAGCGCGGCGATCTCGTCGCGCTGACGGCGTTCGGGTCGGGGTTCCTGTGGGGGAGTGCGGTGGTGCGGTGGTGAGCCAGGCGGTCGAGGGCGGTC
>DASTSO010000137.1:0-30169 GCA_035760645.1 Gemmatimonadales bacterium
GGCCCGCACCGTGCGCACCCGCTCGCGGTGCAGGACCAGGAGGGCGCCGGGGTAGAGCAGGGCGCCGGTGGCGACCGGCAGCGCGAAGCGCGCGGCCAGCGGCCAGCGCGCCGGTACCGCGCCGCGCACGAGCCAGACGCCGGCGGCCATGATGAGCACGCTGCTCACGGCCGGCCACAGCGCGCCGGCGTACTCGCGCACCGTCATGCCGATCCGGCGGAACACCAGCACGTAGAGCGGCAGCGTCACGATCGGATAGACGATGATCCACGCCGCCGCGATCCCGGCGGGGCCCCAGCGGCTGCCCACGACGAACGCGATCGGCAGCACGACGGCCGACATGGCGGAGATCTTGGCGCCCTCCTTCGAGAGCCCCACGGCGAGCACCACCTGCGGCAGCGGCGTGACGATCGAGCGGTAGGCCGCGTAGAGCGCCAGCAGCTGCAGCGGCGCCACCGCCTCCGCCCATTTCGGGCCGAGCGCGAGGGCGACGAACTCCGGGGCGACGAGCCCCATCCCGATCGACGCCGGCAGGGTGAGCAGCGCCAGCCCCTCGGTGATGAGCGTGAGATACCGGCGCACCGCGGCGTGGTCCTCCTGCACCGCAGCGAAGATCGAGCCCGTCACCCGGCCCACCGTGGCGTTCACCTTCTGGATCGGGATGCTCGCCAGGCTCCAGCCGAAGCTGTAGGCGCCGAGCGCCGCCTTGCCCAGCATCTTGCCGGCGACGACGAAGTCGGCGTTCTGATAGGTGTACCACGCGACCCGGCTGACCACGACGTGGCCGCCGAAGGTCATCGCCTTGCGGATCTCCCGCACGCGGGGCCAGCGCACGCCGTGCGGCCGCTGCACGTAGGCGAAGAGGGTCGACAGGAGGCTGCTCAGCACCGCGCCGATGACGAGCGTCCAGTAGCGGAGCCCGAGCGCGGCGAAGACGACCATCGCCACCGAGAGGATCAGCGCCTGCATCCCGTCGTTGTAGGCCAGCACGCGGAACTGCAGGTCGCGCTGCATCAGCGAGATCGGGACGGTGCGGAAGCCCGTGATGATGAAGTTGACGCTCATCACGATCACGACCCAGGTGAGCGCGGGCGCGTCGTAGAAGCGCGCCAGCGGCACCGCGGCGAGGCAGGAGAGGGCGAAGGCCCCGAGGCCGAAGAGCACGCACATCCCGCTCACCTGGGCGACCTGGTCGTCGGTCAGGTCGTGGTGCTGGATGACGGCCGAGCCGAGGCCGAACTCGTTGAGGAGCTGGACGAGGCCGAGGTACACGGTGGCCATGTTGACCAGCGCGTAGTCTTCCGGGATGAGCAGCCGGGCGACGATGAGCGTGCTGGCCCACGAGAGGACCTGGCTGGTCCACTTCACGCCCGCGGTCCAGGCGATGCCGTGCGCGAGCGAGCGGTCGAGCTGCGCGCGGTCGGCCGGGGCGAAGGGGCGCTGCGCCTCCGCCTTGGCGGCGATCGGATCCGGCGCGTCGGCGGCCGCCTCCGCGGGGGTCCAGGCCACGGGCGCGGCCTCCGCCGGGTGCGGGCTCGCGCGGAGCGGGGTCGGGGTATCCTTCACGCGCGCCCCCTTCCGAGCCGCGCCTCGATGCCGGCGAGCGTCACCTCGGCCAGGTAGGGCCACGCGAGCTTCGGCAGCGCGGGGCGCGCCGGCGGCGGATTCGACCGGACCGCGGCGCGGGCCTCCCGCAGGCCGGCGATCACGGCATCGGGGTCGGTCGCCTCGAGCATGGTGTGCCAGGGATAGTCCACGAGATGTTCGTCCATGCCGCCCGTGCGGGTGGCGAGTACGTGTTTGCCGAAGGTCATCGCCTGCAGCAGGAGGCCGCTGCCGTAGCTCTTGAGATAGGGAAGCGCCACGACGTCGGCCGCCGCGAACAGCTCGGCCGTCGTGGTGGCGTCGAACGGGCCGGACAGGAGCCGCAGCCGATCGGCGATGCCGAGCGCCGCGGCGCGCGCCCGGGTGCGCCCGAGCGTGTCGCCCGGGACGAGATCGGGATAGCCGCTCTCGTGCCCGGCCACCAGCACGACCGTGTCGGCGAGCGCCGGGTGCGGGAGCGCTTCGAGCAGGGCGTCCAGGTTCTTGTAGGGGCGGACCCCGCCGAAGAACAGGACGACGAGGCGGTCCTCGGGCAGCTCGAGCTGCCGGCGCACGTCGGCGCGGGCGGCGCTGCGGTCGGGGAAGTAGGTGTAGGTCCCGTGCGGCACCACCATCGTCCGGGCCGCGACCGCGGGCGCCAGCTCCGCGAGCTCGCGCGCGGCGTAGTCGCTGTGCACGATGAGCGCGTCGTACTGCTCGTAGACCGCCCGGTAGAGCGGGGCGACCTCGGGCGGGGAGTCGTGCGGCAGCACGTTGTGCACGGTGTGCACGAGCGGCATCCCGAGCGCCCGGCAGAACCGTCGGAGCCAGGGGTCGTAGCCGCCGAGCAGCGGCCACTGGGTCCAGACCAGATCGTACCGGCGGCTGCGCAGGTGGAGCAGCAGCTCGCTCGCCAGCACCAGGGGACGGAGGCGGGCGCGGGCCGCGGTCGTGGCCGCTGCGACCAGACTGCCTGGCGAGGCGCTCCCGGCGACGCTCTCGGCCACGCGCTGCGGGCGGTCGAGGACGGCCGGCCGGGGCGCGATCGGGGGCGGCGCCACCGGCGCGCCGCGGGCGAGCTTCGCCTTCTGCTTGAGCAGCATGCTGCCGAGCACCGGGTACAGCCGGTGCCGCCGGGGCAGGGCCTGGACCGCGGGCGAGCTGGAGCTGTAGACGTCCGCCGTCACCCCGGCCGCGACGAGCCCCTCGGCGAGCTCGTGGGTGTAGCCGCCGATCCCGTAGTCGCCGAGCGGATTGAGGAGCGCGATCGAGCGGGTGCTGCTCGTGACCCGGTGGGGCGCCCGCCGGCGCCGCTCGAGCGCTCCCTGCCGCTCGTCGGCGGACCGCTCGGCCATGTCGTCCGGGTCCTGCGTCATGCTGGCGAGTCCGGTCATGAGCCCCACCCCGTCGGAACGGCGGGGTGGCAGACGGCCGGCCGGCTCCCGATCGGCTGCCGCCAGCGGAAGGCCTCGATCCCCCACGCCTCCGGCAGCGGCACCCGCTCGGCGTGCGCGGCGAGGAAGTCCATCGTCGGTTGGGGCACCTTCCACCACTTCCCGGCGGAGTAGCGCGTGACGACCACGAGGCCCGAGTCGTGGCAGCGCATGATCTCGTCGAGCGAGGCGGGTGCGCTCACCACCGAGCGCGCCACCTTGGGGTCGACGTAGAACTCGGGCTGGGAGCCGCGCGGGACGTGGAGGTGGTCGCGGTTCACGACGTAGTCGAGCCGGCCGAGATAGAAGAGCGCGTGCAGGTCCTCGGAGGCGACGACCGTCGCGACGCTGTCCAGGACGGGGCGGAGCCGCCGCGCGGCTTCGCTCCACGAGAGCGAGCCGTTCTCCATGCCGGGGTGCACGAAGCGCTGGTCGCGCAGCGCGTTGTGCACCGTCATCCGGAGCGCGGCGGTGGTGACGACGAGCACGAGGACGATGACCGCCGCCGAGAGCGCGCTGCCGATGCGTCGCCAACGCGCGGACGCCCGCTCCGTCCCCCAGGCCCGGTGGAGCGCGGCCCGAACGGCCGGCGCCGCACCGGCGAGGCCCAGACCGAGGACCGCGAAGAAGAACGGCATCACGTACTCGAAGTACCGCGCCGAGCGCCACGCGAGCCCCGACTGCACCGCGAACGCGACGACGAAGACGGCGGCGCTCACGAGCGCGACCCGGCGGTCGCGCAGCACGGCGAAGACGAGGAGCAGGGGGAAGAGCGGCCAGAACACCGGGTACTGGCCGTCCACCAGCCAGTAGTAGTAGAGCGGCGTTCCCCCGACCCCCTGCGCCCAGAGGTCGGCGTAGGTCGCGAGCCGAACCGCGCGCGCCGGCAGATCGAGCGCGAGGGCGGCGGCGCCCCCGAGGACGAGCAGCGCGGCGACCCCGGCCAGCGCGGGGCCGAGCAGCCGGCGCGCCCGCAGCCACGGGAGCGCGCCGGGCAGGATCGCGGCGAGGAGGAAGAGCCCGAGCCCCGCCACGCCGATCAGCGAGATCGGCTGGAGGTGGAGCGCGGTGGCGAGCATCAGGAGCGCGGCCGCGGCGAGCCCGCCGCGCTGCGCCCGGGTGCGGCCCTCCAGCGCCGCGAGGGCCGCGATCACGCCGAGCAGGAAGGTGAGCTGCTGGAGCGTGTAGAACCGCGCCTGCTGGGCGATGACGATCGATTGCGGCGCGAGGCAGTAGAGCCCCGCGGCGATCCACCCCGCGCCGCGCTGCCCGCGCAGCGCGAGCCAGGCGTAGAGGGCCACGGCGCAGAGCGCGCCGGCGATGGCCGCCGGCATGCGGGCCGCGGCGAGACTCGCGCCGAAGAGCCGCATGAACTCCGCGACCAGGTAGGTCATGAAGGCGACCCGGGTGTAGGGGGCGCCGCCATTGATGCGGAGGGTGCCGTCCTGCAGGAACTGCCGGCCCGCGAGCACGTGGTAGAGCTCGTCGTTGGCCGCCTGCTGGTCGAGCCCGATGGCCCGCACGACCAGCGCGACCAGGAATACCGCGAGGGCCCCCCAGGCGACGGCCCGCAGCGCGGGCAGGTGCGCGGTCGCGGCGTCCGGGCCCGCCGCCCGACTCGGGAGGATGGTCCGGCGGCGGGCCGCCATGGTATTCTCCGGACCGGCCGATGCGTCGTCCGGAGCGGTGGCAGGCAGGGTCGAGAGAGGTTCCGACATCACCGTCCGTCGAAGGGGTTCAGGGGGCCGCGCCGTGCAGGGGCGTTCCTGCAATAGCTATACCCCCGGCGGCAGCCGCGCCGTGACGGGCGAGCCCCGACCGCCGCCCCGGACTTCGCCCGGCGTGCCCGCGAGCTGTGGGGCACGCGCAACAGCAATGACGACTGCGAACCCTACGATGATCCTCCACATCCTGGCGCCCGGCCCCGTGGGCGGCCTCGAGAGCGTGGTCCGCCTCCTCGCGCGCGGGCAGGCGGCGCGCGGGCACGCGGTCGCCGCGGCGCTCGTGCTTGATGCCGGCACCGGGGAGCATCCGCTCGAGGCGCCGCTCCGCGCGGCGGGCGTCGCGGTCCATCCGCTGCCGATCCCGCTGCGCGCCTACCAGCAGGAGCGCCGCGAGCTCGCGGCGCTCCTCGCGCGGCTCGCCCCCGACGTCGTCCACAGCCACGGCTACCGCACCGACGTGCTCGCGACGCCGCTGGCGCGCGCGCGCGGGATTCCCGTGGTCACGACGGTGCATGGCTTCACGGGCGGCGGCTGGAAGAACCGGCTCTACGAGTGGCTCCAGGTTCGCTCGTTCCGCCGCGCCGACGCGGTGATCGCCGTCTCCCGCCCCCTCGTGGGGCGGCTCGCCGCCCTCGGCGTGCCGGCGGCGCGGATCCACCTCATCCGGAACGCGTTCCAGCCGGAGGGCGAGCCCCCGTACTCCCGCCGCGAGGCGCGGCAGGCCCTCGGGCTCGCCCCTGACGCGTTCGTCCTCGGCTGGGTGGGGCGTCTCAGCCACGAAAAGGGCGCCGACGTGCTCGTCCGTGCGCTGGCTCACCTGCGGGACCTGCCGCTCGAGGTCGCGCTCATCGGGGATGGACGGGAGCGCGGTGCGCTCGAGGCGCTCGCCGCGGAGCTCGGCGTGGCGGAGCGCATCCGGTGGCTGGGGCGCGTCGCCGACGCGGGTCGCCACTTCGCGGCGTTCGACGGCTACGTCCTCAGCTCGCGCACCGAGGGCACGCCGATGGTGCTCTTCGAGGCGATGACGGCCGGGGTGCCGATCGTCGCGGCGCGGGTCGGCGGCGTGCCCGACGTCGTGGGCGACGCGGAGGCGCTGCTGGTCCCGCCCGAGGCACCCGAGCCGCTCGCCGGCGCCCTGCGCGCGCTGCGGGCCGACGCCGGTGCGGCACAGGCGCGCACCGCCGCGGCGCGGGCGCGCCTTGGCTCGGAGTTTGCGCCCGGGCCCTGGCTCGATCGGCACGACGCGCTCTACCGCACGCTCGTCGACGCGGCCGCGACGCGTCGTGTCGCCCTCGACTCCTTTCGTCGGACGCGAACATGAGCGTGCTCGCCTGGTTCTGCCTGCTGCTGCCCGTCGCGGTCTTCGTCTACGCCTACGTGGTCTACCCGGCGCTCCTCGCGCTCGCCGCGCGCGGGCGGGCGCCGGGCGTGCCCGAGGCCGCCGCTCCCGCCGCTCCCGCCGAGTGGCCCACGATCACGATTCTCATCCCCGCCTACAACGAGGAGCACCAGATCGCGGAGACCCTCGAGGCGCTCCTGCGGCTCGACTACCCCGCGGAACGGCGGCAGATCCTCATCGTCTCGGACGCCTCGACCGACCGTACCGACGAGATCGTGCGCGGCTACGCGGCGCGGGGCGTCGAGCTGCTGCGCCGTCCCGAGCGCGGCGGCAAGACGGTGGCCGAGAACGCCGCCGCGGCGCACCTGCGCGGCGAGATCGTGGTGAACATGGACGCGACGATCCGGGTCCCCCCGCACGCGCTCAAGGCACTCGTGCGCGTCTTCGCCGACCCCGCGATCGGCGTCGCGTCGGGGCGGGACGTGAGCGTGGGCGACGAGGCGCGCGAGGGCAACCAGGCCGAATCGGGCTACGTGGGCTACGAGATGTGGGTGCGCGCGCTCGAGACCCGGGTGGGCTCGATCGTGGGCGCGAGCGGCTGCTTCTACGCGATCCGCCGCCACCTGGTGCCCGACGACTTCCCGGGCGAGCTGAGCCGCGACTTCGCCTCGGCGCTCATCGCGCGCGAGCACGGCTATCGCGCGGTGTCGGTGGACCGGGCCGTCTGCTACGTCCCCCGCACGCGGGCGCTCCGCACCGAACTGCGGCGCAAGAGCCGCACGATGACGCGCGGCCTCGCGACGCTCTTCTACAAGGGGCACCTGATGAACCCGCTCGCGCACGGCGCCTTTGCCTGGATGCTCGTGAGCCACAAGCTGCTGCGCTGGGTCGGGTTCCTCCTGCTCCCGCTCGTGGTCGTCGGCCTCGCGCTCCTCGCCACGGCGCCGGGCGCGTCGCTCCTGCCGCGCGGGCTCCTGGGCCTCGCCGTGCTGGGCTGCGTGCTCGGCGCCCTCGGCGCGCGCTGGCCCGCGGAGCGGAAGGTGCCCGCCGTGGTCGCGGTGCCGAGCTTCGTGGTCCTCTCCTCGCTCGCCGCGCTCGTGGCCTGGTGGCGCGCCCTCACCGGCACGCGCGAGGCGGTCTGGGAGCCGACGCGGCGGCCGGTGGTGCGGGCGCCGGCGGGGTGAGACGACGGCGGGACGGCGGGAGGCTCCGTGTGGCGGGGAGTGCTGGTGGCACACGGGCGGGACGGCGGGAACGGACTCCGACAAACAACGAGCCTCCGGTGAACTCACCGGAGGCTCGTGTCAGTTTCGGTCCCGCCGTCCCGCCGTCCCGCCGTCCCGCCTCTCCCGCCGTCCCGCCTACCAGCCGCCCTTCCGGAACAGCACCACGGGGATCGTCTTCAGCATGATCCGGAGGTCCTCGAGCACGCTCTGCCGCTCGATGTACTCGAGGTCGTACTGCACCTTGCGGCGCACGTCGTCGAGGCAGGAGTCGTAGTGCTGGTTGATCTGCGCGAGCCCGGTGATGCCCGGCTTGGCGCGCTGGCGCAGCGGGTACTCGGTGATGTTCTCGCGCAGCTCGGCGAAGATCGTCGGGCGCTCGGGGCGCGGCCCGACGATGTTCATCTCGCCGCGGATCACGTTGAGGAGCTGCGGCAGCTCGTCGAGGCGCGAGGCGCGCAGGAGGCGGCCCACCGGCGTCACGCGCGGGTCGTCGGGGGTCGCCCAGATCGCGCCCGTCCGCTCCTCGGCGTCGACGTACATCGTGCGGAACTTGAGGATGCGGAACGGCCGGCCGCCCAGGTCGCTCTCGCGGCGGTGATTGTTGGCGTGCAGCCGGGTCTGGCGCCGGTCGAGACCGACGCGCACCTGCGTGTAGAAGACCGGCCCGCGCGAGGTGAGCTTGACGGCGAGCGCCACCAGCAGCATCACCGGCAGGGCGACGACGAGCGCCAGCGTCGCGAGGACGACGTTGACGACGCGGCGCACGGGGTCGAGCGCCGCCTCGATCTCGCGATCGCCGTCGTGCAGGTCGAGCGGCAGGATCGGCTGGGGTCGGGTCCGCGGCCGCTCCTTGGAGTCGTGCCGCGGCCGGACGAGCTCCACCGGCGGCGCGAAGGAGCGGAGCGAAGGCTGGCTGCTGCGATAGGCGGACATCGGCCTCTCCACGTCGATGGCTGGGCTAGAAAATCCGGGTGAGGCCATAGGCGATCCCCGTGACGGCGCCGATATAGGGGAGCACCTTCAGGATCCCTCCACCGCTCTCCCCGACCACGAACTCGTCTCCACTCGCGAGGTTCATCTGGTCCAGCGACTGGCCCTGGTCGAGCGCCGCCTGGACCTGCTCCTTCTCGAGCACCTTCTGTCCGCCGCGCCGCACGTAGCTCTTGCGCAGATTCGCGTTGGCCTGCGGACCGCCCGCGAGCATCACGACGTCGGTGGCGCGCGCCTCGGCCGGCAGGTCGTAGAAGCCGGGCTTGCCGACGGGGCCCAGCACGGCGATGCGGATGAGCGCGACCGCCTGCACCTCGGGCTCGCGCAGATACTTCGAGATCTGCGCCGTGACCACGCTGTCCAGCTCCGAGCGCAGCACGCCGCGCAGCGAGAACGCCGGCATCTGCGGCAGCAGGAGCGCGGGCCCCGGCCGCACCGTGAAGGTGTCGGTGAGCGCGGTGTCGCCGGTGACCTCCAGGTAGATCCGGTCGCCCGGCTGGAAGTCGCCCTGCTGCAGGCGGCGCTGCACCTCGAGGGCCACCGGGCCGTTCGCATCGGTGGCGCGGGCGCGCGCGAGGGTGGACTGCAGCTCCTGCCGCGTCGCCTCGACGCCCGGCGTCATCGGCGTCGCCGCCGCGGTGCTGCTCTGGGCGGCCGCGCCATGCGCGCACGCGGTCGTCACGAGGAGAAGAGCAACAGAAAGAAGTCGATAGCTGCGCATGATCACCGCTGGTGTCGTGGTCGTGATGCGGACGCCCCGCTGGCGTCTCACCGATTCGCCTCGCTCGTTCGCCCCGCTCGCTCTGCTCGCGCGTCGAGCGCCGGCCTCGCCGATCCCGTCCGTGCGCTGCTCCCGTCCGTGCATCCCGCGGCCGCCGGCTTAGAGTCTGCCCCACTGCGGCAGGGGAGGGCGGTGCGCTGAATCACCGAGCCGTTCTACTTGCGCGGCTCGGGGAAGAGCAGCCGCGCCAACAGCGGATGCGGATGCTCGCCCAGGCCGAAGCGGGCCAGGCGGCGGACGAAATTCAGCCGCTCCGCGCCGATCCCGGACAGCTCCTCGCGATCCTCCGCGCCCGGAGTCTCCGCGCGCTCGCGCGGGCGCTCCTCGTCGCGATGATCCAGAGATTGGGCAGCGGCCATGACGTGACGCGGGTGAAGGGTCCGGCCGGGGCGCTTCCCCGGCATCGAGCGGTTGCCGGAGACTCTTCCTATCAATGATCAGGCCGTCGGCGACCGCGCCGGGCAGTGCGGTGTGCCGCGGGCATCTAGAATTGTCGTAAGTCGTGATATACCAATGTGGTGGGAAGTCGCGGCGCGCCCTCGGCGGGGGCCGGCGCACGCCGGCTCATGTGGTGGCGGGGCCACAAATCGGGGTGTCGGAGTGCCACATGAACGGGCCGGCATCGCGCTCGCCGGCGACGTCGCCGCCCTTCCGTCCGATCGACCGCCCGGGTCGCGCAGCGTGGCACGGGAGCATCCATCGCTGTGGCGCGGTGTCATCGTTTTTGTGCCTCCGCGCCGGGGGCGAGATTGCGATGTCCTTGTGTGGCACGGGGTTGCGGGGGGCGCGGGATGTCGCACGAGTCGTGCAATCAGCCGTTCCGCCCGATGGTTCGTCGCGCTGCTGCGCCGGTTCCCTGTGTCGGTGCACGTTACTACCCATCCCAGCGAGAGCATGGCCGACCGAGACAAGACATCGCGTCCTCCGCTCGTCCTGATCGCCAACGACCAGGAGTGGTCGGCGCGCTCGCTGGAAAGCATCCTGGGACCCAACGGCTACGCCGTCGTCCGGGCCTACACCGGCCAGCAGGCGCTCGAGCGTGCGCGCGCCGCGCAGCCCGACCTCATCATCCTCGATGCGCAGATGCCGGACATGCACGGCTTCGACGTCTGCCGCGCGCTGCGCAGCGATCCGCGCTTCAGCGCCACGACGCCGATCGTCATCACGACGGCGGGCCCGTCGGGGCGCGCGCAGCGCCTCGAGGCGTATCGCGCCGGGGCCTGGGAGTTCCTGGGTCAGCCGCTCGACGGCGAGGCGCTGCTGCTCAAGCTGCGCACCTTCGTGCAGTCGAAGCTCGAGGTCGATCGCATGCGCGACGAGAGCCTGCTCGACCAGGCGACCGGGCTCTACAACATGCGCGGCCTCGCGCGGCGCGCCCGCGAGATCGGCTCCGAGGCCTTCCGTCGCCACGAGGCGCTCGCCTGCGTCGTCTTCTCGCCCGAGGGCGAGGACGAGCCGGGCAGCCCGCTCGGCGCTTCCGCGGTCGCGGGTGCCGCGTCGCACGCCGGCGCCGACGGCGACGGCGCCGGCGCGGAGGGCCCGAGCGAGGTGGCCGAGCGGCTCGCCGAGCGCGTGGGACAGCTCTGCCGCAAGGCGGGGCGGTCGTCCGACGCCATCGGCCGCCTCGGTCCCGGGGAATTCGCCGTCATCGCCCCGGCCACGGGCCCCGATGGGGCGGTGCGCCTGGTCGAGCGGCTCAGCGACTCGCTCGAGGCGACGCCGATCCCGGTGCGCGGCGGCGACCGCCACGTGCGCATCCGCGCCGGCTACTGCGCGGTGCCCGACTTCGCCGAGTCGCCGGTGGATGCCATCGAGCTGCTGCTGCGCGCCACCACCGCGCTGCGCGACCTGCGCCGCAGCGGCTCGAGCGAGCGGATCCGCGCGTTCGAGCAGGCCCCGTTCGTGGGCTAGCGGGCGGTCTCGGGCGGTCGCAGGCGGTCAGAAGTCTCCGCCCCTAAAAAAACCCTCCGGTGCTCGACTCGAGCACCGGAGGGTTTTTCTTGCCGAGCGACGATTCGCGCGACCGCCCGACCGCCCGACCGCCCGACCGCCCGCTAGCCCCGCTTCCCGCTCGTCGCCGCGAGCTGGGGCGCGTCCTCCTCCTCGTCGAGGGCGTAGCCGTAAATGTAGGAGTAGTACTTGTAGACGCCGTCGGCGCGGATGTCGTTGAGCACGGCGCCGAGGACGCGCACCGGGAGGCGGTCGACCAGCTTGAGCTTCTCCTCGGCCATCTGGCGGTCGGAGGCGCCCGAGCGGAGGACCAGCAGGAGGTTGCCCGTCGTCGTGCTGAGGACGAACGGGTCGATGCCGGCGCCGAGCGGCGGGCTGTCGACGATGACCACGTTGAAGCGGGTCTTCAGTGTGGCCATGAGGTCGCGCATCGCGCTGGAGCCGAGGAGCTCGGGGCCGTGCTGGTGGCGCGTCCCGCAGGGGACCATCGACAGGTTCTTGTGCGTCGTGGGCCGGAGCACCTGCTCGAGCGTCGCCTGGCCCATCAGCAGGTCGAGGAGGCCCGGCCGCCGGTCGGTGTTGAACATCCGGTGCAGCTCGCCGCGGCGGATGTCGCCGTCGACGAGCACCGTCCGATAGCCGGCCTCGGCGAAGGAGAGCGCGAGGTTGGAGGCGATGAGCGACTTGCCGTCGCCCGCGCCGGGGCTCGAGATGGTGACCAGCACCGGCCCCGCCGCGCCGTAGGAGTGCGCGAGGTTCATGCGCACGGTGCGGAACGCCTCCACCACCTGGGCTGCCTCTTCGGCGTCGCGCTCGCCGGGCCGCACGTTCTTGATCGCCGGGATCGCGCCGAGGATGCTGAGGCCGAGCTCACGCGTGACCTGGTCGGGATAGCGGAAGCGCTTGTCGAGCTGGTCGAGCAGGATCGCGAGCCCGAAGGCGAGGCCGACGCTGGCCAGGAAGGCCATCAGGATGATGCGCGGCGCGCTGTTGCTGCTCGGCGTCTCGGGCACGCTCGCGCGGTCGACGATGCTCACGTCGGGCAGCGCGCTGGCCTCCTCGAGCTGGGCCTGCAGCTGGCGGGCGGCCACCTGGGCGTAGAGTCCGGCGAGGTTCTCGACGTTGCGCGCCAGGCGCGCCTCCTCGATCGTGCGGCCCGGCATCGCCTGGAGGTCGCGCGCCTGGTCGCGGATCCGCCCGGCGATGTCCCGCTCCTGGTCGCGCAGCGTGGAGACGAGCGCGCTGGCGTAGGACGGGATCGTCTGGCTGCGGATCGTCCGGATCCGGTCCTGGATGTCCTGCACCTGCCTGGCCGAGTCGGTGTACTTGAGCCGCGCCGTGCGCAGGTCGGCCTCGGCCTTCGACAGCTCGGTGAGCGTCGCCTGGAGGTCGGGCGAGCGCTGCACGGCCGGGATCTGGGCGAAGGCGTCCACCGCGAGCTGGCCGCTGCGCAGCTTGCCGAGGGAGCCCTCGAGCGCCTCCCGGTCGTGCCGGATGTCCTCGAGCTGGTACTTGTCCTGGAAGAAGCGTCCCGTCGCCGTGGGCGTCGTCTGCTGCAGGCCGGCGACGATCGGGGTGTTGGCTTCGTTCGGCTGGGTGATGGTCTTCGCCCGGTAGCTCTCGAGCGCCGCCTCGGCGTCCTTCAGCTTCTGGTTGGTGCTGGCGAGCTGCTCGTTGAGCACCTTCGCCGTCTCGGTGAGCTTCTGCTTCTTCAGCGCCGCCGCCTGGGTGACGAACTCGTCGAGCAGCGCGTTCAGCGTCCCGGCGGTGCGCACCGGGTTCGACCCGGTCATGAGAACCTGCAGGAAGTTGGCGTCGTCGCCCATGAGGGGCGTGATGCTGCCCTTGAGCTGGTTCGACGCGTCGCGCGGCGGCATCACCCGGAACTTGATGGAGCGGTCCCGGCCGAGGGAGCCGGCGGGCGGGAGCCACTGGAAGCCGGCGCGCGCGCCGATCGGCCCGCCGACGGCGCCCTGCTCGACGACGCGGCCATCGTCGGTCTTGAGCACGTACCGGCGCCCCGCGTCGTCCACCGAGAGCACGTAGGCCCCGGGCTGGAACATCCGGGCGAGGTTGAACGTGTGGAACGCCGTCGAGTCCTTCGGCGAGTCGTACTGGAGGTAGAGCCGCTCCTTCTGGACCACCGCATCGAGGATGGCGTAGGTCGAAAGGAGCTGCACCCAGGCGTTGCTCGGCAGCACCGCCTCGGGGCGCATCGGCCCGGAGCCCTTGGTCTCGGGCTGGATGAAGAGGGTGGCCTGCACCTGGTACTCCGGCTTCACGAAGCGGGTGGCCAGGATGCCGAGACCGGTGCCGACGAGGATGATCAGCAGAATCATCCACTTGTAGCGCTTGACGGCGGCAATGTAGCGGCCCCACTGGACGCCGCCTTCCTCCGGCGCCACCGGATAGGCCGCCGGGTGCATCGGCGCCGCCTCCTCGGGCAACTGGGGGAGGGGGGCGCTCGCCGGCTGCAGGGCTTCGCCCGGGGCGGGGGGGATGAGGTTACCGGCCATATACGCTCGCTCCAGGGGGATTGTCCGGCCGCCGCGGCCGACGTTTCGGGAAACACCCGACACCTGCCGCGGCCGCCTGACGCAAACTAAGTACCGCAGTCTGCGGGGGCGGCGCTGTGTCGAGCGCCATGTTCAGGCCGCGATTGCGGGCACGAGCCGCGTGGGGAATCTGGCGTCGGCGGGCTTTTGTGGTATCTTGGCCACAGCTTTGTAGGCCGGCCGTGGCAATCCAGCCCGTTCTGTAAGCAACCTCACGGTCTCGTCTGCCCAGTTGTAGAGCTCGGGACCGCCTGTCGGGCCGGTCAGCCGGTTGCGCCGGCCCTCGGCGCCGGAGGCGGCGGCTGGAGGGCTCGAACGGCCGCGCCGGGCCCGGGATTCGCATCTGCCCGCTGCTCGGGGCTGCCGCCCGACTCCGGCAGGCAGCACCGCCGTCCGCTTTCGACCAGTTCCCCGTAGAGGAGTAGTCATGGGTACTTCCATGGCCTTCACGTCCGCCCGTTCCGACGGTCCCGCCGGGGCCGAAAGCGGCGCCCGCGACCCGCTGAGCATTCCGGCGGAGGTCAAGGCGAGCATCCGGGTGCTCGTCATCGACGACGAGCGCACCCTGCGCGAGAGCTGCGCGAGCGTGCTGCAGATGGACGGCTTCAACGTGACCGTCGTCGGCCGGGGCGAGGAGGCGCTCGACACGGTCAAGCGGCGCAAGTTCGACATCATCCTGGTCGACCTGTACATGTCGCAGGTCTCGGGGCTCGACATCCTGCGGGCGGCGCTCGAGGCCTACAAGGACACGATCGTCGTCGTCATGACGGGCAATCCGAGCGTGACGAGCAGCATCGAGGCGCTGCGGGCCGGCGCCTGGGACTACCTGCCGAAGCCGTTCAGCGCCACCCACCTCCAGGTGCTCATCGGGCGCGCGAGCCACGCCGTGATGGTGGCGCGCGAGGCGCAGGACCTCCGCCTGCAGCTCATGAAGCAGACGGGGCACAGCGACAAGATCGCCCTGATCGGCATCTCGCCGCTCTTCCGCAAGGCGGTGGACCTGGCGCGCAAGGTGGCGGGCACCGACGCCTCCGTGTTCATCAGCGGCGAGAGCGGCACGGGCAAGGAGGTCATCGCCCAGTTCATCCACCAGAACAGCCGGCGGGCGACCAAGACGCTGGTGCCGATCAACTGCGCCGCGCTCCCCGAGGGGCTGCTCGAGAGCGAGCTCTTCGGCCACCGCAAGGGCGCCTTCACCGGCGCCGACCGCGACAAGCCGGGCCTGCTCGAGACCGCGAACGGCGGCACGCTCTTCCTCGACGAGCTCACCGAGATGACCATGCCGCTGCAGGCCAAGCTGCTGCGGGTCATCCAGGACGGCGTGGTGCGGCGCGTGGGCAGCGAGACGCAGGACGCGGTGGTCGACGTGCGCTTCATCTCGGCCACCAACCGCGACCCGCAGGGCGCGGTGGAGCAGGGGGTGCTCCGCAGCGACCTCTTCTACCGGCTGCGCGTGGTGCCGATCCAACTCCCGCCGCTGCGGAAGCGGCCCGAGGACATCCCGCTCCTGGCCAACCACTTCCTCACCCACTACTGGCTGCGCCACCGCCAGATGGGCGACCGGGTGCCGCGCCTCAGCGACGCCAGCATCGCCTTCTTGCGCTCGCGCCCGTGGCGAGGCAACGTTCGAGAGCTGCAGAACGTCATCGAGCACGTCGCCGTGCTCGCCGAGCCCGACCAGACGATCCAGCCCAACGACATCCCGATCTACGAGGACGTCGCCGAGTGGCCGACCGAGACCGGCGTGACCGGCGTGACCGCCGGCGTCATGGAGGAGGCGTATCACTCGGCCAAGGACCGCGTGATCGCGCAGTTCGAGAAGGAATACCTGGCGCGCCTCGTCAGCCGGGCGGGCGGCAACATGTCCAAGGCCGCGCGGCTCGCCAGCATCGACCGGACGACCCTCTACCGGCTCATGGACAAGCATGAATTCCAGCGCGACGAGTCGGCCGGATCGCTCGAGTGAACCCGGCTGAGACGACGCTCTCCGGCTCGACGAGCGGCGAGCGCCGCCGCGCGCCGTCGCCGAGCGGTCCGGTGTCCCTCGTCGTCTGGGATCCCGAGGGACCGAGCGGCGGGGCCGTCGCGCCCGCGCTCTGGGACGCGCTGCGCGAGGCGGTGCTGCGCGCCCAGGCCGAGTGGGAGCGCGTCATGGAGCACGCCGCCTCGCCCGAGGAGGTGGCGGGCTACGTCGCCCAGCTCGCCGCGGCGATCCGCCACGTGGCGGTGGACGCCACGCCGGCCGGCACGCTCGAGGCGCTGCCGAAGACGGCGCTCGCGCGCCGGCTGCTGGCGCTCATCCGCACCGCCTTCCTCGAGCGGGTGCGCGAGACGGCCGCCGAGCGCGGCGCCGCGGCCGGCGCCGCGGCCGACGCCGCGGCCGACGACGCGGGCCTGCTGCGCGTGCTGCTCTCCATGGAGGACGTGGCGCGGCATCTCGAGGCCGACTGGGCGCAGCACTTCTCCGACCGGCTCAGCGGCCCCGACGGGCTCGAGCTGGTCGTCGAGGTCGCGCACGACCTGCGCTCGCCGCTCACCTCGATCCTTTTCCTCGCCGAGACGCTGCAGCGCGGCCGCTCGGGCCCCGTGAACACGGTGCAGGAGCGGCAGCTGGGGCTCATCTACAGCGCCGCGTTCGGCCTCAGCGCCGTGGCGAGCGACGTCATCGAGCTCGCGCGCGGCGGCGACCGGCTGGTGGACCTCGACCCGATCCCGTTCTCCGTCACCGACATCTTCGAGTCGGTGCGCGACATCGTGCAGCCGATCGCGGAGGAGAAGGGACTGGTCGTCCGCCTGCAGCCGCCCGAGATGGACTTCCGCATCGGGCACCCGGTGGCGCTCTCCCGCGTGCTGCTCAACCTGACGACCAACGCCCTCAAGTTCACCAACGAGGGCTACGTCGAGGTGGTCGGCCGCCAGACGGCGCCGACGCTCGTCGAGTTCTCGGTGCGCGACACCGGGCGCGGCATCCCGCCGCAGTCGATGGCGACGCTCTACGAGCCGTTCCGCCGCCGGCAGCGGCCCGGCGAATACGCCTTCTCGGGCTCGGGACTGGGCCTCTCGATCTGCCGCAAGCTCGTCGAGGCGATGGGCTCGACGCTCGACGTCGAGACCGAGGCGAACGTCGGCACCCGCTTCTTCTTCACGCTCGAGCTCCCGTTCGCGGGGCGGCCCGCCTAGGTCGTGCCGCTGCCGCCTCCCCGTCCCACCAGGCACGCGTCGACGGCACGTCCGGGCTCCGCGCCCGGGCGGCGGCCGTCCGCCCGCCTCTCGCCCCTCTCCGCCTGATGCGTCTGCTGCACGTCGTCGGTGCCCGTCCCAACTTCATGAAGGTCGCGCCGGTCCTTCGCGCCGGCGCCGCGCACCCGGAGCTCGAGCAGGTGCTCGTGCACACCGGCCAGCACTACGATCGCGCGATGAGCGACCGCTTCTTCAGCGATCTCGAGCTGCCCGAGCCCGACGAGAACCTCGGCGTCGGCTCCGGGACGCACGCCCAGCAGACCGCGCGCATCATCCTCGAGTTCGAGCCGGTGCTGGAGCGCTACCGGCCCGACTGGCTCGTCGTCTACGGCGACGTCAACTCGACGATCGCCACGGCGCTGGTGGCGTCGAAGCGGCAGCTGCGGATCGCGCACGTCGAGGCGGGGCTCCGGAGCCGCGACCGCACGATGCCGGAGGAGATCAACCGGATCCTCACCGACCAGCTCGCCGACCTCTGCCTCACGCCGAGCCGCGACGGCGACGCCAACCTGCTGGCGGAGGGGATCCCGGACCAGCGCATCCGGTTCGTCGGGAACGTCATGGTGGACACGCTGCTCCACCTGCGCGAGAAGGCGCGGGCGCGCTGCATGCCCGAGCACCTGGGGCTCGCCGGGGCGCCCTACGCGGTGGTCACCTTCCACCGGCCCTCGAACGTGGACCAGCGCGAGCCGCTGGCCGAGATCCTCGGCGCGCTCGACGCGCTCGCGGCGCGGATGCCGGTCGTCTTCCCGATCCACCCGCGCACGCGCCGGCGCATCGCGGAGTTCGGGCTCGAGGGGCTGGTCGAGCGCGTGCGGCTGCTGGAGCCGCTGGGCTACCTCGAGACGGTGAGCCTCGTCGAGCGCGCCACGCTCGTCCTCACCGACTCGGGCGGGCTGCAGGAGGAGACCACCGTGCTCGGCGTCCCCTGTCTCACGGCCCGGCCCAACACCGAGCGCCCGGTGACGGTCACCGAGGGCACGAACCGGCTCGTCGCCTCGCGGCGCGCGGCGATCGACGCGGCGGTGGACGACGTGCTCGCCGCGATCGCCGGGGGGCGCTACCGCCCGGGCCGCCCCGAGGGCTGGGACGGCCGGGCGGGGGAGCGGGTGATCGCGGCGCTGCTCGGCGGCTGAGGGGCCGCCCTTCCCACTCCCCCTTTCCCTGTCTAAATTCTGCCGGCTGCCGCATTTCGATGCAGGCGGCCACCGTCCCCGCCCCCACCCTGGCGTGGACGACGTGACGGCCCCGGCATCGCCGGCGGTCTCGCCGAGGGAGGCGAGGCGCTGCGGCGAGCCGGCGGGCCGGACGTCGTGCCCGGGAGGGGGCCCTGGTGCAACCGTAGGGTCTTCGCGCGGTGCCGCTCGAGCGGGCCGCGCCGGGAGACCGGAACCAGACACTCCGTGAGCCATCCGCAGATGCGGCCGAGTCGGCACCTGAGCCACCAGCCGCCCATCCACGCGCCGAACGCGGCGCTCCTGATCGACTTCGACAACGTCACGCTCGGCATCCGCTCCGACCTGACGAAGGAGCTCAAGACCCTCCTCAACAGCGACATCATCAAGGGGAAGGTCGCCGTCCAGCGCGCCTACGCCGACTGGCGCCGCTACCCGCAGTACATCGTCCCGCTCTCCGAAGCCTCGATCGACCTGATCTTCGCCCCCGCCTTCGGCTCCAACAAGAAGAACGCGACCGACATCCGCCTCGCGGTGGATGCGGTCGAGCTCGTCTTCACGCGGCCGGAGATCGGCACCTTCATCCTGCTCTCGGGCGACAGCGACTTCTCCTCGCTCGTGCTCAAGCTGAAGGAGTACGGCAAGTACGTCATCGGCGTCGGCATCCGCGAGTCGGCCAGCGACCTGCTGATCCAGAACTGCGACGAGTACTACTCGTACAGCGATCTGGCCGGCCTGTCGCGCGAGGTCGAGGTGGCGGCGGCGCCGCGCGACCCGTGGGAGCTCGCGCGCGAGGCCGTGGCGCAGATGGCGCGCAACGGCGACGTGATGCGCTCCGACCGGCTCAAGCAGGTGATGCAGCAGCTCGCGCCCACCTTCGACGAGCGGGACGCCGGCTTCAGCCGCTTCAGCAAGTTCGTGCTCGAGGCGGCGCACCGCGGCGTGCTCCAGCTGACCAAGCTCGACAACGGGCAGTACGAGGTGGCGCCCGCGGCGGCGGCCGCGGCTCCCGGTGCCGAGGCGCCGGCCCGCGAGGGCCGCGAGGGCCGCGAGGCGCGGGAGCACCGCGAGCACCGCGAGCATCATCGGGAGCACCGCGAGGGTCGTGAGGAGGGCCGGCGCGGCCGGCGCGGCCGCGGGGGCCGCCGGGAGCGCGGGGAGGGCGCGCCGCGCGCGGCGGAGGTCGAGGCCGAGGGCGAGCGCACGCCGGAGCAGCTCGCCGAGCGGCCGGCCGAGCGTGCGATGACGCTGGCGCGGGCCTTCCACCTGATGGGCGAGGCGCTGACCGAGCTGGGCGGCGCCGCGAGCGACGAGGCGCTGCGGCTGCGCATGAGCGCGATGCTGGGCCGCGAGGATCCGCTCCTGGAGCCCGCGCGCTTCCTCAAGCTGCTGCGCCAGGCCAACGACGCCGAGGTGGCGGACGTGCGCCGGGTCGGCGACGAGGAGCGCTACGAGATCGCGCTCCCGCGCACCGGCCTCGGCATGCGGCCGGTGACGCCCGCGGCCCCGACCGCCGCAGCCGGTGCGGCCGCGGCGCCCGAAGCCGCCACGAGTGAGAGCGCCACGCCGGAGACCGCGGCCGCGGGCGCGGGCGCCGCGCAGGGACGCGAGGACGGCACGCCGCGCGTCGCGGGGGCGGGGCTCCGCTTCCGCCGCGGCTCGCGCGCGCCGATGCGGCCGGGGGAGATCCCGCTCGTCGGCGTCTTCCGCATCGACACGCCGGCGGCGCCCGCCGCCGCGGCGGTGCCCGAGCGGGCACCCGAGCCGGCGCCGGCGCCGACGAGCATCGGCGACGCGACGAGCACCGCGTCCGAGCCGCCTGCGCCCGGGGCCACGCCGGCCGAGGAGGCGGCGATCGAGCGTCGTGGCCGGGGCCGGGGTCGGGGCCGCGCGAAGCAGGCGGCGGCGCCCGCTGCCGCGGCAGTGCCGGCGGCGCCGGTGGCGCCGGTGACGCCGGTGACGCCGGTGACGCCGCCCGCGGCGGAGGAGGCGAGTGCGCCCTCGCGCGGCCGCGGCCGCGGGCGGAGCGGGACGAAGACCGCGACCAAGGCCGCGGCGAAGACCGCGGCCAAGGCGGCGAGCACGCGCGGCGAGGCCCGGAGCGAGCCGCGCGCGAAGAAGGCCGCGCGGCCGCGGGCGCGCAAGAAGGCGGAGTGATCCCCGGGGGATCCGACGAACGGGGAGGAGCCGTGCGGCTCCTCCCCGTTCGCTTTTTCGACCGGCCCGCCGACGTCGTCGCGCGCGCGCTGCTCGGCGCCGTCGTCGTCTCCGACGCGGGCGGGGTGCGCACCGCGGGGCGGATCGTCGAGACGGAGGCCTACCTCGCCCACACCGATCCCGCCTCGCACGGCTTCGGCAACCGCCGCACCGCGCGCAACGCCGCCATGTTCGGCGCCCCGGGCGACTGGTATGTCTACCGCATCTACGGCATGCACTGGTGCGCGAATCTCGTCACCGAGCCCGCGGGGATCGCGAGCGCGGTGCTGCTGCGCGCGCTCGAGCCGCTGGAGGGGCTCGACGCGATGCGTGCGCGGCGCGGCCGGGGGCGGCCGATCCCCGATCGCGCGCTCTGCTCGGGGCCGGGGAAGCTCTGCCAGGCGCTCGGCATCACGCGCACGCTCGACGGGCAGCCGATGCGCGCCGCGCCGGTGCGCGTCCTGCGCGGGCGCGCCCTGCCGGACGCGGCGGTGCGCGTGACGGGTCGCATCGGGATCACCCGGGCGGCCGACTGGCCGCTCCGATTCGTCGTGGCGGACTCGCCCTGGCTCTCGCGGCGGTGAGCGCGGGGCGCATGCGCCACCGCATGCAGCGAGGCCCGCGACGACGTCGTCGCGGGCCTCGTGAGCGCACGGAGCGCGGTGGCGCGGCGACGCGCCGGGCGCTCAGTCGTCGCTGCGGCCGAGTCCCTCGCGGGCCTTCCCCAGACTGAAGCGGAGGCCGCCGGTGAAGGTGTGGGTCGCGCCGTTGAGCATGCGGCCCGTCGCGGCGGGGACGGTCGCGTCGGACGAGAGGAAGAACGCCTGGAGCGAGGGCACCGTCGTCAGCTGGTACTGCCCGAAGAGCGCGATGCGGCCGGCGCGCAGCTGCAGGCCGCCGAGCAGGGTGCCGAAGCTGCCGGTCGAGACCTCGTCGGCAGCCGTCTGGGCATAGGCCTGGTCGCCCGCGTCGACGGTGTTCTGCACCGACGGGTGCACCACCTGCATGAGGCCGACGCCGACGCCGACGTAGGGCTCGAAGTTCCGCGACTGCACCGGGAAGGCGACCAGCGCCGCGGTGAACTTGCGGATGTCGTTGAAGACGACCGAGCGCTCCTGCCCGGTCGCGATGTCCGAGAAGCTGGTCTGCTCGTTGTCGCCGAGGGCCTCGTCGACCGAGAGCAGGAGCCCGGTGCGCCGCGCCGTGACGAGGAAGTTGGCGCCGGTGCTGAACACGCCGCTGCGCCCCTGGACCGGCGTGCGGAAGCTCATGACGCCGGCCTGGCCGCCGAGATACCAGCGGAACGCGTCGCTGGACTCCTGGGCGCCCGCGGCCGCGGCGCCGAGACCGAGCATGAGGGCGAGCAGACCCGCGCTACGGCTGAGCAGACTCATCGGACTCTTCTCCTGATTGAGGCCACGCCGAAGCCTCGGCGCGGCGGGGCGCGATCCGTCAAAATGCGTGAGTGCGGCCTGGAATACGAAGCGCGTGCGGGAGCGGCGGCACCGACCGGGGCGCCCGGGCCGAAGCGGCCGGGCGCCGGGTATCTGCTTGTCGGTTCGCGCGTTAGCGGCCGGGCTCGTGGGCCGGCCGGCCCCCGGGTGCCCTAACACCCGAGCGCCGGGACCACCGCTGCCGCTCCGGTCGGTGGGGCGGACGTGCAAGGACCGGGCCCGTCCGGGCCCGGTCGGCTCAGATGAGGCCGAGCTGTCGCCCCACCTTGGCGAACGCGGCGAGCGCCTGGTCGAGGTCGGCGCGGGTGTGCGCCGCGGAGATCTGGCAGCGCACGCGCGCCGTGCCCTGGGGCACGACGGGAAAGCCGAAGCCGGTGACGAAGACGCCCTCGTCGAGCAGCAGGTCGCTCATGCGGATCGCGTCGGCCGTCTCGCCGATGATGACCGGAATGATCGGCGTCTCGCCCGGCAGCGGCTTGAAGCCGAGGCCCTGGAGCTGGTCGCGGAAGTAGCGCGCGTTCGCGTGCAGCGTCGCGACGCGCTCGGGGTGCGCTTCCAGGAACTCGACGCTCGCCAGCGCGCTCGCGGCCACCGTGGCGGGGAGCGCGTTGGAGAAGAGCTGCGGGCGGGCGCGCTGCGTGAGATAGTCGCAGACCGCGGCCGAGGCGGCCACGAAGCCGCCGGCGGCGCCGCCCAGCGCCTTGCCCAGCGTCGAGGTGATGATGTCGATCTCGCCGAGCATCCCGAAGTGCTCGGCGGTGCCGCGGCCGCCCCGGCCCAGGACGCCGGTGGCGTGCGAGTCGTCGACGACGAGCACCGCGTCGTGCGCGCGGCAGATCTCGACGAGATCGGGGAGGTTGGCGATCGCACCCTCCATCGAGAAGACGCCGTCGGTGATCACCATCTTCACCCGCCGGTCCGTCGCCGCGGCGAGCTTGGCGCGCAGGTCGTCGAGGTCGGCGTGCTTGTAGACGCCGGTCTGGCACTTGGTGATCGCCTTGGCGAGGCGGATGCCGTCGATGATGGAGGCGTGGTTGAGCTGGTCGCTGAGGACGAGATCCTCCTCGCCGAGCAGGGTGCCCGGGACGGCCTCGTTGGCGTTCCAGCAGCTCACGAAGCTGAGCGCCGCCTCGGTGCCGACGAAGCGGGCGAGCGCCTGCTCGAGCTCGCGGTGGATCGTGAACGTCCCGCAGATGAAGCGCACCGACGCGGTGCCCGCGCCGAAGCGGTCGAGTCCGCGCTTGCCGGCCTCCACGACCGCCGGCTCGTCGCTGAGCCCGACGTAGTTGTTCGAGGAGAGGATGATCACCTCGCCGCGGCCTTCCATGGTGACGCGCGGGCCCTGGGGGCTGTCCAGATAGTTGAGGCGCTTGTAGACGCCCTGCGCCTTGAACGCGGCGAGCTCGGTCTCGAGGCGCTGCTCGAGGGGATTCGACTGCGTCGGACGGGTGGCGGTGCCGCCGGTGGGAGTGCTCATGCGCCGATCTCCAGGATGACCTTGCCGGCCTGGCCGTTCTTGATGACCTCGATCGCGTCGGCCATGCGGTCCAGCGGGAAGCGGTGGGTGACGACGGGGCGGGGATCGAGGACGCCGGCCCGCAGGAAGCGGCCCATCGCGTGCCAGGTCTCGTACATCCGGCGGCCGGTGACGCCGTAGATCGTGAGCCCCTTGAAGATCACGTCGCGGGCGAAGTTCACCTCGGTCGTGCGGCTGGGGGTGCCGAGCATGTTGACGCGGCCGCCGAGGCGCGCGGCGGCGAAGGCCTGGGCGTGGCCCGCGGGATGCCCGCTCATCTCGCAGACGAGGTCCACGCCGTCGCCGTCCGTGAGCTCCTTCACCCGGGCGACGACGTCCACCTCGCCCGGGTTGAGCGTGACGTGCGCCCCCATCCGCCTGGCGAGCTCGAGGCGGGTCGGGTTGAGGTCGGTGGCGATGACGAGGGCGGCCCCCGCCGCCCGCGCGACGCCGACGGCGAAGCAGCCGATCGGGCCGCAGCCCACCACGAGCACGGTGCTGCCGGGGACGTCGGCCCCCTCGAGCACGGTGTGCACGGCGTTGCCCATCGGGTCCATGATCGCGCCGATCTCGGTCGGGATGCCGTCGAGCTTCATCACGTTCGAGGCGGGCATGGCGATGTAGTCGGCGAAGGCGCCGTCGCGGTCCACCCCGATGATCTGGGTGCGGCGGCAGAGGTGCGCCTCGTTGTTGCGGCACTGCAGGCAGTGGCCGCAGACGATGTGGCCCTCGGCCGTGACGAGGTCGCCCACCTTGAGCAGCCCCTCGGCCTCGGCGATCGGCCCGAGCGCGGCCACCTCGCCGGCGAACTCGTGGCCGATGACGACCGGCGGCCTGAGCCGGTTGCTCGCCCAGGCGTCCCACTCCCAGATGTGGAGGTCGGTGCCGCAGACGCCGGCGTAGTGAACCTTGATGAGGACGTCGTTCGGGCCGACGGCGGGGACCGGGACGTCGCGCAGGACCATGCCGGGTCCCGCGGTCTCCTTGACGAGCGCGCGCATGCCACCTCGAGGCGAGTAGTCGGGCGATCGGCGGCCGACGACGGGTCGGCCGAACCGGGCGGAAATATACGGGGCCCGCCGAACGCGTGGAATGCGCCGCCGCGGCGGAGGCACCGCCGCGTCCGCCGCGTCCGGCGCGCTGTTCGCCGCCGAATCCGCGGACGCATCCGCCGACGCGGCGGCGTCCGAATCCTCGCATTCTGACGCGCGGCATCGCGATCTGCGCGGCTCGCGAGGGTGCCGCGCACGCGTCGTCATGCATGCTCGACACGACCAAAATGCGCGAAGGGTATTGCGTTACGAAAAAAAATCACGATTTTGGTACGTGTCGTGATGGTGTATGCGCATGTGCGTGATGTGCACACACCGCTCGAACGAGCCTCCTCGAGCGAGTTGCCCGCCGAACTCATCACGACGACGCGAGACCCCGATCGAGCAGTCGTTCGAGCGTTTCTTCGAATCGACTTGGTGACCGGTTCGCAGCAGGACGTTGGTCGCGAATCGTAGGAGCTTGCCCGGCGCGGCCTCCCGCGCCCGGGTGTGGGGACGAACGAGACGGCAGCCGCAGTCGCTGGTCGCAGTCGCAGGTGCAGCCGCCCCGTTCGTTCTCGTCAGTCCCGACCGGCCACTCCGGCCGGCGGTCCATCCCTACGTCAGGAGGCGGTATGGCCACGAAGAAGGCTGCGAAGAAGTCCTCGGCGAAGAAGTCCTCGGCCAAGAAGTCCACGGCCAAGCGTGCGGGCGCCAAGAAGTCGACCGCCAAGAAGTCGTCGGCGAAGAAGGCGACCGCCAAGCGCAGCACGAAGAAGGCGGCCAAGAAGTCCACGGCCAAGCGGTCCACGAAGAAGGCCGCGTCGCGCTAAGCGACCTTCGAAGGAATGCAACGGGGCCGGCCAGCTGCCGGCCCCATGCATTTCCCCCGCGGTACCTCCCCCTCGAATTGTTCCGACGGACGACGACGTAGCGGCAGGGCTCAGAGCGCGGCGAGCTGTGCGCCGGGCTCGGGCGGACGTGTGACGATGAGGCCGGGCGACCGGCGCGCGTCGCCCCGCCGCCGGCCGCCCGCGAGCATGCGGTCGCCGCGCTCCCAGCCGTCGTAGTGGCAGAGCAGCGCCTCGGGGGCGAGGCCCGGCGTGCCGGCGAGCAGGACGTGCACGCCGCCGGGCGCAGTGCGCGCCTGCAGCTCGGTGACGAGCCCGCGCTGGCGCGCCGGCTCCAGCTCGGCGAGGGCGCCGACGTCGAGCACGAGGAGGTCGGCCGGCGCCTCGAACGGCGGCAGCCAGTGGCCGAGCTGGACGACGAAGGCGTCGCGCAGCGGGAGCGACTCGTCGGCCATGCGCGACTCGACCCGGTCCACGCTCGGCATGTCGCCGCCGAGGAAGGTGACCGACGCGTCGTGCGCGGCGAGGAGGTAGCACGCCGCCTCGGCGCCCCCGCCCAGGACCACGACGTAGTCCTCGGGCTCGAGGCGCGGCAGGATCGGCAGCAGCGGCGTCGAGGAGTCGAGGCCCCAGCGGGTGGGCTCGCGCTGGGCGGCGCGCAGCTTGAGGAACTGCTGGCGCCAGCGCCGGTAGGAGCGCAGCGAGAGCCGCCGCATGATGAGGCGGTCCACCGACTCCAGCATCATGATCTCGGTGAGGACGAACTGCTCGTCCTCGGCCGCGTGCATCTCCTGCACCGCCTCGTCGCCCAGGCGCAGGAGCTCGTCGCGCGACATCGAGTTCTTGAAGTTCTCGATGCGCTGCATGACGTACTCCTGGTACTGCTGCTTGAGGCTGGCCGGCGGCCGGCGGCGGCGCTCCTGGGCGACTTCGCTCGCGCTGAGCATGTCAGGCCGGCTCCACGTGCACGAGGACCTCGTCGAGGCGGAGCCGGTCGCGCAGGCGCGTCTCGACCGCATCGGCGATGCGGTGCGCGGCCGCGACGTCGATCGCGGCGTCCACGGCGATCGTCAGCTCGGCGAAGCTGCGCGGGCCCGCGCTCCGGGAGCGGATCGCGTACGCCGCGCGCACGCCGCCCACCCCCTCGGCCGCGAGCCGGATCGTGTCGGCCTCGAGCGCGCGCTCGTCCACGAGCGCCGGCAGCGCGCGGCGCACGATCTCGTAGCCGGCCCACGCCGCCACGCCCGACACGGCGATGGCGAGGACCGGGTCGGCCCAGACGATTCCCGCGCGGGCGAGCGCGAGCCCGGCGAGCACGGCGAGGGTGACGAAGACGTCGGTGCGGGTATGGAGCGCGTCGGCGAGGAGCAGCTCGCTCTGGAGGCGGCGCCCCTGGCGGGTCTCGACCGTGACGACGACGAGGTTGAGGACGAGCGTCAGGGCGAGCACGGCGAGGTCGGTGGTGGTGACCGCGGGCGGCCGCGCGCCGGTCAGCAGCCGCTCGATCGCGCCGCGGACGACCTCGAAGGTGGACACCGACAGGAACACCACGATCGCCAGCGCGCCCAAGGTCTCGAACTTCGCGTGCCCGTACGGGTGCTCGGGGTCCGGCCCCTTGGCCGCCACGCGCACGAAGGCGAGGCCGAGGAGGTTGTTGAGCCCGTCCACGGACGACTGGATGCCGTCGCCGAGGACGGCGAGCGAGCGGGTCTTGGCGCCGATCACGACCTTGACGATGACGACGGCGATGTTGGCGAGGAGGATGCCGAGCAACACCCGCTGCACCGCATGGTGGCGGGTGGAAGAGACGTCACTGGCGCTCGGCATGCCAGAAATTCGCGCGCGGAGGCGCGGGTGTCAACGCGTCGCGAAGCCGAACACCCCGGCCCGCCCCCACGCAGGGCCGTGCGGCGTATCGGGATCTCTTTGGGGCGTGTCCGGGTCTCAGAGCGCGCGGAGCACCGCGCCCTTGAGATAGCCGGTCTCGGGAATGGTCAGGATCTCGGGGTGATCCACGCCCTGGCCCAGGGTTTCCACGAGCTCGATGCGACGCGCGCTGTCCGCGGCCGCCTGGGCGAGCATGCCGAAGAAGTCGGGCCGCCGCACGTGGAAGGAGCAGCTCGCCGTGATCAGCGTGCCGCCGGGCGCGAGGATGCGCATCGCCCGCAGGTTGATCTCGCGGTAGCCGCGCAGCGCCTGCGACACCGCCGCGCGCGACTTGGCGAACGCCGGCGGGTCGAGCACGATCGTGTCGAAGCGCGTCCCCTCCCGCTCGAACTGCCGCAGCAGCTCGAAGGCGTCCCCCTCGCGAAAGTCGATGTTGGTGTAGCCGTTGAGCGCGGCGTTCTCGGCGCCGCGCGCGAGCGCCTCGGCGCTCACGTCGAGGGCGGTGACCCGGCCCGCGCGGGTGGCGAGGTGGAGCGCGAAGGAACCGTGATAGGAGAAGCAGTCGAGCGCGCGCCCGCCGGGCACGGTCCAGGCCGCCGCCGCGAGGCGGTTGGGGCGCTGGTCGAGGAAGGCGCCGGTCTTCTGCCCGGTCCACGGCGCGGCCCAGTACCGCACCGGTCCCTCCCGCACCTCGATGCGCTCGGGCACCGTACCGCGGGCGAGCGTCACCTCCTCGGCCAGCCCCTCGCGCCGGCGCACGGGCACGTCGTTGCGCAGGAGGATCCCCTCCGGGGTGAAGACCTCCTCGAGCGCCGCGAGGACGTCGTCGCGCAGCGTCTCGAGCCCGGCCGAGAGGAGCTCGACGACGAGCCAGCGATCGTAGCGGTCGACGACGAGCGACGGCAGCGCGTCGCCTTCGCCGTGCACGGCGCGCCAGGCGGTGGCGTCGATCCCGGCGCGCCGCGCGGCGCCGGCGGCGAGGCGCTCGCGCCACCAGGCGCGATCTACGGGACGCTCCGTGCGCTCGAGGAGCCGCAGCCGGATCTCCGACGCGGGCGAGTGGAGCGCCTGGCCCAGGAAGTGGCCGTAGGGGTCCACGACGCGCACGAGCCCGGCCGGGGCCCGGTCTTCCTCGACATCGCTGCGGAAGATCCACGGGTGGCCGTGTGCCCAGCGCGCGGCGCCGCGGTGGCTTACCTTCACCGTTTCCAGCCGACTCGGACTCGTCATGGCCGCAAATCTAGTCGCCCCGCCGGCCGGCTCGCTCGCCGCCGCGCTGCGCCTCATGCTCGTCACCGACGACCGGCTCGTCGCCGGACGCGACCTCGTGGAGCTCTGCGTCGCCGCCGCGCACGGCGGGGTGACGTCGGTGCAGCTCCGCCTCAAGCTCGCCACGGCGCGCGAGCAGGTGGCGCTCGCGCGCGCGCTCGGCGCGCGGCTCGCGCCGCTGGACGTCCCGCTGCTCGTGAATGACCGGCCCGACGTGGCGCTCGCGGCGGAAGCCTGGGGCGTGCACCTGGGGCCCGACGACCTCCCGCTGCCGCCCGCCCGCGAGGTGGCGCGGCGGGCCGGCGCCGAGGGGTTCGTCATCGGCGCCTCGGTCGGCTCGGAGCCGGAGGCCGCGCAGAACGCCGGGGCCGACTACTGGGGCATCGGGCCCTGGCACGCGACGACGACGAAGGACGACGCCGGAGCGGCGCTCGGCGCCGAGGGCTTCGCCCACCTCGCGCGGCTCGGTGCGGGGAGGCCGTGCATCGCGATCGGCGGGATCCGCCCCGAGGACGCACCCGCGGTGCTCGCGGCCGGCGGCGTCGGGGTGGCGGTCGTGTCGGGGATCGTCGCCGCGCCCGATCCCGCGGCGGCCGCGCGGCGGTACCGGGAGCGGCTGGAGCGCGGAGAGGGGTAGGTAGGGGAGGGTTACGGAAGGGCGAGCGGCCGCGTCAGCGGCCGCCCGGCGGGGTGTCGCGCGCTGCGCGGCGCGCGCGGGCGACGGCGCGCAGGTGCTGGTCGTAGCTCGACGTGAAGGTGTGGTGGCCGTCGGGGCTCGCGACGAAGTAGAGGTACGGCACGCGCGCCGGGTGCAGCGCGGCCGCGATGCTGCTCGCCCCGGGGTTGTTCACCGGGCCCGGCGGGAAGCCCGGGTGCTGGTAGGTGTTGTACTCCGAGGGCGTGAGGTAGTCCTTCTCGTACAGCCGCGGCTTCTTGCGGCCCTGCCGGAGCGCGATGGCGTACTGCACGGTGGGATCGGCCTGGAGCGGCATGCCGCGGCGCAGGCGGTTGAGGTAGACGCCGGCGATCGTGGTGCGCTCGCTGTCCACCCGCGCCTCGCCCTCGACGATCGAGGCGAGCGTGACGGCCTCGCGCTGCGAGAGCCCGACCGAGTCGAGCTGCGCCGTCCACTCGGGGCGCCACGCCGTCCGGAAGCGCTGCGCCATGTGGCGCACCAGCTCGCGCGCGCCGATGTCGGGCGGCAGCAGGTAGGTGTCGGGCCAGAGATAGCCCTCGAAGGTGGGGCCGGGCAGGCCCATCGAGTCGGCCGCGGCCGTGTCGCGGGCGGCCACGAGGAAGGAGTCGACGGGCATGCCGAGGCGCTCGCGCGCGAGCGCGGCGATCTCGAAGATCGAGAACCCCTCGGGCACCGTGAAGCGCTCGGCGACCACCTTGCCGCCCGCGAGCATCGCGAGCACGTCGCCCATCGGCGCGTGGGGCGGGAATTCGTAGACGCCGGCGCGCACCTGGCGGTCCACCCCCGCGAGCCGCGCGCGCAGCTTGAAGAGCAGGCGGCTGCGCACCACGCCGCGGGCCGTGAGGCTGTCGGCCACCTGGTTGAACGAGGCGCCCTGCGGCACCGTCACCCGCGCGGTCCGGTCGTTGGCGGCGGTGCAGCCGGCCACGGCGAGTGCGGCGGCGAGAGCGAGGGCGAGGGAGAGGGCGAACGCGCGCGGACGGGTGGCGCGGCGCGGGGGGGCCACGAGGCGCATGGATGGCTCAGGCGTGAATGGGCGCGGCCGCGCGATGGCGGCGGCTGTCGAGGTAGTGCTGCAGGAGGACGGCGGCGGCGAGCGCGTCCACGTCCTCCTTGCGGCCGCGCGTCGTGCCGCCCTGCTCGCGAATGATGCCCAGGGCGCGCGCGGTGCTCAGCCGCTCGTCCCACAGCTCGAGCGGGAGCGCGGTGCGCCGCGCGAGCTGTTCGGCGAGCGTGCGCGCAGCGGCGGCGCTCGCCTCCTCGGCGCCCTC
>DASTSO010000138.1:0-3304 GCA_035760645.1 Gemmatimonadales bacterium
ATGACCGACCTGCACGTCGGCGCGATGTCCGACGACGACGTCGGGAGCGCGGGCGTCAACTACTCGACGGTGAGCCTCCCCGCCGCGATGGGCTTCAGCTACGAGCGGGGTTTCGACCTGCCGCCGTCCTGGACGCTGGACCCGGTGACGATGGCGCCGCCGTTCTTCAGCGGCGCGGGCTTCGTGGGGACGAAGCTCCTCCGCGGTCCCGACGGCGCCAACCGCTTGCAGCTCTACTCGAACATCGTCGGGTCGGGGTCGAACTTCAGCGACCCGCGCGAGGTCAAACAGCTCTACCGCTATCTCTCGGGCAAGCTGCAGTCGGGCGTCGATGCTGGCTGCGGGGCTACGGGCGGTCCCGCCTCGCACGTCTGTCTCGTGGTCCAGGTCCCGCGCGACACGCGCCAGATGGCGTCCACCACCGGCATCACGCTCGCGCCCGGTCAGTTCGCGACGGTCGTCTGGGCGCAGATCTTCGCCGCGCCGGTGAGCGTGGCGAGTTTGGTTCGCGACATGGACGTGAAGCCCGGCGACCCGCTCGAGCTCGGCGACCCGGCGAAGATGGCCGACGGCGTGAACCTGATCGACTCGATCGCGGGCTACCTCGGCTTCACCGACCGCAACGGCGACGGCGTCGTGCAGGAGAGTGAGCTGCACACCGTGCCGCGCTCGCTCTACGGCAAGGCGCAGCTCGCGCAGCTCGTCTTCGAGTCGGGCTTCGTCCTCCCCGAGGCGCCCGCCGCCCCCGACTTCTTCCTCGTCCCCGGCGACCGGCGGGTGACGGTGGTGTGGCGCCCCTCGCTCTCCGAGCGCACCGGCGACCCGTTCTTCGCGCTCGCGCAGGCCGTGACGCTCCCCGACGGCCGGCCCAACCCGCTCTACGACCCGAGCTTCCGGCAGTTCGACGTCGAGGGCTATCGCATCTACCGCGGCCGCAGCGACGCGCCGGGCGAGCTCACGCTCGTGGCGCAGTTCGACTACGCGGGCACCAGCATCACCGACTACGGCGATTTCATCCAGCCCACCGGCCGCTGCGCCCCCGAGCTCGGCGTCGCGCCCGCGGGCTGTCCCGCACCCTACGGCGACGGCGTCGCCGCGACCGGCGGCGGCGGTGTGCCGCTCACCGGGCAGATCGTGCAGGTGCGCTTCGGCGAGCGCGTCGCGCTGACCAACGGCGGGGTGGCCACGCTGCGGGCCGACACCGTCGGCGCGGCGCCGGGCACCGAGCTCGTGGACAACGGCGTGCCGTTCACCTGGACCGACGAGAGCGTGCGCAACGACGTGCGTTACTTCTACGCCGTCACCGCCTTCGACGTGAACAGCGTGCAGTCGGCGCTCGCGAGCATGGAGTCGCCCCGCGTCGCGAAGCCCGCGACGCCGACCCGGCGCGCGAGCAACTACCGCACGTCGGCGACGTTCGCGACGAGCGTCTTCGGCCGCGCGGGCCGGGTGGACTCCGGCCGCTTCGCCGTTCCGACCATCGATCCCGCGACCGGCATCTTCAGCGGCCCCGCCCCCGCCGCCGACGGCGCCGAGGTGACGGTGCCCGACCTGCTGCCGACCGAGCTCCTCGCCGAGGGCACCGCCGAAACGGCGATCCGGCTCGACAGCCTGCAGCTCGGCTCGTCGTTCGACGGGCGCCCCGCGCGCTACTTCTTCACCACCCGCGGCGCCGGCGCGGGCACGCAGCTCGTCGTCGCCCTGGTGCAGCAGGCCGGCCCGGACGACGCGACCTCGACGCCGGCCACGGTGCCCGTCGCCGCCGTCGATCCGGCGCTCGCCGCCCGCTTCGGCGCGGGGACGACGCCCTACACCCTCTCGGCCACGCTCGCCCTCCGCCTCCCCGGCGACTACTACACGACGAACTACGGGCGCGGATGCGTCAACGGCGCCGACGGCTTCACCTCGGATCCCGCCAGCTTCTTCGGCTGCGAGTACAACGGCTCGCGCTGGTTCGACGGCCCCTCGCCCGCGAAGAACGAGACGGTGCCGAACCCGAACGGCAACAATACGTTCCAGTTCAACACCGGCGGCGCCCCGACGAACTACGGCAACGTCGGCGGGCTCACCGGGGTCGCGGTGGTGCACGAGCCGCTCGCCTATCTCACCGTGAGCAGCACGTGGCGCGAGGTGCACGGCGCGCTGGGCGGTGCGGCGCGCGCCGCCGACTTCAACCTCTACTGGGGCGCGGCGGGCCGGATCGACTCGGTGGTGGACGTCACGCACGACGTCGTCGTCCCGTTCGACACGGCGATGGGCGCGAGCTGGGGCATCCTCACCCAGCCCGCGAGTGACGTCCCCGGCAGCTTCGACGCGCGCGCCGAGCTCACGCCGACCGACATCGGCTGCGTGGCGCCGCTCAACGCCACCCCCGCGGTGCAGACGCGCATTCCGTGCACCGCGCCCGCGCCCGTGAAGCTCGCCGACGTCGCCGTGCTCGGCCCGGTGGCCGAGATGCTCGCGACGCCGGTCTCGGCGCAGACCGCGCCGGTGCGGCCCACGCCGGGCTTCCTCCTCTACATGCCGGGCCACGTCTACATGATCGAGACGGCGGCGCTCCCGGCGCCGGGCACCGTGTGGTCGCTCCGCACGTACGTCGGCGCGATCTCGGGCGGCAGCGGCGTGAACGGCAGCTACGGCCCCTACACCTTCCACCCGGTCACCCGGCCGTTCACCGCGGCGGGCGCCGAGGTGCGGGTGCGCGCGGACGTGGTGAACCGCGTCGTGCCGTCGATCAGTGACGACCTGCGCCGGGTGCACCCCGTGCCCGATCCCTACTACGCCAGCGCCTTCACTCCGGCAGACGCGCAGCGCATCCGCTTCGTCAACCTGCCGGCCCAGGCGATCCTCCGCATCTACACCTCGAGCGGCGTGCTCGTGAAGGTGATCGAGCACGGCACGGACACGTTCGGCGGCAGCGCCGAGTGGGACGTGAGGAGCCGCACCGGGAAGGCGGTGGCGAGCGGGGTCTACTTCTACCACATCGAGGCCGGCGGCGCGCGCCGCGTCGGGCGCTTCACCATCGTCAACGTGCGGGGGACCGAATGAGCCCGATGCGCTCGATGCGTCCGCTGCGCCCGCTCGCCACGGCCCTTCTGCTCGCGCTCTCCGCCGTCCTCGGCGCCTGCCGCGCCGAAACGACGGGGCCGGTCGAGGAGCAGCAGCTGCACCAGGTGGCGACGAGCGCCGCCGGCGCGACGACGTGCGGCCTGCGCGAGAGCGGCGCCGCGTACTGCTGGGGCGCGAACGACTTCGGCCAGCTCGGCAGCGGCCTGAACGGGTCCAGGCTCGAGCCGACCGCGGT
>DASTSO010000139.1:0-1504 GCA_035760645.1 Gemmatimonadales bacterium
GCGCGGACTTCGTCGCCGTCGAGCTCACCGAGGGCGACCACGTCCTGCGCACCACGATGAGGACCCCGGACGGCCGCGAGGAGTGGAACGACGTCTTCGTCCACCGCTCGGGCGCGCCCAACTGGCTCGAGCTCGCCGGCGAGGCGCCCGTCCTCCATGTGGACGACGCCGAGCCGACCCGCATTTCGGTCCGCGTCCTCGACCGCTGGGACGTGCCGCTCGTCACGAAGCCCGCGGCGACCGTCGAGGCGCACGGCGTCGTCGTCGAGGGCACCGACGCCGACCCGAGCTCCGTGGGCGAGCAGCGGCTGGTGGACCAGGACGGCTGGCTCGTCCTCCTGCTCAGGCCCGGGAGCACCGTCGCGCCGGGGCTGGTGAAGCTCACCGTGGGCGACGTGAAGCTCGCGATCCCGTTCAGGGTGCTGCCGAGCGCGCGGCCCTTCACGGCGACCGGCGTGGGGCTCGTCGGCGTCGGGGCGGCGCCCGAGTCGTTCGGCGCGGTGACGGTGCAGGGGGCGCTGGGCCGCGAGACCGCGGTGAGCATGAGCTTCGACAGCCGCCGCGGCCGCGACCGCAACGACTACTTCGGCCGCGGCTACGACCCGCTCGACGACGGCCGCTACGCCACCTACGGAGACGGGAGCGACCGCCGCGTCCTCTCGAGCGCGACCGGGAAGTTCTCCGCCCGCATCGAGCACGGCTTCGACTGGCTCGAGCTCGGCGACGTGCAGACCACCGGCTTCGGCCAGAGCCGGCTCGGCGCCTACCAGCGGTCGCTCACCGGCGTGCGCGGCCGCTTCGCCACCGGCCCCGTCGTCT
This sequence comes from Gemmatimonadales bacterium, assembly GCA_035760645.1. Lineage (GTDB taxonomy): Bacteria > Gemmatimonadota > Gemmatimonadetes > Gemmatimonadales > GWC2-71-9 > DASSTY01. The sequence continues at coordinate 820 of DASTSO010000139.1, forward strand.
GGACCGGCTTCGGCAGCGTGACGCACCAGGCGCTCGAGCGCCAGCAGCTCCGCGGCGACGGAAGCTCGGGGCCGTTCGTCTTCGGCGGCGGGATCCGCCCGGGCACCGAGCGCGTCGCGATCGAAGTGCGCGCGTACGACAACGCCGCCCGGCTCGTCACCCGCCAGGAGCTGGTGCGCTACACCGATTACGAGGTCGACTACGCCACCGGCGCGGTGTTGCTGCGCCAGCCGGTCGCGTCGGTGGACCTCTACGGCAATCCGGTCTACGTCGTCGCCACGGTGGAGCGCGAGTCGGGTGGCGCGGCGCATACCGTCGGCGGGCTCCGCATGGAGACCGACGTGAGCCGTCTCCTCTTCAAGGGCGCGGTGGACTCGCTCGGCGTGGGCCTCACGGGGGTGCGCGACGGCGCCGGCAACGGCCTCGGCGTCGGGTCCGCGGACCTCGTCGGCGCCGACGTCCGGCTGCGCGAGCGGGGTTTCGAGCTCGGCGCCGAGCTGCTCCACGCGCGCTCGTCCGATTCGACCGCGCTTGCCACCCGCGCCGATGCCGGCTGGCGCTCGAGCGACGAGCGGCTGCGCGTCGACGCCTCCTGGCTGCGCGTCGGCGGCGGCTTCGGCAGCGCGCTCGATCCGCGCCTCGCCTCGGCGCTCACCGAGGTGCGCCTGGGCGGCGACCTCCGCCT
>DASTSO010000140.1:0-18038 GCA_035760645.1 Gemmatimonadales bacterium
CGCGCATTCGCCGGCCGAGGTGGTGGACCTGCGCGACGTGGCGGGGCTCGCTGACCTCGTCACCGCCGTCGCGGAGGGGTGGTAGCCGCGCAGCGCAGGTAATGTGGTCCCACGGCGTTCCTCCCCTTGCGCCCGGGCCGCATATTGCATATTTATGCACTATGCAAAACCGCCTCATTGCCCTCGCCTTCTCCGGCGGGCTCGACACCTCGTGGTGCGTTCCCCACCTCACCGACGCCGGCTGGACGGTGCACACGGTCTTCGTGGACACCGGCGGCACCACGCCGGAGGACCGGGCGGCGGTCCGGGCCCAGGCGCTGGCGGTCGGCGCGGCCGAGCATCACGAGGTGGACGCGCGGGACGCCGTCTTCGACCGGTTCGTCCGGTTCCTGATCCAGGGCAACGTCCTGCGGGGCGAGGTCTATCCGCTGAGCGTGGCGGCGGAGCGGACCCAGCAGGCCATCGCGGTCATCGGCGTGGCGCGGCGGATCGGGGCGGCGGCGGTGGCGCACGGCTCGACCGGCGCCGGGAACGACCAGGTCCGCTTCGACGTGGCCTTCCGGGTGCTGGCGCCCGAGTTCGAGATCGTGACCCCGATCCGGGAGCAGAACCTCCAGCGTGCCGATGCCATCGCCGACCTCAAGCGTCGCGGCCTCCCGGTCCCCGGGCAGGCGGGGGCCTACTCCATCAACCGCGGTCTCTGGGGCACCACCTGGGGCGGCGGCTGGACCCACGACTCGTGGGCCGGCCCGCCGGCCGAGCTCCTCGATCCGCCGGCCGGCGCGCCGGCCGCGGCCGAGATCGTGCTCGCCTGGGAGCAGGGCGTCCCCGTCGCGCTCGACGGCGAGCGGCTCGCCGGCCCCGCGCTCATCGAGCGGCTCAACGCGCTCGCCCACGCCTACGGCTTCGGCCGCAACGTGCACGTCGGCGAGACGGCGCTCGGCATCAAGGGCCGGGTGGGCTTCGAGGCGGGTGCGGCGCTCCTGCTCATCACGGCGCACCGCGAACTCGAGAAGCTGGTGCTCACCAAGTGGCAGGGCTTCTGGAAGGACCAGCTCGCGAAGTTCTACGGCGACCGGCTGCACGAGGGCCAGTACTTCGATCCCGCGCTGCGCGACATCGAGGCCCTCCTCACGAGCTCGCAGCAGCGCGTGAGCGGCGAGACCCGCGTGCGCCTCGCCCCGGGCCGCTTCCAGGTCGTGGGCGCCCGCAGCCCGCACTCGCTCATGGACCCGGCCGTCGCCACCTACGGCGAGGAGCATCGGCTCTGGACCGGCGACGAGGCCCGCGCCTTCGCGCGCGTCGCGGCCATCCCCTCGCTCCTCGCGCAGCGCGCCGGCGCGGCGACCGTCGCGGTGGAGGGCTGAGGTGGTTCGCACCACGCGGGTCCGGCTCGACCGCATCGCCAGCAGCACCCGCAACGCCGCGCTCACGCCCGAGGTGATCGTCGGCGACGAGATCGTGGCCCGGGAGGGCTACGTGCTCGCCGTGCGCATCCTCCGGGACAAGAGCACCTACAACACCGTCGAGGACACGACGGGCCGCATGCTCGCGCTGCGCGCGGGCGACGTGCTCGCCGGCACCCTGGGCGCCCGGCGCGCCCTCCGCGGCTACGCGGGCGAGGTGCCCGCGTCCATCGCCGTGGGCGACACGATCCAGGTGCTCAACCTGGGCGGGATCCTCGGCCGCTGCACGTCCGCCAATCCCGACATCGGCGCGCCGTTCGACGCCGAGGTGCTGGGCGCGGTGCTCGCCTTTCCCGAGCTCGGCGACCGGGTAGGCCGGCCGGCGCACATTCGCGACCACGCCGTGCCGCCCGCGACGCAGCTCGACGCCGCCGCCGCTGCGGTGCCGGTGGTCTACATCGCCGGCACCTGCATGAACGCGGGGAAGACCGCCGCCGCCACCGAGCTCGTGCGCGGGCTCGCGCGCGCGGGGCTCCGGGTGGCGGCGGCGAAGCTCACCGGCGTCGCCCTCATGCGCGACGCGCTCTCGATGGTGGACGCGGGCGCCGTCGCCGCGCTCACCTTCAACGACGCCGGCGCCGCGAGCACGAGCGCCGGCATGACGGTGCCGGTGGCGAAGGGGATCTTCAACCGCCTCGCCGCGCACCCGCGCGGCCGCCCCGACGTGATCGTCGCCGAGCTGGGCGACGGCATCCTCGGCGAGTACGGCGTGCAGGACATCCTGCGCGACGCGGAGCTGATGGGCGCCGGCGCCGCGCACGTCCTCTGCGCCCCCGACCCGGTGGGCTGCTGGGGCTCGGCCGAGCTCTACCGCCGGGAGTACGGGCTGCCGATCACCGTCGTCACCGGCCCCGCCACCGACAACGAGGTCGGGCGCGAGTACGTGCGCCGGGCGCTCGGGCTGCCGGCCTTCAACGCGCTCCGCGAGGCCCCGATGCTCGTGGACGTGGTGCGCGCGGCGCTCGCCGCGCGGCTGGGGCAGGCGGCGTGAAGGCGGCGGTCATCGGCGCCGCCGGCTTCGCCGGCGGGGAGCTCCTGCGTCTCCTCTTTCAGCATCCCGCGATCACCGACGTCGTCGCGGTGAGCCGGAGCCAGGGCGGGAAGCCGCTCGCGGCGGTGCACCCCGCCCTGGGCGCGCTGGGCGACGTGGGGCAGGCGCCCTTCAGCTCGCTCGCGCCCGGCGAGGCCGCGCGCGGCGCGGACGTCGTCTTCCTCGCGCTCGAGCACGGCGAGTCGTCGCGCCTCGCCGACGAGATCTTCGCCGCGGCCCCCGCGCTCGTCGTGGATCTCGCGGCCGACTTCCGCCTCAAGAGCTCCGAGCTGCACGAGCGCTTCTACGGCCCGCATCCCGCGGCGCACCACGTCCCGCGCTTCGTCTACGGGCTCGCCGACATCGAGGGGGCCGCGCTCCGCGGCGCCACGGCGATCGCCGCCCCCGGCTGCTTCGCCACCGCGGCGCAGCTCGCGCTCTATCCCCTCGCGAGCCAGCTCGGCACGGGCGCGGTGCCCTCGCTCTTCGCCATCACCGGGAGCTCGGGGGCGGGCGCCCGGCCGAAGCCCACCACGCACCACCCGGCGCGCGCGAGCAACGTCTTCGCCTACTCGGTGCTGGGCCACCGGCACGAGGGCGAGGTGCTCGAGCAGTGGCGCCGCTGGACCGGCGACGCGCGCGCGCACATGCGCCTGATGACGCACGCGGGACCGTTCGTGCGCGGCATTCATCTCACCATGCACGCGACCGGCGAGGCGCTCGACCCCTCGGCCTGGGCGCGCGCCTACGCCGGCCGGCCGTTCGTGCGGGTACTCGAGTGCCCGCCCGAGCTCGCGCACGTCGTGGGCACCAACGACGCGCTCGTCCACGCCGCCGCCACGCCCGACGGGCGCGAGCTGCAGGTGACCGTGGCGATCGACAACCTCCTCAAGGGCGCCGCCGGCCAGGCGGTGCAGGCGATGAACCTGGCGCTGGGTCTGCCGGAGACGGCGGGGCTCAGGCTGACGGGGTGCTATCCATGCTGAACGAGACCGCGGCGCCCGCCCTCCTGCCCGTCTACAGCCAGTTCCCCGTGCGCCCCGTCTCGGGGCACGGCTCCTGGATCGTGGACGAGGACGGCAACGAGTGGCTCGACGCCTACGGCGGGCACGCGGTGTCCTCCACCGGGCACAGCCATCCCGACGTCGTGGCCGCGATCGCCGCGCAGGCCGGGAAGCTCCTCTTCTACTCGGCCGCCGTGCACCTGCCGATCCGCGAGGCGCTCGCGCAGGCGATCGTCGCGCACTGCCCGGCGCCGCTGTCGCGCGTCTTCCTCTGCAACTCGGGGGCGGAGGCGAACGAGAACGCCCTCCACCTCGCGCGCCGCGCGACGGGGCGGCAGCGGCTCGTCTCGGTCGCGGGCGGCTGGCACGGCCGCACGGTGGGCGCGCTCGCCGTCACCGACGGCGCGAAGTACGAGCAGTGGGCCCGCGCGGCGGGGATGCCCGTGTCGGTGAAGCTCCCCTTCGACGACCTCGCCGCGATCCCCGCCGCGGTGGACGAGACGACCGCCGCGGTGATCGTCGAGCCGGTGCAGGGGATGAGCGGCGCGCGCGACTGCTCGCCCGCCTTTCTGCGTGCCCTGCGCGAGCGCTGCGACCAGGTGGGCGCGATGCTCGTCTTCGACGAGGTGCAGTGCGGCGTCGGCCGCTGCGGCGCGTTCACGGCGGCCGAGGCGGTGGGCGTGGTGCCCGACGCGCTGACGCTCGCGAAGGGGCTCGCCTCCGGGCTGCCGATCGGGGCCGTGGTCGTGGGTCCCGCCCTGGGCGACGGCGTGAAGACCGGCGACCTCGGCAGCACCTTCGGCGGCGGCCCCGTCGCCTGTGCGGCGGCGCTCGCCACGCTCGCGGTGATCGACCGCGAGGACCTCGTCGCCAATGCCGTTGCGGTCGGTGTTCATCTCGCCACCGGCGCGCTCGCGCTCGGCATCCGGCGGGTGAGCGGCCGCGGTCTCCTTCTCGGCCTCCACCTCGGCCGCCCCGCGGCGCCGGTGCAGGCCGCACTCTTCGAGCGGCGCATCCTCACCGGCACGGCCGGCGACCCCGAGGTGCTGCGCCTGCTGCCGCCGCTCGCCTTCTCCGTCCCGGAGGCCGACCGCCTCCTCGCCGCCCTCGCGGAGGTGCTCGCGTGACCCCGTCCCCCGCCGCGCCGACTTCGGCCCCGCCGAAGCGCGACTTCCTCGACCTCGCCGCCCTCTCGCGCGAGGAACTCGAGCTGCTCCTCGCCCTCGCCGCGCGCCTCAAGCGCGGCGAGATCACCGGCGGGCTCGAGCGAAAGATCCTCGCCATGGTCTTCATGGATCCGAGCCTCCGCACCCGGAGCAGCATGGAGGCCGCGATGTTCCTCCACGGCGGCCACGCGATGGTGCTGGAACCGGGGAAGGGGAGCTGGACGCTCGAGACCGAGCCGGGCGTCGTGATGGACGGCACCACCGTCGAGCACGTCGTGGACGCCGCCCGCGTCCTCGGCCGCTACGCCGACGCGCTCGCCGTCCGCGCCTTCCCGAAGGGGACCGACTGGAGCGAGGAGCGCGAGGACCGCGTCCTGCGGCTCTTCGCCGAGTACTGCGAGAAGCCGGTCATCAACCTCGAGTCCAGCCGGCGCCACCCCTGCCAGGCGCTCGCCGACGCGCTCACGCTGCGCGAGCGGCTGGGCGAGACCGAGGGGAAGCGCTTCGTCCTCACCTGGGCGTGGCACCCGAAGGCGCTGCCGACGGCGGTGCCCGCGAGCGCCGCGCTCGCCGCGGCGCACCTCGGCATGGAGGTCGTCATCGCCCGGCCCGAGGGCTTCGACCTCGACCCGGACGACATGACGCAGATCCACGCGCTCGCCGCGGCGAACGGCGGCACCGTCGCCGTGGCCGACGCGATGGATCCCGCGCTCGCGGGCGCGGACGCGGTGTACGTGAAGAGCTGGGGCTCGCTCCAGGCCTTCGGCCGGCCGGAGGAGGAGCGCGCGTTGCGCGCGAATCTCCGCGACTGGCGCATGACCGCCGACCGGCTCCACCACACGAAGGACGGCGCCGGCATCGTGATGCACTGCCTCCCGGTGCGCCGCAACGTGGAGATCGACGACGCGGTGCTCGACGGCCCGAGCTCGGTCGTGGTGGACGAGGCCGAGAACCGCCTGCACGCCCAGCGGGCCCTGCTCCTGGAGACCATCGGATGACGCCGGTCACCCCTCCCACCCTGGGCCTCGCGGGGCTCAAGGGCGCGCTCCGCTACGTGCGGGCCTACCGCGACCAGGTCTTCGTCGTGAAGCTGGGCGGCGACGTCCTCAGCGACCCGGACGTGCTCGACGGCGTCGCCGCGCAGGTGGCGCTCCTCGCCTCGCTCGGCATCCGGCTCGTCGTGGTGCACGGCGGCGGCACCCAGGCTTCGGCGCTGAGCCGGCGGCTCGGGCAGACGCCGACGATGGTCGCCGGCCGCCGCGTCACGGACGACGCGGCGCTCGAGGTGGTGAAGATGGTCTACGCGGGCCAGCTCAACGTGGACCTCCTCGCCGCCCTGCGCGAGCACCGGGTGCAGGCGGTGGGCGTGAGCGGCGTGGACGCCGACCTCATCACCGCGCGGCGCCGCCCGCCCGTCACCGTCACCGACGACACGGGCGAGACGCGCGAGGTGGACTACGGCCACGTCGGCGACATCGTCGCGGTGGACCCGCACGTGCTGCGCACCCTGCTCGACGCGCGCCTCGTCCCCGTCGTCGCGAGCCTCGCGGGCGACGAGGAGGGCCACGTCTACAACGTGAACGCCGACACCGTGGCCGAGGCGCTCGCCGTGGCGCTCGGCGCGCAGAAGCTCGTCTTCCTCACCGGCGCGCCCGGCGTGCTGCGCGACCGGACCGACCCCTCGACGCTCGTCGCCTTCGCCGATCCGGACGATCTCGCCGGGCTGATGGCGAGCGGCGCGCTGGCCGGCGGGATGCGGCCGAAGGTCGAGGCCTGCATCCGCGCGGCGACGAGCGGGGTCGAGCGCACCCACATCGTGGACGGCCGCGCGCCCGACGCGCTCCTGCTCGAGGTCTTCACCGGCGCGGGCTGCGGCACGATGATCGTCGGCCGCAAGGAGAAGGCGACCTATCTGGGCGTCGACCTTGCCGGCTGAGGCCGGGCCGGACGCGCTCGCGGCACCCGAGCTCGCGCTCCTGCGCGAGCTCGTGGCGATCCCGTCGGTGAGCGGCAGCGAGGAGGCGGTCGCGCGCTTCGCCGAGGCGTGGGCGCGCGCGCAGGGCCTCGACGTCGTGCGCGACGAGACCGGCGTGAAGCTCGAGGTGCGCGGTCGCGCCGCGGGCCCGACGCTCGCCCTCGCCTCGCACCTCGACGTCGTCCCGCCGGGCGAGGGGTGGACGCGCGATCCGTTCGCCCCCGTCGTCGAGGCCGGCCGCCTCTACGGCCGCGGCTCGGGCGACGCGAAGGCGAGCGTCGCCGCGATGCTCACGGCGGCGGCCGACGTCGCCGCCGCGGGCGGCCCCGGGCGCGGGCGGCTGCTCGTTCTCCTGGGCTACGGCGAGGAGACGCGCCACACCTCGATGCCGGCGGCGGTCGCCTCGGTCGGCGCGATCGACGCGGCGATCGTCGGCGAGCCGACGAACCTCGATCTCGCCGTCGCGCAGCGGGGGCTCATGATGGTGGACCTCGTCGCCCGCGGCGACCAGCGGCACGCGGGGTACGCCGATCCGGACGCGAACGGCGAGTTCACGAACGCCGCGCTCGCGCTCGCCGAGGATCTGCTGCGGCTCCCGCACGTCGCGCGCGACCGCGCGCACCCGGTGCTGGGCCACCCGACGATCACGCCGACGATGCTCGAGGCGGGCGTGAGCCGCAACGTGACGCCGCCCTCCGCGCGCGCCGTGCTCGACATCCGCAGCACGCCCGCCTGGCCGCACGCCGAGCTCGCCGCCGCGCTCCGCTCCGCGCTCCGCAGCGAGGTCGTGGTCACCTCCGACCGCCTCGTCCCCTGCGAGACGCCCGCCGGCTCGCCCCTCCTCGCGGCCGCGCGGCGCGTGCGTCCCGCCGCGCGCGTCTACGGCAGCCCCACCTGCAGCGACTGGGTCTTTCTCCGCCACGCCGACGCCGTGAAGTGCGGCCCCGGCACCAGCCGCCGCAGCCACACGCCCGACGAGTGCGTGGAGCTCGCGGAGGTGACGGCGGCGCGGGCGTTCTACGGGGCGGTGGCGCGGGAGTATCTGGCATGACGGGCGGGACGGCGGGCCGGCGGGCCGGCGGGAAGCGGGCCGCCACGCTCTGGAGCGCCGGCCCCGCGCTCGACGCCCGCATGCTCGCCTACACCATCGGCGACGACCGGCACTGGGACACGCGGCTCCTGCGCTGGGACGTGCTCGGGAGCCTGGGGCACATCGAAGGGCTGCGCGCGGCGCGGCTGCTCGACGCCACCGATTACCGCGCGCTCCGCGACGGCCTGCGCGCGGCGCTCCGGGCGGTGGAGGCGGGCACGCTCGTCATCGGCGCGGAGCACGAGGACGCGCACAGCGCGGTCGAGCTCTGGCTCACGCGCCGCCTCGGGGCGGCGGGCGAGCGGCTCCACACCGGGCGCTCGCGCAACGACCAGGTCGCCTGCGACCTGCGGCTCCAGCTCAAGGACGCGCTCCTCGCGCTGCACGAGGCGGGGCTCGCGGTGGTGGAGGCGCTCACGGCGTTCGCGGCGACGCATCGCACGGTGCTCTGGCCCGGCTACACGCACCAGCGCCGCGCGATGCCGTCGAGCGCGGGGCTCTGGGCTGCGGCGCTCGCCGAGGGGCTGCTCGACACACTCGAGTCGCTCCCCGCGCTCTGGGCGCGGGTGGACCGCTCGCCGCTCGGGAGCGCCGCGGGCTACGGCGCGCCGCTCCCGCTCGAGCGCGAGGTGGTGGCGCGCGCGCTCGGCTTCGCGCGCGTCGAGCACAACGTGGCCGCGGTGCAGAACGGCCGCGGCAAGCTCGAGGGCGCGGTGCTCTTCTGGTGCACGGAGCTCGCGCACGAGCTCGCCAAGCTGAGCGCCGACGCGCTCCTCTGGAGCGCGGAGGAGTTCGGCTGGCTCGTGCTCCCGCCGGAGCTCGCGACGGGCTCGAGCATCATGCCGCACAAGCGGAACCCCGACCTCTTCGAGCTCACCCGCGCCCGCGCCGCCGCCCTCCAGGGCGACCTCGCCACCGCGCAGCACCTCGCCGCGAAGCTCGGCAGCGGCTATCATCGCGACTTCCAGCTCCTCAAGGAGCCGCTCTTCCGCGGGCTCGACCGCACCGCCGAGATGCTCGGCATGATGGCGGTCGCGGTGCCGCGGCTCGGCGTCGATCGCGCCCGCGCCGCGGCGGCGCTCGCGGGCGGTGCACTCGCGACCGACGAGGTGATGCGCCGCGTCGAGGCGGGCGTGCCGTTCCGCCGCGCCTATCGCGAGGTGGCCGAGGGGGTGAAGCGCGGCGAGACCTTCCCGGCGCCGGGCGCGGCCGAGCTCGTCGCGCGGCGGCGCTCGACCGGCGGGCTCGGCCGCCTCGGCCTCGACGCGGTGCGCGCGCGGATCACCGCGTGCCGCCGGTGGAGCGCGGCCGAGCGGCGGCGGTTCGACGGCGCGATGCGGCGGCTCGCAGGCACCACGGCCCGCGATCCCTCGCGCGGGCGAAAGGAGACGCGATGAGCGCGGACCGGCGGCAGCGGCACCTCAAGATCCTCGAGCTCATCAGCACGCGCGCGCTCCACACGCAGGAGGAGCTCGCCGAGGCGCTCGCGGCCGAGGGGTGGGAGGTGACGCAGAGCTCGGTGAGCCGCGACATCGCCGCCCTGGGGCTCATCAAGGTGAACGGCGCCTACCAGCGCCCGCCGGCCGAGGCGGTGCGCTCGGCCGATCCCGACGAGCGGCGGATCGCCGAGGGTGTGCTGCGCATCGATCCCGCCGGCGACGCGCTCGTCGTGCTGCACACGCCGCCCGGCGAGGCCAACCGGGTCGGCGCCGCGCTCGATCGCATGGCCTGGTCCGACATCGTCGGCACGCTCGCCGGCGACGACACGATCTTCCTGGCCGTGAAGGACGCGGCGGCGCAGCGGCGGGTGCTGCGGGAGCTGCGACGCCTGACGGCGCCGCGCTAGCTAGGCGGACGCGCCGCCCTCGATCGCCGCCCGCATCGCCGCCGCGCTGGGCCAGCGGTCCTCGGGCTTCTTGGCGAGCGCGCGGGCGATGGCCTCGGCGAAGGCGGCCGGGACCTCGGGGCGGAGGGTGCGGACGTCGGGAGCGGGATCGTTGATGTGGGCCTGGAGGACCACGGCCTCGTAGCGATGCACGAACGGCGGGCGGCCGGCGAGGCACTCGAAGAGGACGCAGGCGAGGGAGTAGAGGTCGGTGCCGGGGCTCAGGTCGCGCGTGCCGGTGATCTGCTCGGGGCTCATGTACTTCGACGTCCCCACCGTGATCCCCGAGCGGGTCAGCGCCTCCGCCGCGCTGCGGTCGATCGCGCGGGCGATGCCGAAATCGAGGAGCACGGCGCCCTGGGGCGAGATCGTCACGTTCTCCGGCTTCACGTCGCGGTGGATGATCCCGCGCTCGTGCGCGTGGGCCAGGGCGGCGAGGAGGTCGGTGGCGACCCGGGTGGCGTCGCTGATCGAGAGCCGCCGCACCCGGTCGAGCACCGCCCGGAGCGTGGGCCCCTCGATGTAGCGCATGACGTAGTAGACCAGCCAGTCGCGCTCGCCCGAGTCGATGAGGTGGGAGATGTTGGGGTGGTCGAGCTGGCGGCAGATCTGGATCTCGCGGAGGAAGCGGTCGGCGGTCGTGCTGACCAGGAGCTCGGGGTGCAGCACCTTGAGCGCCACCACCTCGCCGTCGGGGGCGTGGGCACGGAAGACGCGCGCGGCGCCGCCGTGGCCGATTTCCCGCTCGACGGTGTAGCGGTCGGTCAGGGCTTCCTGGAGCTTGGGCAGCAGGTCGCGGGGCGTGGCGCCTCCTCGGGTAGCTCAGGGAAAACTCACCGCTATGGTGTGCGATCGGGGGCCGGCCTGCAAGAGGCCGGCCCCCGATGGTCCATCCGGGCCCGTTGCACCCGGGCAGCGCCTCACGGTCCGACGACCTCCGTGAACGGGACGCTGACGCCGGCGGTGAGGCCGGGCGAGGTAGCCCGCAGCGTGTAGTTCTCGCCCGGCTGATCGATCTTCAGGTTCTGGAACGTGGCCACGCCGTTGACCGCGTTGACGGTGAGCCCCCCGGAACTCGTCAGATGCGCCGCGCCGCCGCTCGGGTCGTCGTTGATCGAGATCGTGATCGGGTTGACGGCGGTGGTCACCAGATTCCCCTGCGCATCCCGGACCTGCACCTTCACCGGTGGCGCGATCGCCGAGTTGACGTTCTGCGTGCTGGTCGGCTGCCAATCGAAGACGAGCTGCGTCGGCGCGGCCGTCGCCGTGGCGGTGAAGGTCACGGGATTGCCCAGGAAGCCGCTGTGGGCGACGTAGACCGCGGTGGCGGTCACCGTGTTGGTCGCCCCGGCGGTCGGGCCGAGGGTCCACGACGTGAGCGACGCGACGCCGTTCCCGTCGGTGTACGCCGTGGCGCTGGACCCGGTGCCGTTCAGCGTGCCGCCGCCCGCGGTCACCTGGAAGTCGACCTCGATGCCGGCCATCGCGCGGCCGCTCGGGGTCACCACCTTCACCGAGGGCGGACTGGCCACCGGCGTGGTCGCGCCCGCGCTCTGCGAGGTCGGCGAGTTGGCGCTGTTCTGGCCCAGCGTGTCGACCGCGCCGAACGGACTGAGCTTCGTGGTCAGCCCGCCGAGGCAGCAGGTGCCGAACATGCTGGAGGTCGCGCCGAGCTCGGCGGGCAGGAGCGCCGTGAGCACCGGGCGCAGCGCCCGGCCCATGCGAAGGAGTCCCGTCCGGGTGAGCGCCAGGAAGGGGGCCGCGCCGGCGTCGCGGCTGCCCACGGTGCCGGAGGTCGTAGGCAGGGTGCTCTGCGTCAGGTCGGCACAGCTCAGGAAGCCGGCGCTCGTCTGCGTGAGGATCTCGATCGTGGTGGTCTGCGTCTCGCCGCTGCCGGTCGTCACGTTGTGGGCGATCCGCAGCCGCGCGTCGACCGCGGCGTCCGCCGGCGCATACGGCCCGTCGCCCGGGCTGAGATGGCAGAGTCCGACCGTGGCGAGCTTGGAGAAGTCGTTCCCGTTTCCTGCGAGCCCGGCCGGGGAAACGGCGAAGAAGGCGAACAGCGGGTACTGATCGAGCGGCGTCGCGAGCGGGCCGCTCAGCGGCGGCTGGGACGAGTTCACCGGGATGGGGTCGACCGAGATCATCACGAGCTGGCTCACGGCGCCCTGCGGGATCAGGATGCCCTGGTGCTTGTCGGGCGTCGTCACGGTGGCCCCGGCGGGGCCGACGACCGCCGTCACGCCGCCGCTGGCGAGCGCGTCGCCCGAGGTGGTGACGAAGGCGCCCGTCGCGCTGCAGTCGAGCGCGGTGGGCGACGTGCGCGGATCCTGCACGTAGTTGGTGAGGTCGCACTGCAGCTTCGCCACGCCGCCGGCCGTGGTCGGCGGGTTCGCGCCGTTGGGGTCGAGCAGCTTGCCCGCCTTCAACTGCGTCAGGGCGAAGTTGTAGAGGTCCGTCGCCCTGGCCTGGGCGTCCGCGTAACGCCCCTGCCGGACCTTGGTCTGGATGTTGGCCCAGTAGCTGTTGGCCGACTTGAGCAGATCGCCGGTGGGGAAGAGGACGTTGATGTCGGTCTGGATCGTCTGCTCCTGCTGGGTCAGCATCGCGAGGGCCGGGACGGGGCCCGGCCCGGCCGTGGGCCCGGGTCCCGTGGGCGTCGCGGGCGAGCGGGTATCGTCGGAGCAGGCCGCGGCCGCGGCGGCGGCGAGCAGGAGGGCGAAGAACGAGGCATGGCGCATTGCGCGACCTCCGCGAGCGTGGTCGGGTGACCCGCAGGGGGAGGGGCGCAGCGAGCGAGGTGGCGCTGTGGAGCGACCGACGCGGGGATGGTGCGTTCCGGCGAGGAGCGAACCTGGCGAGGCACCGGGGGGTGGGACGGCGGGATCGACTGCTGTCGCGCGGGTGCGCCAAGATGGGAGAGACCGGATCGCCTGTCAACCCGGCGGAGACGCGGTCGGGACCGTCGAGCCGGGTCAGGACTGGGTGCCGACCAGCTCCTGGAAACCCGAGTCGTTCTCGAGCGGCCGGAACCACCACCCCGCATCGTCGGCCAGCGCGGCGCGGCGCTCGGGGTTGGCGGCCAGATAGATCTTGAGCTCCTTGAGCGCCGCGTCGCGATCGCCGAGCAGCGTGCTCACGAAGGCCTGCATCATGACCAGGTCGCGCGTGGGGTCCAGATCCGCGTTGCCGCGGGCGCGCTGGGCGACGTGGCGGGCGCTGTCCTTCAGCCCGGCGCGCGCCAGCACCGCGGCGACGGCCATCTCGGCGTTGAGGCGCTTGAACTCGCGCTGCGCCGCGGGCGTGAGCGCCACGAGGCTGTCGACCAGCCGCCAGGCGCGCGACACGTCGGGCGGCACGGCCTTGGAGGTCAGCACCCAGAGCCGGCACTCGACGAAGTTGGGGTCGCTCGGGAAGCGCCGCTGGCCCTCGTCGCAGTAGCGCACCGCGTCGGCCCGGGCGTCGAGGTCGTAGCTCGCGAGGAAGAGCCGCTGCAGCACCGCGTCGGCGTTGCTCAGGTAGGCGTCGGCCTCGTAGGCGCGCTGCGCCGCGTCTTTGACGTCGGTCTCGGTCTTGGTCTGGTTGTACAGATGGCTCAGCGTCGCCCAGGCGCCGGCCTGGTTGGGGTTGAGCCGTTTACTGCTCTCGAGGTCGGTCTGGGCGCTCTCGAGCAGGGCGCGCCGCTCGCCGGCGTCGCCGCCCAGGCCGAGCAGCCAGCGCCAGTAGCGGAGCGTGCCCCGCAGCTCCAGGGCGTCGGGATCGCGCAGGTCGCGCCGGAGGGCCTGATCGGCGAGGTCGAGCCCCTGGTCGCTCGCCTGGCCGGCCGCGAGCGGGTCGGCGGCGAGCCGCCGCGCCCGCCCGTAGGCGATCCAGCCCCGCTGCACCACCGGATGCACCCAGCGCGCGTCGGCCTGGGCGGCGCGCGCGTAGAGCGCGTCCGCCTCGTCCTCGAGGCGCCGGCGGCCGAGCGTGTCGCCGCGTGCGCCGAGCGAGTCGGCGCGCCCGCGCAGCAGCTCGGCACGCTGGGCCGTGGCCCAGGCGTCGGTGTTGAGCGTCGTGGCCCGGCGCTCGCGCAGGGTGATCTCCTGCCCGAGGCGGCGCCGGATGAGCTCCGCCGTGCGGCGCGCCAGCGTGTCGCGCATCGCGAGTACGTCGCCGATCGGCTGCTCGACCGCCGCGTCTCCCAGGGTGCGGCCGTCGAGGCCGCTCACGAGCGCCAGCGCGACACGGATCCGGCCGTCGGCCCGGCTCACCGTACCGCGGACGACCGCGCCGACCTTCAACGATCGGGCGATGCTGTCGACCGGCACGGCGCGACCGCGGAAGGGCGCCACGCCGTTGCGGGAGACGACGTCGAGCGTGGGGACCGCGCGCAGCTCGCCCATCAGGTCCTCGCTGAGCCCGTCGGCCAGATAACCCAGCGTCGTGTCGGCGCGCGGGTGGTCGAAGTACAGCACCGCCACCCGCCGCGCCGCGGCACCGGCGAGCGCGAGGTCGGTGCCCCCGGTCCAGCGGTGGTAGCCCGCCCAGCCGGCCACCAGCGCCGGCACCGCCGCCAGGGACAGCAGCATCGCCCGCCGGCGCCGCCGCACAGGGGGGCGACGCGCCGCCAGCGGGCCGGTGCGCGCGCGCGGCCGGCCCGCGGCGCCCGGCGTCGTCAGCGCCTGCGCGAACTGCTCGACCGTGGCGAAGCGGTCGGCCGGCGTCTTCTCGAGCGCGCGCAGGACGGCCTCCTCCACCTCCTCGGGGATGGCGCCGCGCACGATCCGGAGGCTCGGGACCTGCTCCATGGCGTGGCGGGCCATGATCGACATCGCCGTGGAGCCGGTGAACGGCGGCTGGCCGCTGAGCATCTCGTAGACGACGCAGGCGAGGCTGTACTGGTCGCTCGCCGGCGTGGCATCGCGGCTGCCGGCCGCCTGCTCGGGGCTCATGTAGACGACCGTGCCCACGGCCATCCCCGTCTTCGTGAGCGTCTCACCGCCGGCCGCCGTCACCGCCCGCGCCACCCCGAAGTCGGCGACGACGACCCGGTTGGCCCCGTCGGCCGTGCGCTCGAGGAGGATGTTCTCGGGCTTGATGTCGCGGTGCACCACGCCCTGGGCGTGCGCGTGGCCCAGCGCGGCAGCGATCTGTCGCGTGATGGCCACGACGTCCTCGATCGGCAGCTGCTGCTCGCGGTCGAGCCGGTCGCGCAGCGACTCGCCCTCGATGAACGGCATGACGTAGTAGAGCAAGCCATCGGCTTCGCCCGACTCGTACATACCGATGATGTGGGGATGGACCAGGGTGCGGCCGAGCTCGATCTCGCGGAGGAAGCGGTCGGCGCCGAGACTGGCGGAGAGTTCGGGGAGGAGGACCTTGATGGCGACCGGCCGGTCGTGCACCCCGTCATGCGCCAGGTAGACGGTGGCCATGCCACCGCGTCCCAGCTCGCGATCCAAGGTGTAACGGCCCGCCAGGATGCCTTGCAGCCGTCCGACGACGTCGGTCACATGCTACGGGCTCACGGCGAAAGGAAGCGCCCCAGTATAGGCAGAACCGCGGCGGAGGGCCAGATGGTCCCCCGCCGCGGTTCCGTCGCGCTGCGCGGCCGCCCGGTCAGGGCACCGGCGCGGTCCAGGGCCCCGTGAAGTTCGCCTCGTTCGGGGTGCCGGCCGGCTCCTCGGCGGTCGGCTGATAGATGGCCAGCCCCGCATCGGGGCCGCCCGTCAGGTTGACGGAGGTGACGAGCCACGGGTGCGTCACGTAGGTCGGCTGGACGAACGACTGTCCCGGCTGGAGCTCGGCGTACGGGATGCCGGGACCGTTCTCGCTGTCGCGCGTGCCGGTGTAGCCGAGCCAGTAGACCCGGATCGGCTGGGTCCAGCCGTTCGTGAACCGGATGCTCGTCGCGACGTTGCTGTTGAGCGACGTGAGCGTGCCTTCCTGCGCGGGGTCTTCCGCCTGGAGCGTGGTGCCGCCGACGTCCACGTCGAAGCTCACGGGACTCCCCGTGGCGCCCGCGACGGTGGCCGTGACGGTGTGGATCCCCGGCGCCGGCCCGAGCGACCAGCCCGCGAGGGAGGCGATGCCGTCGGAATTCGTGACCACGCTCGCCGAGGAGCCCAGCTGACCGGTGGCGGCGTCCACCAGGAGCGCCTCCCCGGCCGTGGTGCCCGTGAACGTCACCGTCACGCCCGGCAGCGCGAGCCCGTTCCGCGTGACCGATACGGCCGGCAGCGCCGCGACGGGCCGGCCGGCGGTGCCGCCCTGCGCGGTCGGCGCGGCGGGCGCGAGCGTGGCGCCGGTGGTCGCGGTCCCCGGGTCCACCGCGCCGAACGGGCTGAGCTTCGTCGTGCTGCCGCCGAGGCAGCACAGGCCGAACGCACTGGCGTGGGCCTCCGCCGGGAGGAGCAGCTCGAGCGCGGGCGTGAGGCGACGCTCGAGGGCGTCCCAGCCGCTCCGCAGGAGCGAGGCGTGCCGGCCCGCGCGGAAGGTCGGCGGCGAGGGCGGCAGGGTGGAGCTGTCGAGGGTCGAGCAGTCGAGGAAGGGGCCCGCGGCGAGCGGCAGCACCTCGGCGCCGACCTGGTTCGTCTGCGGGTCCACCACGTTGTGCGCGATCCGGAGGCGGGCCTCGGTGGCCTGGTCCGCCGGCGCGTACGGCCCGTCGCCCACGTCGAGGTGGCAGATGGCGACGGTGACCGCCTTCTGGAAGTCCGGCACGCCCGGCGGTGCGGCGGGGCTCACCGTGAAGTCGTAGAAGAGCGGGTACTGGTCGAACGGGGTGGCGAGCGGTCCGCTCAGCGGGACGGCGGGGGTGGGCAGCGGCGCGATCGTGATCAGCGAGGGCTGGGTCACCGAGCCGGTCGGAATGAAGATGCCGCCGTGCTTCGTGCCGGTGACGACCGCGGTGTCCGGCGTGGTCGGCAGGATCACCGCCGCGGCGCCGTCGGGGCCGAGCGCACCCGGCGGGATGACCGGCGCGGGGAGTCCCACGAGGGAGTAGACGCCGCTCACGAACACCGTCACCGCCGTCTGCGTCTCGTCGGCGAGGCCGCCGCGCAGGTTGGTCGTCTGCAGCCGGTCGAGGGTGAAGCGAATGAGGTCGAACGCCTGGTCGCGCGCGTTCGCCGTCTTGCCCTTCTTCAGCGAGCCGTCGATCGCGTCCAGCTTCGACCTGGCCGCGGTGACGTTGCCGGCCAGAAAGAGATCCCCGGCCTGGCTCTTCAGACAGGTGAGGAGCTGGCTCTGGGTGCCGGTGCAGGGCGTGGTCGGGAGCCCGGCCGCCGCCGGCGTGCCCATGGCCGCGGTGACGTCACCGCCGGAGGGCGAGGTGGGCGCCCGGCCGGACTGGTCCGAGCAGGCCGCTGGGCCCAGCAGTAGGGCGGTGAGTCCGAGCGCGAGCAGGCGGCGAGCCATGATCTCCTCCGAAGTGCGTGGGAAGGGTGGGGGACACGCAAGGGTCCGCTTCGCCCGTCGGACGGCGGTCGGACAGACGTACCGATTCCGGCGGTCGGCGGTCGAGCCGCCACCGGATCAGGGCTGGGCGTCGACCAACCGCCTGAACCGCGGGTCGTTGGAGATCGGGCGGAACCACCACCCCGGATCGTCGGCCATGGCGGCGCGACGGTCCGGGTTGGCCGCCAGATAGAGCCGGAGCGATCGAAGCGCCTCGGTGGTATCGCCCACCAGCGTGTGCACGAAGGCGTCCGTGAGCAGGAGGTCCCGGGTGGGGTCGACCTCCGCGTCGCCGCGGGAGGCCCGCGCCAGGCGCCGGGCGCTGTCGGGCTGCCCGGCCCGCGCCAGCACGGCGGCGACGACCATGCGCTCGTACAGCCGCTGGAAACTCTGTCGCGCGGGCGGCGCGAGCGCGACGAGCGTGTCGGCGAGCGCGCGGGCGTGGGCCGGATCCGGCCGGCCGGCCTTCATGGTCATGAGCCAGAGCCGGCACTCGAGGATGATCGGCTCGCGGGGGAAGCGGCGGACGCCCTCGTCGCACCAGTGTCTCGCGTCGGCGAAGCGCTCGAGGTCGTAGGAGGTGAAGAAGAGTCGGCCGAGGATTTCGTCCACCGAGCGCAGGTAGGCGTCTGCCGCGTAGGCCCGCTCGGCGTATTCCTTCGCGTTGACGTCGTCGTTCTCGACCCGGGCGTAGAGATGCGCGAGGAGGCGCAGCGCCTCCGCCTGGTTCGGCGACTGTTTGACGGCGGCGAGCAGATCGGCCTTCGCATCGGCCACGAGCTGGCGCTGCACGACGTCGTCGCGCTCGAGGCCGAGGAGATAGCGCCAGTAGCGCAGCGTTCCGCGCAGCTCGAGCGCGTCGGGGTCGCGCGCGTCGCGCTGCAGCGCCTGGTTCGCGTAGTCCAGGCCCTGGGCGATCAGCCCCTCCTTGAGCGGGTCGGCGCCCGTCAGACGCGCGCGCTCGTACGCGAGGCGGCCGCGC
>DASTSO010000141.1:0-75135 GCA_035760645.1 Gemmatimonadales bacterium
AGGCGGGACGGCGGGAGAGGCGGGACGGCGGGAGGGCCCCATGTACGACGAGCCTCCGGTGATGTCACCGGAGGCTCGCGCGTTCGATGAGTGTCCCGCCGTCCCGCCTCAGCTCCGCAGCTCCTCCAGATCCCGGTAGCAGTCCAGCGCCTGCGGGTTGGCGAGCGCGTCGACGTTCCTGACGGGGCGGCCGTGGATCACCTCGCGCACGGCGAGCTCGGTGATCTTGCCGCTGATCGTGCGCGGGATGTCGGCGACCTGGACGACCTTCTTCGGCACGTGGTGCGGGCTCGTGTGCTCGCGGATGCGGCGGCGGATGCGCTCGCGAAGCGCGTCGTCGAGCGTGGCGTCGGGGGCGAGGCGCACGAAGAGCACGATGCGCACGTCGTCCTCCCACTCCTGCCCCACCACGAGACTCTCGACGACCTCGGGCAGCTGCTCCACCTGCCGGTAGATCTCGGCGGTGCCGATCCGGACGCCGCCGGGGTTGAGCGTCGCGTCGCTGCGGCCGTAGATGACGAGGCCGTCGGCGGCCTGCGCGCACGCGCCGCCCGCGGCGCGCGCGTCGGCGTGCGAGACGAGCGCCGCCCAGTCGCCGTGGCGCCAGACGTTCGGATAGACGTCGAAGTAGGCGGCGCGGTACTTCGCGCCGTCGGGATCGTCCCAGAAGGAGACCGGCATGCTCGGGAAGGGCCGCGTGCAGACGAGCTCGCCCGGCTCGCCCACGACCGGGCGGCCGTCGGGGTCGAAGATCTCCACCGCCATGCCGAGCCCGCGCGTCTGGAGCTCGCCGCGCCAGACCGGCGCGATCGGGTTCCCGAGGGCAAAGCAGGAGACGATGTCGGTGCCGCCGCTGATGCTGGCGAGGTGCACGTCGGGGCCGATCGCCTCGCGCACGAAGTCGTAGCCGTGCGCGGCGAGGGGGCTGCCGGTCGAGAGGATCGCGCGGAGCGCCGAGAGGTCGCGCGTGCGGCCGGGGGCGAGGCCCTCCTTCTGGAGGAGCGCGAGGTACTTGGCGCTCGTGCCGAAGACGGTGACGCCCTCGCGCTCGGCCATCTCCCAGAGGATGTCGGGCTGCGGCGCCATGGGCGCGCCGTCGTAGAGCACGACGGTGGCGCCGACGGCGAGCGCGGAAACGAGCCAGTTCCACATCATCCACCCGCAGGTGGTGAAGTAGAAGAGGCGGTCGTCGCGGTGGAGATCGGTATGGAGCCGCAGCTCCTTGAGGTGCTGCAGGAGCGTGCCGCCCGCGCCGTGCACCATGCACTTCGGCAGTCCCGTGGTGCCCGAGGAGTACATGATGTACACCGGGTGGTCGAACGGGAGCCGCGCGAACTCGAGCGGCGGCACCGCGGGCACCCCGCCGACGTCCTCGCCCCGGGTGAAGCGGCCCCAGAGCATCGCGCCGCGGATCCCGCCGAGCGGCGGCTCGGCGCGGCGGTAGGGGACGACGACGACGCGCTCGATCGCGGGGATCGCGTCCACCACCTCGCGCACGCGCGGGAGGCAGTCGATCTCCTTGCCCGCGTAGCGGTAGCCGTCGGCGACGACGAGCACGCGCGGGCGGATCTGCCCGAAGCGGTCGAGCACCCCCTTCGCGCCGAAGTCGGGCGAGCAGCTCGACCAGATCGCGCCCAGGCTCGTCGCGGCGAGCATGGCGATCACGGTCTCGGGCAGATTCGGCAGGAAGCCCGCGACGCGGTCTCCGACGCCCACCCCGTGCGCGCGGAGCGCGGCGGCGAAGTCGGCCACGGCGAGCGCGAGCTGCGCGTAGGAGAGGGCGTGCTGGCGCCCCTCCTCGTTCCAGAAGACGAGCGCCTCGCGCTGGTCGTCGTAGCGCAGCAGGTTCTCGGCGAAGTTGAGCCGCGCCCCGGGGAACCAGCGGGGCCCGAGCACCGGGTCGGGCGGCGCCATGCGGTCGAGCCCCACCACGACCTCGTCCCAGGGCGCTCGCCCCGGCCGCTCGTCGGCGATGACGCCGCAGAACTCCCACACGAGCGGCCAGAAGCACTCGGGCTGCGCCACCGACCAGCGCCAGAGCGCGGGGTAGTCGGCCAGCTCGGCCTCGGGGTGCGCGGCGCGCGCCGCGGCGAGAAAGGCCGTCATGTTGGCGCCGGCGACCCGCGCGGGCGCGGGCGTCCAGAGCGGGAGTTCGGTCGGGTCGGTCATAGGCGGTGGGAAGAGGGCGGGACGGCGGGAGGGCGGGAGGGCGGGATCGAACCTCCCGCCGTCCCGCCCCGATTCAGCTCGTCGGCGGACTGAACGCTTCGCCCTGCTCGATCCAGCTCTTGTGGTACGCGGGGTCCTCGAGCTCCACGGCCTGCTTCGCGACCCAGAGCGGGCGGAAGGTATCCATCATGACCGCGAGCTCGTTGGTGTACTTCTGCCCCATGCTCCCCTCGTAGCGGCCCGGGTGCGGGCCGTGCGGGATGCCGTCGGGGTGGTGCGTGATCGAGCCGTACTCGATTCCCTTGCGGCTCATGAACTCGCTGGAGGCGTAGTAGAGCACCTCGTCCGAGTCCACGTTCGAGTGGTTGTAGGGCGCGGGGATCGCGTTCGGGTCGAAGTCGTAGGGCCGCGGGCAGAAGCTGCAGATCACGAAGCCGTCGCCCTGGAAAGTCTGGTGCACCGGGGGCGGCTGGTGCACCCGGCCGACGATCGGCTCGAAGTCGTGGATGTTGAACGCCCACGGATAGAAGTAGCCGTCCCAGCCGACGACGTCGAACGGATGGTGGTCGAGCACGATCTCGTTGATCCCGTCGTACTGCTTGACGTAGATCGGGAACTCGCCCACCTCGTCGTGGGTGGTGAGCACCTCGGGCACCCGGATGTCGCGCTCCGAGAACGGCGCGCCCTCGACGAGCTGGCCGAACTCGTTGCGGTAGCGCTTCGGGAAGCGCACGTGCCCGCGGCTCTCGATGACGAGCAGCTTGTGCTTCACCCCGGGGTCCATCCGGAAGCGGTGCATGATGCCGCGGTGGACGACCAGGTAGTCGCCCGGCTTGTAGGGCAGGTCGCCGAAGATCGTCTCGAGCGTGCCGCGGCCCTCGCTCACGTAGACGACCTCGTCGGCCTGGGCGTTGCGGTAGAACCGGTCGTCCTGCCTGTCCGGCTCCACGTAGAGCATCGCGCAGTCCTGATTGAACAGCAGCGGCACCCGGTCGAGCGTCGGGCTCCCGCCCTTCTGCACCTTCCCGATCTGGGAGGTGCGGAAGTGGCGGTGCCGGAGCGTCGTCGCCTCGGGATCCGCCTCGTACTTCAGCTCCTTGCAGCGGCCCACACCCTTGACCGCCGTCGGCGGCCGGAGGTGGTAGAGCAGCGCCGAGGTGCCGGTGAAGCCCTCGTGCCCCATGAGCTGCTCGTGGTAGATCCCGCCGTCCGGCTTCCGGAGCGCGGTGTGCCGCTTCTGGGGCAGCCGGCCGAGTCGGTGGTAGAAGGGCATGATGCCTCCCCCTGATTACAGATTGCCCCGCAGCGCCTGCTCGCGCTCGATCGCCTCGAAGAGCGCGCGGAAGTTGCCCTTGCCGAAGCTCTTGGCGCCCTTGCGCTGGATGATCTCGTAGAAGACCGTCGGGCGGTCCTCGACGGGCTTGGTGAAGATCTGCAGCAGGTAGCCGTCCGGGTCGCGGTCGACCAGGATGCCGTGCTCGGCGAGGACGTCGAGCGGCTCGTCGATCTTGCCGACGCGAGCCTCGAGCTGGTCGTAGTAGGTGGTGGGCGTGCTGAGGAACTCGACGCCGCGCTCCTTGAGCGTGGTGACGGTCTTGATGATGTCGTCGGTGGCGAGCGCCATGTGCTGCACGCCGGGGCCGGCGTAGTACTCGAGGTACTCGTCGATCTGCGACTTCTTCTTCCCGCCGGCCGGCTCGTTGATGGGGAACTTGATGCGGTCGTTCCCGTTGGCCATCACCTTCGACATCAGCGAGGAGTACTCGGTCGAGATGTCCTCGTCGTCGAAGGTGAGCAGGTTGCGGAAGCCCATCACGTGGGCGTAGAAGTCCACCCAGACGTTCATCTTGCCGAGCTCGACGTTGCCGACGCAGTGGTCGACGTACTTGAGCCCCACCGGCGGCGGATTGTACGCCGGCTTGACCGCCCGGAAGCCCGGCATGAAGACGCCGTGATAGTTCTTCCGCTCGACGAGCGAGTGGATGGTGTCGCCGTAGGTCCGGAAGCCGGCGACGACGATCTCGCCGTCGGCGTCCTGGAGCACGCGCGGCTCGTAGACCGGCACCGCGCCGCGCTCGACCGCCTTGGCGAAGGCGTCGCGCGCGTCGTCCACCCACAGGGCGAGGTCGCGGACGCCGTCGCCGTGCTTGTAGATGTGATCGGCGATCGCCCGGGCCTCCTCGCTCAGGTCGGGGCGGATCGGCGTGGTGAGGACGAAGCGGATCTTGTCCTGCTGCAGCAGGTAGCTCGCCCGGTCGCGGACGCCCGTCTCGGGGCCGCGGTAGGCGACGAGCTGGAAGCCGAAGGCCGCCCGGTAGTAGTGGGCCGCCTGCTTCGCGTTCCCGACGTAGAACTCGATGTAGTCGGTACCGTTGATTGGGAAGGTATCGGTGACGGGGGCGGCCGCGGTGGCGGCAAGCATGTCGGTCATGGCGTGCTCCTGGTGCTGCCGATCGAGAAGGCGCGGCGGCAGCCCGGGGACGGGCCCCGCCGATCTCGGGAATAACGGAAAGATAGTGAAGAACTTAGCCGTCTACCACTCCGGGTCCGCCCGCGTCGCCCGGTCTCTGTCGTCCCCTTTTGAAAGGTCGTAGATTGCAGGTCGTTTCGTATCCTGCCCCGGGGCTTCCGTGCCATCTCTCCGTCCGCCAGCCCGGTCCTCCGGACCCGACCTGATCGTCGTCGGCGGGTCCGCCGGCGCGGTGGAGGCGGTCATCCGCCTGGTAGCGGCCCTGCCGGCCGACCTCGCCGCGGCGGTGCTCGTCGTCATCCACTTCCCCGAGAGCTCGGTGAGCATGCTGCCCCGGATCCTCAACCGCGCGAGCGCCGGCCTCCCGGCCGCCCACGGCCGGGACGGCGAGCCGCTGGTCACGGGGCGCATCTACGTGGCCCGCCCGGGGACGCACCTCCTGGTCGAGGGCACGCACCTGCGCCTGCTGCGCGGTCCCAAGGAGAACGGCCATCGCCCGGCGATCGACCCGCTCTTCCGCTCGGCGGCGCGAAGTCGCGGCCAACGGGTCGTCGGGGTCCTGCTCTCGGGCACCCTCGACGACGGCACGACGGGGCTCGAGGCGATCCGGCGGCACGGCGGCATCACCGTGGTGCAGGATCCCGACGACGCGCTCTACGGCGCGATGCCCCGCAGCGCGCTCGAGCACGTGGCCATCGATTACGTCCTGCCGCTCGCCGACCTTCCGGCCGCGCTGGTGCAGCTGGTCGGCTGCGCCGGCCCGCCGCGCGTACTCGAAGCCCTGGAGGACACCATGCCCGACTCGGTCGCGAGCGCATCGGGCGCGGACGCGCCCGCGCCGGACGACGCGGCGCCCGACCCCGTCGCCGACACCGCACGCGACGAGGATCGGAGTCCGCCCTCCGTCTACACCTGTCCCGAATGCGGGGGCACCCTCTTCACCGTCCCCGACGACGGCGAGCCACGCTTCCGCTGCCGGGTGGGCCACGGCTTCAGCGTCGAGAGTCTGCTCGTGCAGCAGGCCGACACCATCGAGGCGGCGCTCTGGTCGGCGCTCCGTGCGCTCGAGGAGCACGCCTCGCTCTCGCGCCGCATGGCCGGGCGGGCGCACGAGCGCGGCAACCGTCACACCGCCTCACGGTTCACCGAGCAGGCGGTGGATGCCGAGCACCACGCGTCGGTGATCCGCCACGCGCTCCACGACGGCACGTTGCGCGCCGAGGTGGCGGAGGCCGCCGCGGACGCGACGGAGCCGACGGGCGCATGACCTCCACGCCTGAGCGCGGGGATGCGATCGATCCCATGACCGACGCCGACGCCGACGCCGGCGCGAACGCCCCGAGCAGCGAGGCCGCACGGCCGGCCAGCGAGACCGCGCAGGCGGCCGGCGAGGCCGCGGCGAACGGCGCGGGGGACGCCACCGACACCGGTTGGCGGGGGCTCCTCGAGTACCTGCGCACGACGCGCGGCTTCGACTTCAACGGCTACAAGGCGCCAGGGCTCATGCGGCGCATCCGGCGGCGGCTGGAGCTGCTGCGGCTGCCGACGTTCGAGGCGTACCAGGACTACCTCGAAGTCCATCCGGGCGAGTTCGGCGTCCTCTTCAACACGATCCTGATCAACGTCACCGGCTTCTTCCGCGATCCCGAGGCCTGGCGGGTGCTGCGCGAGCAGGTGCTGCCCGCGCTGCTGAGCGGGAAGCGGCGGGACGAGCCGGTCCGCGTCTGGAGCGCCGGCTGCGCCAGCGGCGAGGAGGCGTACACCCTCGCCATCTGTCTCGCCGAGGCCCTCGGCGCCGACCAGTACCGCGAGCGGGTGAAGATCTACGCCACCGACATCGACGAAGAGGCGCTCGCCACCGCGCGCCAGGCGGTCTACACCGCGGCGCAGGTCGAGGGCGTGCCGCCCGAGCTGCTCAAGAAGTACTTCGAGCGGGTGGACGACAGCTACACCTACCGCAAGGACCTCCGGCGGCAGGTGATCTTCGGCCGGCACAACCTGCTGCAGGACGCGCCGATCTCGCACATCGACCTGCTCGTTTGCCGCAATGTGCTCATGTACTTCAACGCCGAGACGCAGGCGCAGATCCTGAGCCGGTTCCACTTCGCGCTCAACGACGGCGGGCATCTCTTCCTGGGCCGGGCGGAGACGCTGATGAGCCACAGCGACATCTTCGCCCCGGTCGACCTCAAGCGGCGGATCTCGGTCAAGGTGAACCCGCGCCGTCAGCGCAACCGCGGACTCCCGACCCTCCGCGGCGAGGCCGCCGCGGACCCGCGCGACCGGGTGGCGGCGCACGACGACGGGAGCGCGCGCCTGCGCGAGTGCGCGCTCGCCGCCAGCCCGCTCGCGACGATCCTGGTGGACACCGAGGGCGCGGTGAGTCTCGTCAACGAGCGGGCACGCGCGCTCTTCGGCCTGAGCGGCGCCGACGTCGGCCGCCCGCTGCAGGACCTGCGCATTTCCTACCGCCCGGTCGAGCTGCGGTCGGTCGCCGAGCAGGCGACGGTGGAGCGCCGGCCCGTCCACGTGCGCGACGTCGAGTGGCACCTCGTGTCCGGCGAAGTGCGCTGGCTCGACCTCCAGGTCGCGCCGCTCCACACCGCCATCGGCGAGTGGACGGGCACGAGCATCACCTTCACCGACGTCACGGCGTACCGGCGCCTGCAGCGCGAGCTGGAGCACACCAACCAGGAGCTCGAGACCGCCTACGAGGAGCTCCAGTCCACGAACGAGGAGCTCGAGACGACCAACGAGGAGCTGCAGAGCACGATCGAGGAGCTCGAGACGACCAACGAGGAGCTGCAGTCGACCAACGAGGAGCTCGAGACGATGAACCAAGAGCTCCAGTCGACCAACGAGGAGCTCCAGACGATCAACGACGAGGTGCGCCAGCGCGGCGACGACCTCAACGCCTCGAACGCCTTCCTCGAGTCGGTGCTCGCCAGCCTGCGCAGCGGGGTGATCGTGGTGGACCGCGAGCTGCGGATCGTCGGCTGGAATCGCCCGTCGGAGGAGCTCTGGGGGCTGCGCGCCGACGAGGTGCGGGAGAAGCACCTGCTGAACCTCGACGTCGGCCTGCCGATGGATCAGCTCCGCGGGCCGCTGCGCGCCTGCCTCGCCGGCGAGCCGGCCGCGCCGGTCCGGATGGACGCGGTGAACCGCCGCGGGCGGGGCGTGCAGTGCGTCGTCTCCTGCAGCCCTCTCCTCGACTCCCGCGAAGAGGTGCACGGGGCCATCGTTCTCGTCGAGGCCTGAGCCGCGGAGGTCCGGTCATGTTTCCGCCCGAGCCCGAGTCCCGCCGGCCGTCCGACGGCCCGCAGCACGAGCGCCTCGACGAGCTG
The DNA here is from genome assembly GCA_035760645.1 of Gemmatimonadales bacterium. GTDB lineage: Bacteria > Gemmatimonadota > Gemmatimonadetes > Gemmatimonadales > GWC2-71-9 > DASSTY01. Next base: position 7,984 of record DASTSO010000141.1, read on the forward strand.
CAGCGGCGCTCGCGCGAGCTCCGCAAGCGGCTCGAGCACGCGCAGGATCGGGCGCGGCGGGCGCTCGGCGCCGCGCGCGACCGGCGGCTCGTGCGGGGCGCCGGGCCGCCGGCCTCGGCGGCGCCGGCGGCGGCGGCCGGACCGGTGGTGCTGGTGGTCGACGACGAGCCGCTCGTGCGCGAGCTGCTGGCGCGCTGTCTCGCGCTCGGTCCCTACCGCGTGCTCCAGGCGGCGAGCGGCGAGGAAGCGCTCGCCCTCCTCGGCATCACGCCCGGCGTCGCGGCGGTGGTGACGGACACCTGGATGCCGGAAGGGATGTCGGGCGTGGAGCTGATCCGTCGGATCCGCGCCCGGTGGCCCACGCTGCCGCTGCTCCGGATCTCGGGCGTGCACGAGAGTGCCTTCTACGCCGACCCGCCGCCGGAGGACGTCCCTTTCCTCGCAAAGCCCTTCTCGCCGGCCGACCTCCTCCGCGCCGTCGGCGCGCTCGCACCGGCCGCACCACCAGCCGACGGGTCGTCCCCATGAACACCCACCACCGCCCCCCGGACGATCGCACGCCCGCCACCACCGACGAGCTCTACGCGCTCGCCTGGTCCCTGCACGAGCGCGCCCGCGCGGCGGGCCGGCTCGAGGTGGCCTACCATGCGCTCGCCGCCGCGCTTCATGCCGCCGAAGACGGGGCCGACAACGAGCGGATCGAGGCGGTCGGCGTGCGGGCGCGGCAGGAGCAGGAGCGGATCGACCGCGAGCTCCCCGGGCACTGGCTCGCCACGGCGGTCCAGGCCGGGCGCGAGGTGCACGACGGCACCCATCACACCCCTCTCTACACGATGCTGGCGCGCACCGCCGCGGCCGCGCGGGCCCGCGCGGCCGCGGACTCCGTCGTCCGCCGCGCGGAGCAGCGGCGGCATCCGCCCGGGGCGCCGAGGGGCGCGGCGTCGGGCGGCTGAGCCGGATCGCCCATCCCGCCCCTGGGCCGGCTGGGCTATTGTTCCCGTGTGGACCGGGCCGCCCGATTGGATGCCGGCCCGGTCGGAGTCGTTTCGGTCGGAACCCCGGCGGCCGTCGCCGGGGCGGGAGTGAGAGACGTATGAAACACGCGGCGAGTCCCCTGTACGACGTCGAGCGCGCGGCCCGCATGGCCCGCAGCGCCCGCGACCTCATGGAGCACTGCGCGGCGCTGCGCGACCAGCAGCGCTCGCTCCTCGCCGCCGTGCGCGCGAGCCTGGGACACATCCAGAGCACCAGCTCGACCGGCAGCTCGCTGCTCGGAGCGCTGCGTGCGCCCGGCTCGCGGCAGGCGCGCCCCGAGGGACCGCAGCCCGAGCCGCCGCCGCCCGGGCCCGCCTACGCCATCCAGCCACCCGACCTCGCGCGCTACCGTCTCACCGAGCGCGAGCGCGAGGTGGCGGAGCTGCTCGCGCTCGGGCGGTCGAACGATGCGGTGGCTCGCGCCCTCGGCATCAGCAGGCACACGGCCCGGCATCACACCGAGAGCGTCTTCGCCAAGCTCGGCGTGCGCTCGCGCGCCGAGGCCGGTGCGGTCGTCCGCGGGTGGATCCGCCCGGCACCGCCGGGGCGGTCCGCCTAGTCCGCCGCGCGCTCCTCCCCGGGGGTGCCCGGATTCCCTTTGCGGAGCGCCTGAACCACGGCGACGACCACCGCGCCGGCGGGCGCGGGATCAGGCGTCGTGGGGAGGAGCAGCACGGGCAGCTCCGGCCGCAGATGCGCGAGCGCGAAGGCGAGCTCGTGGCCGCTGAGCCGCGGCAGCCGGGCGTCGGTGAGGACGAGATCCACGGCGCGCGGGCGCGGCTCCTGCGGGGCCGTCACCCCGCTCAGGAGCTCGAGCGCCGAGCGCCCATCCGAGAGCTCGTGCACCTGAAAGCCGAGCCCTCGCAGGGTGCGGGCGGCCCGACGGCGGTCCAGCTCGTCGTGCTGCACCAGGAGAATCGTGTGCCGAGCCGAGGCCGCGTGATCCGCCCCGGCCAAGCTCGCTGAAGCCCTCGCCATCGCGGTTCCTTCGTCTGAGGGGCTACTGCGTGGAGGAGCGGTCGCAAGCTCGCACCCCTCCCCGGAGAGAGGATGGGCCTGCCGTCCTCCCGCATCCGTCCCATCCGGCCCGCCGTCCCGGGCGAGCGGCTGCGAGGGAGGTCACTTCGCTCCCGGCCAGCCCCTGTGCAAATTTCGGTGTTGCAGGCATCTCCCGGCTCCCCGCGGCGGCGCTCGAGCGCCCTCGATCCGCGGCGGCAGCGGGCCGTGGCAGCCACCTCCGGGGACGGATGACCGACGCGATCGCGCAGCTCTACCGCCAGTACCACGACTCGCTGGTCCGGATGCTCTATCGCCGGACCGGGGACCGCGACCGCGCCGAGGATCTGGCGCAGGAGACCTTCGCGCGGGCGCTCCAGGCGCCGCCGCACAACCCCCGGCCGTGGCTCTTCGCCGTCGCCCTGAACCTGGTGCGGGAGGACGGGCGGCGGGCGGTGCGGCAGGGGCGCCGGCTGCAGCTGCTCCGGGCCGAGGCGGACCAGCCCGGAACGACGCCGCACGAGGAGCTGGAGGCCGCCGAGCGGCGCGCGGCGGTGCAGGCGGCGCTCGAGCGGCTGACCGACCGCGACCGCGAGGCGCTGCTGCTCAAGGCCGAGGGGTTCAGCTACGACGAGATCGCGAGCGCGCTGGGGCTGGCGCGCGGCGCGGTGGGCACCACGCTGGCGCGGGCCCGGCGGCGGCTGGTGGAGGCATACGGCGCGGGAGGCGCACAGGACCGACATGCGGCACGTTGACGAAGGCACGCTCCACGCACTGCTCGACCACGAGTTGACCGCCGACGAGGCGGGCGCGGTCGAGGCGCACCTGGCCGACTGTGACGAGTGCAGCCGGCTCATGGAAGGGGCGCGGCTGTTCGTCGCCGACGCCGACGGGCTGCTCGCCGCGCTCGCGCCGCCCGCGGCGGGCGAGGGCCGCGCGGACCGCACGGACCGCACGGACCGCGCGGAGGAGCCTGCGTTCATCGGCTCGGCGCTCCCCGAGCCCGAGCCGCATGAGGTCGCGGGCGGGATGCCGGAGCCGGTCATCCTGATTCCGCCCGAGCCCGAGGCCCCGCTGCCCGTCTGGGAGCGGCGGCGCACCTCGCGCGGGCCGCTGGGATTGATCGCGGCCGCGCTCGTGCTCACCGCGGCGGGCGGATACGTCGTCTTCGGCAATCGCGGCGGGGGCGCGGCGAAGTCGCTGGCCCCGATGGTGCCGAGCGTCGCCTTCGACGTCCCCGCCTCGGGGGCGGAGGTGGGCGGCGGCGACGACACCGCCCCCGCGACGTCGCCCGTGGTGCGGGAGCCGATCGAGCCGCCGGCCCACGCCGCACCGGCCCGCGAAACGCCGCCGCCCGCCGCTCGGCGGCAGGAACCCGCCGTGGCCGCGCGGCCGGACAGCGAGGATTCGACCCCGGCCGACTCGGGCACCCCGGAGCCGGCCACGGCGCCGCCGCCCGCGGTGGCCGCTTCAGCGGCGCCCGCGGCACCAGTCCCCGCACGGGCCGACCGGCCGGCGCCGCGCGAGACGCCGGCCGAGATCGCCGCCCGGCTGCGGCGCGCGGAAGAAGCCCGCCGCGCCACCATGATCGTCTCGGCGCGGGAGAACGCGCGCCGGGCGGCGGTCGCCGCCGACAATACGGCCCCGGCGGCGGGAGCCGATGCCGCGGCGGCCCCGGCGAGCTCGACGGCCGCGACGCCGAGCGCACCCTCCGCGAGTCCGGTGTCCCCGAGCCCGACGGCGGCCGCGGAGGAGGCACGCGCGGCGGCCGACCGGCGCTACGGCATCACCATGCGGCTCGGCCTCGACGAGGTGCACCGGATCCTCAACGGTCCGCTCCACGTCATCGACGGCTATCGGCCGCTCGTCACCGGCCTCACGGCGCCGGGCGTCGTGCGGGCGGTGTATACCGACGCGGCCGGCCATCTCATCACGCTCGACCAGCGGCGTGGCCGCGAGGGACGCGCGTCCGAGCCGCAGATCACGACCTCCGGCAACCGCTCGACCGCCGAGTGGGCCATCGGCGACGTCTCCCTCACGCTTTCGGCCGCGATGCCGGCCGACGATTTCCGCTCGCTGGTGCGCCGCGTGCGCTGAGCGCCGCGCCGCGTCCCTCCGACCGACATGCTCGAGCTGCGCACCCTCGGGGTGCTGGACCTGCACGGGCCCGCGGGGACCGACTGCGGCGCCATCCTGCGGCAGCCGAAGCGGCTCGCGCTCCTGGCCTATCTCGCGGCGAGCGCGCCACGCCGCTTCCACCGGCGCGACACGCTCCTCGGCGTCTTCTGGCCCGAGCTCGACGCGGGCCACGCGCGCGCGGCGCTGCGCCGGGCGCTCTACTTCCTGCGGAAGGGTCTGGGCGAGGGCGTCGTCGTGGGACGCGGCGAGGAGGAGGTCGCCATCGCCGAGGAGCCCTTGTGGTGCGACGCGGCGGCCTTCGATGAGGCGATCGCGGCGGGGCGGCCGGCGGAGGCGCTCGCGCTCTATCGCGGCGAGCTGCTGCACGGCTTCCACCTGGCGGGGGTTCCGGAGTTCGAGCGCTGGCTCGACGGCGAGCGCGCGACCCGGCGGGCGCAGGCCTCGCGCGCCGCGTGGACGCTGGCGGACACGAGCGAGCGCGCCGGCGAGACGGCGGACGCGGTACGCTGGGCGCGGCACGCCGCGGCGCTCACGCCCTACGACGAGGCCGCACTGCGGCGCCTCGTCGCCGCGCTCGACCGCCTGGGCGAGCGGCCCGCGGCGCTGCGCGCCTACGACGAGTTCGCGCAGCGGCTCGCGGCCGAGTACGAGCTCGAGCCCTCGGCCGAGACGCGGGCCGCGGTCGAGGCGATCCGCCAGGGCCCGCGGCCCGCGCCCGCACCCGCGTCCGCGGCGGCCACGAAGCCCCCCGCGCCCGCCTCCCCGCCTCCCGCTCCCGCCGCGCCCGTCCTCACGCCCCCTCCCCCGACCCGCACGGCGGATCCCGCGGTGCTCGCGGTATTGCCGTTCGAGGTGCGCGCCGGCGCACACCTCGGATATCTCGCGCACGGCATGGTGGACCTCCTCTCGACCAAGCTCGACGGCGCGGGCGCGCTGCGCACGGTGGACCCGCGCGCGCTGCTCGCCTACCGGGCGGAGGCCGGCTCGGGCCCGCTCGACCCGACCGCGAGCGCCGCGCTCGCGGCGCGCTTCGGCGCGGGCCGCGTGCTCGCGGGCGCGGTGGTGGAGGCGGGCGGCCGCCTGCAGCTCAGCGCGACGCTCTACGACGACGCGGGCGCGCCGCTCGCGCGCGCCGTAGTCGAGGGCGAGAGCGAGGGCGCGCTCTTCACCATGGTGGACGACCTCGCGCGGCAGCTCCTCGTGGGCGACGCACAGGGCCCGCACGCGCGGCTCACCCAGCTCGCCGGGCGCACGACCGGGTCGCTCGCGGCGCTGAAGGCGTGGCTCGAGGGGGAGCGGCACTTCCGGCTGAGCCGCTACTTCGAGGCGATCGATTGCTACCAGCGCGCCGTCGGCGAGGACCCGGCCTTCGCGCTCGCGCACTACCGGCTCGCCGCCGCGCTCGCGGCGAGCGCCATGCCGGAGCCCGCGCGCGCCGCGGCCGCGGAAGCGTTCGCGCATCGCGAGCGGCTCTCGGCGCACGCGCGCCTGCTGCTCGACGCGCAGCGCGCCTGGCTGCACGGCCAGGTGGCCGAGGCCGAGGCGCTCTACACGACGATCGTCGGCACCTACCCCGACGACATGGAGGCGTGGTTCCTCCTCGGCGACCTGCTCTTCCACGGCAACGCGATGCGGGGCCGCCCGTGCACCGAGGCGCAGAGCGCCTTCCTGCGCACGCTCGCCTTCGAGCCCGGCCACGTGAGCGCGCGCGGCCACCTCGCGCGCATCGCGGCGCTCGAGGGCGAGACCGCGGCCGTGGAGGCGCACGTCGCCAAGCTGCTCGCCGTGAGTCCCGCGAGCGACCAGGCCCTCGGCATGCGCGCGCTCCGGGCCGCGGTGCGCGGCGATGCGGCCGAGCGGCGGCGCACGACCGACGAGCTGCTGCACGCGCGGGTGCTGACGGCGGCGATCGCGTTCTCGGACGTGGCGCTCTACGCGAACGACCTCGCCGGGGCGGAGGAGATCGCCGAGCGCTTCACCGCCGAGGTGCGCGCGCCCGAGCTGCAGGCGCTCTGCCGCACGATGCTCGCCCACCTGGCGCTCGCGCGCGGGCGGCGCCGTGCGGCGGAGACGGCGCTCGCCGCGGCGGAGGCGCTCGATCCGGTGCAATCGCTCCTGACGCGCGGCCTCTTCGCCACGCTGCCCTTCGTGCCGTACGCGGCGGATGCGCTGGAGGCGCTGCGCGCGCAGCTCGCCGCGTGGCCCGCCGCGGCGACGCCGCCGAGCCACCAGCTCGCGCTCGCGCTGCACAACGGGCTGCACGCGCACTTCCGCGCGTACCTGCTCGCCCACCTGAGCGCGCGCCTGGGCGATCTGCGTGCCCTCGACCGCTGGGGCGAGGAGCTCGCGCGGCTGCCGGCGCCGGCCCAGGGCACGACGCTCGTCTGGAACCTCGCGCGCAGCGTCGCGGCTCAGCGCCACCGGCTGCGTGGCGATGCGGCCGGCGCGCTCGAGGCGCTCGCCCGAAGTCGACTGGAAACGTGGTTTCAGCTCACCGTGGCCTCGCCCTTCTACGCCCAGGCGGGGGAGCGGTTCCTGCGCGCCGAGCTGCTGGCGGAGCTGGGGCGGGACGACGAGGCACTCGGCTGGTACCGCTCGCTGGTCGAGCGCTCGCCGTTCGAGCTCGTCTTCCGCGCGCCGGCGCACCGGCGCCAGGCCGCGCTCCACGAGCGCGCCGGCCGCGCCGAGGACGCGGCACGCCACCGGGCCGTGGCCGACGCGCTCTGGCGCGACGGCGAGCTGGTACCGCCCGAGTGACGCAGGGACGCCCGCGCGCCGGCGCTCAGCCGCCGGGGCCGGCGGCTTCTTCCCCCACCTCGCCGGTCGGCGCGGCCGGGGCGCCGGCGCCGCTCTCGTTCCCGTTGCCGTTCGCGGCCCCGCGCCCGTCGCGCGTCCCTGCGCCGGCGGCCGTGGCGTCGAGCAGCTCGCGCACCTTGCGCAGGAAGTCGTCGGAGCCGAACGGCTTCTGAATGAAGTCGAGGTCCGACTCGGAGATGCCGCGCCGCACGATCTCGTCGTTGGTGTAGCCCGAGATGAAGAGCACCCGGAGCCCGGGGCGCAGCGCGAGCAGGCGATCGGCGAGCTCCCGGCCCCCCATCTCGGGCATCACGACGTCGGTGATGACGAGGTGCAGCGGCCCGCGGTGGCGCTCGAGGGCGAGCAGCGCGTCGCGGCCGTGGCGCGCCTCGATCACGGCGTAGCCCTGGCGCACGAGCATCTTGCGCAGCAGCTCGCGCACGCCCTCCTCGTCCTCGACGAGCAGGATCGTCTCGAGCCCCCGCAGCGCGTCGGCGTCGGCCGACTCGGGCGCCGCCGCCTCGGCGGCGGGGGCCTCGAGCAGCGGCCAGTAGACCTTCACCACCGTCCCCTGCCCCGGCTCGCTCGAGACCCGCACCACCCCGCCCGCCTGCCGCACGATCCCGTAGACGATCGACAGCCCCAGCCCCGCGCCGCTCGCCGGATCCTTGGTGGTGAAGAAGGGCTGGAAGAGCCGCGCCTGGGTCTCGCCGTCCATGCCGTGCCCGGTGTCGCTCACGGCGAGGGTGAGATAGCGCCCGGGCTTGAGCTGCCGCCCCCGGGACGCCGCGCCCACCACCCGCTCGGCGGTCTCGATCGTGAGGGTGCCGCCGTGCGGCATCGCGTCGCGGGCGTTGAGGACCAGGTTCATGATCACCTGCTCCACCTGCGACGGATCGGCGCGCACGCGGCCGACCTCGGGGGCGAGCACGGTGGCGAGCTGGATGTCGGCGCCCAGGAGGCGCTGGACGAGGTGCTCCATCCCGCGCACCACCTCGTTGACCTCCACCGGCTGCGGCACCGCGCGCGGGCGCCGGCCGAAGGCGAGGAGCTGGCGCGTGAGCAGCGCTCCGCGCTCGGCGGCGCGGCGGATCTTCTCCACGTCCTGCGCGTGGGCGTCGCCGCGCGGCAGATCGCGCAGCAGGAGCTCGCTGTAGCCGTGGATCGCCGTGAGCACGTTGTTGAAGTCGTGGGCGATCCCGGTGGCGAGCCGGCCCACCGCGTCGAGCTTCTGCACCTGGCGCAGCTGCTCCTCGCTCTGGTGCAGGGCGGCCTTGGTGCGGGTGCGCTCGGTGATGTCGGTGACCTGCACGAGCCGAGCGCGGCCGGTGCCGAGCGGCAGCTCGTGCGAGGCGATCTCGACGTCCACGATCCCGCCGTCCTTCTTCTGGTGCTGGGTGACGGCGACCTGCTCGCGGCCGCTCACCGGCCGCTCGGGCGGATGGAGCCGCGCGGCGACGTCGTCGGGCGGCCGCAGGTCCATGACCGAGAGGGAGAGGAACTCGTCGCGCGCGTAGCCGTAGTGCCGCACCGCGGCGTCGTTGACGGCGAGGAACTGCAGCGTCTCGACGTCGAAGACCCACATCGGCTGCGGGTTGTTCTCGAAGAGGAGGCGGTAGCGCTGTTCGGCCGCGTCCGCGTCGTGCTCGAGGCGCGCGGCATCGACGCTGAGCGCGGCGGTCGCGGCGAGCTGCCCGGCGACGACCAGATCGGCCTCGGCGTAGCGGCGGCCCGATTCGGCCATCGCGAGCGTGAGCGCGCCGAGCACCTGCCCGCGTGCGACGAGGGGGACCACCATGTAGGACCCCGGCGCGAGCGCCTGGAGGCGTCGCAGATGCTCCTCGTCCTGGGCCAGCTCCTGCAGGTCCTCGGGCCGCACCTCCTCGACCAGCACCGGCTCGGGTACCGCCGGGTCGCCCCGCAGCGTGGCCGAGAGCTCGCGCGGCACGTAGCGGCGGAGACCGTGCAGCACCACCTCGCGCGCGAGCTCGCGGTGCGAGCTCGCCACGTAGCTCACGGTGCGGCCGGGACCGATGACGTGCACCAGGCACCAGTCGGCGAGCGCGGGCACGGCGAGCTTGCAGACCGTCTGCAGCGTCGTCTCGTACTCGAGCGAGGAGGCGAGGAGCTGGCTCATCTCGGCGACGACGCCCACCGTCCGGTCCGCGCCGGGGGCCACGAGCGTGGGCGCCGCCGCCCCGCGCGCCAGCGTCCGGCGCGAGCTCAGCAGCAGGACGATCGTCGGGGCGATGAGCGCGACCAGGACCAGGCTGCGCCGATCCTCGGGAGTGTAGCGCAGGATGTGCCCGCTCTCGGAGAGGAAGTGCAGCGCATAGAGCACGACGAGGAGCGCGCTGATGAGCCCCGGCCGCAGCCCGCCCCACAGCGTGGCGAGGACGAGGGTGAGCAGGAGCAGCGGGAAGGGGCTCGGGATGAGGATCCCGTGGCGGGTCAGCAGGTCGAGGATGATCGCCGTGGCCATCGTCAGCAGCGGCCCGCTGACGTTGGCGCCGAGCCGGGCCCAGTCGATCCCAGCCCACGACCGGCGCTCGTCGGTCATGGCATACCTGCCGATCTCGAGTTCATGGGCCACGCGCCGGTCCTCAGCCTGGGAACAGGGGGCGGGAGTCGTCCACCGTTGCCAATCTGGCCCGGCCCCGGACCGCCATTCTGTGACCACCTTCACACGTACTTAGCTCACGGCGCCGGGGCTGGCGGGCGTGGCCGGCCGGCCCTTACTTGGGAAGGGGCGGCCCGTCGCCGTCCATTGCAGGGTTCATCGTCGTACCAGTGCAGGAGGAAGCATGGCAGACGCCAACCGCAACACCCCCGGATCCGCCGACCGCCAGGACCGCCAGCAGCGCCATCGCGCCGCCCGGCAGATGGGCGCCTCGGGCCATGAGGACGAGGGCGCCACGCCCGACGAGGCGCGGAACCTGACCGAGCACCGCGTCCCCAAGACCCGGAAGCACTCGAGCGGCGAGCTCTGAGGTCCGCGGTCCCCCAATCCACGCATGCCATGAGCGCCCCTCGCGGGGCGCTCGTTTCTTTTTCCGATCGCCGTGGCCGGGATCGTCCTCACCGGGCCGCGGGCGGGGCCGGCACCCGGGCGAATGCGATCGCCCCCGGCCCGTCGTAGACGACCCGCCAGCGCGGATCGGCCCGCAGCGATCCGACGAGGGGTGCACAGCAGGTGCTCAGGACCCCGCGCGGCACGTAGACGTGCGTGAACGAAATCCGCCACGCCGCCGCCCAGCGGTCGAGACAGGCGGCGGTGCCACCGCCGCAGCGCTGGAGCTGCTGCGCGAGCTTCTGCTGCCGCCGGAACGCGCCGGCGGGCAGCCACTCGGTGCCCTGCACGGTCGCCACGCTCGGCCGACCCGTCGCGACCGGAAACCATTCGGAATACGGATCATAGAACCAGCCCCGGCCGCTCACGACGACGAACCGGCTGGCGGCCGGGGTGAGCGTGGCCATCCGGCGCATGGCCGCGCGGTCGGAGGCGTCGAGCGCCACGAGGAGGCTCGCCTCGCCCGCGTAGCGGGGATCGCTGACGAGCGCCCCCGCCGTGGCGTAGAGCAGCGCCGCCGCCGCGACCGCGGCCGGGAACCACCGCTCGAGCCCCGGCGCGGCCGCCTCCCCCGCGGCGCGCCGCAGGAGCGGCCAGATCCCCTCGCAGGCGCCCACCGCCGCGAGCAGCGCGACGGGCACGCTCGCGAAGGTCGCGCCCTGGCGCGGATCGACGACGAGCGAGGCGATCCACCAGACGGGCAGGAGGAGCTGTCGCCGCGGAAGGAGGAGAACGCCGCCGAGCACGGCGAGCACGCCCACGAGCGGAAAAAACGACTCGCCCGTCATGGTCACGCCGAAACGGGCGAGCGCGACGGCCACCTGCCAGGCGGTCGCCCCGCTCGACCACACCGCGTTGCCGGCCGCGGCGGCGGCACGGAAGGGCGCCCAGCCATGTACCCGCACGACCGCGAGCGCCCACGGCGCGGCGACGAGCGTGGCGCCGCCGGCCACCACGGCCATCCCGGCGAGCGCCCGCCGACTGCGCCCGAACCACAGGAAGAACAGCACGATGGAGACCGCGAGCCACGGCGCCGTGCCGATGTGACTCAGCACCGTCAGCCCCGCGCAGAGCGCGGCGAGCAGCGCCGCGCGCCAGCGGCCGCGCACGCACCAGTCGTGCACCGCGCCGAGCGCGAGCAGCGCAAACAGGACCCCCGGCGCGCGCGTGAGGCCCCCGCCCATGAGGAGCCAGACGAAGCTGCGCGGCACGAGGGCGAAGGCCGCGACGGCGGCGACGCGCAGCGGGCGCGTGGGCAGCAGCCGCGCGGCGAGCCCGGCGAACGCGACGAGCGTGAGCGCCGTGGTCACCAGCGGAATCCAGCGCAGCAGGTCGTCGAGCGGCACCGGTGTCAGGACGTCGAGCGCGGCGGCGAGATAGAAGCCGAGCGGCGGGTACGCGTACGGCAGCCCGAGCCCGTTGTAGCTGGTCGTGGCGGGGAGGGCGAAGCCGTTGGCCTGGAGGTCCCGCACCATCGCGTGGAACATCCCGCCGTCGTTCAGCGGGAAATCGGCGGCGAGGACGTGGCTCGCCCGCACGAGCACGCCGAGGGCCACGGCGAGCGCGACGGGATGCGCCGCGGCGAGCGCGCCCGCGCGCTGCAGTGCGGCGGCCGCCCGGGCCCGGCCCGGGAACGCGACGGCCGGCGAGGCGGTCGTCACGAGGGCTCCGCCGCCGGCGCCGCCGCCGGCGCGGCCACCGCCCCACCCGACCGCCGGCGCCAGATGCGCCAGTGCTCGGGGCCGACGCTGTCGACCACGGCGTAGTGGCGCGCGAGGTAGGCGTAGAAGGCGCGCAGCGCGGGGGTCGCCCGCCACTGGCCGGGCCGCCGCACGCCGGGGCCTGGCGCGGGAGACTGCCAGGTGGAGTCGAAGGGGGTGAGCGGCGGGAGGAGCGGGGTCGGCTGCTCGACGAGGAGCGCGGGCCGGGCGCGCTCCAGCTCGGCCTCGACGCCCCGGATCAGCGCCGGGGTGACGTAGCCGGGAGTGACGAGCGCCAGCGGGTAGATGAAGCGGCTCGCCGCGGGATGCCGCGAGAAGAGATACACGTCGGCCGCGTGGCCCCAGACGAAGATCGGCGCCCCCGGCGGCAGCGCCGACCGGAGATAGCGGGTCACGGCCTCGACCTGCCGCGTCCGCTCGCCGACCAGCGGGCGCTCGTCGAGCGCACGGACCTGGTCGAGCACCGCCGGGAGGGCGAGGCCGAGCGCGACGATCACGCCGAGCGCATGGGCGCGCGGCGCCGGCTGGCGGGCGAGCAGCGCCTCGACCAGCAGCGCCACGAGCAGCGCGAAGGCCGGCACGAGCGCGAGGAAGTAGTGCCCGTAGGGCCGCCCCGGCAGCGCCGCAAGCCCGAGCTCGAGCGGCGCCCAGACGAGGGCCAACAGCCAGACCGCGGCCCGCGGGCTGCGGTTCCCGCGGTCGTCGCCGGGGCGGCCGTCGTGGCCGGGGCGGCGGTCGTAGAGGCGCAGGGCGGCCAGGAGCCAGCCGGCCGTGACGAGGGCGAGCGGCAGGTGCCGCGTCGCGAGCCGCACCCCGTCGCCCGCGGCGCCGAGGCGCTCGCGCCACGACGCCGCGATGTAGACCAGGTTGTAGTGCACCACCTGATCCTCGAACGCACCGAGCGCGCCGCGTGCGGCGAGGGCCGCGAGGGCGAGGGCGAGCACGGCGGTCGCGCCGGCGAGGGCCGCGAGCAGCCAGCGCCCCCACTCGCCCCAGGCCCGCCGGTGCGCCGCGGCGAGCGTCGCCACGAGCGCCACCGCCAGCATGGCGCCGATGAGTGTGGGGCGCAGCAGCCCGGCGAGTCCGGCGAGGACGCCGAGCCCCGCGCCGGCCCCGCGTCCGAGCGCCACCCGGCCGTCGCCGGCGAAGAGCAGCCCCGCGGCCGCCACCTGCAGAGGCAGCGCGTACTCCTCGGTCAGGTTGGACTGTCGCACGTCGGGAATCGCCGCGGCGAGACAGGCGCTGCCCACGATCACGGCCGGCGTGCCGAGCCCGGCACGGGCGAGCAGGCGGGCGCCGAGGAGCACGGCGGCGACGGTGGCGAGGGCGCCGAGGAGCCAGATCCCCCAGATCCCTCCACCGCCGAGCGCGAGCCCCAGGGCGTTGAGCCAGTGGATGAGCGGCGGCTTCTGATCCCAGAAGGCGAGATAGGGCGCACCGCCCTGCCGGATCAGCTCGCCCGCGTAGGCGAAGGCCGCGGCGTCGGTCGGCACGCCGGCCTCGAAGGTCGGGCGCACGAAGACGGGCCATTCCACCGCCTTGGTGAGGACCACCCAGCAGACGGCGGCGGCGACCGCGGCCCGCCGCGCGCCGAGCCCCGCCGCGAGGCGCGCCGGCGCCCGGGCGCCGGCGCGGACGCGGCTCATCACGGGATGGAGGGCGGCGGGAACCGAGACCATCAGGCGGCGGGCCGGGCGGGGGGCGCGGCCGCCGCCGTCGCGCGGCCGGGCGCGAGATCGTCGGCCACGAGCTCGCCGACGACCCGGCCGTCGCGCAGCGCGTAGTTGGTGCCGCGGTCCTCCGGATAGACCTGCGCCATGGTGCAGAGATAGAGCCCGGCGATCGGCGTCTCGCGCGGGGGGATGAGCCGGCTGTAGTGGCGGCTCACGATCGGCTGTGCGTGGCGCGCGCGCCAGACGTGGTGGGCGCGCACCCAGGCGGGGTCGAAGGCCGGGAACATCCGCGCGAGGAACGGCAGGCAGTAGGCGAAGACCTCCGCGTCGCTCATGCGGAACAGCTCGGCCGACTCCGGGAGGTATTTCGACAGGTAGACGATGTGCCGCCCGTCGTAGGTCGCGGCCGGCTCGAAGTTCGTGTGCTCGATGACCCCGACGAAGGGGAAACCGGGATCGTTGACGTTGAGCCAGTAGGTGGACGACAGGCTCCGGTCGAGCTCGAGGACGAGACAGACGTTGGCGAGGTACTCCACCGCGCGCAGCTGCGCGACGTAGTCGGCCGGCGCGTGGGGGGCGACGAGGTCGGCGACGAGCGGGAGCGCCGGGGTGGCGATGACCCGGTCGGCGCGCACCACGCCGCCGGGCGTCTCGACGCCCGTGATGCCCCCCTGCTCGACGGCGAGGCCGGTCACGGGCGTGCCGGTGCGCACCGTGCCGCCCGCCGCCTCGATCGCCCGCGCGAGCGCCTCGGCGAGCGCGGCGAAGCCGCCGCGATAATACGCGAGCATCTCGGCACCGCCCTTGCCGCGGCTCCCGCCGCGCAGCTTGAGCTTGTTCCAGAACCAGACCGCCGACACGTCCCGGGCGTAGACGCCGAACTTGCCCTCGAGCAGCGGCTTCCAGACGACCTCGTAGACACGGCGGCCGCCGAGCGCGACGAGCCACTCCTCGGCGGTGAGCGCCTCGAGCGCGCGCCAGTCCGCCACGCGCCGGGCGCGCAGCGCGAGCAGCCCGAGCCGGAGCCGGTCGGCGGGCGGCAGCGGGGCGAAGCGCAGCAGGTCGAGCGGCTTGCTCAGCCGGTAGATCGTGTTCGCGAAGTACATCCCCGTCCGGGTCGGCCGGTAGAGGATGCGGTCCTCGAGCCCCAGCTCCGCCACGAGCTCGTTCACGTGGCGGTCGTTGGTGAACCAGTGGTGATAGAACTTCTCGAGCCGCTGGCCGCCGACCTCGAACGTGCCGGCGAGTCCGCCCACGTCCGCGTCGGCCTCCAGCACTGTGACGCCGACGCCGCGCCGCGCGAGCGCCCAGGCGGCGGCGAGCCCGCCGAAGCCGCCGCCGATCACGACGACATGCGGCCGCGCCGTCACCTCAGGTCGCCTCCGCCGCGTGCCGCCCGCGCGCGAGCGCGAGCCGGCCGCGCGGCCGCAGCAGCAGGAGCGCGCCCGCCAGCGTCACCGGCGCCCACAGCAGCAGGTGCACGAGCAGCGCGAAGGCGGCCGCCCCGGTCGCGCCGGCGCCGTAGGCGCGCAGCCCGAGCATGGCGAAGTAGTCGAACGTGCCGACGTAGCCTGGCGAGCTCGGCAGCAGCGTCGCCAGGGTGCCGGTCGCGAGCGCGAACCAGGGGGCGAGCGGCGGGACGCGCACGCCGAGCGCCAGCGCCACCCCGGCATAGAGCCCGCCCTCGCAGAGCCAGGCCAGGAACGAGAGCCCGACGAGCTCGGCCGCGCGCCGCGGCGACTGCAGCACCGTGAAGGCATCGAGGAACTGCTCCGCCCACCCGCGCGTCTGCGGCAGGCGCGCCCCGAGCGGTCCGCGCCCGAGCAGCCAGTGGAGCAGACGCCGCACGTGCGTGGGGGCGAGCATCAGCACCAGGAGGCCCGCGAGGCAGACGAGGCCGGCGACGAGCGCCGCCGTGACGAAGAGTGCCGGCAGCGCGCCGCGCCCCACGCCCCAGAGGCCGAGGAAGAGCAGCATGAGCAGCGTGAGCAGGTCGAGAACGCGCTCGACGACGAGCGTGCCGAGCACCCGCATCGGCGGCGTGCCGAGCTGCTCACGGAAGCCGAAGGCGCGGATGAAGTCGCCGGCGCGCAGCGGCATCGTGTTGTTCGCGGCGAGGCTGAGGAGGTAGGGCCGGATGCAGGCCCGCGCCGGCAGCGCCGGCGCGCTCGCGCGCAGCATGAGCCACCAGCGGACGATGCGAAGCCCGAAGTCGAGCGCGAGCAGCGCCAGGCCGGCGACGAGCGGCAGCACCGCCGCGTGCCGCCAGGCGGCGGCGACCGCCGTCCAGTCGAGCCGCCGGAAGGCGAGGACGAGGAAGCCGGCGGCCACCAACAGCCCGGCGACCGGCCGGACGCGGCGTCCCCAGCCGGCGCGCCGGCCGTCGGACGCGAGCGGCACTCCCTGCGGCATCACCACGTGTACACCATCGTGTCCTCCGTCACCGGCGCGATCCGCACCGGGGCGTGCGTGGTCGCGGGGTCGAGCGGTCCGTCGGGCCGCAGGCGATAGACGACCCAGCGGCTCGGGCCCACCGTGTCGGCCGGCTCGTAGTAGGCGGCCACGTAGTCGTAGAACCGGCGCAGCGCCGGCGTCATCGACCACCAGGGCGTCGCGCTCCGCCACGGCGGGACCCGCCAGGTGGGGTCGAAGGCCCCGAGCGAGGGGACGAGATCGTTCCACTGCCGCACGCCCGAGGTCGCGTCCACGATGAGCGGCGGCCGCGCGGCACGAACTTCCGCGAGGAACCCAGAGACCATCGCGGCCGTCGCGTAGCGCGGCGTGAGGAGCGGGAGCGGGTAGATGTACTTCGATGCGGGACGCCGGCCCGAGAAGTAGTAGACGTCGGCCGCGTGCCCCCAGACGAGGATCGGCTGCCGTGGCGACGTGTGCGCGTCGATGTAGCCGACGGTGGCCTGGAGCTGGTCGGCGCGGCGGTGCGGCAGGCCCTTGTCGTAGACGTCGAGCGCCACGTTCAGCACCGGCGGCACCGCGAGCGCGACCGCGAGCGCCGCCACGGCCCACCGCGGCGCGACGGGTCCATCCCGCCACGCGAGCAGGCTCGCCGCGAAGCTCGCGGCGAGATACGCGAGCGGCGCGAAGAGCGGCATGAAGTAGTGACCATACGAGCGGCCCGAGACGCCGGCGAGCACCGCCTCGACCGGCAGCCAGACGACCCCGAGCCACACCAAGGAATCCCGGCGCGCCACCGGCACCCGCACCAGGCGCGCGACGGCGAGCAGCCATCCGGCGAGCGGCAGCAGGACCGGCGCGGTGCGGCCGACGATCCCGAGCCCGCCGTAGCCCGCGCGCAGCCGCCGCTTCCAGCTCGCCGCGACGTAGAGCCCGTTGTAGCGGAGGACCTGATCGCGGAAGGCGTCGAGGGCGCCGTGCGCCGCCAGGTAGCCGAGAATCGGGGCTGCGACGACGAGCCCACCGAGCACGCCGCCGCCCACGAGCCCGAGCCATTCTCGGCCCCGCCGCGCGGCGAGGAGGCGGACGCTCATGAGCGCGACCGCGACGAGCGGAGCACCGATCAGATTCGGCCGCAGGAAGCCCAGGAGCGCGCCGACGACGCCGAGACCGAGGCCGGCGCGCACGGTCGAGCCGCCCCGCGCCCACCAGAGAAAGAGCAGGATGGCGAGCCACTGCAGCGGCGGGGCGTAGCCCTCGGTCATGTTGACCGCGAGGATGCTCGGCGCGGCGGCCGCGAGGAACAGCGCGCCGAGGAGCGCCGGGAACGGGCCGAACGCCAGGCGGAGTGCCCGATAGGCGAGCAGCAGCGCCGTCACGAGCGAAAGCCAGGCCACCGCCCACACACCCCACAGCGACCCACCGCCCAGGGCGAGGGCCGCGGCGTCGATGAAGAAGATCAGCGGCGGCTTGTGGTCCCAGAAGCTCAGGTAGGGGACGCCGCCATGCCGAACCATCGCCCCGGCGTAGGTGAAGAAGGAGGCGTCGATGGGCGAATCGGAGTAGATCATCGGATGCACGCCGAGCGGCCAGCGCGCGAAGAGCAGCGCGCCCAGCCAGAGGGCGGCGAGAAGGAGCACGGCCCCCGCGACCGCGGGGGCGAGCGCGGCCTCCGGGGCGAGCGCCGCGTCGGAGGCGGTGGGCGCGAGCGTCGCGCCGGGTGCCGGTTCCTCGAACCCGACCGGCGCCGCCGCACGCCACCGGAGCCGGCGGGCGGGAGCGCTCATGCGCGCCGCGCCACCTGCTGGCGATGGCCGGGGCGCCCGTCGAGGGTGCGGCGCCGCTCGCCCGTCGTCCGACGATCGGCGGCGCGCACGCGCCGCTCGATCATCGGCCGCGCCTCCATCGGCCGCGCCTCCATCGGCCGCGCCTCCATCGGCCGCGCCTCGAGGGCCGCGGGCACCGAGGGCGCGAAGCCCAGCCGCTCCTGCACGAGGTAGAGGGGCCGCCGCTTCGCCTCGCGGTAGATCCGGCCGACGTACTGCCCCATGATGCCCAGCGCCGTGAGCTGGATGCCGCCGATGAAGAGCACCGCGATGAAGAGCGCCGTCCACCCGGTCACGTAATACGGCGTGAAGAGCCGCAGCACGAGCGCGTAGAGGATGCCGAGGAGCGCGAGCCCGCTCGTGAGGAACCCGGCCCAGCTCGCCAGCGCCAGGGGCGTGAGGCTGAACGAGGTGATGCCGTCGAGCGCGAAGCGCAGCATCTTGCCGACCGGATATTTCGTGTCGCCGGCGAGCCGCTCGGCCCGGCGATACGGCACCGCCTGCTGGCGGAAGCCGGCCCAGCTCACCATCCCGCGCACGAAGCGATCGCGCTCGGGCATCGCCACGAGCGCGTCGACCACCTTGCGGTCCATCAGCCGGAAGTCGCCGGTGTCGAGCGGGATCTCGGTCTCGGACAGGCGGTTGATGAGGCGGTAGAACGCCTTCGCCGTCCAGAGCTTGAAGCGGGTCTCGCCGGCCCGCTCGGTGCGCACGCCGTAGACCACGTCGTACCCCGCGCGCCAGCCGGCGACGAACTCGGCGATCACTTCCGGCGGATCCTGCAGATCGGCGTCGATGAGCACCACCGCGTCGCCGCGGGCGTGCTCGATGCCCGCGGTCACGGCGACCTGGTGGCCGAAGTTGCGCGAGAAGCGGATGACGCGGACGTGGGCGTCGCGGCCGGCCAGGCCGGCGAGGAGGGCGCCGGTCGCGTCGCGGCTGCCGTCGTCGACGTAGAGGAGCTCGTAGCTCAGCCCCTCGAGGCCGGCCAGCACCGCCGTGAGGCGCGCGTGCGTGACCTCGAGGACCGCCTCTTCGTTGTAGCAGGGAACCACGACGGAGAGCAACGACGGCACCGCGACCTCTACCTTCCCCTACTCGATCCAGGCACCGGCGAGCAGCGAGCAATCCGGTGAATCACCGGCGGGAGGAGCCGGCGAGCTCCCCCAGCGCTCGTGGACCGCGCGCCGGGCGGATGTGTAGTTAAGGGTCGCTTCCGGGCCGGTCTGTGACACGCGACACGTCGCCTCCCCCCGCCCCCTCCCCCACCCGCTCACAGAATTCCCGGACGAAGCGGCCACTCTCCCCGCTGCCGAAGCGCACGAGTACCACCTCCCCCTCGACCGCCTCGACGACGCCCTCGCCGTGCTTCGGGAGCCGCACCCGATCACCGGGCGCGAGCGGCGGGAGGGCCACGTGGTGCGGCCCCGCCGGCCCCGCCGGCCCCGCCGCGGCGGCGGGCTGCATCTCCTCGGGCAGCCGGATCCGCTCGGCCACGGGGTGGCGGCAGTTGTCGCAGGTACCGCACCCGTCCTCGCCCTCGAGCGACTCGCCGAAGTAGTCGTAGAGCGCGCGCCAGCGGCAGCGCGCGCTCCGGGCATAGCCCTCCATGCGCTCCAGCTTCTCGCGATCGTGCTCGCCCCGCTCTGCGAAGCCGCGGGCGAGGGCCTCCAGCCGCTCGCGGCTCAGCCCCGCCGACTTCAGCCGAAAACGGACCCCGCGCTCCTCCTTCACCACCCCGGCGTCCTTCAGCGCGGCGAGCACGACGCGCACCTTGGTCTTCGCCACCCCCTGCGCCGCCGCCTGCACCGCCGTGAGCGCCACGGCGGCGCGGTCGGCGCCGAGACCGCTGAGGGCGTCGTGGACGGCCACCACCTCCTCGGCCCGCGGGTGCTTCCCGCCCAGGAAGAAGAGCTGGGTGCGCCGGTCCTGCGCGTCGTAGAGCAGCACGCACTCGGCGGGCTCGCCGTCGCGGCCCGCCCGGCCGGCCTCCTGGTAGTAGGCCTCGAGCGAGCCGGGCAGGTCGTAGTGGACGACGAAACGGATGTCTGCCTTGTCGATCCCCATGCCGAAGGCGTTGGTGGCCACCATCGCCCGGAGCTCGCCGGCCATGAAGCGATCCTGCACCGCGCGTCGCTCCTTCGCCGGGAGCCTGCCGTGGTAGCGGCCCACCTCGAGCCCCTCGGCCCAGAGGAAGTCGGCCACCTCCTCGACGTGCCGCACCGTGGCGCAGTAAATGATGCCCGTGCCGGCATTTGCCTCGAGGAGCCGCACCAGCTCGGTGCGCTTCTGCGCATCCCCCGTGACGCGCTCGACGGAGAAGCGGAGGTTGGGGCGAAAGATGCCGGTGTTGACCACCTGCATCCCCGGCCGGCCGAGCTGGGCGCGGATGTCGTCCACCACCTCGGGCGTGGCCGTGGCGGTGAGGGCGAGGATGGGCGGATCACCCAGCGCGGCGACGGCCTGGCGCAGCCCGAGGTAGGAAGGGCGGAAGTCGTGGCCCCACTCCGAGATGCAGTGCGCCTCGTCGATGACGACGAAGTCGATCGTGGTGGCCTCGAGCGTGGCGAGGAACTCGGGGCTGGTCAGCCGCTCGGGGGTGGTGAAGACGAACTCGCTCTCCTCGTCGGTGATGCGCGCGAGCGCCTCGCGCTCCTCGCCCCGCGAGAGCGTGCTGTTGACGGCCTCGGCGTCGAGGCCCAGCTCGCCGAGCTTGTCGACCTGGTCCTTCATGAGGGAGATGAGCGGCGAGACGACGATCGTCGTCCCCTCGAGATGGAGCGCCGGGAGCTGGTAGCAGAGCGACTTCCCCGCGCCGGTGGGCATGATGGCGAGCGTGTCCTCCCCGGCGAGCACCGACTCGACCACCTCCGCCTGGCCGGGGCGCAGACGCAAGAGGCCGAAGGTGTCGCGCAGGGTCCGGGAGAGCCCGCGCCGGATCCTGGCGTTCATCCCCTAGAAGTAGCACGCGGGCGCGCGGGCGGCGTGTGCGCGGTCACATCGCCCCTTCCCGGGCCAGGGTTTAATGAACGACGATGTCCACCCCGGCCCGTCGTGCCCCCACCGTGACGCTGAGCTGGCGCTCGGTCCCCGCACTGGCCGCCGCGCTGGCCCTGGGCCTCGGAGCGCTCGCCGCGTTCCGCTTCCTCATCCGGCCGCTCGCGCTCCTCACCATCGCGATCACGATCGGCGAGGCGCTCATCCCGCTCGTCGAACGCCTGGCGCGGCGGGTGCCGCGCGCGCTCGCCATCGGCATCGTCTTCTTCGGCGTCTTCCTCGCGGCGGGACTCCTGGGCTGGATCGTCGTCCCGCGTCTCGTCGCGCAGGGCCAGGCGTTCGCCGAGCGGGTGCCCGAGCTCGTGGCGCGCGCCCGGGCGTGGCTCGAGCGGCTCCCGTGGTTCTCGGGCGACCAGCTCGCGCAGTACCTCGGGCCCCGGCTCGCCCAGGCCGGGGGGCTCCTCGTCAGCCTGCCGCTCCAGCTCTTCTCGCTCGCGGCGGACGTGCTGGTGGTCGTCTTTCTCGCGATCTACTGGGTGGCCGGGGTGCCGGCGCTCCGCCGCTTCGTCTACTCGCTCTTTCCGCTCGAGCACCGCATCGGGGCGGCCCAGGTCTTCGGCGACATGGCCCGCGCCATGGGCGGCTACGTGCGCGGGGCGGCGATCAACGCCGTCATCATGGGCGCGCTCGCCTGGCTCGGGCTCTCCCTCATCGGCGTGGACTACGCCATCGTCCTCGGCGTGCTGACGATGCTGGGCGAGCCGATCCCGTTCCTGGGCCCGCTGCTCGCGGCCATCCCCGTGGTGCTGATCGCGCTGCTGCAGTCGCCCGCGAAAGCGCTCCTGGCGCTCGGGCTCTACGTGATCCTGCAGAACGTGGAGGGCCACCTGCTCACCCCCAACATCATGCGGCGCGAGACCGAGGTGCCGCAGACGCTGGTCATCTTCGCCCTGCTCGCCGGCGGGGCGGTGGGTGGGCTCCTGGGGGTGCTCGTCGCGCTGCCGCTCGCCGGCGCGGTCCGGGTGTTCCTGCTCCGCGTGATCGCCCCGGCGATCCGTCGGCGGGTGGGCGCACCCCCGCCGGACGGTGTGACGCCGGCCACATAGTTTCCCCCACCCGGGTGTTTGTGTGTAGCTCCCCGGCATCGCCGAGAGGCGCGGCGGGGTCGTGGTGGCGGTGGCGTGGCCGGAGCGGTGGTGGTCGACGGACGAGTCCCGGAAGTGCAGGTCCCCTCGCGCGTTCTTTCCCCTGGTCAGGATCCGTCGAGCTTCGTTCCGGTCCCGGGCTGCCCCCCGGGCGGCGCGAGCGCCCCGACGGACGCGGCGCGGCTGCGCTCGCTCGCCGACGCACCCGCGAGCGCGGGCCCCGTGCTCCTGCTCGCGGCCCACCCCGACGACGAGATCATCGGCGCCGGCGTCCTCCTGCAGCGCGGCGCGGACGTGACCGTCGCGCACGTGACCGACGGCGCCCCACGCGCGCCGGCCGATGCGCGCGCCGCGGGCTTCACGCGGCGGGAGGACTACGCCGCCGCCCGCCGCCGCGAGCGCGCCGCGGCGCTCGCGCTCTGCGGCATCGAGCCCGCCCGCCAGCGCGACCTCGGCGTCGCCGATCAGGAGGCCTCGCTCGACCTCGCCGCCCTCGCGCACGCGGTGCTCGCGCTGCTGCGCGACGTGCGTCCCGCGCTCCTGCTGACGCACGCCTACGAAGGCGGCCACCCCGACCACGACGCCACCGCCTTCGCCGCGCACGCCGCGTGTGCGCTCGCGGGCACGGCCCCGCGCCGGCCCGCGTCGCCGACGCTCGTCGAGTTCACGAGCTACCACGCCGCAGGCGCCCACGCCCCGAGGGGCGAGGGCGACGCGGGAGGAATCGCCCTCGGTCGCTTCCTGCCCGGGGTGGACGACACGCGCGCGGTCGGCCCCATGAGCGCCGATCCCATGCGCCGGGAGCTCGTGCTGCAGCCCACGCCCGACGAGCGGGCCGTGCGCGAGCGCATGCTCGATGCCCATGCCTCGCAGGCGCGCACGGTCGCGCCGTTCAGAGAGAGTGGGGTCGAGCGCCTTCGGCTCGCGCCCCGATATCGATTCACCGCCCCGCCGCACGCGGGCCGCCTGTACTACGAGCAGTTCGACTGGGGGATGACGGGCCCGCGCTGGCGCGCCCTCGCGCGCGAGGCGCTCGCGCGGCTGGGGCTCGAGGAGCCGTTGTGACGCTGACCGTCCTGAACGTCGCCTTCCCGCTCGCCCCCGTGGGGCCCGACGCCGTCGGCGGCGCCGAGCAGGTCCTCACGCAGGTGGACCGCGCGCTGGTGCGCGCCGGACACCGCTCGATCGTGATCGCCTGCGAGGGCTCGCGCGTGGCGGG
The DNA here is from genome assembly GCA_035760645.1 of Gemmatimonadales bacterium. Lineage (GTDB taxonomy): Bacteria > Gemmatimonadota > Gemmatimonadetes > Gemmatimonadales > GWC2-71-9 > DASSTY01. The sequence continues at coordinate 31,013 of DASTSO010000141.1, forward strand.
CGAGCTGCAGGCGGTGCCCCGCCGCGCCGAGCCGCTCGACGGCGCGGCCTGGGGCGAGATCCACCGGCACCACGCCGAGGCGATCCGCGACGTGCTCGCGCGCTGGCCCGTGGACCTCGTGCACATGCACGGGATCGACTTCCACCGCTACCTCCCGCCGCCCGGCGTGCCGGTGCTCGCCACGCTGCATCTGCCGCCGGCGTGGTATCCGGCGGAGGTCTTCCGGCTCGACCGGCCGGGGACGTGGGTGCACTGCGTGTCGCACGCGCAGGCGGCGAGCTGCCCGCCGAGCTCGCGCCTGCTCTCGCCGATCCCGAACGGGGTGCCGGTCGATGAGTTCGCCGGGGCGCGCCCGTCCGCGCGCCGGCGCACCTTCGCGGCCGCCCTCGGCCGCATCTGTCCGGAGAAGGGCTTTCATCTGGCGCTGGAGGCAGCGCGGCGCGCCGACGCGGCGCTGCTGCTCGCCGGAGCGGTGTTCCCGTTCGAGGAGCACCGGCGCTACTTCGAGCGGGAGATCCGCCCGCGGCTCGACCGCCGGCGCCGCTTCGTCGGCCCGGTGGGCGTGCGCTCGAAGCGCGGGCTGCTGGGCCGCGCGCGCTGCCTGCTCGTGCCCAGCCTCGCGCCCGAAACGAGCTCGCTCGTGGCGATGGAGGCGCTCGCCTCCGGCACGCCCGTCGTCGCGTTCCGCGTCGGGGCCCTGAGCGAGATCGTCGAGCACGGCCGCACCGGCTACCTCGTCGACGACGCGCACGAGATGGCCGAGGCGATCGCGAGCGTCCCCACGCTCGACCCGGCCGAGTGCCGCGCGGCGGCGCGCGAGCGCTTCTCCGCCACCCGGATGAGCGCCCGCTACCTCGACCGCTACGCCGCCATCGCCGAGGGGTGCGCCGCATGACGAGCGCGCCCGCCCGCCTCGGGGGGAGCCGCCGGCCGCCGCTCCCGGGCGGCGTCGCGGCCCGGGTCCTCCGCTCCGCGGCCGAGCTCGAGGCGCTCGCGCCCGCATGGGCGGCGCTCTGGGCCCGTTGTCCCGGGGCGAGCCCGTTCCAGGCACCCGAGTGGCTCCTGCCGTGGTGGCGGCAGTTCGGCGAGGGGACGCCGTTCGCCGTCGCGCTCCATGCGCGAGGCGACGACGGGGCGAGCCGGCTCGTCGGGCTCGCGCCGCTCTACGTCTACGCCGGCGACGGCGCGCGGCGGCTGTTGCCGATCGGGATCGGCATCTCCGACCACCTCGATGCGCTGCTCGATCCGACGCTCCCGCCCGACACGGCCGACGCCCTCCTCGCCGCGCTCATCCCACACGCCGCGGAGTTCTCCCGCGTGGAGCTCCCGCTCCTGCCGCCCGACTCGCCACTCCGGCGCGCGCGCGCGCCGGCCGGGTGGCGGGACGCGACCGCGGACGACGAGCCGCACCTCGTGCTCGAGCTGCCCGCGCCCCGGCGGCCCATCTGGAAGTCCGCGCGCTATGCCCGCCGGCAGCTCGAGCGCGAGGGCACGGTGACGCTCGCGACGGCGGACGCCGGCTCGAGTGCCGCCGAGGTGCTCGACGCGCTGGAGGGGCTCCTCGCGCTGCACGCGGCGCGCTGGCGCGCGCGCGGCGAAGCGGGCGTGCTCGACGATCCGGCGGTGCAGCGCTTCCACCGCGATGCCGCGCCCGGCCTCGCGCGGCGCGGGCTGCTCCGGCTGCACGTGCTGCGCGTCGCGGACCGGACCGCCGCGGCGGGCCTGGTGCTCCGCACCCCGCGCTGGGCGGCCTCGTACATCACGGGCTTCGCCCCCGCGCTCGAGCGCGCGAGCCCGGGCACCGTGCTCCTGGGTCACGCCATCGCGGCCGCGGAGGGCGACGGCGCGGCGGAGTTCGATTTTCTGCGGGGGCTCGAGCCCTACAAGCGCCGCTGGGGCGCGGTCGAGCGGCCCACGGCGCGGCGCGTGCTCGTGCCGGGCTAGCGGGGAGGTCGGATGGCACTCTTCGCCGATCGCCACGACGCGGGCCGCCGCCTGGCCGCCGCCCTCCAACGCTACGCCGGGCGGGACGACCTGCTCGTGCTGGGCCTGCCGCGCGGCGGCGTGCCGGTCGCGTGGGAGGTGGCGCAGGCGCTTCACGCGCCCCTCGACGTCTTCGTCGTGCGGAAGCTCGGCGTGCCGGGCCACGAGGAGCTCGCCATGGGCGCGATCGCGAGCGGAGGGGTCGTGGTCACCGTGCCCGAGCTCCTCGACACGCTCGGCATCCCGCCCGCGGTCGTGGAGCGCGCGGCACGCCTGGAGGCGCAGGAGGTCGCGCGGCGCGAGCACCTCTACCGCGGCGACCGGCCCTTCCCCGACGTTCGCGGCCGCACGGTGCTGCTGGTGGACGACGGGCTCGCCACCGGCGCCACGATGCGCGCCGCGGTCGAGGCGCTCCGGCGGCTGGGCCCGCGCGAGGTGGTGGTCGCGGTCCCGGTCGGCGCGCCGGAGACGTGCGCGGAGTTCCAGCAGGACGTGGCCGAGACGATCTGCGCCACCACGCCCTCGCCGTTCCAGGCGGTGGGGCTCTGGTACCGCGACTTCGAGCAGACGAGCGACGCGGAGGTGCAGGCGCTGCTCGCGCCGCCGCTCATGGAGGTGGAGCGCGAGATCACGCTCGATCTCGGGCCGGTACGGCTCGCCGCCACCCTCGGCGTCCCGGCCGCGCGCCGCGGGGTCGTGCTCTTCGCGCACGGCAGCGGGAGCAGCCGGCACAGTCCGCGCAACCGCTACGTCGCGGGCGAGCTGCAGCGCGCGGGGTTCGCGACGGTGCTGGCCGATCTCCTCACCGAGGCAGAGGAGCGGGCCGACGCGGTGGATGCGCACCTGCGCTTCGACATCGGCATGCTGGCGGAACGGCTGGCGGGCATCGTGGACCAGCTGGGCCGTCTGCCCGAGACGCGAGGCCTTCCGGTGGGACTCTTCGGCGCGAGCACCGGCGGGGGGGCGGCGCTCGTCGCCGCGGCCGGGCGGCCGGACGCGGTGCGCGCCGTCGTCTCGCGCGGCGGGCGGCCCGATCTCGCCGGCGCCGCACTCGCGCGCGTGCGCGCGCCGACGCTGCTCGTCGTGGGCGGGCGGGACGATGTGGTGATCGAGCTGAACGAGACGGCGCGCGCACGGATGCCGGGCGAGGTGCGGCTCGAGATCGTTCCCGGCGCCACGCACCTCTTCGAGGAGCCGGGCGCGCTCGAAGCGGTGGCGCGCCTGGCGGTGGCGTGGTTCGAGCGGTGGCTCGGCCGGGGGCCCGCGCCGGCGGCGCCGGGCTAGTCGGCGCAGCCCTTGCCGTTGCGGGTACAGGTGAAGATCCAGGCGGGCAGCACGTTGCGCGGCTCGAACTCCTGGTGCACGTCGCCGAAGACGCGCTCGAGGTCGCTCCGCACCGCGCGGGTGAACTGATAGATCAGCACCTGCCCACCCGGCCGCAGCGCGTGGCAGGTGGCGCGCAGGATCTCGTCGCGCAGGGCGGGCGTCATCGTGGAGTAGGGAATCCCCGAGACGACGAGGTCGGCGGGCCCGGTGCCGAGGCGCGCGAGCGCGGGGCCGACGTCGCTCGCCGAGCCGTGGACCACGCTGAGGCGCGGATCCGGATGGCGCGCGGTGAGATACTCGACGAACTCACGGTTCATCTCGATCGCCACGAGACGCCCGTCGGGGGCGAGGTGCCGCAGGAAGGTGCCCGTCAGGGTCCCGACGCCGGGGCCGAACTCGACGACGACGCGCGCGCGCCGCCAGTCCACGTGACGCTGCAGCCGCCGCACCAGGAAGCGCGAGCTGGGGATGACCGAGCCCAGCATGCGCGGGTGCTTGAAGAAGTTGCGCCCGAAGAGGAGCATCTGCTCCGCCTGCCCCGATGCGATCCGCAGCCCCACGTACCCTCCTCCGCTGAGTGAGTCGGCCAGCGCGCTCCTGAATCAATGGCTAATCGCGTCCCGGCACGAACGGAACGCCCGGGCGGCGGCTAGGCGCCGTGGGCGTCCGCATCGGCGTCGGCCTCGCTCTCGCGCCGCAGGCTGAAGCCCACGCCGCGTACGGTGACGATGAGGTTCTCGCCGGCCGCCCCCTGCAGCTTGCGGCGCAGGTTGCCGACGTGCACGTCCACCACGTTGCTCTCGGGATCGAAGTGCATGTCCCACACCTTCTCGAGCAGCGTCGTGCGGCGCACCACCTCCTCGGGATGCAACAGGAAGAACTCGAGGAGCTGGAACTCCTTCGGCGTGAGGTCGAGCGCGCGGTCGTTGACGCGCGCCACGTGCCGCAGCCGGTCGAGCGAGATCGGCCCGTAGCGGAGCACGTCGAGCCGCTCGGCGCCCCCGCGGCGGTGCAGCGCGCGGATGCGGGCCAGCAGCTCGTCGAAGCGGAACGGCTTGGCGAGGTAGTCGTCGGCGCCGGCGTCGAGCCCGCGCACGACGTCCTCGGTCGAGTCGCGGCTCGTCAGCATGAGGATCGGCGTCGTGCGCCCCTCGCGCCGCAGCTCGCCGGCGATCTGGAAGCCGTTCTTCTTCGGCAGCACGACGTCGAGGAGGATCAGGTCGTAGTCGTAGACGTGCGCCAGCATCGTGGCCTCCTCGCCGTCCGGCGCGACGTCCACGACGTGGCCCTCCTCCTTGAGCCCCTGCTCGATGAAGCCCGCGACCTTCCGGTCGTCTTCCACCACGAGAATCTTCATGCCCTCACTCCGGGGGATGGATCGATGGACGTGGCGCGCATGTCGCCGCCGCGGCTCATGCCGGCGGCGCGGCCGGAAGGGTGAGACGGAAGCAGCCGCCCCCGCCGCGGGACGCGAGGCCGCGGAGCTCGCCGCCGAGCAGGCGCGCGAGCCGGCGGCTGAGCGGGAGCCCGATGCCGCTGCCGCGGCTCTCCTCGCCCGCCTTGGTGACGTAGATGTCGAAGATGCGCTCCTCCTCGCCCTCGGGGATGCCGGCGCCCTGGTCCAGGACGTCGAAGCGCACCCGCGCCCCCTCGGGGCCCTCGGGCGCCACCTCCACCGTCACGGTGCTCCCGTCCGGGGTGTGCCGTACGGCGTTGCGGAGGAGGTTGATGAGGATCTGCTCGACGCGGCTCGCGTCGGTCTCCACGGTGGGCACGGCCGGCGCCACCACGACCTCGATCCGCACGCCCTTCTGCTCGGCCAGCGGCGTCACCCGCCCCGCCGCCCGCTGCACGATCGGCGCGACCTCGACCTCGCGGATGACGGGCCGCAGCCGGTCCTCGTCGAGGCGGCTCAGGTCGAGCAGATCGTTGATGAGCTTCACGGCGTGGTCGGCGGAGTCCAGCACCTCGAACGCTTCGCGCGGGACCTGGGTCGGATCCTTCTTGCGCGTGAGCATCTCGGCCCAGCCGTAGACGCCGGCGAGCGCGTTGCGCAGCTCGTGGTTCACCATGGCGAAGAAGCGCTCGCGCGAGCGGTGCAGCTGCTGCACCTCCTCGAGCAGCCGGGCGCTCTCCTCGTGCAGCCGGGCGTTCTCGACCGCCGCCGCCGTCTGCGCGGCCAGCAGCCGGGCGACGTACTCGTCGACGTCCGTGAACTCGGCGGCGCCGATCTTCTCGGTGAGGTAGAGATTGCCGAACGCCCCGCGGCGGCCCTGGACGGGCACGCCGAGGAACGAGTGCATCGGCGGGTGGTGGGGCGGGAAGCCGTAGGAGTCGGGGTGCGCCGTGAGGTCGGGGAGGCGGATGACGCGGGCCTCGCGGATGACGAGCCCCAGGATCCCGTGCCCCCGCGGCGGCGGCCCGATGCGCGCGCGCTCCTCGGCGCTGATGCCGAAGGTGGTGAAGCTCTCGAGCACCCGCCCGTCGGGGCCCAGGACGCCGATGGCGGCGTACTTCGCGCCGATCACCTCGGCGGCGATCTCGACGACGCGCTCGAGCACCCCCTCGAGCGACAACTCGGAGGTGAGGAGCGTGCCGGCCCGCAGGAGCTGCTCCAGGCGGGCCTGCGGGGTGGTCGGCGGAGCCGGAAGCTGCTGGCCGGAGAGTGGCATAGAGGCAATTGTACAGCGATCCGGGCGGGACTGGGAGGCGGCGCAAGATCCCTTCGACGGCCCTTCACGATTCCTTCACCACCGCCCGGGTACTCTCTGCCTCCTAGGGAGGGAACCATGACGCTGCACAACATCGTCGCCGCCGCCGACGAATCGGCCGAGGGGCGCGCCGCCGTCGAGGCGGCCCTGACGCTCGCCGCCCGCACCGGGGCGCGGCTCACGGTCATGACCGTGGTCGCGGCCGGCGGGCCCGACCTGCGCGTCGCCGAGGGCGACCGGCGGGGCCGGCTCCTCGAGGAAGCGCTCGAGCGGCTCACCGGCTGGATGGGCGACCACTTCCGCGAGGCCGCAGCCGACGCCGGGCAGCAGGTCGAGTACGGCGTCGCCTACGGGGTGCCGAGCATCGAGATCAGCCGCTTCGCCGAGGACCGGAACGCCGACCTTCTCGTCCTGGGCCGCAAGCAGCGCACCCAGGCGGCCCGCCTCCTGATCGGCGACACCGCCGACGCCGTGGCGCGCCGCAGCCGGGTGCCCTGCCTGTTCGTGCCGCTGGGCTTCGGCGGCTTCGGCCGGGTGCTCGCCGCCGTGGACGGGACCCCGCGCGGCTTCGGCGTGCTGCTCGCCGCGAGCGAATTCGCGACCGCCGCCGATGCCGCGCTCAGCGCGGTGGCGGTCGAGGCCACCGCGCTGCCGCCCCGGGTCCTGGGCCTCGCCGCGCTGCCGACCGCGCCGGTGGCGGCGCCGAGCGGCCAGCGCGAGGAGCGGCTGCGCTCACTCCTGGCCCTCCCCGGCGCCCCGACGGTGGATCGGCTCCTCGTGCGCGAGGGGGAGATCGTCGGCGAGATCCTCGACGCGGCCCAGGAGGTCGGCGCCGACGTGCTGGCCGTGGGCTATCACCGGGGCGGCCCCCCCGCCGTGGTCGAGGCCGGCAGCACCGGCCGGCGCCTGGTGCACGGCGCCCGCGGCGCGGTGCTCACGGTGCCGCTCTGAGCGGCCGCCCGGCGCGCGCTGCCGCGGACGGGCCGCGCCGGGGCCGCCGAGTCTGAGGAAAGCTTCACGTACGGTTCATGCTGGCGCGCTTCGGCCGCGCGTACTTTCGCGGCCAGATTCATCACTCGCAGGTCATCATTCACCCGTCGGACCCGTCACCTCTGGAGTCCTCCATGCGTCTGTCGTCGCGCCTGTCGTCCCTGCTCGCCCTCGCCGCCCTCACGCTGGCCGCCTGCTCGAAGCCGAGCGACGCCCCGGCCGCCGACGCCGCGGCCACCGGCGCCCCGAGCGATGCCGCCGCGGCGACGGGCCCGGCCGCGACGGGCCGGGTCATCGAGATCAAGGCCATCACCGACGAGAAGGGGAGCCGCTTCGAGCCCGCCAAGCTCGAGGCGCACCCCGGCGACGTGCTGCGCGTCTCGCTGGTGAGCGGCGTCCACAACCTCCACTTCGCCCCCGAGCTGAATCCGGGCGTCGCGGGTCTGCCCGAGGCGAGCGAGATGCTCCAGCTGCCGGGCCAGACGGTGGACGTGCCGGTCACGATGCCGCCGGGCACCTACCGCTTCCAGTGTGATCCGCACGCCGCCCTCGGCATGGTGGGCGAGCTCGAGGTCGAGAAGGACTGAGCACCATGCCAACCACCACCCTGAAGGGGAACCCCATCATGTCTCGCGTCCGGTTCGGCGCGGCCGCGCTCGCGGCCGCCGGGCTCGCCGCCTGCGGCGGCGTGAAGCCGCAGGCCCCGGGTCAGCGCACGATGGCCACCGGCGACGTCCAGCAGGCGGCGCTCGCCAGCTACGTCAAGCCCGGGGACCACGACCAGTTCTACCTGTTCTACTCGGGCGGCCACTCGGGCCAGGTGTTCGTCGCCGGCGTCCCGAGCATGCGCCACATCACGACGATCCCCGTCTTCGCGCCGTATCCGGGCACCGGCTACGGCTTCGACGAGGAGAGCCGCAGGATGATGGGCGACTTCACCTGGGGCGACGTCCACCACCCCGCCCTCTCGAAGACCGACGGGGACTACGACGGCCGCTGGCTGTTCGTCAACGACAACGCCAACAACCGCATCGCGCGCATCGACCTGCGCGACATGAAGACGCACCAGATCCTGGGCCCGATCCCGAACACCTCGGGCAATCACGGCTCCAGCATGGTGACCAACAACTCCGAGTACGCCCTCGTCGCCACCCGCTTCTCGGTGCCGCTCGAGGGCCGCTACGCCCCGGTGGACGACTACGCCACGAAATACAAGGGCGCGGTCACCGGCATCCGGATCGACCCGAAGGACGGCACCATGTCGGTCGGCTGGCAGGTGATGACGCCGCCCTTCGACTGGGACCTCGGCGCCACCGGCAAGGGCCCCTCGGACGGCTGGGCCTTCTGGACCAGCTACAACTCCGAGCGCGCCATCGGCAAGCTCGAGGCCAACGCCAGCCAGCGCGACCGCGACTACATCGCGGTGGTGAACTGGAAGGCCGCCGAGGCCGCGACCAAGGCGGGCCGGACCACCACGGTCAGCGGTGTGCCGATGATCGATCCGGCCAAGGTGCCCGGGGTGATGTACCTCCTGCCCTGCGGCAAGAGCCCGCACGGCGTGGACGTGGATCCGAGCGGCGAGTACGTGATCTGCTCCGGCAAGCTGCAGCCGACCTCCACGGTCTACAGCTTCCAGAAGATCCAGGACGCGATCGCGAAGCAGGCGTTCACGGGCGACGAGGACGGCATCCCGGTCCTCAAGTACGAGGACGCGATGATCATGGAGGTGCCGGTCGGCCTGGGCCCGCTGCACACCCAGTTCGACGGCAAGGGCTACGCCTACACCTCGCTCTACGTCGAGAGCGCGATCGCCAAGTGGAAGCTGCCCCCGTACGCGCCGGGCACCGACCCGAAGTCGCTCGTCCTCGACAAGATCCCGGTGCAGTTCAACGTCGGCCACCTCGTCGTGGCCGAGGGCGACACCCGGCACCCGCAGGGCCAGTGGCTGGTGGCGATGAACAAGATGTCGAAGGGCCGGCACCTGAGCACCGGGCCGTCGATCCCCGAGAGCTCGCAGCTCATCGACATCAACGGCAACAAGATGCAGATGGTCTACGAGGCGTACACGGAGCCCGAGCCGCACTTCGCGCAGCTCGTGCGGGCCTCGCTCATCAAGCCGATCGAGTTCTACCCGAAGGCCGAGAGCAAGGACCCGAACGCCGTGTGGACACCGGCGGAGGCGAAGGTCACGCGCAACGCGGCGACGCGGACGGTCGAGGCGAAGGTGCTCGCGATCCGCAGCTACTTCACGCCGAGCCGCCTGCAGGTGATGGAAGGCGACACCGTGATCATCCACGTCACCAACGCCGAGCAGGCGCGCGACGAGATCCACGGCTTCGGCATCGCCGCCTTCGACCGCAACGTCGTCATCGACCCGGGCGAGACGAAGACGCTCCGGTTCGTGGCCCGGAAGTCGGGCGTGTACCCCTACTACTGCACCAACTTCTGCTCGGCGCTCCACCAGGAGATGCAGGGCTACTTCGAGGTGGTGCCGCAGGGCCAGCAGATGGCGCTGTACAAGGGAAACCAGGGCGCCATGGCGATCCCGGGCGAGGACGGCCGCGCGCCGGGCGCCGCGCCGGCCGCCGCCCACGCGGGCCACGGCGGGCCGCAGCAGGTCGCCGCGCACTGAGCGCCCCGGGCGCCTCGCGCCCGCTGCGCTGCACCCTTCACGGAGCGCGCTCGGGGCGGGCGGTCTGCCCGCCCCGAGCCGCTTCCCTCTCGGAGGCTCGATGCTACTCGACCGGATCCGCGCCGCCCGCCTGCCCATCCTGCTCGGCTCGGCGGCGCTCGTCGTCGCCGCGGTGCGGCTGCCCCTGTGGGGGATGACGCTCGTCAGCACGCAGTTCCCCGAAGGGCTGCGGATGGTGGTCTATCCGAATCGCATCATCGGGGACATCAACGAGCTCAACACGCTGAACCACTACATCGGCATGATGCCGATCAGCGACGGCTTCTTCACCGAGCTGCGCATCCTGCCGGCGGCCTTCCTCGCCATCGCGGCGCTGCTCGCCGTTGCCGCCGTCGTGCGCCGCGCGTGGAGCACGGCGCTCCCCCTCGCGGCGATGGGCGCGCTCGCCGGCTACGGCGGGTGGTCCATGGTGCACCGGCTCTACCAGTTCGGCCACGACCTCGACCCGCGCGCGGCGATCCACATCGAGCCGTTCTCGCCGCCGATGCTGGGCTTCAACCAGATCGCCCAGTTCGCGACCTGGTCCTACTTCTCGTGGGGCACCTTCCTGCCGCTCGTGGCGGGCCTGCTCGCCGCCGCGGTCCTCGTGGCGGACCTGCGCGCGGGCCGCGGCACCACCGCCCCGGCCGGCGCGACGCGCGGCGGCACGTCGCCCGCCGCGGGCCTCTCCGTGAAGCCCTCGTCGCTCGCGGCCTGAGGCCGGCGTCACCGATGAGCGCCGCCGTCCCGTTCGTCCTCGCGCTGCTCGCCGGCACGCTGCCGGGGCCCGGCCCGCGCCCGCCGGCGCGCGCGCCGGCGCGCGCGCCGGCGCGCACGCTCGTCGTCGGCCCGGGCGGCGCGCTTCCCTCGCCGCAGGCCGCGGTGGCGGCCGCGCGCGCGGGCGACACGGTCGTGGTGCGGGCGGGCCGCTATCCCGGGCTGCTCGTCGTCGACCGCCCGCTCGCCCTCCTGGGCGAGCCGGGGGCGGTGCTCGACGGCGAGCGGCGCGGCACGGTCGTCACCGTGCAGGCCGACTCGGTCACCCTCCGGGGCTTCACGATCGAGCACGCCGGGCGCGAGATGAACCACGACCAGGCCGCCGTGAAGCTCGAGCAGTGCCGCGGCTGCCGCGTGCTCGACAACACGCTGCGCGACCCGCTGCACGGGATCTATCTCCTCGGGAGCGACTCGAGCGAGATCGCCCGCAACGTGATCACGGGGGCGGCCGACCTCGTCGACAACTCGCGCGGCAACGGGATCCATCTCTTCCGCTCCACCGGCAACCGCGTCGTCGGCAATCGGATCCGCGGCACCCGCGACGGCATCTACTTCTCCTTCGCGAGCGGCAACACGGTCACCGACAACGACGTCGCCGGGGTGCGCTACGGGCTGCACTACATGTACTCCGACGACAACCGGTTCGAGCGCAACGTCTTCACCCGGAACGCGGCGGGCGCGGCGATCATGTTCTCGAAGCGGATCGTCTTCCGGGAGAACGTCTTCGCGCGCCACACCGGCTACCGCGCGTACGGCATCCTGCTGCAGACGGCCGAGCAGGTGGTGGCCGAGCGCAACCGCATCGAGGGAAACCTCACCGGACTCTTCCTCGACGGCTGCATCAACGACGTCTTCCGCGACAACCTGATCGCCGGCAACGGGATCGGCGTCGACGTGCTGGCGAGCGCCGAGGGGAACACCTTCACCGGGAACGTCTTCGAGGGCAACCGCACGGCGGTCCGCAAGGTGCTCGGCAACGGCGAGAACGCCTGGGACGAGGCCGGCCGCGGCAACTGGTGGGGCGACGCCCGCGTCTTCGATCTCGACGGCGACGGCATCGGCGACCGCCCCTACGTCGTGGGCGACGCCTACGCCGCGCTCGCCGCCGCGCGCCCCGCGCTCGAGCTCTTCGGCGGCACCGTCGCGGCCGGCGCGCTCGCGTGGGCGGAGGACGCCTTCCCGGTCTTCGCGCCGCCGCGCGTCGCCGATGCGCACCCGCTCGCCGGCCGGCCCGCGCTCGCCGTGCCGGCGCTCCCGGCGCTCCCGGCGCTGTCGGAGCCGCCGGCGACCCCGACCGCGCTCCATCCTGCCGCCGCGTCGTTCGGCGCCGGCCTGGCGCTCCTCGTCGCGGGCCTGCTCGCCCGTCTCGTTCGCCGGCGCCTCTCGGCGCCGGTCGCCACCGCGGACCCGGTCTCGGAGCCCGTCGCATGATCCGCTACGAATCGTTCGGCAAGCGCTACGGCGCGGTCGTCGCCGTCGAGGACGTCACGCTCGAGGTCGCCGCGGGCGAGACGCTCGCGGTCGTGGGGCCCAACGGCTCCGGCAAGACCACGACGCTCAAGGCGCTGCTCGGCCTCGTGCGGCCCTCGAGCGGCCGCGTGCTGCTCGAGGGCCGCGACGCGAGCGCGGGCGATGCGGCGGTGCGCGCGCGGCTGGGCTACCTCCCGCAGCGCCTCACCTTCCCCGACCGCGTCACCGGCCGCGAGGCGATGCGCCTCTTCGCCCGGCTCCGCGGCGCGGCCGCCGGCGAGGTGGACCGGCTGCTCCAGCGCGTCGGGCTCGCCGACGCGGCCGACCGCCACACCGAGGGCTACTCGGGCGGGATGCGCCAGCGGCTCGGCCTCGCCATCGCGCTCCTCGCGCGGCCCGCCGCGCTCGTGCTCGACGAGCCGAGCGCGGCGCTCGACCCGACCGGCGCGCTCCTGGTGCGCGACCTCATCCGCGGCATCCGCGCCGAGGGGACCACGGTGCTCGTCAGCTCGCACGACCTCGCCGAGGTCGCCGCGCTCGCCGACCGGGTCGCCGTGTTCGCGGGTGGGCGGCTCCGCGCCGTGGGCACCCTGACCGAGCTCGAGCAGCGCGCGCGGGTCGCGGGGATCGAGGCGGTCTATCGGCGCTACGCGTCGCAGCTGGAGGCGGCATGAGCACCGCGACGTGTGCGGGCGCGACGATGTCGCGCCGCGACGCGCTGCGGCTCCTCGGACTCACCGGCATCGCGCTCGCCGCGGGGAGTTCGCTCGCCTGCGGCGCGGGCGGCGCGCGGGCGCCGGCCCCCGCGCCGATCGCCTACGGACGCGACGAGTGCGCCTGGTGCCGCATGCCGATCGACGACCCCGCGCTCGCGGCCGAGCTGGTGCCGGCCCGGGGCGCGGCCCAGCTCTTCGGGGAGCCCGGGTGCCTGCTCGCCTGGCTCGCGGCGCATCCCGCGGCGCAGGGCACGGCATTCGTGGCCGATGCCGGCGGCGCGGGCTGGCTGCCTGCGGCCGATGCGCGGTTCGTGCGCGGCCGGGTGCGCACCCCGATGGCCTTCGACCTCGCGGCCTGGCGCACGCTGCCGGCCGACGTCTCTCCCGGCGCGGCGCTCACGTGGGCCGCGCTTCGCCAGGAAGGAGCTCCCCGTGCCGAAGCGCGCTGACGCCGTCCTCCACATCGCCGCGGCCGAGCTGCGCGCGGCGCTCGCCGGCCGCCTGGTGCAGGCCTTCGGGGCGCTCTTCGCCCTGCTCGCGCTCGCCATCGCCGTCGCCGGGCTCGGCGCGAGCGGACAGCTCCTGGTGCAGGGCTTCACCCGCACCGCCGTCTCGCTCCTCACGCTCGCGCTCTATCTGCTGCCGCTCCTGGGGCTCGTCGTCGGCGCCAACGCCTTCGGCGCGGAAGACGGCGGCACCGAGCTCCTGCTCGCCCAGCCCGTCGCGCGCACCGACGTGGTGCTGGGCCGCGGGCTCGGGCTCGCCGCGGCGCTCGCGCTCGTCGGCACCGCCGGCTTCGGGCTCGCCGGCGCCGTCGTGGGGGCCGTGGCCGGACCCGAAGGGCTCGCGGGCTACCTGCTCGTCGCCGCCGGCGCCACCGGCGTCGGCCTCGTGGGCCTCGCCCTCGGCGTGCTCCTCGGCGCCCTCGCGCGGCGGCGCTCGACCGCGGTGGGTGCCGCCCTGGCGGCGTGGCTCGTGCTGGCGGTACTCTACGACCTGGCGGCGATCGTCGTGCTGCAGTTCGTGGGCGACGGGCAGCCGGGGCCGGTGCTCCTGGCGCTACTCGCCCTCAACCCGCTCGACGGCATCCGCGCCCTCGCCCTCACGATGCTCGGCGCCGACGTGCTCCTGGGCCCCACCGGTGCCGCCATGCAGCGGCTTCTCGGCGAGAGCCGCGGCGCCATCCTGGTGCTCGCGACCCTCGCCGCCTGGCTCGCGCTCCCCGCGTGGGGCGCCTGCGCGGTCTATCGCCGCCGGGACTTCTGAGCGCATCCCCCAGTCGCTAGCCCCTAGCCCCTCGTCCCTGGCCTCGCCTTGTACACTCTCGTCCGCCGCTTCCTGAAGACCGGCATCGGCTTCCTGATCGTCGGGCTCCTGATCGGGAGCTGGATGCTGGTGCGGCGGGAGCTGTACGACGCCTATCCCTCGCCCCACCTGGTGAGCGCGCACGTCCACGCGATCGCCGTCGGGTTCGTCATGATGATGATCCTGGGCGTGGCGCTCTGGCTCTTTCCCCGCCCCGAGCGGGAGGACACCCGCTACCGCCCCGCCCTGGCGGAGGCGGCCTACTGGGCGGTGGCGGGCGGCACGGCGCTCCGGATCGCGGGCGAGCTCGCGCGGCTCGCGACGGGCGCGGCCCTGGTGCGCTGGGCCGTGATCGTGGCCGGGCTCGCCCAGATCGCCGGCCTCCTGCTCTTCTTCCACACCATGTGGTCGCGGATCCGCCCGGTCGGCAGCGCGCAGCGGGAGGCGCGGGGCGAGCGCTTCTGAGCGGCCGGGGCGCGCGCGGCCGCGCGGCCGTCGAAGAACGCGACACACTGTCGAGAGTTCGTTGAAGGAACCTTCACGACCGCTTCACGGGGACGCCCCGGGGTGCGGAGTAGGTTCGTTGCCGGTAACCGAGTCCAGCAGAGACGGTTGCCCGCACAGACCTCTACCGCGAGCCCGACATGTCCGAGACCACGGTCCCCGACGTCCCCGAAACGCTCCCCACCAGCCGTCGCGCTTTTCTCCGCAAGGGTGCGGTCGCCGCCGTCACGCTGCCCACGGCCTCGGCGCTGTTGAGCGCCTGCGCCGGCGAGACGCCGGCGCCGCCCACGAAGACCACCAGCGCCGGGGCCGCCACGCCGCCGGTGGCGGCTCCCAGGATCAAGTCGCCCGCGGAGCGGGCGGCCGCGATGGACGCGATGCACGAGAAGGGCATCAAGGCCTTCCCGGCGAAGACCGCGGTCATGGGCAACCAGCCGCTCGCGCCGAAGCTCGTGGGCGGCGTCAAGGTCTTCGAGCTCACGGCCAAGCGGATGAAGTGGGAGACGGCGCCGGGACAGTTCGTCGACGCCATGGCCTTCAACGAGCAGGTGCCGGGCCCGCAGATCCGCTGCCGCGAGGGCGACCGCGTGCGCATCGTCGTCACGAACGAGCTCGACCAGTCCACGGCGGTCCACTTCCACGGCCTCGAGGTGCCGAACGACCAGGACGGCGTGCCGTTCATCACCCAGCCGCCGATCAAGCCGGGCGAGACGCACACCTACGAGTTCACGGTGCCGAACGCCGGCAGCCACATGTACCACTCGCACCACAACTCCGCCTACCAGACGCCGATGGGGCTCCTCGGCGCCTTCCTGGTGGAGCCGAAGCGGCCGGCGCGGATCGAGAAGGCGGACCTCGACTACACGATGATCCTCAACGACGGGATGCACGGCTTCACGCTCAACGGCAAGAGCTTCCCGGCCACCGAGCCGATCAAGGCGAAGCTGGGGCAGAAGGTGCGCATCCGGTACATGAACGAAGGCTCGATGATCCACCCGATGCACCTGCACGGGATGCACATGACGGTGTTCGCCAAGGACGGCTGGCTGCAGCCGCAGCCGTGGAAGTGCGACACCCTCAACATCGCCCCGGGCGAGCGGTGGGACGTGATCGTCGAGTGCACCAACCCGGGCGTCTGGGCGTTCCACTGCCACATCCTCTCGCACGCGGAGTCGGAGCACGGGATGTTCGGCATGGTCACGGCGCTGATCGTCGAGAAGTGAGCCGCGGCGAGGGCTGAGCGGCGAGCACGCCGATACGGCAGCGCCCCGGGAGCGATTCGCTTCCGGGGCGCTGCGCCGTCCGGGCGGGTGGAACGTACCGGAGGGCGTGCGCTGCATCACCGCCGCCGCCCCCCGGAGCCCCCATCCTGACAGTCCGGTCGGCGGCGGTCGCGGGGCGCTGGGTGCCCGCGCGGCCGCCGGAAGGTGCGGTGCCGCAGCTCGTCGGTGGTGCAGGAAGTCGGACCCTCCCCGCAGGTCGTCCCACTCGCCCTCCCGCGGTCGTGCGCTCGCCTCGCTCGTCCGGGCCCCAGGATCGGGCCCGGGCCACCCGGCCGGGTTCCACGCCGACGGCGCTGCCGTCGGCCACGAGATGCTGACGAGGTTGGCGACGAGGGCTTCGCGAGGAGGGATGACGATGACGGCACCAGGCGCGCGACCCGGCAAGGGGTCCGGTAAGAACAAGGGCACGGCCGACACGGGCTTCGACGCCTCGAGCGGCACGAGCTCCGGCACGAGCTCCGGCACGCGTGCGGGCAGCAGCGTCGCCGCGACCGGCACGGCCGGCGCGGCCGGCGCGAGCGGCGCGAGCGGCACGAGCGGCACGAGCAACACCGCCGGCGCGAGCGGCATGAGTGGGGCGAGCGGGAGCAGCGGCGGCGGCGGCGGTGGCCAGAGCACGCGCGAGCAGCTGCGCGAGGCGCGGAACGAGGTCGTCGGCAAGGCCAAGCAGACGCTGACCCAGGCGCGCGACAGCGCCACCTCCAGCCTCTCCGACAGCAAGCGGAGTCTCGCCGATCAGGTCGGCAGCGTGGCCGGCGCGCTCGGCGCGACGGGCAATCACCTCCGCGATCAGAACCAGCCGAAGCTGGCCGACATGACCGACAGTCTGGCCGGGCAGGTCGACCGCTTCGCGGGCTACCTGCGCAACGCCGACTTCGGGGCGATGCAGCGCGACGTCGAGGATCTCGCGCGGCGCTCGCCGACGGCGGTGGTGGGCGGCGCCTTCGCGCTCGGCCTGCTCGCCGCGCGCTTCCTCAAGAGCTCCGAGCGGCGGCGCCACGAGGACGAGGCGCGCGGCTTCGGGCGCACCGAGTACGGGCCGCGCGGGCGCGCCGACCGCTCCGACCGCGACGACCGCGAGTACGAGCGTGCCTACGGCAGCGGCACGCGGCGCGACAGCTACGGCCGGCGCGCGGCCTACGGCCAGCCGTCGCCGGGGCAGACGCCGTTCGGCGGCCCGACGTACGGGCAGAGCGCCACGGGCGAGCCCGGCTTCGGCACGACGACTCCTCCGGGAGGTTTCACAGGAGGGAGCGATGCCGGAGTTTAAGCCCAGTGTACAGGAGCGCTCGATCGGCGAGCTCTTCGGCAAGCTGACCGAGGACATGACCCTCCTGATGCGTCAGGAGGTCGCGCTCGCCAAGGCGGAGATGAGCCAGAAGGTCTCGCGCGCCACCAGCGACATGGTCGCGGTGGGCGCCGGGGCCCTCGTCGCCCTCGTCGGCGGGCTGGCGATCGTGGCGGCGGTGATCCTGGTGCTCGTCGCCATCGGCATCACGCCCTGGCTCTCCGCGCTCATCGTCGGCGTGGTGATGGGCCTGGCGGGCTACGTGATGCTCCAGCGCGGGCTCAAGCAGCTCCGGCAGGTCGACCCCGCCCCGCGGCGGACCATGGAAACCCTCAAAGACGACGTCCAGTGGGCGAAGGAGCAGCGGCCATGAACGAGTACCAGCGAACGGACCGGGACACCGACGAGCTCGCGCGCGGCTACGAGACCGCCGATGTGTCGGGCGCCGCGAGCGCGGCGGGCGCGGCGGGCGCGGCGATGGGCGGGGGCGACTTCGAGGACCGCGGCGCCGGCCGGAGCCCCGAGGAGATCGAGCGCGAGATCGAGCGGACCCGCAGCCGCATGAGCCGCGACATCGACGCCCTCGGCGAGAAGCTGAGCCCCCGCAATCTCGCCTCCGAGGCGCAGGACCGGATCACCGGCGCCGCGCAGGACGCGGGCCGGGGGCTCATCGACGTGATCCGCGATAACCCGCTCCCCGCCGCCGCCGTGGGCGCGAGCGTGGCGTGGCTCGTCATGAGCGCGCGCGGCTCGGGCGGCTCGCGTCAGTCCGACCGCGGCTACGCCGGCCGCCGCTACGGCGGCTACTACGCCGGCGGCGAGCGCGGCTTCGCCGACGCGGCCGGCAGCTACGGCAGCTACGGCAGCTACGGCAGCTACGGCGGCTACGGCGGCGCCTACCGCGGCGGCGGCTACGAGGGGGAGTTCAGCGAAGAGGAGGGCCGCCTCGGCCGCGCGAAGCACGCGGTGAGCGACACCGCGAGCGAGGTCGCCGACCGGGCGGGCGAGCTCAAGGAGCGCGCCGCCGACACCGCCCACCGGCTCACCGATCGCGCGAGCGACATGGCGAGCCACGCCGGCGACCGCGCGAGCGACATGGCGAGCGACGCGCGGTGGCGGCTGCAGCGCTTCGGCGACCGTGCGCAGGAGACGCTCCGGCGCCAGTCGCACGAGAATCCGCTCCTCGTCGCCGCCGGCGCCGCGGTGCTGGGGCTCGCGCTCGGCTTCCTCCTCCCCTCGACGCATAAGGAGGACGAGCTCATGGGCCACGCCCGCGACGAGGTCATGGAACGCGCCGAGGAGACGGCCGAGCGGGTGAAGGACACCGCCATGGACCAGGCGCAGCAGGTGGCCGACACCGTGAAGTCCAGCGTCCAGGAGCACAAGCAGGACCTGAAGGACGTCGCCAAGGACGTGGGCCAGCAGGTCAAGGGCCAGGTGAAGGAGGCCGCCGGCGAGGTCAAGCAGGAGGCGAAGGACGCCGCTCGCGGCAAGACCACCGACAGCGGCACCGGCACCGGCACCGGCAGCAGCAGCACCGGCGGCCAGGCCACCATCTGACCGCACCGGACCGCGGTGATGCACGACGTAGGGGCGACCGGCCGGTCGCCCCTACGATTTTTGTGGTCACACGGTGCGCGAATACCGGGGCGTCGCGGGGCCCGCGCGGACGTGCGGGTCGAACCGCATCGCCACGTTGCGCACGAGCAGCCGGCCGGCGTCGGTGACCGCGAGCCCCGCGGGCCCGCGCGCGACGAGCCCGTCCGCCTCGAGGTCGTCGAGCGACGCGATCTCGGCGGCGAGGTAGTCGGCGACGTCGAGCCCGAGCTCGGCCGAGAGCGCGGGCCAGTCGAGCCGGAGATCGCACATGAGGCGCATGATGACCCGCCCGCGCACGTGGTCGTCAGCGGTGAGCGCGTAGCCGCGCGCGACCGGGAGCCGGCCCGCGTCGAGCGCCGCGGCGTACGCGTCGAGCGCCTTGTGGTTCTGCCAGTAGAGCCCGCCGGCGAACGAGATCGCCGACATCCCGAAGGCGAGCAGGTCGGCGCCGCCGCGCGTGCTGTAGCCCTGGAAGTTGCGCTGCAGCGTCCCCGCGCGCTGGGCCACGGCGAGCTCGTCCTCGGGCCGCGCGAAGTGGTCGAGGCCGACGTGGACGTAGCCCGCCGCCGTGAGCCGCTCGATGGCGCACGCGAGCAGGTCCACCCGCGCCTCGGCGTCGGGCAGCGCCGCGCGCTCGAGGAGCCGCTGCGCCGGGCGCATCCACGGCACGTGCGCGTAGCCGAAGACGGCGAGCCGGTCGGGGGCGAGCGCGAGGACGTCGTCGAGGGTGCGGGCGAACGTGGCGGGCGACTGGTGCGGCAGGCCGTAGATGAGGTCCACGTTGACCGAGGCGAAGCCCGCGCCGCGGAGCCACGCGACCGCGCGCGCCGTCTCGGCGGGCGTCTGGATCCGGTTCACGGCGCGCTGCACCACCGGATCGTGGTCCTGCACGCCGATCGAGGCGCGGTTGAATCCCGCCTCGGCGAGCGCCTCGACCTGCGCGAGCGTGAGCCGCCGCGGGTCGATCTCGACCCCGGCCTCGACATCCGCCGCCGGCGCGAAGTAGGTCCAGAGGAGCCGGCCCAGCTCGCGCAGCTCGTCGGCGGCGAGGAAGGTGGGCGTGCCGCCGCCCAGGTGCACCTGGCCGACGCGCCGGCGCGCCTCCGGCCCGGCGCCGGCGAGCGCGCCCACGACCTCGAGCTCCCGGGCGAGGCGGGCGAGATACGCGGCGCCCTGGCTCCGGTCGCGCGTGATGACGGTGGTGCAGCCGCAGTACCAGCAGAGCGACTGACAGAAGGGGAGATGGACGTAGAGCGAGAGATCGCGCGCCGTCGCCGCCGGATCGGCGCGCAGCGCGTCGAGCCGCTCGCGCACCGCGGCTTCGTCCACCGTGTCACCGAAGTGCGCGGCCGAGGGATACGAGGTATAGCGCGGCCCGGCGACGTCGTAGCGCCGCAGCGTGTCGCGGTCGGGAAGCACGAGGGTCATGGCGGAGTGGGGTCGGTCACTTGAGGGCGGCCGCCGTCGCCGAGGGCGAGCGCGGCCCGACGCCGCCCGGCGAGGCGAGGAGGTCGGCGACGGTGGTCTTCGCGAAGAACGCGTTCATCTGGTCGCGCACCGGCTTCCAGCGGTGGTGCGCGGCGCAGGGCCGCACGTCGCTGCAGGCGGTCCGGCCGAGGATGCAGACCGGCCCCCCCGAGGGCAGGAACGGCGCCACGATCGTGTTCAGATGCACGCGGTCGGGCGCGTGGGCGAGGCGGAACCCACCCTGCGGGCCCCGGGTGCTCAGGAGCACCCCGGCGCGGGCGAGCTGATGCAGGGTCTTCGAGAGATAGTTGCGCGGCACGTCGAGCGCCTCGGCGATCTCGGGGACCCGGGCGGGCCGCCCCTCCGCCTCCGCGGCGGCGATGTAGGCCACCGCCTTGAGCGCGTATTCGGCCGTCTGCGGCAGCGTCAGCATGGGCTCCGCCTTTCATTCGTCATGCATATATGATAAACTCCCGGCACGCCGCGGGGCAGGCCCGCGGCCCGGACCCGACCCGACGCTCATGACCGATCATCCGACCGGCCCCTCCGCCGGCCTCCCTGCCGGCGACACCGGCGACGCCGGCGACCCGGGCGGCGCGCTCCGCGCCTGGTTCCTGGGCCCCCGCGCCGAGAACGCCGCCCTCCTCGAGCAGCTCGTCACGGAGGCGCTGCGCGACCACGTCTTCTGGCGGCGCAACTACCACCCCGAGGACGGCTTCACCATCCGCGAGACCGACAAGCGGAGCGAGGGCTACGAGACGGCCGTCGCCACGCTGACGCAGGAGCTGATGGGGCTGCTCGCCGCGCTCAAGAAGGACATTCCGTTCTTCAGCGGGCGCTACAAGGGGCACATGGTCTTCGAGCAGACGATCGCGGCGCAGGTCGGCTACTTCGCGGCGATGCTCTACAACCCGAACAACGTCTCGATCGAGGCCTCGCCCGTGACGGGGCGCCTCGAGCTCGAGGTGGGCCGGCAGCTCGCCCGGATGATCGGCTACGACGCCGAGACGAGCTGGGGCCACCTCACCTCGGGCGGCACCGTGGCCAACTTCGAGGCGCTCTGGATCGCCCGCAACGTGCGCTATCTCGCCGTCGCGATGGCGGGCGCGGCGCGCGATCTCGGGCTCGAGCTCGACGTCGCGCTGCCCGGGGGCGAGCGCCGCCCGGTGGCGGATCTCCCGCTCTGGACGCTCCTCAACGTCACGAACGGCGCGACGATGGATCTCTGGGAGCGGCTCTGGGACGCCGCCCCGCGCCGGGACGTGCGCCGGGCGCTCGACGCGCACTCGCTCTCCTCGATCGGCTACCAGGACTACAGCGTCGAGCTCGCGCGCCTCTACGGCGACCCGCTCCCCGCGGGCGTCGTGCTCGTCGCCTCGACGGCCCACTACTCGTGGGAGAAGATCGTCCGCGCACTCGGGATCGGCGCGAACCGGCTCGTCTGCGTCCCGGTGGACCGCCACTTCCGGATGGACCCCGACGCCCTCTGGACGCGCGTCCGGGAGCTCGCCGAGCGGCGCACGCCGATCCTCGCGTGCGTGAGCGTCTGCGGCACCACGGAGGAGAGCGCGGTGGACCGGCTCGACCAGGTACTCGCCGTGCGCGCACGAGCCGAGCGCGAGCTCGGGGTCACCTTCCACGTGCACTCGGACGCCTGCTACGGGGGCTACGTCGCCTCGCTCACCTGGCGTGCGGACGGCACCCGGCGCACCGCGGCCGAGATCCGCGAGGCGGTGGGAGCCCCGGGCGCGGCGGACGACGCGTGGCCGAGCGAGGGATGGGTGCGCGGGATCGAGGCGCTCGGCGGCGCCGACTCGGTCACGATCGACCCGCACAAGCTGGGCTACGTCCCCTACCCCGCCGGCGCCTTCCTCCTGCGCGACCGCCGCGCCCGGGCGCTCGTCGCGGTGGACCCGCCCTACCTCGAGCCGTCGCACGGGCTCGACGCCACCGAGGACCTCTTCCTCGGCCGCTACATCTTCGAGGGCTCGAAGCCCGGGGCGGCCGCTGCCGCGGTGTGGCTCAGCCACAAGGTGCTGCCGCTCGACGAGCGCGGCTACGGCTATCTCATCGGCCGCACGGTGGCCGGAGCCCGCCGCCTCTACGCCGCGCTCGGCGAGCAGCCGCTCGGTGACTTCCGGGTCGTCCTGCTTCCGCCGCCCGACATCAACATCGTCTGCTTCGTCCTGCACCACCCTGCGCTCCGCAGCCTGCCCGCGACGAACGCCTTCAACGAGCGCATCTATGCCGCGATGAGTCTCGCGCATTCGGGGCCCGCGCCCGAGTACATCATCACGCGCACCCGCTTCCGGAGCCCCACCTACGACGGCGCCGCGGAGCCGATCGTCGAGGAGCTGGGAGTGGCAACGGCCGGGGAGTGGCGCGCGAGCGGCGGCGAGGGGATCGTGATCCTGCGCTCGACGATCATGGATCCGTTCCTCGCCGCGCCGCCGCCGGCCCCGGACCACGTGGCGGGCTTTCTCGCCGCCCTCCGCCGTGCCGCCGAGCGCGCCCTGGTGGAGACCCTCGGCACGGGGTGACGCTCCCGAGTATCTTGGGGGCATGACCGACCCCTCCAGTCTCGGTGTCCTCGACCTGGCCAACGGCGGCGCGGGCTTCCTGCGCCGCCGTGAGGCATCCTACCTCCCCGAATCCGGCGACGTCCACGTCCCCGCCCGCCTCGTCCGCGAGCTCGACCTCCGCCCGGGCGACGAAGTCGCCGGCGAGACCGGGCGCGCCGAGGGGCGCGGGCGCGGCCCGGCGCTCACGAAGGTGACCGCGGTCAACGGCCGCCCGCCGGCGGAGCTCCGGCACCGGCCGAAGTTCGCGAGCCTGCGCTCGGTGCACCCGGACGAGCGGCTGGTGCTCGACTGCGGGCTCCGCCGCCGGGGCGAGCCCGATCTCACCAACCGGGTGATCGATCTCTTCGTGCCGTTCGGCAAGGGCCAGCGCGCCCTCGTCGTCGCGCCGGCCAAGGCGGGCAAGACCACCGTCCTGCAGAACATCGCCCAGGGCATCGCCGCCAATCATCCCTCGGCCACCCTCTTCATCCTCCTCGTGGACGAGCGGCCCGAGGAGGTGACCGAGATGGAGGCGTGCGGCGTCGGCGAGGTGATCGCCTCGAGCTTCGACAACGAGGCGAAGCGGCACGTCGCGGTCGCCGACCTCACGCTCGAGCGCGCCCGGCGGCGGGTGGAGCAGGGCGAGGACGTGGTGCTCATCGTGGACTCGATCACCCGCCTCGCCCGCGCGCACAACGCGGCCGAGCGCGGCAGCGGGCGCACCCTCTCGGGCGGGCTTGGCGCCGAGGCGCTCGAGCGGCCCAAGCGCTTCCTCGGGAGCGCGCGCAAGGTGGACGAGCGCCACGGCGGCGGCTCGCTCACGATCGTGGCGACGGCGCTCGTGGACACCGGCAGCCGGATGGACCAGGTGATCTTCGAGGAGTTCAAGGGCACCGGCAACAGCGAGCTCGTGCTGAGCCGCGAGCTGGCCGAGCGGCGGATCTTTCCGGCGGTGGACCTGCAGAAGAGCGCGACGCGGCGCGAGGAGCTGCTGCTCCCGCCCGCCGAGCTCGAGCTGGCGCGGCGGCTCCGGCAGCAGCTCGCGGGCCTCTCCCCGGCCGACGCGATGACGCGCGTGGCCACGCTCCTCAAGCGGCACCCGACGCCCGAGGCGCTCACGGCGGCCGTCTCCTGAGGCCGCGGCGCCCGTCGGTGTTCGCGCTCGGGGTCCGGCTCTCGCCGGACCCCGTTTTTCGTGACATCTTCCCGAAGGAGGCCGCCCCGCAGGGCCTCGCCCACCCTCTCTCCGAGGCGTTCATGCCGCGACCCGGCACCCTTCCCCTCGCCCTCGTCGTCGGCGCGCTCGTCGCGAGCGCCACGATCGACGGCTGCGCGCGCTCACGGCCCGACGCGGGCACGACCGCGACGCGCGCGGCAGGCGCCACCGACGGTCCGAGCACCACGACGATGGATACCACGGGCTGGCGCGCCCTCTTCGATGGTCACGACCTCGCCCGGTGGCGGGGCTACCGCAGCGACTCCGTCCCGGCAGGGTGGCGCGTCGTCGACGGCGTGCTCACGAAGGACGTCGAGACCGGCGACCTGATGACGCGGGAGCAGTTCGGCGACTTCGAGCTCGCGTGGGACTGGAAGCTCGGCCCGGGCGGCAACGCCGGCGTCTTCTACCGCGCCACCGAGGAGTACGACCACATCTACTGGAGCGGCCCCGAGTACCAGCTCCTCGACGACGCGGGGCATCCGGACGGGAAGAGCCGGCTCACCGCCGCGGGCTCGGCCTACGGGCTCTACCCGGCCCCGGCCGGCGTCGTGAAGCCCGCGGGCCAGTGGAACCGCTCGCGGCTCGTGGTGCGCGGCAACCACGTCGAGCACTGGCTGAACGGGACGAAGCTCCTCGAGTACGAGCTCGGCAGCCCCGACTGGACGGCGAAGGTCAAGGCGAGCAAGTTCGGCGCCTGGCCCGGCTACGGCCGCGCCCGCACCGGCCACATCGGCATCCAGGGCGACCACCCCGGCGAGCTCGCGCTGCGCGACATCCGGATCCGGGTGCTGCCGTGAGCGGGGGCCGCGGGCTTCACGACGCCGGGCGCGGGGTGCGCCCGCGCCTCATGGCGATGATGTTCCTGCAGTACTTCGTCTGGGGGGCCTGGTTCGTCACGATGGGCACCTACCTCACCCAGACGCTCCGTTTCAGCGGCTCGGAGGTGGGGCTCGCCTACGGCGCCACGGCCCTCGCGGCGCTCGTCACCCCGTTCTTCGTCGGCATGGTGGCCGACCGCTTCTTCGCGAGCGAGCGGCTGATGGCGGTGCTCCACCTCGTCGGGGCCGCGCTCCTCTGGCTCGTCTCGACGCGCACCACCTTCGGCGCGTTCTACCCGGCGCTGATCCTGTACGCGCTCTGCTACATGCCGACGCTGTCGCTGTCGAACTCGATCTCGTTCCACCACGTGCGCGATCCGGCGAAGGACTTCCCGCTGATCCGGGTCCTCGGCACGATCGGGTGGATCGTGGCGGGCGTCGTCGTCGGCCGCGTGCTCCACGCCGACGCGCTCGCGCTCCCGATGCGGCTGGCGGCCGCGGCGCAGGTCGTTCTCGGGCTCTACTCGTTCGCGCTCCCGCACACGCCGCCCAGGGCGGCGGGCGCGCCGTTCAGCGCGCGCGACGCGCTCGGGCTCGACGCGCTCGAGCTGCTCAAGGACCGCGCCTTCCTCGTCTTCACGATGGGCTCGTTCCTCCTCTGCATCCCACTCCAGTTTTACTACACCTTCGCCAATCCCTACCTCAACGAGATCGGCGCGCCGGAGCCGGCGTTCATCCAGACCTTCGGGCAGATGAGCGAGATCGGCTTCATGCTGCTCCTGCCCTTCGCACTCCGGCGGTTCGGGATCAAGGGGATCATGCTGGGCGGGATGCTCGCCTGGGCGCTCAGGTATCTCGCTTTCAGCGGCGGGAACGCGGGACCGGGGATGTGGCTGGTCTACGCCGGGATCCTGCTGCACGGCCTGTGCTACGACTTCTTCTTCGTCGCCGGCCAGATCTACACGGACGAGCGCGCCGGCGAGCGGATCCGCGCGGCAGCGCAGGGGTTCATCAACTTCGTCACGAACGGACTGGGCTACTTCATCGGCGCCTTCGTCTCGGGCGCGGTGGTGGAGCGCTGGACGCGCACGAACCCCGCCTGCACCGGGGCCGACGCCGCCACCGGCCGCTGTCTCCCCGTGCTCCACGATTGGCAGGCGATCTGGCTCGTCCCCGCCGCGATGGCGCTCGTCGTCTTCGTCGGCTTCGCGCTGCTCTTCCGGCCCCGCGTCGCGCGATCCGAGCCCGTCGAGGCCGCGCCGCCCGAGGCGACGCCGGCGGTGCCGCGGTAGGGCGGAACGCCGTCCCGCCCTACTCGCTCAGCTCCCGCACCCACACGTTCCGGAACCGCGTCGGGTTCTCGTGGTCCTGCAGCACGAGCGGGAGCCGGTCGGGGTGGGGCTTGTAGGTGGCGCGGTGGTCGTGCTCGGTCCAGCCGGTGATCACGGTGTGATCCTGCACGAGCACGCCGTTGTGGAGGACGGTGATCGTGGCGGGGCGCAGCACCCGGCCGTCGGGCGCGAACAGGGGCCGGTGGAAGACGATGTCGTACGTCTGCCACTCGCCCGGGCGGCGCGCGGCGCTCACGAGCGGGGGCGTCTGGCCGTAGATCGCGGCGACCCAGCCGTCGGGATAGGTGTCGTTGTGCCACGAGTCGAGGATCTGCACCTCGTAATGGCTCATCAGGAAGACGCCGCTGTTGCCGCGCTCCTGGCTCTCGCCCCTCGGGGGCGTGGGCACGGCCCATTCGACGTGCAGCTGCACGCTGCCGAAGGCGCGCTTCGTCCGGATGCTGCCCGTGCCGGGCGCCACCTCGACGTAGCCGTCGTGCACCGTCCAGCGCGCCGGCCCGCCGCCGGCCCCTTCCCACTCCGCGAGGCCCCTGGCGCGGCCCGCGCCGTCGAGGAGCACGATCGCGTCCGAGGGCGGCGGCACCGGCGCGCCGGCCGGCGCCGGCGTGACGACCGGTGGGCGCGGCCGCTCCATCGAGTGGAGCGGCCACTCCTTCGGCGCGGCGGAGTCGGGCTGCTGGGCCATGGCGATGGACGATAGCCCCGCCGAGGCGGCCAGCGCGAGCGCCCCGAGACGGAGGATCCCGAGGCGGAGGATCCCTGGGCGGCTGGCCCGCCGGTGCGCCGCCCTCACGGCCGCCACTCCCCGCGCGCCACCGCCGGCACGAAGCGGTCGAGGCCCCGCGGCGGGAAGGCGAGGGTGCGCTCCTGCTCGGCGCTCTGATACGCGGTCATCAGAATTCTCACCACCTCGAGTCCGTCCTCCAGCGTGAGCCGCGGCGCTTCCTTGCCCAGGAATGCGCGGACGAAATGCCGATCCTCCGCCTCGTAGCCGTAGGCCACCGCCTCGTCGGCCACGACGGGCATGAGACCCATCTCGGCGTTCTGCTTCTCGACGAGGTCCTCGCCCGCCTTCCCCTTCACCTCGCGACTGAAGAAGAGATCCAGCCCGGTGTCGAGGGTGTTCCAGCGCATCGAGTACTCGGGCCCGAGCAGCTCGGCCGAGAGCCGGAGGCCCGCGCCGACGAAGCTCCACGAGGTGGTGGCCTCGCCGATGACGCGCCGGCCCTCGGGCGTCTCGAACTCGAGCACCACGCTCGCGAAGTCCTCGGCGGGCGCCTTCGTGTAGTCCACCTCGGAGCCCATCGTCTTCACGAGCCGGCGCGCGTATTCGGGGCGCGTCCACTTGAGGCTCGCGATGTGGCCCGTGACCTTGAGGAGCGTGAGCGAGCCGAGCGGCTGCCCCGGCTCGGTGAGCAGGTGGCGCACGACGAGCGCCGAGTGGCACATCATGTCGTTGAGCACGCCGCCGCCCTGCAGCGCCCCCTGCCAGAACCACGGCATGTGGGGTCCGCTGTGCTCCTCGGCCGCGCGCGCGAGATAGGGCCGGCCGGTGAGGCGCGCGCCGCGGGCCCACAGCAGCGCCCGCCCGCGCTCGACCTGCGGCGCGAAGACCTGGTTCTCGAGATACCCGTGCGGGATGCCCGCGCGGGTGACGAGCTGCAGGACCCGCTTCGCCTCCGCCACGTTGCGGGCGAGCGGCTTCTCGCAGGCGAGCCCGCGGAGCGCGCCGCGGCCGCGCGTCACCGCGTCGGTGATCTCCTCGACGTTCTCGATGCGGGCCTGGTTGGGCCCGCAGAGCCAGATGGCGTCGATCGCGGGATCCGCCACCATCTCGGCGATCGACCGGTAGGGTCGCGCCTCGCCCACGTCGAGCTCGCGCGCGTAGGCCGCCGCGCTCGCCGCGCGCTGCGCGTGCGGGCTCCAGACGCCGCGCACGTCGGCGTCGCGCACGCCGCGAAACGCCTGCATGTGGAAGCGCGCGTTGAAGCCGCTCCCGACGAAGCCGATGCCGAGCCTGGTCACGAGCGCGTCTCCGTGTGTCCGCCGTTCCGGCCGTCCGCCACCGCCTCGTAGCTCACGCCGAGTTTGGCGAGCGCCGCGGGCGGGCAGCCGTCCCACGCCGGTCGCGCGACGTTGCCCTCGTACCGCAGGTCCTTCACGCCCATCCGGCTCGACCAGAACGCGGTGGCGACGAGGTCGCGGAAGTCGCTGAAGAAGACCACGCCGGGATGCAGCTCCTTCCGCGCCTGCTTCGGCCACGCGATGTCGTCCAGCACTGCCGTGCGCTCGGCCGGCGCCGCCTGGAGGAAGGTCTTGCCGTACCGGCGCCCGCACTCCGCGTCGAGCCAGGCGAGCCCGCCGCGGATCTCGGTGCGTGCCGCGTCGCTCTCGATCTCCCGGAGTGCGTAGTCGAGGTAGGCCGGCGCCCCCGCGTCGCTCGCGCTCCCCGAGCGCTCGTCGCGCGGGATGATGAGATCGCCCAGGAGCGTGACGGTGGCGTACTCGTGGGGCGTGAAGAATTGCGGGGCACGACCCGCGTCGGCAGTGGCACCGGCGGAGCCCGCCGCCCCGCCGCCCCGCCGTCCCGCCCCTTCCCGCCCGCACGCCCCGACCACCGCCGCCGTCCCGATCAGCGCGAGCAGCTCGCGCCGGGTCATCTCGCCGAGACTCATAGGGTGCCCCGCTTCCGTTCCGCCGCGATGTGGTCGCTCGTGCGCCAGGCAAGCGCGAGGATGGTCCAGGTGGGGTTCTTGTCCGCCTGCGACACGAACGGCCCGCCGTCGGCGACGAAGAGGTTGGGGACGTCGTGCACCCGGCAGTGCGGATCCACCACCGACGTGCGCGGGTCCTTCCCCATCCGCGTCGTGCCGAGCTCGTGGATGATCCGCCCGCCGGGCGCGATGCCGTAGCCCTGCTCCTTCGTCGGCATCGGCGTGAAGACCTCGCCGCCCATCTCGGCGATGAGGGCGCGGAAGGTCTCCTGCATGTGCTTCACCTGCCGGAGCTCGTGCTCGCTCCACTCCCAGTGGAAGCGGAGGACCGGGATCCCGTAGCGATCCACCACGTCGGGATCGAGCTCGCAGAAGGACCCGGCGTTCGGGATCATCTCGCCGCGGCCCGAGAAGCCGATCGTGGCGCCGTAGTAGCGGCGGTAGTCGGCCTTGAGCCGCGCGCCGTAGCCGCCGCCGGGCGGGTAGTTCTCGATCCCCTTCATGAAGCCGTAGGCGGGCGGATAGAGCCCGCCCCAGACCTCGATGTGGTAGCCGCGCGGGAAGTCGAGCTTCCGGTTGTCGCCCCACCACGGCATGTAGACGTGCATCCCGCCGACCCCGTCCTCGTTGTGGGGGACGTGGTCCACCATCTTCGGAATGAAGCCCTCGACGTCGGTGCCGGTGGTGTCGGTGAGGTACTTCCCCACGACGCCGCCCTGGTTGCCGAGCCCGTGGGGGAAGCGCGAGGAGCGCGAGTTGAGGAGCAGGCGCGCCGACTCGCAGGCACTCGCGGCCAGGACGACGACGCGGGCGCGCACGTGCTCGTCGAGCCCGGTGGCCTTGTCGATGTAGGCGACGCCCGTGGCGCGCCCGCTCCCGTCCACCGTGACCTCGCGCGCCATCGCGCCCGTGAGCAGCGTGAGGCGGCCGGTGTCGAGCGCCGGCTTGATGAGGACGCCGGGGCTCGAGAAGTTCGCGTTCACGCCGCAGCCGCGGTTGCACTGGCCGCAGTAGTGGCAGGCCGGGCGGCCGTTGAGCGGCCGCGTGAGGATCGAGAGGCGCGAGGGGATGCAGGGGATCTTCAGGCGGCGGCTCGCCTGCTGCACGAGGAGCTCGTAGCAGCGCGGCTTCGGGGGCGGGAGGAAGACGCCGTCGGGGTGATTGGGCAGCCCCTCGCGGCTTCCGAAGATGCCGATCAGCCGGTCCACCCGGTCGTAGTAGGGCGCGACGTCGTCGTAACCGATGGGCCAGTCGTCGCCCAGGCCGTCGCGGCTCCTCCCGCGGAAGTCGTCGGGCCCGAAGCGGAGCGAGATGCGGCCCCAGTGATTGGTGCGCCCCCCCAGCATACGGGCGCGCCACCAGTCGAACTTGGTGCCCGGCGCGCGGGTGTAGGGCTCGCCCTCGAGCTTCCAGCCGCCGATGCAGCCATCGAACTCGCCGAACGGGTGGTCGGGCGTCGGGGCGCCGCGACGGGGCGAGTCGTAGGGCATCTGCAGCATCGCCGAGTCGCGGGTGCTGTACCACTCGGGGCCGGCCTCGAGCAGCACCACCTGCGCGCCGGCGCGGGTGAGCGCCCAGGCGGCCATCCCGCCGCCGGCGCCGCTGCCCACTATGCACACGTCGTACGTCTCGCGCCGGCGCGCGGCCTGCACGGGCGGGGTCGTCGTCACGCAGGGATCCCGGAGCTCGGTGGGTCTGAAGAAGGAGTCGGCTCGCGCCGAGGGGCATCCTGAAGTTGTTCCGCGGCGCGGCGAGACGCAACTCGGGCGCGACCTCCTCGCGGCTCCGTGAGCTACGCCCCCGCGCCGGCGCGGTCGCCCCGATATCCTGAACCGGGTGCCCCGGCCGCGCCGCCACGCGTGCCGGGCTCGTGCGGGGTGGCGGCCATGGGAGGTGGACGATGACGACGGCAGGGATGCCGGGCACGCGGCAGGTACCGGGACCGGAGGCGCGCGCCCGGCGCGCCGCACGCTGTCGGCGCAAGTTCCTGCGCTACTTCCCGGCGGGCTTTCGCGACGAGACCTACCTCGACTGGGAGCGCGGCTACAAGTGGGCCGCCCACGAGCGCTGGGAGGCGTCGCTCGGCCAGGCCGAGCACCTGGCGCTCCTGCGGGCCGGCGCCTACGCCGAGGTCGCGCAGCGCGCGGTCACGATCGAGTCGCGCACCAACCTCCTCTTCTCCTTCGAGAAGATGGCGCTGCGCGACGCGGTGCGCCCGCGCGAGGGGGCGGAGGGCTTCGCCACCGGGCTGTACGAGTGGCTCTACGGCCGCGCCAGCGAGGAGCGGAAGCTCGAGCGGTGGATCGCCGTGGCGGAGGCGCTGCCGCGGCGCCAGACCCGCGTCCTCACCTGGCCCCTCGTGACGGTGTTCGGCTTCCTCGCGCTCCCCGAGCGCCACCTCTTCCTCAAGCCCACCGTCACGCGGCGGGCGGCGGAGGCGTACGGCTTCCCCCTGCACTACGCCTCGCGCCCCTCGTGGGCGGGCTACGCCAGCCTCCTCGAGTTCGCCGCCACGGTGCGCCGCGACCTGCGCGACCTCCGCCCGCGCGACATGATCGACCTCCAATCCTTCATCTGGGTCCAGGGCTCCGACGAATACCCCGCCTGAGGCGCGCCCGATCCCCGCCGGCCCACCTCCCCGTCGCGGCGGCGCCGCGTATCTTCCTCCCACTTTCCCTGCCCCGTGCCCGTCCGCCGGCGTCCCCGGCCAGCGGACGGCCGGGCCACACGCCACGCCACAGCCGGAGGCGGCATGTCCACGACGGTCGTGATGGTGCTCCTGCGCATCGCCCACATCGTGGCCGGGATGTTCTGGGTCGGCTCCGCTCTCTTCGTGACCTTCTTCCTGATGCCCACGATGCGCGCGCTGGGCCCGGGCGGGCGCCCGGTCATGGGACACCTCACCCAGCAGCTGCGGCTCCCGACCTGGATCATGTGGACCGCCGTCCTCACGATCCTCTCGGGCATCGGGCTCTACTGGCGCCTCTCGGGCGGCTTCGCCTCGGCGTGGATCCACTCGGGGGCGGGCCGGGTCTTCGGCCTCGGCGGGGCGCTGGCGATCGTCTCGTTCGTCATGGGCCTCGTCGTCAACAAGCCGACGGCCGCGCGCATGGGGGCCCTGGCGGCGGCCATGGAGCGCGCCGGCGGCCCCCCCGCGCCGGAGCAGGCGGCCGAGCTCGCTCGGCTGCAGCGGCGGCTCTACCTCGCCTCGATCGAGTCGGCCATCCTCCTCACTCTCGCCACGGCCGCGATGGCCTGCGCGCGCTACGTCGGCTGAGGCGCGCTACCCGGTCCCCGCGGGGCGCCATCGCGTCGAGCAGACGATCGAGCGCAGCCGCTTCATCTGCACCCTCGAGCGCGTCGCCAGCCCCGAGGAGGCGCAGGCGTTCATCCGGGCGATGAACGCCGAGTTCCCCGACGCCACCCACAACTGCTGGGCCTACGTCGCGGGACCGCCGGGGAGCACGAGCCGCATCGGCCTGAGCGACGCCGGCGAGCCGCATGGGACGGCGGGCCGCCCGATGCTCACCGTCCTCCTCCACGCCGGCGTGGGCGAGATCGCCGCGGTGGTGACGCGCTACTACGGCGGCATCAAGCTCGGCACCGGCGGCCTCGTGAAGGCCTACGGCGGCAGCGTGCAGCTCGCGCTCGAGACCCTGCCGCGGCGGGAGCGCGTGGAGCTCGTCGAGCTCGACGTCGCGGTGGACTACGCGGCGATCGCCGCGGTGCAGCAGCTCCTCCCCGCCCTCGAGGCCGAGGTCGTCGCGCAGGAGTACGGCGCCGCGGTCCGCTACCGGCTCCGGCTCCCGCGCACCCGGCTCGAGGCGCTGCGGGCCGCGCTCCTCGACGCCACCCGCGGGCAGGCGGCGATCGGCGCACCCGAGCCGCCGGCGGCCTCGTGACGCGGCGGTCTGCGCGGGCGGCGGACCGGTGTTATGCTTGGCGGGACCTCGACCGGAGCCCCGCGCCGTGACCGTGCTCGTGATGACCCTGCTCCTCGCCGGCGGCGCCTTCGCCGCCGGGCTGCTCGGCGCCCTGACGGGGCTGGGCGGCGGGCTCATCATCGTCCCGCTGCTCACCCTGGGCTTCGGCGTCGACCTGCGCTACGCCATCGGCGCCTCGCTGGTGAGCGTCATCGCCACGAGCTCGGGCGCCGCCGCGGCGTACGTCCGGGAAGGCTACACCAACATCCGCGTCGGCATGCTCCTCGAGGTCGCGACGACCGTCGGCGCGCTGGTCGGGGCCTACGCCGCGCTCGTCATCGCGCCCCACGTCATCGCCGTCCTCTTCGGGCTCGTCCTCCTCTTCACCGCCGTCCAGTCGCTCCGCCCGCAGGAGGAGCACATCACCGAGGCGTCCGGGACCCTCGCCCGGCGGCTGCGGCTGGGCTCGACCTACCCCACGCCGCACGGCCTGCAGCACTACGAGGTGCAGCACGTGCCGCTGGGCTTCGGGCTCATGTTCCTCGCCGGCATCCTCTCCGCCCTCCTCGGGATCGGCTCGGGCGTCGTCAAGGTGCTCGCCATGGACCGCGCGATGCGGCTGCCGTTCAAGGTCTCCACGACGACGAGCAACTTCATGATCGGCGTGACCGCCGCGGCGAGCGCCGGCGTCTACCTCACGCGCGGCTACATCGACCCGGGGCTCGCGATGCCCGTCATGCTCGGCGTCCTCGCCGGCGCGCTCTTCGGGGCGCGCGTGCTGACGAAGGCCCGCACGCGCACGCTCCGCCTCCTCTTCACGGCGGTGGTCGTGGTGCTGGCGTGCGAGATGCTGTACAAGGGACTCACGGGGGCGTTCTGATGACCGACACGACCGAGACCACGGGCCCCGCGCGCGGCGCGCGCTGGAGCGAGCACGAGGTCGAGCAGCTCATCGGCAACCTCCTGCGCATCGGCGTGCTGATCGCGGCGGCGGTCGCGCTCGCGGGCGGAATCGCCTGGCTCGCGGGCCACGGCCATCTCCGGCCCGACTACCGCGAGTTCCGCGGCCAGCCCGACGAGCTCCGGAGCGTCACGGGCGTGATCGGCGGCGCGCTCGCGCTCCACAGCGCGGCGATCGTCCAGCTCGGCCTCCTCCTCCTCATCGCCACGCCGATCGTGCGGGTCGCCTTCTCGCTCGTCGCCTTCGCGGTCCAGCGCGACCGGCTCTACGTCGTCGTGACCGCCATCGTGCTCGGCGTGCTTCTCTTCGGGCTGCTGGGCGGCGGCAAGGCGTAGGCGGCGGAGCGGCTCGTGGACGGGCACGTCGTGGAGGATCGCATCCTGCAGGCGCTCGTCGTGCGCGACGCGCGCTCGCCGACCTGGGTGACGGCGGTCCTCCTCGTGGACACCGACGAGGGGCTCGGCATCCACGAGTGGTTCGGCCGCTTCGGGCGGCCGCTGGTGCGCCAGTCGCGCTACCTGATGCTCGAGGGACAGTACCAGGGCAAGGGGATCCCGGCCGCGACCGCGGAGGACGTGCGCGCCCGCTACGCCGAGATGGTGGGGCGGCTCACCGGGCCGCTGCCGCGCGCGGTGCTCGAGGCGCACTCGTGGCGGGCGTGGTTCCTGGGCAAGCGCCCCGTCACCTCGCTGCTCCCCACCGCGAGCCCCAAGCGCTTCGCGGAGGCGTGGCGCGCGATCGCCGCGGTCGAGCCCACGCTCGCCACCGCGCTCCTGCGGCAGGCCACCGAGGCCCAGCGCGCCGCGCTCGACGTCGGCGATCTGCGCCCCCTCGTCGCGCACGACGCGCAGCGGATCCCGGCCGAACTGCTCGACCTCGTGGGGCCGATCCGGCGGCGGTCGGCGTAACGCGCCCTACCTTCCCGCGCCCAGCATCGCCCGCGGCAGCAGCTCCGGCAGCTCGGAGACCGCATAGGCGATCACCGCCATCGCCGCCACGCAGCGGTTGAACTCGTCGCGGTCGAGGACAGTGATCATGTCGGCCGCGGTGTGGTGATACCAGAAGTAGCGCTCCCCGTCCACGTCGAGCGCGAGTCCCGGGACGCCGAGGGCGAGCATGGGGCCGACGTCGGCCTCGCCCGGGCCCGGCTCCATCCGGCCGGCCTGGATGGTGTCGAGCAGCGTGGCCAACTGCTTCATCGTGGCGAGCGCCTCCGGGGTGCCCTGGAAGCGGAAGCCCAGCGGGCGGAAGACGCCGTTGTCCGACTCGATCGCGACGGCGTGCTTCTCGAGCTCCGCCCGGTGCTGGTCGCGGTACCCCAGCCCGCCGCGGGTGCCGTTCTCCTCGTTGGTCCAGAGCACGACGCGGATCGTCCGCTTCGGCTTGAGCCCGAGCTGCTTCATCAGCTTCACCGCCTGCCACGCCGCGACGCTCCCGCCCGCGTCGTCCATCGCGCCGGTGCCGACGTCCCACGAGTCGAAGTGCCCGCTCACCACGACCACCTCGTCGGGCCGCTCCGAGCCGCGCAGCTCGGCCACCACGTTGCGCGACGGCACGTCGGGCAGCGTCGTGTCGGCGAGCTCGAGCCGGACGACGACGCTGTCGCCGCGGTCCTGCATCCGGTGGAGCAGCCCGGCGTCCTCCACCGTGAGCGCCGCGGCCGGGATGCGCGTGACCGTCGAGTCGTAGCGCATGCTGCCGGTGTGCGGCGTCTGGAGCGAGTGCGGGGTGATCGACCGCACGAGCGACGCCACGGCGCCCGCCTTGGCCGCCTCGATCGCGCCGATCCGCCGGTAGAGCCCGGTCTCGCCGTAGCTCGTGAAGGGCGCGTCCCACACCACGATCTTCCCGCGCGCCTGCGCCGCCTTCGCCTTGAGCTCGTCGAAGCTCGAGACGACGAGCACCGGCGCCGTGATCCCGCCCGGCGGCGTCCCCACGGTGCCGCCGAGCCCCAGGATGTGGAGCGGCGTCTCGCGCGGCGAGAGGAGGGTCGCCCGCTCGACGCCGCGCACCCAGTGCGGCACCATCACCTGCTCGCCGCGCACGCGCTCGAATCCGTCGCGCTTCATC
The DNA here is from genome assembly GCA_035760645.1 of Gemmatimonadales bacterium. GTDB lineage: Bacteria > Gemmatimonadota > Gemmatimonadetes > Gemmatimonadales > GWC2-71-9 > DASSTY01. Next base: position 66,721 of record DASTSO010000141.1, read on the forward strand.
TCGGCGAGCGCCCAGTCGATGGCGCGCTCGAGACCGGCCGAGCCGCTGAGTCGCGGCCCGAAGGTGTCGGTGACATAGCCGAGCCGCGCGAACCCCGTCGTATCGGCGAGGGCCGCCGCGACGAGCTTCGCCGCCGCGGCACGGGTGGCGGGGCTGATCGGCCCCGCCACCCGTGCCGCGGCCTTCGCGGCGGCCTTCGCGGCGGCCTTCGCGGCGGATTTCGGCGCGGGCTTCGCCTGGGCGTGCAGCGGGGCGGGCGCGAGGGCCGCGGCGCCGAGAGCGCCGAGCGTGAGCACGAGTCCGAGCCGAGAGGCCGGCAGCGGCATTGCGTTCCTCCTCGAGGGTGGCGAGCGGGTGTGACGGGGGGACCGACGGCGGAGGTAACCTACACCGGTCGCCCGCCGGAGGACGACCCGCCGGGCCACTCCTTGAGGAAGCGGCGGCTGGTGTGCACGTAGCCGACGTGCTCGTAGAAGGCGTGCGCCGCCGCGCGCTGGAGGCCGCTCGTCACCTCGAGGCGGCATCCGCCGCACTCGCGCACGATCCGCTCGACCGCCTCGACGAGCGCGCGCCCGACGCCCGCGCCGCGACTCCCGTCCAGCACCACGAGCGAGCCGATCCGCGCGTCGGGCTGCGGCCGGTGCAGCACGGTGGTCCAGTGCAGCGTCACGAGGCCGCACACACCGGCCTCCGTCTCCGCCACGAGGGCGCGAGCGCCCGTCGCGCGGAGCGCCGCGAGGCGCGCGACGATCTCCGCGGGCGCCGACGGATAGCCGAGCTGCCCCACGAGCTCGGCGATCCTCGGCGCGTCGGCCGGCGCCGCGTCGCGCACCCGGAGCGCCGCGGGCGGCATCGGCGACACCTAGGGCTCGAGCACGAGCAGGGTGAACGATCCCGGCACGACGCTCGGGCGGGGGCGCGGGCGCGCGGCGGTCGGGGTCGGCGCCGGACCGAAGGCGGCCGTCGCGGTGAAGACCCGGTGCGTCGCGGGGTCGATCGCCAGGGTGCGCGCGCCGCGCCGCGTCGGTACGGTCGCGACCACGCGGAAGCTGTCGGGCGTCGCCTCGCGCACCACGGTGAGCGTTCCCTCGCCGTTCGAGGCGAAGGCGAGTCCCGCGGTCGAGTCGAAGCCGGCGATCTCGCCCCGGTCCTCGAGGTTGACGAAGACGCCGCCCGGGCCGTCCGCCACCGCGAACTCGGGCTTGCCGCCCAAGGCGAGCGTGCCGAGCACCGTGCCGGTCGTGCCGGTCGTGCCGGTCGTGCCGGTCGTGCCGTCGAGCGCCGTCGCGGTGCCGCTCCCGCCGTTGAAGGTGAAGACCCGCCACGAGACCGGCTCGTAGAGGATCGCGTCGGGGTTCCGGCCCGTCGCCTGCACGCGCTGGAGCGGGGCGAGCGTCTGCAGGTCGAAGATCGTCACCGTCCCGTCCCGCCCGTCGCTCACGAAGCCGCGGTCGAGCTCCGGTGCGAGCGCGATCCCGTGCACCCCCGGCGTGTCCGGGATCTTCCTCACCACCGTGCCGCTCGCCAGGCCCACCACGGCCACCTCGGTCCCGTGGCTCAGGAAGAGCCGACCGCGCGGCGCGCCCCAGGTGAGATAGTCCCAGAACCCGTCGCCGCCGACGGAAATGCGGCGGGCGACGTGGTAGGTCGTGCCGGACGGCGCGGGAGCCTGCGCCGCGAGCGGGGCTGCGCCGGCGGGGACGGCGAGCATCACCCGCGCAGTCATCGCGAGCATGACGGTGCGCGACGGCCCCCGCGTCGACAGTACCCCGAGCCGCTGCTCAACCGTTCCGGTCATACGCCACCTCCTGCCTGCCCACGCGCGCAGCGAGCCGCGCGCGCCGGTGCCCGAGGGCGCCGAACGCCTCCAGGAGCACCGGAACGATCAACAGCGTGACCAGCGTCGAGACCACGAGCCCGCCGATCACGGCGAGGGCGAGCGGCCGCTGCAGCTCCGCGCCGGCGCCGAGGCCGAGCGCGAGTGGGACGAGTCCCGCGAGGGTGCAGACCGTCGTCATCAGAATCGGCCGGAGCCGCACCCGCCCCGCGTGCGCCAGTGCTGCGGCGGTTCCCTCGCCCGCGTCCGAGGCGTGGTGCGCGGCGTCGAGGAGGAGGATGCCGTTCTTCACGATCAGCCCGACGAGCAGGATCACGCCCATGAAGCTCGACACGTTGAACGCCACGCCCAGCAGGGCGAGGAGCAGCAGCGCGCCGGTGAGGCCGAGCGGGACGGCGAGCACGATGGCGAGCGGGCCACGGAAGCCGCCGAACTGCGCGACCAGGACGAGGAGCACCGCCCCCACGGCGAGGGCGAGCACGCCGAGGAGCTCGCGGAACGCCGCCTGCTGGCTCGCGTACTGGCCGCCGATCTCGAGCGTCACACCCGCCGGGAGCGCGAGCCGCGCCACGGCGCGGCGCACGTCGGCCATCACGCTGCCGAGACTCCGGCCGCTCGTGCGCGCCGTGACCGCGATGTAGGGCCGCAGGTTCTCGCGCAGCAGCTCGCTCGCGCCGCCGGTGTCCTGGACGCTACCCACGGCGCCGAGCGGGAGCCACCCCGCGGGGCCGACGATCGGCACCCGGCCGACCACATCGGGCCGAAAGCGCACGCTGTCGGGGAGCCGCACGCGGATCGGCACGAGCCGGTCCGCCTCCCGCGCCGTCCCCGCGTCGGCCCCGAAGAGCGCCGCGCGCGCCTGCGCGCCCACCGCTTCCGTCGTGAGCCCGAGGCGCGCGACGCGCACCGGATCGAGCTCGATCCGCAGCTCGGGGTTCGGGCCCTGCACGCCGTCGAAGAGGTCCACCAGGCCGGGCGTCGGCTCGATCGCCTGCGCCACCGCCCGCGCGGCGCGCTGCGCCGCGGCGTGGTCGCGGCTGAAGAGCTTGAGCTCCACCGGCTCGGGCGCCCCGGCGAGGTCGCCGATCACGTCCTGCATGAGCTGGACGAACTCCACCTCGACCGCGGGGGCGCGCGTCTCCGCGGCCTCGCGCACCCGGTCCATCACCTCGTACACCGAGGCGTGCCGCCGGTCGCGCGGTTGCAGGAGCACGGTGAAGTCGCCGGTGGTCGGCGCGGTGGCGGCAAAGCCCAGCTCGCTCCCGGTGCGGCGGGTGAAGGCCCGGACGTCGGGATCCGCGCGCAGGATCTGCTCGATCACCTTCACCTGCCGGTCGGTCTCGGCGAGGGCGCCGCCCGAGGGCGCCCGATAATCGAGGATGAAGCCGCCCTCGTCCATCTCGGGGAGGAAGCCGGTGCCCATGACGCGGCCGAGCCCGAAGGCGGCGAGCAGGAGCACCGCCGCCGCGCCGAACGCGACGGCGCGGTGCGCGAGCATCCAGCCGATCGCCTGCCCGTAGCGCCGCTCGAGCCCCGCGAGCGGAAGTCGCGGGATCGGCACCCCGCGCCCGGCCCGAGCCACACCGGCGTCGCGGCCGGACTCGCCGCGCCCCGGCTCGCGAGCCGCCCACTGCGCGACGAGCGAGGGGATCACCGTCATCGCGAGCCCGAGCGACAGCAGCACCGCGACGGCGAGCGCCACGGCGAAGGAGCGGAAGAACTCGCCCACGACGCCCGTGAGCAGCCCGAGCGGCGCGAAGACCACCACGGTCGTGAGCGTCGAGCCCGCCACGGGGCCGAAGATCTCGTCGGTGCCGCGGCGGATCACCGCCGCCGGCGGCTCCGCCGGGTGCAGCGCGAGCCGGCGCTCGATGTTCTCGACCACCACCACCGCGTCGTCGATGATGATGCCGATCGCGACGGCGAGCCCGCCCAGGCTCATCAGGTTGAGCGAATCGCCGGCGAGCGCGAGGCCGAGGAAGGTGATGGCGACGGTGAGCGGCAGCGAGAGCGCCGCGGCGAAGGTCGTGCGCCACTCGCCGAGGAAGAGCAGGAGGACGATCACGGCGAGCGCCCCGCCCAGGAGCATCGCGTCGCGCACGCTCCGCATCGACTCGCGCACGAGCGCCGCCTGGTCGTAGACCACCTGGAGCCGCACCGCGGCGGGCAGGAGCGGGCGGATCGAGTCCATCGCCGCCCGCACCGCGGCCTGGAGCTGGAGGGTGTTGCCGTTCGGCTGGCGCGAGACGTTGACGAGCGCGGCGGGCCGGCCGTTGCCGGCGATGATCTGAAAGAGATCCTCCGCCCCGTAGCCCACCGTCCCCAGGTCGGCGACGCGCACCGGGCGGCCGCCCGCGGTCGTCACGACCACGCGGCCCACGGCCTCGGGGGAGTTGGTGAGTCCGGAGACGACGACCGCGTACTGGCGGTAGTCGCGGTCCACCCGGCCCGCCGCCTCCGCCCGGTCGCTCGTCTGGATCGCCTGGGCCACCTGGTCGACGCTCACGCCGTTCGAGACGAGCCGCGCGGGGTCGAGCTGGACGCTGATCTCGCGCACCCGCCCGCCCTGCACCTCGACCTCGCCGACGTCGGGGAGCCCGGCGAGCCGGGGCCGGACGGTGAACTCCGCGAGGTCGCGCAGCACGAGCGGATCGGCCCCCGTGAGCTCGTACTGCAGTATCGGGAACACCGACGGCGTGAGCCGCTCGGCGGTCAGCTCGAGGCCTGGCGGCAGCGACGGCTGCAGCGCGGCCAGGCGTCCCTGCACCTGGGAGAGCGCGAACTGCATGTCGGCACCGGGCCGGAAGTCGAGACTCAGCTCGGTCGAGCCGCGCACGGTGCGGGCGCGGATGCGGCGGAGTCCGAGCACGCCGCTCAGCGCCTGCTCGAGCGGGCGCGTCACGGCGACCGTCATCTCCTCCGCCTCGAACGTCCCCCCGCGCGCGATGACCGCGATGCGCGGGTAGGTGACCTCCGGATAGATCCCCGCCGGCAGCGTGAAGAGAGCCCAGAGCCCGCCCAGCGTGAGGAGCGCGACCGCGAGGTACACCGCGGCCCGGTGCCGCAGGACCGCGCCCGCGATCGTCACTCGACGCGCTCCGACCCGGCGGCGGTCGGCGCCCGCTGCGGTGCCGGTGTCGACTGCGGCACGACGTGCATCCCGTCCTGCAGCCCGAACGCTCCGGTGGTGACGACGCGCTCGCCCGCCCGGAGGTCGCCGGTGACCTGGGTGCGGCCCTCGGCCCGCACGCCGCGCGTCACCGCGCGCTGGTGAGCCACCGAGTCGGGGCCGACGACGAAGACGACGCTGCTGTCGCCCGCGAGGACGAGCGCGCTGTCGGGGACGACGAGCGCCTCGCGGACGACGCCGAGCCGCACGCGGGCCACGGCACCCGCACCCGGGTGCAGCCGGCCGCCGGGGTTCGGCACGCGGAGGACCGCCTGCCCCGCGTTGGTGAGCGAGTCCACCCCCGGCGCGATCGCCGCGACCCAGGCGCGCGCGGGCAGCGTGTCGCCTTCCTGGCGCACTTCCGCCCGCTCGCCCACGCGGAGGCGCGCGAGATCGGCGGCCGGCACCGGCACCACGAGGTCGAGCGTGTCGGGCGCCACCACGCGCGCGACGCGCGTGCCGGCGTCCACCCGCTCGCCCCGCTGCACCGCCACGGCCTGCACCCGGCCCGCGATCGGGCTCGCCATCCGCGTGCGGGCGAGGAGGTCGCGCGCCGCCGCGGCGGCGGCGCGCGCCTGCCGGGCGTTCGCCTCAGCCTCCTCCGCCTGGCGCGCGGAGGTGATGCCGTCGGCGAGGAGCCGCTGCTGCCGCGCCGCCTCGCGCGCGGCCTGCGCCGCGGCCGCCGTCTTCTGCTGCGCGTCGGCCGCGAGCTCGGGGACGTCGAGAAGCGCGACGACCTCGCCCCGCCCCACGCGGTCGCCGATCTGCACGCGCACCTCGCGCACCACGCCGGCGGCCGGCGCGGTGAGGTCGGCCGCGCCGCCGGGCCGCGCGGCGAGCCGGCCGGTGAGCGCGAGCGTCTCGACGAGCGAGTCGCGCGCGATGGTCGCGAGGCCGACCGGGACGCGGGCCCGGTCGGCGCCCGCGGCGCCCGCGGCGCCCGCGTCCTCGTCGCCCGCGTGCGAGCCGCAGGCCGCGAGCGCGAGGCAGGCGCCGAGGAGCAGCGCGGCGCGGCGCGGACCGGCGCGGCTCACTCGGACCGTCCCGTCAGGGCATACCACTCGGCGAGGGCCTCCTGGAAGGCGAGCTGGTCCTGGAGCGCGGCGAGTGAGACGTCGCGCTCGCCGCGCAGGGCGTCGATCACGGGGAGGATGCCGGTCTCGCCGGCCTGGTAGGCGCGCACCGCCCGGGCGCGCAGGACGGCGGCCGCGGGCAGGAGCGAGTCGCGCGCGAGGCGCGCGCGGAGCGCGGTCTCCTCGAGGTGGATCCGCGCCTCGCGCACGGCGCGCACGGCCTCGAGCCGCGCCTCGCGCGCGAGCGCGGCCGTCTGCGCGGCCCGCGCGCGCGCCGCCGCGACCGGTCCCCCGCCCCGGCTCCAGAGCGGCAGCGGGACCGCGATGCCGACGACCGAGAGCGCGCCGGTCTCGGTCGGGTCGCCCCAGTCGGCGCCGGCCTGCAGCGACGGGAAGGGGATGCGCGCGCGGCTCGCGCTCCGCACCTGTGCCGCCGCCGCGGCCGAATCGGCGACGGCGCTCCGCAGCGCCGGGATACCCTCGACGTCGAGCGTGGTGTCGGGAAGCGCGTCGAGTCCCGCGTCGAGCGGCCCGGCGGGCGCCGGCGGCGGGCCCGGCCACGCGACGAGCCGCGCGAGCCCGGCTGCCGCGACCCGCGCCGCCTCGCGCGCGCTCGAGGCCGCCTGCCGCGCGCGCGCCGCCTCCTGCGCCGCCTGCTCCTGCTCGAGCAGCGAGATGTCCCCCGCCCGCAGCCGCGCCGCCGCGATGCGGGCGACCGAGTCGGCGAGCGCGGCCTGCGCGCCGACGAGCGCCTCGGCCATCCGCGCGGCGCGCGCGCGATAGAAGCCGGCGCGCACGTCGCGCAGCAGTCCGGCGATCGCCCCGGCCGAATCGGCGCGGGCCCGCGCGATGCCCGCGCGCGCCGCGCCGCGGTCGGCCCCGCGGCGCAGGAGCCAGTCGAGCGACTGGTCCACCAGCAAATGGTTGCGGGGTGTGTCTTCGGTGCGGCTGTAGGAGACGGTGGGATTGGGGATCGCCCCCGCCGCGCGGAGCGCCGCCCGCGCCTCGGTGACGCCGGCGGCCGCGGCCGCGACCTGCGGCCGTGACCTTCGCGCGCGCTCGAGCGCCTGGGCGAGAGTGAGCGAGTCGCCCGGGCCGCGTGGCGGGGCCGCGGCCACGGCCTGCAGGGCCAGGAGCAGCCCGGGGATCATCCTGTCGCCGACGGGTCGAGGGGCACGAGCGAAAGCTACCCCGCGGGCGGCGAGCTGGGCAGGACGTCCGCCAGGGCGTCGAGGCAGCCGGCGAGTCCGGCGACGGTGTGGTCGCCCATGTGCCCGATCCGCACGGACGCGCCCTTCAGCTTCCCGTAGCCGTTGCCGATCGTGTAGCCCCGCTCGGCCATGGCCGCGACGACGGCGTCGCCCGTGAGCGTCGGCGGCAGCGTGAGCGCGGTGACCGTGGGCGAGCGCGCGCCGGGCGGCGCCAGGATGCCCAGGCCCGCGCGCGGGCCGCCCGCCGTCTCGACCCAGCGGACCACCGTCTCGGCCATCGCCGCGTGGCGGCGCCAGCGGGCCTCGATCCCCTCGGCGGCGATCGCCGCGAGCTGCGCCTCGAGGGCGTAGAGCAGCGGCAGGGCCGGCGTGTTGGGCGTCTGGTGCCGCGCGGCGAAGGCCTCCATCTCCACCAGGTCGAAGTAGAGCCCCCGTCCGGCCGGCGCGTCCCGGCGCACCGCGTCCATGAAGTCGGCCGAGGCGGCGGCGAAGGCGAGGCCCGGCGGGAGCGCGAGCGCCTTCTGGGAGCCGGTGAGCGCGAAGTCCAGCTCCCACGCGTCGAACTCGAGCGGCGCGCCGGCGATGCCGGTCACGCTGTCCACGAGGCAGCGCGCGCCGTGGTGGCGGGCGAGGGCGGTCACGGCGCGCACGTCGGTCAGCACGCCGGTCGAGGTCTCCGAGTGGACCACCGTCACCGCCGCGTAGCGCCGGGCAGCGAGCCGCCGCGCGACGGCGTCGAGATCGGGGGCCGCGCCCCAGGGCGTCTCGAGCACGTCCGTCTCCCGATCACAGGCGCGCGCGAGCTGCGCGAAGCGCTCGGCGAAGGCGCCGTTCACGAGGGCGAGCACCGGGCCCGCGGGCGCGCAGCGCACCGCCGCCTCCATGAGTCCCGTGGCGGACGAGGTGCTCACGAGCACGGGGCGGGTGGTGCGGAAGACGGCCCGCAGTCCGGCCTGCAGCCGCTCGAACAGCGCCTCGAAGGCGCGGCCGCGATGCGGCATCATCGGCCGCAGCATCGCGGCCAGCACCGCGGGCCGGACCTCGGTGGGTCCCGGCAGGAAGAAGCGCCCGGCGGGCGCGGCCACGGCGTCGCTCACGAGGTCGCTCACGGAAGCACCAGGCGGA
>DASTSO010000142.1:0-29287 GCA_035760645.1 Gemmatimonadales bacterium
ACGAGCCCGTTGAGGTCCGGCGCGTCGTAGTCGATGCCGGTGTCGAGGATCGCCACCGTCACGTCGGGCGACCCGAGCTTGCCGGCGGCCCACGCCTTGTCGGCGCCGATGAGGCGCATGTTCCACTGGAAGTTGTAGCGCCCTGCGGTCGCCGGATTGGCCTGGCTGGTCCCGATGTCGGTCAGGTCGGCCTCGACCGCGGCCCGCGGGGTGTTGAGCTCGAGGGCCGCGTCCTGGCGCACCTCGGCGACGCTGCTCATGCCGCCGATCTTGGTCGCGGTCTCGGCGGGGAGGCCGGACACGAACGCGAAGCCGGCGTTGCCGTTCGCGTAGATCACCTTGCCGCCGGCGCCCTTCACCTGCGCCTCGAAGTCGGCGGGGATGGCGTTGCCGCGGAAGAGCACCATGTACTGCCCGGCGACGCTGGCATCGGCGGTGGTGGGGATGGCTGCCGTGGACTTCGCGGCCGCGGCCATCGACGGGGCGGTCGGCCCCTCGCTCGACGAGCAGGCGGCGAGACCGAAGGCGGCCAGGGTGGCCAGGGCTGCGGTGGACAAGCGCTTCATGGCAGGACTCCCGAGAAGGAGGTCACCGGCGGGGATGCCGGCAGCGCTCTCTTCGGCGGCTGGGCGGTCTCGTGGCGCGTCTCCCGGCGCAGGCACGACGACGCCTGTGCGGGCCAACGGACGAGATCCCTGGCTTTGCGGACCGGCCTCGCGGCCGGGGTGCCGTTTCGGAGTGTGGAACGAGAGAGGAGTACGGACCTGCGGCCCGGCAACGGGAAGGAGTGCGCCGGGCGAGTACGGCGTTACGACGTACGGATATGTACCGGGACGTACCGGCCCCGGCAAGCGGGGCGATGCTGCCGCGAAACTGTCGCGGACGGACTAGTCGAACGGCGGCTCCGCCTGGTGGCGCGGATCGTCGAGCACGATCGCCGGGAGCACGGCGCCGGCCGGCGTCTCGTGCTGCCCCTCGGGCACGACGAGGAGCGCGTCGGCCCGCGCCATCGAGGTGAGGATGCCCGAGCCCTGCGCGCCGGTGAGGCGCGCCGTCGGCGGCTCGCCCGGCCGGGCCGGGGCCTCGAGCGTGACGCGCAGGAAGTGCTGCAGCCGCGGCCCCAGCGTGATCGGCTCGGCGGTGCGCACCGGCACCGCGCGGCGGAAGGGGAGCGCGTGGCCCGCCATGCGCCGGATCGCCGGGCGCACGAAGAGCTCGAAGGTGACCATCGTGCTCACCGGGTTGCCCGGCAGCCCGATCCACGGCCGCCCCTCGAGGAGCCCGAACCCCACCGGCGCCCCCGGCCGCATTCGCACCCGCCAGAACCGCAGCTCGCCGCCCATCGCGGCGATCGTCGGCCGCACGTGGTCGTGCGCGCCGACGCTCAGGCCGGCGTTGAGCACCAGGAGATCGCAGTCGCGCCCGCGCTCGAGGTGCGCGCGGAGACTCGCGGGCGTGTCCCGCGCGATGCCGAGGTCCACCGGCTCGCCGCCGGCGAGCGCGACCAGGGCGCGCAGCGTGTGCGTGTTGCTGCTCGCCACGCGCCGGCCCGCGAGGATCGCGTCGGGCTGGTCGAGGTCCACCAGCTCGTCGCCGCTCGCGAGGATGCCGACGCGCGGCCGCCGGTAGACGAGCGGGTGCGCGACGGCGAGCGAGGCGAGGACGCCGAGGTGCGCGGCGCCGAGCGGCGTGCCCGCGGCGAGCACCAGGTCGCCCCGGCGCACGTCCTCGCCCGCGCGGCGCAGGTTGGCGCCGGCGTCGCGATCGTCGAGAACGAGCACGGCCTCGCCGTCCCCCGGGTCGCCCCGGCCCGGCTCGTCCGGCGCCGCCGTGTCCTCCTGCCGCACCACCGTATCGGCGCCCGCCGGCACGGGCGCGCCCGTGAAGACGCGCGCGCACTCGCCCGGGCCGATCGCGCGGGCGGGGAAGCGGCCCGCGGCGATCGTCTCGACAACCCGCAGCCGCACCGGCCGCGCGGCACTCGCGCCGCGCACGTCGGCGGCGCGCGCCGCGAAGCCGTCCATGCTGCTGTTGGTCCAGGGCGGAACGTCGAGCGGGCTGGCGACGGACTCCGCGAGCACGGAGCCCAGGGCGGCGTCGAGCGGGACGCGGAGCGCGGGCTGGCGGGCGACCTCGGCGAGGATGGCGCGGGCCGCCTCGCGCGCCGTCGTCACCCCACCACCATCTTGGCGCGGTCCCAGACGAGGTTGGCGAGGAGCTGCAGCCACATCGTGTCGTGGATGCGGAAGACGCGGCAGCGCGCCTCGAGCGCGCGGTCGTCGGTGACGAGCGCGACCCAGTCGTCCGCGTCGGCCGCCGCCGCGTCGTACAGCGGGGTGCCGGTCGCGCGCCGGTGCACCTCGATGCGCGGCACGCCCGGGTCCGCCGGCCCTTCGGCGAGCACGAGATCGCTGTCGGAGGCGAGCCGCCGCGTGCGGGCGAGGACGGCCGGCCCGCCGGCGGCGTCCGGCGGCGGATCGAGCAGCGCGACGCGCAGCCCGCGCCGCCGGAACTCGCTCGCCAGCGCCTCGCGCAGCGTGGTCTTGCCGGCGCCGGGCGAGCCGACGATCGCCATGAGACGGGTGGCCATCGGGCGCGCTAGTAGCGTCGCCCGCGCCGGCGCTCGAGCACCACGTCGAGCCCGATGAAGATCGCGGGCAGGTGCTTCACCGTCATCTTCGTCGGCGGCGACTGGCCGTCCCGTGCGGTGGGGCCGGTGATGGTGTTCATTGCGATCATGTTGTCGCGCGCCTCCCAGCGCAGCTGGTAGCCCGGGCCCAGCGCGGCGGTGAAGCCGAGGCCGATGGCGGCGGAGGGGAGGAGCCGCGTGTTGTGCTCGTCGGGATAGATCGTGACCAGGACCGGCTCGGCCCCGCTGTTGTCGCTGCTGATGACGCGCTTCGAGCTCTGGTTGCTGAGCGTGAGCCCGAGCTGGAGCCGGCCGTAGGGCGAGACGACGCGCCGGCTCGCCGTCCGCAGGATCACGCCGCCGCTCAGGGCGACCGCGGTCGCCGCCTCGGACTGCGTGTCGAGGGTGTTGCAGAGCGAGATGTTCTTCGGATCGCCGGTCGAGTGCACGAGGCGGCAGCCGTCGTCGAAGCCCACCCCCACGAGCTGCGCCTCGCCCACGAAGCCGACGTGGTCGCCCGGGTAGTACGCGCCCGAGAAGACGACGCCCAGGGTGGAGCCGATGTCGCGCCGGATGGCGAAGGTGTCGAGCTCGTTGAAGCGGTTGAGGACCGGCTGGTTCGGGACCTGCCAGAGGTCGTTCCCGAAGACGAAGCCCGGCATGACCGTGAAGACGAGCCGCGGCTGGTCGCCGCGGCGCTGGGCGGCGGCGGGCGACGGCTGGAGGGCGGTGGCCGCGAGCGCGGCCAGCGTCAGTCCGAGGACGCTCGTCCGAAGGCGCATCCGGTTCATCTCCCGAGGAGGAGGCGGTGATCGACCATGAGGCAGCGGTCCATGACGACGGCGATGCCGGCCTCGGCGAGCCGCCGCGCGGCGCCCTCGTGCCGGATGCCCTGCTGCATCCAGACGAGTCTGGGCGCGACGCGCACACAGTCGTCGACCAGCGCGGGGACCGCCTCGGAGCGGCGAAAGACGTTCACGATGTCGATCGGCCCCGCCGCGGCGGCGGCCGCCGGCAGGTCGGGCCACACCCGCTCGCCCAGCACCTCGCGCCCGGCGAGGGTGGGATTGACGGGGAGGATCGTGTAGCCCGCCCGCTGCATGTAGGCGCTGACGTAGTGGCTCGGCTTGGCCGGGTCGTCGCTCAGCCCGACGACCGCGATGCGCCGCGCGTCGCGCAGGAGCGCGGTGAGCGCGGCGGCGTCGGGGGCGGGGACCGGGGACGGGGCCGTCATCGCCGTGGCCCCCTCAGAAGCGGAAGGTGTAGCCGAGTCCCACCTGGAGCCAGGGGCTCGCGGTCCACTGCGACGTCTTTTCGCCCAGTGGCAGGAGCGCGTTCGGCTGGTCGGGCGTGCCCGGCTCCTCGACCGGCTCCTGCTGGAACGTCGTCGGATAGCTCAGCTTCCAGAGCGGCAGCCCCGCCTCGGCGCGCAGGTGGACCGCCGGCGTCAGGAAGAACCGCAGGCCGGTGCGCGGGTGGAGATAGATCTTGTTGCCGAACGCGTAGCGGCTCGTGTCCGCCGGCACGCTCTTGCTGAACGCGCCGCCGGCGCCGAGGCCGACGTAGGGTGCCAGGCGGTTCCAGCTCTTCTGCCCCGTGAGCGAGAACTGCAGCCCCGCCTCGAGGAGCGTGAGCGGCTGGTCCACCGGGCCGCTGGTGCGGTTCGCCAGCTTCACGAACGGGTTCTGGATGAAGCGCTCCGTCTGCGCCCGCGCCGCCATGAAGCTGAAGCTCAGCGGGTTGCTGACGCGCACGTCGTAGCGCAGCCCGTAGGTCAGGCCGTCGTGCGGCCCGATCTTGAACCGGCCGCCGCCGCCGAAGAGCTGCCCCACGAGCGGCGTCACCGTGTGGCCCTTGGCGAGGTCGCGGAACGGCGAGTGGGCGGGCGGGTAGCCGACCTGGGCCCGGCCCGGGCGCGGCAGGGCGAGGAGCGCGGCCGCGGCGAGGACGGCGAGGGAGAGAGAGCGTCGCATCGAGTGGGGAACGAGTGGGGGACGAAAGGCTCGGGAACGGCCCTCAGCGGGCCGTGAGCGGGTGCAGGTCGCGCAGGTCGCGCCCGGTCATCTCGGGCGGCGGCTCGATGCCGAGGAGCCGCAGCACGGTCGGGCCGACGTCGCAGAGTGCGCCGCCCGCGCGCAGCCGCTCGGCCTCGGCGCGCACGGCGACGAACGGCACGGGGTTCGTCGTGTGCGCCGTGTGCGGGCCGCCGGTGACGGGGTCGATCATCTGCTCGCAGTTGCCGTGGTCGGCGGTGATGAGCACGGCGGCCCCCGCCTGCTCGGCGCTCGTCAGGATGCGCGCGAGGCAGCGGTCCACCGTCTCGACCGCGGTGATGATCGAGGGCACCACGCCGGTGTGCCCCACCATGTCGGCATTCGCGAAGTTGCAGAGCATGAAGTCGTGGCTCCGCTGCTCGATCGCGCGGCAGAGCACGTCGGTGATCCCCGCGGCGCTCATCTCGGGCGCCAGGTCGTAGGTCGGCACCGCCTTGTTCGACGGCACGAGGCAACGCTCCTCGCCGGCGTACGGCGTCTCGTAGCCGCCGTTGAAGAAGTAGGTCACGTGCGGGTACTTCTCCGTCTCCGCCGTCCGGAGCTGGGTCCGCCCCTCCGCCGCCAGCACCTCGGCCACGATCCGCGCCATGCTGAACGGCGGGAACGCCTGCGGGATCGGGAAGGTCTGGTCGTACTGCGTCATCGTGACCATCGCGAGCCGCGGCCGGTCCGCGACGTCGAACCCCTGGAAGTCGGGGAGCATGAGCGCGGCGACGATCTGCCGCATCCGGTCGCTGCGATAGTTGAAGCAGAAGACCCCGTCGCCGTCGCGCATCGTGGCGACCGGCCGGCCGTCGGCGCCGACGACGACCATCGGCGGCATGAACTCGTCGGTCTCGTTGCGCTCGTAGTGCTGCTGGATCGCGCGCACCGGGTCGGTGATCGGCTCGCCCGCCCCGTAGACCATCGCGTCGTACGCCTTCCGCGTCCGGTCCCAGCGTTTGTCGCGGTCCATCGCGAAGTAGCGGCCGGTGAGCGTGGCGAGCACCGCGCGCTCGCCGGCGATGGCGTGCATGTCCTGCAGGAGCGTCTGCACCACCCCCGCGCCCAGGGTGGGCGAGGCGTCGCGGCCGTCGAGGAAGCCGTGCACGGCGATGCGCGGCACGTCGTGCCGCACGCCGAGCTCGATGGCGGCGAGGAGGTGCTGGTCGATCGCGTGGACGCCGCCGGGGCCGAGGAGGCCGATCAGGTGCAGCGTGCCGCCGGTCGCCTTCACGCGGCGGCAGAGCTCCACGAGCGGCTCGAGCTGGAAGAAGCCGCCGTCGCGGATCGCCGTCGAGATGCGCACCAGGTCCTGCGGCACCACCCGGCCCGCGCCGAGGTTGAGGTGGCCGACCTCGCTGTTGCCCATCTGCCCCTCGGGCAGGCCGACGGCGAGCCCGCTCGCCTCGAGCAGGGTGCGGGGCGAGCTCTCCCACAGCTTGTGCCAGACGGGCGTGCGCCCGAGCTCGATGGCGTTCCCCTCGCGCGCCTCGCGGTATCCCCACCCGTCGAGCACGACGAGCACGACCGGCCGGCGCGACTTCGCGGCGGCTGCCGCGGCGTGTGACGCTGCGTTTGACATGGCTCTCCGCGCGGTCTACAATGCCCCACTGTGACTTCCGCGCCGCAATCTAGTCCCGCCTCCCGCCGGCTACCAGCCGGACCGCTCGCCACACGCACCGCACGCTGCGGGCCCGTCGGACGGCTCGCGCGCGGCGGGCTCGCGCTCGTGGCGGCGCTCGTCGTGCCGGCGCTGATGCCCGCCGCGCTCCGCGCGCAGGCGGTGGTCTTTCGCGACCCCGGCAGCACGGGCGGCGTGCAGCTCGCCGACCTGCCCGCCGGCGCTGCGCCCACGCTGGGACAGACCCGCGGCGACTGGACCGAGGTGACGCTCCAGGGCTGGGTGCGCAGCGCGGCGGTGTCGCCCAGCACGCGCGACGGATACGACCTGGTCGTCAACGTGCGCGCGGGCGAGACCCTGCGCGCCGCGCCCAACGCCGGCGGTGCCGGCGTGGGCCGCCTGCGCTACGGCGTGCTCCTGCGGCGCGTCGCCGAGCAGAACGGGTGGATCCAGGTGCGCCGCACCGGCTGGATCCAGCGGAGCGCCGCCCCCGCCAAGCCGGCGCCGACCAAGCCGGCGCCGACACCGGCAGCCGCGAGCGGCAAGCCGGCCCAGACCGCGAAGCCCGCGGGGGTGCCGGCCGAGAGCACCGCGTCCGCCGCCCCGGCGGCGAGTCCGCCGGCCCCCGCCGCGGCGTCCGCGGCGTCCGCGTCGGGCGACCGCGTCGAGCTCGCCGCGAACGCCCCGATCTATGCCGCGCCGGGCGCCGGCACGCTCGGCACGCTCCAGCGCGGCGCTTCGGGCCGCACGGTCGGGCAGACGGGCGAGTGGGTCAAGGTGCAGCTCGAGGGGTGGGTGCGCGAGAGCGATCTCAAGGCCGCCGCGGGCGGGGCGCTCGTCGGTGTCACCGCGGCCGAGGTGCGCGCCAACCCCGACCGCTTCGTCGGCCAGACCGTGGAGTGGCGGGTGCAGTACATCTCGCTCCAGACCGCGGACCAGCTGCGGCCCGAGCTGCCGCAGGGCCAGCCGTACCTCCTGGTGCGCGGGCCGTTGCCCGAGGCGGGCTTCGTCTACGTCTCGGTGCGCCGCGACCAGCTCCCGCAGGTGCGCACGCTGCAGCCGCTGCAGGAGCTGGTCGTGCGCGGCGTCCTGCGCGCCGCGCAGACGCGCTACCTCCCGACGCCGGTGCTCGAGCTCGTCTCGCTGCGGACGGCCGAGGCGGCGGCCCAGTGATGGCGCCCGAGGCGGGGGCCTCGCTCCCGCAGATCCTCCTCACCCTCGCCGCGATCCTCGCCGGGGCCAAGCTCGTCGGCGAGCTCGCCGAGCGGGTGGGCCAGCCCGCGGTGCTCGGCGAGCTCCTCGCCGGCGTGCTGCTCGGCCCCTCGATCCTCGGCCTCGTCCACCCGGACGCCCCCTGGCTCGGCCTCCTCGCCGAGCTTGGTGTGATCGTCCTCCTCTTCGAGATCGGCCTCGAGACCGACCTCAAGCGCCTCCTCGGCAGCGGCGGCACCGCCGCCACCGTGGCGCTCGTGGGCGTGGCGCTCCCGTTCCTCATGGGCTTCGGCGTCGGCGAGGCGTTCGGGCTGCCGCGGCTCCCGTCCATCGTCGTCGGCGCCGCGCTCACGGCCACCTCGGTGGGCATCACCGCCCGCGTGCTCTCCGACCTGGGCCGCCTGCAGGACGCGGAGAGCCAGGTGGTCCTGGGCGCCGCGGTGCTCGACGACATCGTGGGGCTCGTGATCCTCACCATCGTGAGCCGCATGGTCGCCGGCGGCGAGGTGACGCTCGCGAGCGTGGGGACGACGACGGCGATCGCCTTCGGCTTCGTCGCCGCCGCGCTCCTCGTCGGGCGCGTGGTGGTGCCGCCCCTCTTCGGGCTCCTGGCCCGGCTCGGGAACCCGGCCTCGCTCGCCCCGATGGCGCTCGCGCTCGCGCTCCTCGTCTCGGTGCTCGCCGCCCAGGTCGGCTCGGCGCTCATCATCGGCGCCTTCACCGCGGGCCTCCTCTGCGCGCCCACCGCGCAGCGGCACGACATCGAGCAGGGTGTCACCCGGCTCGGGCACTTCTTCGTGCCGATCTTCTTCGTCTCGGTGGGGGCGGCGGTGGACGTGCGCACCTTCGCGAACCCCGCCGTGCTGGGCATCGGCGTCGCGCTCGTCGCGGTGGCGGTGGTGGGGAAGGTGCTCGCGGGATTCGCGCCGGTCTGGTTCAAGGGCCGCAAGCTCGTCGTCGGCGTCGGCATGGTGCCGCGGGGCGAGGTGGGGCTCATCTTCGCCCAGACGGGGCTCGCGAGCGGCGTGCTCGACGCGGGGCTCTTCTCGGCCGTCACCCTGATGGTGATCGTCTCCACCTTCCTCGCCCCGCCCGCGCTCAAGGCGCTCCTGGGCCCGCGCCCGGGCCGGCCCGGGGCCGAGGCGGGCGGCTCCGCCTCGCTCGTCAGCGAAGCCTGAGCGCCGCTCCCGCACCGGGGGAGTGGCGCCGCCGCGCCGCGCGAGCGAACTTCCCCGGGGTGAGTCCCGGCCCGCGGCGGGCCGGCCCGTGCCCCGGAGCGCCTCCATGAACGATCTGCTCAAACAGCGCATCATCCGCGCCCTCGACACGCTGAGCGAGGAGCGCGGGTACCAGATTCTCGACTACATCGAGTTCCTCGAGAGCAAGTACGCCGAGCGGCAGCGGCCGACCGGGATCTTCGCGAAGCTCACCGAGACGGTCGAGGACACGATGCGCGCCGGCCGGCTCCCGCTGAAGGCGATCAGCGGCACGATGGGCATCATGGACAGCGCCGCCAAGGTGATGAAGGGCCTCGCGGCGGCGGGCCAGGCGGTCGTGGACGAGGCGGTGCGCGCCACCGAGGGCGAGACGCCGGCCGCATCGGCCGTGCCCCCGTCAGGGACGCCGGCGGTGACTCCGTCGGCCACGGCCTCGCCGCCGTCGCCGACGCTCCCGCCGGTGGCGCCGCCGGCGGTCCCGCCCGTTCCGGGCGAGCAGCAACAGCAGCAGCACGGCTGAACGCCGGGCGCTCCGGCGCCCGGCGACCCCTCCCTCCATTCGGACCCACTCATGACGTCGACTGTCGAGGCGCCTCCCGGCGCCGCTCGTCCTGCCGAGCAGCAGTTCATCCGTGGCATCGGCCCCTTCGCGGCGATCAGCCTGGTCGTCGGCACGATGATCGGCTCGGGAATCTTCATCGTCTCGGCCGACATGAGCCGCCAGCTCGGCGCCTGGGGCCCGGGCGGCCTGATGCTCGCCTGGCTGCTCACCGGCGTCATGACCGTCATCGGCGCCCTCGCCTACTGCGAGCTCGCGGCGATGATGCCGAACGCCGGCGGCCAGTACGTCTTCCTCCGGGAGGGGCTGAGCCCGGGCGCCGGCTTCCTCTTCGGCTGGACCCTCTTCACGGTGATCCAGACCGGCACGATCGCCGCCGTCGCCGTCGCTTTCGCCCGCTTCCTCGGCGTGCTCGTGCCGAGCGTGACGCCGGACGTCTTCCTCTCGCTCGGCTCGTTCACCATGCCGGGCGGCCCGATCGAGCTGGGGCTCTCGGTGCAGCGCCTCGTGGCGATCGCCATGATCGTCCTCCTCACGGCGACGAACATCCGCGGCGTGCGCCTCGGCGCGGCGATCCAGACCACGTTCACCGTCGCGAAGGTCGGCGCGCTCGCCGCCCTCATCCTCCTCGGCCTCACGCTCTTCCGGCAGCCCGCCGTCACCCAGGCCAACTTCGGCAACTTCTGGGGCACGGGCCCGTGGTCGCTGGCGATCCTCCCGGTGCTCGGCGCCGCCATGGTCGGCAGCCTCTTCTCGAGCGACGCGTGGAACAACGTCACCTTCGCCGCCGCCGAGGTGCGCGAGCCGCACAAGAACCTCCCGCGCGCGCTCGCCGTCGGCACGATGACGGTGACGGTGCTGTACCTGCTCGCCAACCTCAGCTATCTCAGCGTGCTCCCCTTCCACGGCGATCCGCAGGGGACGGACGTCATGGCGCGCGGCCTCCAGTACGCGGCGGAGGACCGGGTCGGTTCCGCCGCGATGGAGGTGATGCTGGGCGGCATCGGCGCCGCGGTGATGGCGGTGGCGATCCTCATCTCCACCTTCGGCTGCAACAACGGCCTCATCCTCGCGGGCCCGCGCGTCTACTACGCGATGGCGAAGGACGACCTCTTCTTCGAGCGCGCCGCGCGGCTGCATCCGACCTACCGTACGCCGGCCTTCGCGCTCGTGGTGCAGGCGGTCTGGGCCTCGCTCCTCTGTCTCACGGGGACGTACAACGAGCTGCTGAGCTACGTGATCTTCGCGTCGCTGCTCTTCTATTTCCTCACGACGCTCACGGTCTTCCGCCTGCGCCGCCTCCGCCCCGACGCCCCGCGCCCCGTGAAGGCATTCGGCTACCCGGTGCTCCCGGCCCTCTACATGGCCGCGGTCGCCCTCATCGCGATCGACCTCCTGGTGGACCCCGTGCAGCGGAAGTTCAGCGCCTTCGGCCTGGTGATCGTCGCACTGGGACTGCCCGTCTACTGGCTCTGGCGCCGAGCATCCAGACCGACCTGATCTCCCCTCACCACCACCGGGGCGCAGTGACCAGCGGGGGACCGGCTCGGAGGACCGTTGGCGGCCGCAGGCCGCCTCCGCGTCCGGAGAGCCGGTCCCCCGCTGGTCACCCCACACGGAGTCCGGTGTCCGCCGAGGTTCCGAGGGCAGGGGATGGCTTGATTTAAGTGGCGCGCCGGTCTAACCTTGGGGATGGATCCCTTCCACACTGGCCCGTCGAACACGACCTCGGGGCGACACGCGCCCGGGGCCGCGGCGGGCCGTGGTATATCGGCCGGTCCGAGCCCGGCCGTGAGCGTGATATCGCCTTCGGCTTCGTGAACTTCGCATGAGCGTCATTCGTCCGGCTGTCGGGCTCACCTTCGACGACGTCCTGCTCGTACCGCGGCATTCGACGGTCCACCCGCGCGACGTCTCGACGGCCACCCAGTTCACCCGCACGATCCCGCTCAACATTCCGCTCGTCTCGGCCGCGATGGACACGGTCACCGAAGCCGACATGGCCATCGCCATGGCCCGGGCCGGCGGCATCGGCGTCATCCACAAGAACATGACGGTCGACCGCCAGGCGGCCGAGGTGGACCGGGTCAAGCGCAGCGAGAGCGGGATGATCCGCAACCCGATCACGCTGGGGCCCGACCGCCCGCTGCGCGAGGTCGTGGCGCTGATGCGGCGCTTCCGGATCTCGGGCGTGCCGATCGTGGACGGGGCGGGCCGCCTCGTCGGGATCGTGACGACGCGTGACCTGCAGTTCGAGCGGAACCTCGAGCAGCCGATCGCCGAGGCGATGACGCAGGACAACCTCGTCACGGCGCCCGTCGGCACCACGCTCGAGGAGGCGGAGGCGATCCTCGCGCGGCACCGGATCGAGAAGCTCCCGGTGGTGGACGAGCAGGGCGTCCTGAAGGGGCTCATCACCGTCAAGGACATCTTCAAGCGCCGCGAGCACCCGAACGCCAACAAGGACCAGCACGGCCGGCTGCGGGTGGCGGCGGCGGTGGGCGGCACGCCGAAGGACGTCGTGCGGGCCCGCGCGCTCATCGACGCGGGCGCGGACGTGATCGTGGTGGACAGCGCCCACGGCCACAGCGAGGGCGTGCTGCAGACGCTCGACGCGCTGCGCGAGGCGTTCCCCGACGTGCAGCTCATCGGCGGCAACGTGGCGACGCGCGACGGCGCGCGCGCGCTGGTGCGGCGCGGGGTGGACGCGGTGAAGGTCGGCATCGGGCCGGGCTCGATCTGCACGACGCGCGTCGTCACCGGCATCGGCGTCCCGCAGATCACGGCGATCATGGACGCGGTCGAGGGCGCCGAGGGGGTGCCGGTCATCGCCGACGGCGGCATCAAGTACTCGGGCGACGTCGTCAAGGCGCTCGCCGCCGGGGCGATGAGCGTCATGATGGGCTCGATGCTCGCCGGCACCGAGGAGAGCCCGGGCGAGAGCGTGCTGGCCGAGGGGCGGCGGTTCAAGATGATCCGCGGCATGGGCTCGCTCAGCGCGATGCAGGACGGCTCGGCCGATCGCTACTTCCAGGACGGCGAGCTCGCGCCGACCAAGTGGGTGCCCGAGGGCATCGAGGGCCGGGTGCCCTACAAGGGCCCCGTCGCCGACGTCCTCTTCCAGATGGTGGGCGGGCTCCGCAGCGGCATGGGCTACTGCGGCGTGAAGGACATCTGCGAGCTCCAGCGCGACACTGAAATGGTTCAGATCACCTCGGCGGGCCTGCGCGAGTCGCACCCGCACGACGTGACGATCACGCGCGAGGCGCCGAACTACAGCGCCTGAGCCGGCGCCCAGGCGCCGGCGCTTCGTGCGGCAGGGCAGGGGGCGGCCGCTCCGGACGGGGGCGGGCGGACCCGTGGGCGAATCTTCGGATTCGGCAATCCGTAGGGCAGCAGGACCGTGGCACCGGGGCCCCGCGCGGGCGCCCGCATCCTCCCGACAATCGAGGTAGACACCATGAGCTTGTGGGCAACCAAGTCCGTCACGGCCCTGAAGGCCGAGGCGGAGGCCACCGGCGAGCGCGCCCTGAAGCGCACGCTCGGCGCGTGGAACCTGACGATGCTCGGCATCGGGGCCATCATCGGCGCGGGCATCTTCGTGCTGACCGGCGTCGCGGCCGCGCTCCACGCCGGGCCCGCCGTGCCGCTGTCGTTCGTCGCCGCGGCGGTCGCGTGCGGCCTCGCCGGGCTGTGCTACGCCGAGATGGCGAGCGCGGTGCCCGTCGCGGGCAGCGCCTACACATACTCCTACGCCACGATGGGCGAGTTCATCGCCTGGATCATCGGCTGGGACCTCGTCCTCGAGTACGCCATGGGGGCCGCCACCGTCGGCGTGGGCTGGTCGGGCTACTTCGTCTCCCTGCTCGAGTTCTTCGGCGTCCACCTGCCGAGCTCGCTGACGAGCGCGCCGCTCGCCTACTGCACCGCGGCGGAGGTCGCCAACGGCGTCGCCAACTGCGCGCATACCGGGTTCAACATGACCGGCGCGCTGATCAACCTCCCGGCGATCGCCATCATCCTCCTCGCCACCGTGATCCTCACGGTCGGCATCGAGGAGTCGGCGAAGGTGAACAACCTGATCGTGGTCCTCAAGGTCGCGGTCGTGCTGCTGTTCGTCGCCTTCGGCGTCCGCTACGTGAACGCGGACAACTGGACGCCGTTCATCCCGGCGAACACCGGCCACTTCGGCGAGTTCGGCTGGAGCGGCGTCTTCCGCGGCGCCGGCCTGATCTTCTTCGCCTACATCGGCTTCGACGCCGTCTCGACGGCGGCGCAGGAGGCGAAGAACCCCCAGCGCGACATGCCGATCGGCATCCTGGGCTCGCTCGCCGTCTGCACGGTGCTCTACATCGTCGTCTCGCTCGTGCTCACGGGCCTGGTGCCCTACCAGGAGCTGAACGTCGGGCACCCGGTGGCGCTCGCCGTCGAGCGGGTGTCGCAGCTCCGCTGGCTGACGCCGTTCATCACCCTCGGCGCCGTCCTCGGCCTGGGCTCGGTGGTGCTCGTCATGCTCCTCGGCCAGAGCCGCGTCTTCTACTCGATGAGCCGCGACGGCCTCATGGGCGCCTGGGCCGGCAAGGTCCACCCGCGCTTCCGCACGCCGTACATGTCCACGATCGGCGTGGGCCTCATCGTGTCGGTGATCTCGGGCATCTTCCCGATCCAGCTCCTGGGCGAGCTGGTCAACATCGGCACCCTGCTCGCCTTCGTGCTGGTGTGCGCCGGCGTGATCATCCTGCGCAAGACCCGCCCCGACCTCGAGCGCCCCTTCAAGACCCCGCTCGTGCCGCTGGTGCCGATCCTCGGCATCCTGGCCTGCTTCGGCCTCATGGCGACGCTGCCGCACGACACCTGGCTCCGGCTGGCCGTGTGGCTCCTGATCGGCTTCGTCATCTACTTCGCCTACGGCAAGAAGCACAGCGTGCTCCAGAAGGAGCTCGCGGCCCAGGCCTCGGAGCGCCGAGCGGCCTAGGGGCAGAGGCCAGGGACCAGGGACCAGGGAGTCCCGGCTGGCTGCGGCCCTCCGATCTCAGGATCGGGGGGCCGCTTCCCTTTCGCCCCTGGCCCCTGGCCCCTGGCCCCTGGCCCCTGCCCTGCGAATCCTTGCGCGTTTCCCCCCGTGGTTTCATGGTAGTACGTCCCGCGCGTCCCCTGGCCGGGTGCTCCGCCCGTGCCGCCCCTCGCTCCTCGAGCGCCGCATGGACCTCTTCCGACGCAAGAGCGTCACCGCCCTCCAGGCCGAAGCCGAGGCCGACCACAGTCTCAAGCGCTCCCTCAGCGCCCTCAATCTCACCGCCCTCGGCATCGGCGCCATCATCGGCACCGGCATCTTCGTCCTCACCGGCACGGTGGCCGCGCAGAACGCGGGGCCCGCGGTCGTCCTCTCGTTCGTGCTCGCCGGGGTCGCCTCGGTCTTCGCGGCGCTCTGCTACAGCGAGTTCGCCTCGCTGGTGCCGATGGCCGGCAGCGCCTACACTTACGGCTACGCCACGCTGGGCGAGATCGTCGCCTGGATCATCGGCTGGGACCTCGTGCTGGAGTACGCCCTCTCGGCCACCACCGTGGCGATCGGCTGGTCGGGCTACGTCGTCTCCTTCCTCGACGACATCGGCCTCCACGTCCCGGCCCACTGGCGCGCGGCGCACGGCACGGTGCTCACGCTCGCCGACGGCTCGACGACGACCGCCATCTTCAACGTCCCGGCGGTCGTCATCGTCGCGATCGTGACGACGCTGCTCGTCGTGGGCGTCAAGGAGTCGGCGAACGTCAACAACGTCATCGTCTTCATCAAGCTCGCCGTGGTGCTCGCCTTCATCGTGCTCACCGTGAAGGCGGTGAACCCCGCGAACTGGCATCCGTTCATCCCGCCCAACACCGGCTCGCGCGAGCACTTCGGCCCGAGCGGGATCGTGGCGGGGGCGGGCATCGTCTTCTTCGCCTACATCGGCTTCGACGCCGTCTCGACGGCGGCGCAGGAGGCGAAGAACCCCCAGCGCGACATGCCGATCGGCATCATCGCCTCGCTCCTCGTGTGCACGGTCCTCTACATCGTCGTCTCGGCGATCGCGACGGGCGTCGTCCACTACAGCCAGCTCGACGTCCCGGACCCGATCGCCAAGGTGGCCGACGCCGCGGGGCTCGGCTTCTTCAGCACCCTCATCAAGCTCGGCGCCATCGCGGGCCTCACGAGCGTGATCCTCGTCCAGCTCCTCGGCCAGAGCCGCGTCTTCTACTCGATGAGCCGCGACGGCCTCCTGCCGCCGTTCGTCAACCGGGTGCACCCGCGGTTCCGCACCCCCTGGATCACCTCGATCGTCACCGGCATCGCCGTGGCGATCCCGGCCGGGTTCCTCCCGGTGCGCGACGCGGCCAAGCTCGTCTCGATCGGCACGCTCCTCGCCTTCGTCATCGTCTCGATCGGGATCCTGGTGCTGCGGGTGCGCGAGCCCGCGCTGCCGCGCCCGTTCCGGACGCCCGCGGTGTGGTTCGTGGCGCCGATGGGCGCGCTCTCGGCGCTCTATCTCATGATCTACCTCGACTGGGAGACCTGGGTGCGCCTCCTCGTCTGGCTCGTCATCGGCCTGACGATCTACTTCCTCTACGGCCGCCACCACTCGCGCCTCGTCCGCCACGTCGGCGTCACCGGCCACGAGGCGGAGCAGCCGCCGCGGCCGACGTATTCGGAGTAGGCGGGAGGGCGGGAGAGGCGGGACGGCGGGAAACTCATCGCGCGCACGAGCCTCCGGTGACCTCACCGGAGGCTCGTGTTCCTTTCGCTCCCGCCTCTCCCGCCTCTCCCGCCTCTCCCGCCCTCCCGCCGTCCCGCCCTCCCGCCTTATCTTCCCGCCCATGTCGTACACCCTCACGCCCGAACAGTGCGCGGCGGCGGGCGCCGTGGCGGCGGCCTTCCGGCCGGGCCAGCGCGTCTGTCTGACGACGCACGTCAATCCCGATGGCGACGGGCTCGGCAGCGAGTCGGCGCTGCTGCATCTGCTGCGGGCGCGCGGCATCGAGGCGGTGGTGACCAACCCCACGCCGACCCCGCGCCGCTTCGAGTTCCTCTTCGAGGCCTTCCCGCGCAGCGACCGCACCGCCGAGGCCGTGAAGGAGCTGCGGCGCGCCGACGTGATCGTCGTGGTCGACATCTCGGACATCGGCCGCCTCGGCATGCTGCAGGAGACGGTGCGCGAGCGGGCCGAGGCGGGCGTGCCGGTCGTCTGCATCGATCACCACGTGAGCTCGGGCTTCCTCCCCGCGGGGCCGCGCTACGTGGACCCCGCCGCGGCGGCCACGGGCGAGCTCGTCTTCGAGCTCGCGACCGCGTCGGGCTGGCCGGTGACGCCGGCGGTCGCCCAGGGGCTCTACGTCGCGATCCTCACCGACACCGGCGGCTTCCGCTTCAGCAACACCCGGCCCCGCACGCTCCGGGTCGCGGCCGAGCTGCTCGAGACGGGAATCGACCCCGAGCAGATCTACGCCGACCTCTACGCCAACCAGCCCGAGGGGCGGCCGCGGCTGCTGGCCGAGGTGCTGCAGACGCTGGTCGTGGAGCCGCAGCACGGGCTCGCGTGGGTCACGGTGCCGCCCGGCGCGCTCGAGCGCCACGGGCTCACCTCGGACGACCTCGACGGCATCGTCGAGTTTCCGCGCTCGATCGAGGGGGTGCGCATGGCGCTCCTCTTCCGCGAGATCGCCCAGGGGCGGGTGAAGGTCTCCCTGCGCTCGATCGGCAACGTGGACGTGGCCGATTTCGCCCGGCCCTTCGGCGGCGGCGGGCACCGGAAGGCCGCGGGGCTCTCGCTCTCCGGCTCCCTGGCCGAGGTGCAGGCCACCGTGCTGGAGGCCGCGCGCGAGTACCTGGCGCAGACCGCGACGCCCCGGGGGGCGGTCCACGACGGCGGGGCCGCCGTCCGGGCCGACGACGCCACCATGGGGCTGCCGGCGCTCGCCGCCGATGGTGCGCAGGACGGCTCGGGCGACGGCACGACCGAGTCGCTCCGGCGGTGAGCCCGGCGTTGAGCGCGGCGGCGGCGCCCCGCTATATTTGAGTGATGGAGTCGGAAATCGCGGCCTCGCACCCCTCGGCCATGGACACCCTGGATCGCATCGAGCGCACGCTCGACACGCTGCGTCCCTACATCGCCTCGCACCGCGGCAGCGTGGAAGTCGTCGACTTCGACGAGCGCGACGGCCTGCTCACCGTGCGCCTGGGCGGCACCTGCCACGGCTGCGCCGCCTCGACGCTGACGCTGAAGCACGGCATCGAGGCGCGCCTGCGCGAGATGGTGCCCGAGGTGCGGCAGGTCGAGGCGGTCTGAGGGCCCGGCGTGCGGGCCAATTCGTAACGACTGAAGGACACCCGTGAGCGAATCGCTGCAGGCGCAGGTGATGGCGGCGCTGAGCCGCATCCGGAATCCCCGGCTGGAGAACGACCTCCTCTCGGCCGGCATGGTACGCGACCTCGAGGTCGGCCCGGACGGCCGGGTCGCCTTCACCTTTCTCCTCTCGCGCCAGGACCCGGCGACGCTCGTGCGCGAGGCGCGCGCCGCGCTGCGCGAGATCGACGGCGTCGGCGACATCAAGATCAACGTGGTGGACCCCGCCGGCTCCGCGCCGGCGGCGCACCAGCCCCCGCCGCCGCCCACGCCGGTCACCCAGCCCGCCCTCGGCAAGATCATCGCGATCAGCTCGGGCAAGGGCGGCGTCGGCAAGAGCACCGTCACGGCCAACCTCGCGGTGGCGCTCGCCACCCAGGGCCACGCCGTCGGCGTGATGGACGCCGACGTCTACGGGCCCAACATCCCGCGCATGTTCGGGCTCTTCGAGAAGCCGCTGGTCGAGGGCGGCAAGATCCAGCCGCTGCAGGCCTTCGGCGTGAAGCTGATGAGCCTGGGCTTCCTCGTCGAGCGCGACGCGCCGGCGATCTGGCGCGGCCCGATCATCATGAAGATCGTGCAGCAGTTCCTGCGCGACGTGGACTGGGGCCGGCTCGACTACCTCCTCGTGGACCTGCCGCCGGGCACCGGCGACGCGCAGCTCTCGCTGGTGCAGGCGACGCACGTGGCCGGCGCGGTGATCGTCACGACGCCGCAGGAGATGGCCGTCGGCGACGCGCTCCGCGGCGCGAAGATGTTCGAGCGCGTGAACGTCCCCGTGCTCGGCATCGTCGAGAACATGAGCGCGTACAGCGACCCCGCCACCGGCGCGCGGCTCGCGCTCTTCTCCGAGGGCGGCGGCCGGCGCCTGGCCGAGGAGCTCGGCGTCCCGCTGCTCGGCAGCGTGCCGCTCCAGCCCGGCCTCGCCGAGGCGGCCGACCGCGGCCAGCCGGTGCTGGTGAACGAGCCCGCGAGCGCCGCGGCCGGCGCGCTCCGCGGCATCGCTGACGCGCTGGTGGGCGTCGCGGCGACGGGCACGGTCGAGCTGCCGATCCTGCGCGGGTGAGCGAGCAGCCACCCGCCGCGGCGCCGCCGCCGCCACAACTCTACGGCGAGTATCCCGACGCGGGGCCCCCAGCGGGGCTCCGCGTCGGTGTTTCCGCGTCGCTCACCCGGGGCCCGCTCCGCCCGGCGATCGTGCGGCTCGCGCTGCCCGCCGTCGGAACGACGCTCTTCCAGGTTCTCTTCAACATCACCGATACCTTCTGGGTCGGCCGCACGCTGGGACCGACGGCGCTCGCGGCGGTGGCGGTGTCGTCGTACACGATCTGGATCATGACCTCGATCGGCGAGCTCCTCGGCGTGGGGCTCGCCGCCGTCGCCTCGCGCCGCCACGGCGAGGGCGCGCCGGCCGCGGCCGCGCGCGCGACCGGCACCGCGCTCTGGATGGCGCTCGCGCTCGGGCTCGTCGTCGGCGGCGCGGGCGTCGCGGCGCTCCCGGCGATCTTCGAGCTGATGGAGGTGAGCGGCGCGCTCGCCGAGATCGGGCGCGAGTTCCTGGTCATCCAGCTCCTCGGCGCGCCGCTCGTTTACGGCTACTTCGCCGTCGCGGCGAGCTTCCGCAGCGCCGGCGACACGCGGACGCCGTTCGTCCTCCTCGGCGTCTCCGTCCTCCTCAACCTCGCGCTCGATCCCGCGCTCATCCTGGGCTGGGGGCCGCTCCCCGTGCTCGGCGTCTACGGCGCGGCGCTCGCCACCGTGCTCACGCGCGCGCTCGCCTTCATCGCGGGCTTCTGGCTCCTGGTGCGTCGCGGCGCCGTGCGGCCCGCCTTTCAGCCGCGCGTGGCGCGCACCATCGCCACCGTCGGGCTGCCGACGACGCTCACCGGCGTGCTCTTCAGCCTGATCTACATGTTTCTCGCGCGCGTCACCGGCGGCTTCGGCGCCGCGGCGCTCGCGGCCCTGGGCGTGGGGCACAAGATCGAGGGTGCGAGCTACATGTGCACCATCGGCTTCGGCCTTGCCGCGGAGGCGGTCGTCGGCCAGAACCTCGGCGCGGGCGAGCCGGCGCGGGCGCGCCACGCCGGCTGGCTCACCGCGCGCATCGCCGCGGTGCCCGCCTCGACGCTCGCGGCGGTGTTTCTGCTCGCTCCCGCGCCGCTCGTGCGGATCTTCACCGACGACCCGGCGGTGATCGCGGCGGCGGTGCTCTACCTGCGCACCGCCGCCCTCGCGCAGCTCTTCATCGCCTACGAGACCGTGCTCGAGAGCGCCCTCGGCGGCGCCGGCTACACCCTCTGGCCCGCGGTCTGGACCACCGCGCTCAACCTGAGCCGCATCCCGCTCGCCGCCTGGGCCGCCGCGCGCTTCGGGCTCATCGGCGTCTGGTGGACCCTCTCCGTCACCGCCGTCGGACGCGGCCTGGTGATGGCCGCCATGTGGCGCTGGGGCGCGTGGGAGCACCGCCGCGTCTGACCGCCCGGGCGCCTGACCGCCCGGGCGCCTGACCGCCCGGGCGCCCGCGTGTAGCTTCCCCGCATGCCTCTCGTCACCCTCCTCACCGACTTCGGCACCGCCGACTCCTACGTCGCGGAGATGAAGGGCGTGCTGCTCACGCGCGCGCCGGGGACCACGCTCGTGGACGTCACCCACGCGATCCCGCCGGGCGACGTGGCCGTCGGCGCCTACGTCCTCGGCCGCGCGTGGCACCGCTTCCCGCGGGGGACGGTGCACCTCGCCGTGGTGGACCCCGGCGTCGGCACGCGCCGCGCCGCGCTCGCGCTGCGCGCGGGTGAGCATCTGTTCGTCGGTCCCGACAACGGTCTCTTCACCGAGGTGCTGCACGACCGCGCGGTCGAGATCGTCACCCTCGCCGCCCCCGCCGGCGTCGCGCCGACCTTCCACGGGCGTGACCTCTTCGCCCCCGCCGCCGCCGCGCTCGCCCGGGGCGCGACGCTCCCCGAGCTCGGCGAGCCGCTGCGCACGCAACCGGTGCGGCTCGCCCGCGCGGAGCCGCGCTACGAGGGCGACGTGCTGGTGGGCGACGTGATCTACGTGGACCGCTTCGGCACCCTCGTCACGAACCTCGGTGCGGACGCCGTGCCGCCGGATGCGCGCATCGAGGTCCAGGGCCTCGACCTGGGCCCGCTCCGCCGCACGTTCGGCGACGTGCCCTCCGGCGCGCTCGTCGCCTTCCCGGGCTCGGGCGGCACGATCGAGATCGCCGTGCGCGACGGCTCCGCCGCGGCGCGGCTGGACGTGGGAGTGGGCGGGCGGGTGCGGGCGAGGCGAGGGGCGGGGTGACGGGTGGTCAGGCGGTGGAGGGCGGCGCCGTCCCCGGGCTCCGCCGCAGCTTCCCGCGCACGCGCTGGAGGAAGCCGACGACCTTCCAGATGAGGAGCGTGCAGAGGACGACGAGGACGACGACGATGAACGTCGAGAGGATCGGGTGGGCGGAGGCCATCCAGGTGAGGAAGACCGCGATCCCGTCCTCGGCGACGCTGAGCGCCCAGTTGCTGAAGGGCTCGGGGCTCGCGTTGGCCGCGGCGCGGGTGCTGGCCTTGGCGCCGTGGCTCGTGAGCGCGACGCTGCCGGCGATGAGCGCGGCGCCGAGCTTCCACCCCTCGGGGACCGCGCCGAAGGCGCTGTAGGCCAGCAGCGCCGCCGCGGGCGGGCGGATGAAGGTGTGCAGTGCGTCCCACACGTTGTCGACGAGCGGGATCTTGTCGGCGACGAACTCGATCAGGAAGAGCGCGACGGCGATGCCCAGCACGAGTGGGGTCGCGAGGACCTGCAGGTTGGGCGGCAGCGTGATGACGCCGAGCCGCTGCAGCAGCCCGGCCGTGGCGACCGTGGCGTAGAGATTCAGCCCCGAGGCGAAGGAGGTCCCGAGCGCGAACCCGAGGGTCTGCAGCGGCGACATCGGCGTCCGGTGGTGGGGCGGGTCAGTCCACCCACTCCACCTTGATGCTGCCGACGGCCGTCGTCAAGGCGAGGTCGAGGCGGCGGGCCGCCGTGGCGTAGTTGGCCGATTCGTAGGTCGTGCCGCGCGCCGTGAGCCCCGCGGGCCGGAAGGTCGAGAGGAACTTGTCGAGCGTGAGCCGCACGCCCACGCTGCGCGGGAGCCGCAGCGTGAGCTCGCCGACGCGCATGCGCGCCGCGACCCGCGCGCTCGCGCTCCAGGCGCCGCTGAAGTCGAGCGTGGCGCGGCCCATGCCACCCTCGAAGCTGATCGCGTCGCAGCGGCTGTTGCCGAGGCCGACGACGACGAGCTCGGCGGCGCCGCTGTTGAACGTGGCGCTCGAGCAGCGCGCCGCGTTGGGCGCGGAGAAGTGGAGCACGGTGCGGCTCGCGCCGGTGCTCACCGCGAGCGAGGTGACGTGGAGCCCGCCCAGCTCGATGTCGCCCTCGACGGCGCCGAGGGTGAGGTCGAGCGCGAGGTCGGCGGTGGGCGAGAGGTCGAGCCGCGCGAGCTGCGGGGTCGTCGGGTCGGCCGGGGGGCGCAGGCCGGAGCCGCCGAGCGGCGCGAGCCCGAGCGTCGCGGTGCCGCTCGGCGCGTCGTACGCGCTCACGGGCCGGAACCGCTGCTCGTCGTAGGTGACCTCCATCCGGTAGAGATCGCCCGCCGCGCCGGGGCGCACGCGGAGGGTGCCGGCGGCGTAGTCGAGGCGGGTGACGAGCCGCGTCTCGCCGTGCAGCTGGCGGGCGACGGTGAAGGTGCGGAGGGTCTGCGCGGCGAGCGCCGCCGGGCGCGCCGCCGGACTCGCGCTCGCGAGGCCGAGGAGCGCGAGCGCCGCGGCGGCGCGTGCGGGGCGGCGCGCGCTCACCGGCGCTCGGGGCCGTGGGTCGGCGTGCGCGCGCCCGGCGTCGTCGGCGCGCCCGGCCGCCGCACCGCGGGCACGCCGAACTGCGGCGTCGCCCAGAGATACTCGTCGGTGAGCGCCTCGGGCGGGATGAGCCGGCCGGCGAACTGCTCGCGCAGCCCCGCGCGGCTCAGCAGCGCGGCGCCGAAGCCGACGGTGCCGAGGAGCCAGGTGACGAGCACGGCGGCGAGCTGGATGAGATCGCCCGCGACGGGCACCCAGCCGAAGGCCGCCCACGCCGCCCAGAGCGCGAAGAGCGCGCCGAGGCCGAGCATGAGGTAGCGCGCGCTGTTCGCGGTGGTGAGGTCGCCGCGCGCCAGGCGGCGCCGCGTGTACGTCTCGCCCATCGCGTGCGCCACGGCCAGGTAGCCGCCGACGATGCCGATCACGGCGAGCAGCCCGTAGATGACGATCGCGAACGGCAGCAGCAGGATCCCCACCACGCTCAGCACGAGTCCCACGACGAGCATGCCGAAGGTGGGCACGAGCAGCAGCTGGCCGACGAGGCCGGTCAGGAAGGCGCGGCCGAAGGAGTGGGTGATGGTGTCGCTGACGATCTCGAGATTGCGGCGGCCGAAGACGACGAGACCGAGGCCCAGCGCCGCCGCCGTCAGGAAGAGGCCGAGGACCCCCGCGATCCGGCCCAGCGCCCGGGTGCCCGCCGGCGTCTCCCCCCGCTCGGCCCCCGCGGTGGTGAGCGGGGCGCCGAGGGTGCGGATCTCGCCGGTGATCTCGCCGCCCAGGTCCCGCACCTCGCCCCGGAGCGCGAGCACGTCGCCGGTGACGACGGCGCCCGGGTGGACGATCGCGTCGCCGTTCAGGGTGACGAGGTTGCCGTGGAGCCGGCCGTAGATGTCGGCGTCGCCGCGTACGACGAGCAGCGGGCCGGCGAGCGTCTGGTCCGCGGCGAGCCGGAAGTCGCCGAGGCGCGCCTCGCCGCCGGGCACCGTGACGCGCACCTCGCTCGCGGGCAGCTCGGTGAGCGGCCGCAGCCGGCTCTCGAGCAGCGTGGGACGGTCGAGCGTGCCGAGGTCCACGGTCAGGCCGCCGGGCCCGGCGGGCGGGATGGCCTGGGCGGGGACGCCGGGATGCGCCGCGGCGGGCGCCTGCGAGTCGGCGGCGACGCGCGAGGCGGCCTGCCGCCCTTCGCGCGCGACGCGCGCGTCGCGCGCGCCCGCGCGCATCTGCCGGACGAGCGTGACGACGTCGCCGGGGCGGAGCTCGGAGACGTCGCTCACGAGGCTCCAGACCTCGTGCACGGTGGAGGTCAGGCGGTTGCCGCCGGCATCGGCGGCGGCGGTCGTGGCGTCGGTGGTGGTCCGGGAGTGCGTGGTGGAGCGGCACGACGCGGCGTCGGCGGGACGCGCGGCGAGGAGTGAGCAGGCCGCGAGCGTCGTCAGGAGCGCGCCGACGCGGCGCGCGCGGACCCCGCCGGAGCGCGGCCGGGCGGGACCTGCGTTACCAGCCCGCATCGGCCACTCGCGGGGTCGGCGCCGTCATGAGGCGGCGCAGCGTGAGGATGCCGGTGAGGTAGGCCGCGAGGGCCAGCCCCGCGGTGAGCGCGATCCGGCCCGGGGTGGCCATCCAGGAGCGGACCGCGCCGTACCACGGCTGTTCGAGGAGGTTCGACGCCGCGCCCCGCAGCCCCACCCAGAGCCAGTGCGACCCCTCGGCCGCGAGCCAGGCGCCCACCGACGCGAGCGTCGCCTGGTGCGCGAGCGACCACGCGATGCTGCCGGCCATGAGGCCGACGAGCGCCACGACGAGCGTCGTCGCCACGGCGAGCGAGCGGCGCCGGGCGAGCCGACCCGCCCAGCGGCGGCGCGAGGGCGCGCCGCCGGCCGGAGCGGGCGCCGCAGGCGCCGGCACGCCGGCCGCCGCGGCGGCGGCCGCGAGCGCATCGGCGAGGGCCGCGGGACGCTGCACCGCGGGGACCTGCACCGTCTGCGCGCCGAGGGGGCCGCGACGCTCGGCGAGGCGCGCCATCACGCCGTCGGCGAAGGCGGGCGAGGGGGCGAAGCGGGTGAGCTGCGCGAGCTCGGCGATGACGGCGCGCTCGCCGTAGGCGCGCTCCTGGCAGAGCGGACAGTGCTCCAGGTGCGCGACGAGCGAGGCCGGGAGCTCGTCGGCGAGCCAGGCGTCGATGTCGTCGGGCGACAGGTGCGGAGAGGCGGGAGCGCGCGTCATACGTGGTGGCTCCTACGGGAGGGCGGGAGGGAAGGTTTCACTGGCGCAGATGGGCGAGCGCCTGGCGCAACTCGTTGCGGGCGCGGTGGATGTAGGTCTTCACGGTGCCGAGCGGGAGATCCAGCATCGTGGCGATCTCCTCGTAGCTGTG
Source organism: Gemmatimonadales bacterium (assembly GCA_035760645.1). Lineage (GTDB taxonomy): Bacteria > Gemmatimonadota > Gemmatimonadetes > Gemmatimonadales > GWC2-71-9 > DASSTY01. The sequence continues at coordinate 24,853 of DASTSO010000142.1, forward strand.
TCCTTCGACGTGACGGAGCAGAATGCAACTGCGGTATTCGGGCCGCAGCCGGCCGATCGCCTCCTCGATCTGGCCGCCCAGCTCCTTGGCTTCGACGATGTCGAGCGCGTTCTCCTGCCGGTCGCCGATCTGCAACGCGGTCGCCTCGACCGCCTCGGGGGTCACGGCATGGGGCGAGCCCTCGAGCGAGAGGGTATCGAGCTCGCGGCGCCGCAGGTGATCGATCGCCGCGTTGTTGGCGATCTTGAAGATCCAGCTCGAGAACTTGAACTCGGGACGGTAGGACTCGATCGCGTTGAGCGCCTTGACGAAGGTCTCCTGGGCGAGATCCTCCGCCAGCTCGCGGTCGCGCACCATGCGGTAGAGGAGGGAGAAGATCGGCCGCTCGTAGCGGCGCACCAGCTCGCGATAGGCGCTCTCGCGCCCCTCGCGCGCGAGGAGGACGATCTCCTGGTCGGACTTGGCCGCCAGCTCCGAGCGCCGCTCAGCCAACGGTGCGACCCCCACCGGGGGACCCCCACGCGCGCACTGGGCCGCCGCGCCCGGGCGCGAAGCCCGGCGCGGTTGCCAAGGGGTGACGGGCGGGACTACATTCTGCGCCTATGTTCGCCTCGGACAGAAAGTTACCCGTTGCCGGCGGCCGCGAGAAACGGGAGTACGTGCGGGGGATGTTCGACGCCATCGCCCCGACCTACGACCGGCTCAACCGGATCATCAGCCTGCGTCTCGACCTGCGCTGGCGCCGGGTGGCGGTGGCCGCGCTCGAGTGGGAGCGCGCCCCGGCGGGCCACTACCTCGACCTCTGCGCCGGCACCATGGACTTCGGCGCCACGCTCGAAGGCCGGGCGGGGTTCCGGGGCCGCATCGCCGCCGCCGACTTCTCGCAGCAGATGCTCGAGGCCGGCCGCGGCAAGGGCCGCCGCCTCGCCCCCGTGAACGCCGACGCCCTCGAGCTGCCGTTTCCGAACGCGGTCTTCGAGGGCGCCATGGTCGGCTGGGGAGTCCGGAACCTGATGGATCTCGATGCGGGGCTCGCCGAGACGGCGCGGGTGCTCAAGCCCGGCGCGCGGCTCGTCGTGCTGGAGATGAGCACGCCCGGCTGGCAGCCGCTGCGGGGGCTCTATCTCTTCTACTTCCACCGCATCCTGCCGATCATCGGCCGGCTGGTGTCGAAACATACGACCGCCTACACCTGGCTTCCAGAGTCGGCGCGCGTCTTCCCCGAGCCCACCGCCTTCGCGCGGCGGCTCGAGGCCGCCGGCTTCCGCGACGTCCGCTGGCGCCCCTTCATGGGCGGCGTGACGACGCTGCACGTCGCAACCAGGCGCTGAAAGCAGGTGCTCGGTGCTAGGGGCTAGGTGCTAGCGGCTCCGTGTCGCTGCCGCCCCCTCGCGCCCAGCCCCCTCGACCACGCCCTAGCACCTAACACCTAGCACCGAGCACCTGGCCCCTACATGGCTCTCGACAACCTCACGGAGTTCCTCGCCGCCATCGAGCGGCTCGGCGAGCTGGTGCGCGTCACGCAGCCGGTGCGCGCGCGGCTGGAGATCGCCGAGATCGCCGACCGGGTGATGAAGAGCCCGGGCGGCGGGCCCGCGCTCCTCTTCGAGCACGTCCTGCTCGAGGACGGGAGCCGGAGCCCGATGCCGGTGGCGATCAACCTCTACGGCTCGATGCGCCGCATGTGCCTCGCGCTGGGCGTGGAGCGGCTCGACGAAGTGGGCGAGCGCATCGCCGAGATGCTCGAGCTGAAGGTGCCCGAGGGGCTCTTCGGCAAGCTCGCCATGCTGCCCCGGCTCGCCGAGATGGCGAAGTTCCCGCCGCGGGTGAAGGGCGGCCGGCCCGCGTGCCAGGAGGTGGTGCTCCGGGGCGACGAGGTGGACCTCGACCGGATCCCGTTCCTCACCACCTGGCCCGGCGACGGCGGCCGCTACATCACGCTCCCGATGGTGATCACGACCGACCCGCAGCGCGGCATCCGCAACGTCGGCATGTACCGCGTGCAGGTGCTGGAGCGGAACACGCTCGCCATGCACTGGCAGCGCCACAAGGTGGGCGCCGCCCACTGGCGCGAGATGGCGGCGAAGGGGGAGAAGATGCCGGTCGTGATCGCCCTGGGCGGCGATCCGGCGAGCATCTATGCGGGGAGCGCGCCGCTGCCGCCGACGATCGACGAGTTCATCTTCGCCGGCTTCCTCCGGCGTGCGCCCGTCGAGCTCGCGAAGGCCGTGACCTGCGACCTCGACGTCCCCGCCGAGGCGGACCTCGTCATCGAGGGCTACATCGACCCGGCGGAGGAGCTCGTCGTCGAGGGACCCTTCGGCGACCACACCGGCTTCTACTCGCTCGCCGACTACTATCCGAAGGTGCACGTGACGGCGGTCACGATGCGGCGGAATCCCGTCTATCCCGCGACACTCGTCGGCAAGCCGCCCATGGAGGACTACTACCTGGGCCACGCGACGGAGCGGATCTTCCTCCCGCTCCTCAAGCTCACGATCCCCGAGATCGTGGACTACCACATGCCGGCCTACGGCGTCTTTCACAACCTGGTCTTCGTCGCGATCGACAAGCAGTATCCGGGACAGGCGTGGAAGGTGATGAACGCGATGTGGGGCCAGGGGCTGATGTCGCTCGCGAAGGTGATCGTGGTGCTGGACCGGGAGGTGAACGTGCGGAACGCCGACGAGGCGTGGTGGATGGCGCTCAACAACATCGACCCCGAGCGCGACGTGCGCTTCACGATGGGGCCGGTGGACGTGCTCGACCACGCGAGCCGGGCGTTCACCTACGGGAGCAAGATGGGGATCGACGCGACCCGGAAGTGGGCGGAGGAGGGCTTCACGCGCGAGTGGCCCGAGGTGATCGCGATGGACGCGGCGACGAAGCGGCGCGTGGACGAGCTCTGGCCCTCGCTCGGCATCCGGCTCGCGCCGGCGGAGGGCGCATGACGGCGCCCGGCGCGCCCGGTGCCTCCGGCGCCGCGATGCGAGAGGGGCAGACCTTCGCGGGCGAGTCGCTCCTCGTCCGCTACGTCAACTTCGTGAAGCTGCCGCACACGGTCTTCACGCTCCCCTTCGCGCTCCTGGGCGTCGTCGCGGCGAGCTCCGCGCATCCGGTCACGGTGCGCACCGTGGCGCTCGTGGTGCTCGCCTTCAGCGCCGCGCGCTGGGTGGCGATGGGTTTCAACCGCATCGCCGACCGGGTGTACGACGCGCGCAATCCGCGCACCCGGGGCCGCGAGATCCCGCGCGGCGCGCTCACCGTGGGCCAGGCGTGGGCGTCGGTCGTGGTGGCCGGGGCGCTCTTCGTCCTCGCGGCCGGGCTCCTCAATCCCGTCTGCCTCGCGCTGAGCCCGCTCGCCCTCGCCTGGGTGATGGGCTACAGCTTCGCCAAGCGCTTCACCTGGTGGCCCCACGTCTGGCTCGGCGCCGCGAGCGCGATCGCGCCGGTGGGCGGGTGGCTCGCGGTGACGGGGCGGTGGAGCGAGCCGTGGTGGGTGCTCGTGGCGATCACCGGCGCGATCGTCGCGTGGCTCACGGGGTTCGACATCTTCTACGCGCTCCCCGACGAGGGCTTCGACCGCGACGAGGGGCTCCGGAGCGCCGTCGTGCGGCTGGGCCAGCGGCGCGCGATTCTCGCGGCGAAGCTGGTGCACGGGCTCGTGATTCCGGGGCTCGCGCTCTTCGGCTGGGGCGTCGGGTTCGGTGTCTGGTACTACGTCGGCCTCGCGGCGGCGGCGGGGATCCTCGCCTACGAGCACCAGCTCGTGCGGCCGGGCGATCTCTCGCGGCTCGACGCGGCGTTCTTCACCATGAACGGCGTGATGAGCGTGACGGTGTTCGCCTTTGCGCTGCTGGACCGGGTGGCGTGATGCACCCCCAGGTCGTGTCGTGGGGACCGGGGCTCGGAGGGCGCGTCGATGAGCGGCAGCCCCTCTTGGGGTCTCACCGCCACACGCGAACCGCAGCGCCCGGTGAGCCCCGGTCCCCACCACACGCCCACGGGACCACGCCTGTTCACCCCAAGCCGGTCCCCCCGCCCGCGCCTCCGAAGCACCCGGTGCGCTCACCAACGCCGAATCGGAGGGGCGGATGATCCGCCATCCCGTGGTCCTCGCCATCACCGGCGCGAGCGGCGCGCCGTACGCCGTGCGGCTCCTGCAGGTCCTCGCGGAGGCCGGCGTGCCCGTGTGGCTCGTCGTCTCCGCGCACGGCCAGCGGCTCCTGCGCGAGGAGTGCGGGATCGGCGACCTCGACGCATTGAAGACGGCCACCGGCGGCGACTGGTCTGCCGTGCGCGTCTTCACCGACCACGACCGCGGCGCGCTGCCGGCCTCGGGCTCGCAGCGCACCCACGCGATGGTCGTCTGCCCCTGCTCGATGGGCACCGTGAGCGCGATCGCCCAGGGCGCGAGCCGCTCGCTCGTGGAGCG
>DASTSO010000143.1:0-1824 GCA_035760645.1 Gemmatimonadales bacterium
TCGATCGCCGCGTTCCGCCGCGATCGCACCCCGGCCGAGGCCGGCGACGCCAACTCTGCGCCTCTCAACGACTTGTCTTTTCGACCCGCGCGGCATCTCCCTTGCCCTGGAGCACGGCGGTCCCGGACGTCCCGAACGTCATCGCCGTTCCACTCGAGGATAGAGAGGTCTCCCATGTCGCGCTCCGCGTCGCGTAACGCTTCGGTTCGTCTCTTCGGCGCGCTGGCCCTGGCCGGCGTGCTCGCCGGCTCCCTCGCCGCCTGCGCCGACGGCACCGGCGCGAACGGCGACGGCCAGGTCGCCATGCGCATCGCCACCCGCCCGGCCACCAGCTCGGCCGCGCTGAGCCAGTCCGCCGCCGGCGCGCTCACCCTCGGCATCGGCCTCGACACGCTCTCGATCGAGTCGGTCCAGCTCGTCGCCCGCAAGATCGAGCTCGAGGGCGACCACGACGCGAGCTGCAGCGACCGCGCGCAGGAGATCGGCGACGATCACGGCGGCCGCGGCAACGAGCCGGGTGACGACCACGGCGTGGACTCGCTGCACGCGGGCGGCGACTCGAGCGCGGTGCGGGCCGAGGACTCGGGCCGCGAGTGCGGCGAGATCAAGGCGGGCCCGGTGCTCGTCGATCTCCCGCTCACCGTCGGCGCGCAGCCGGCCTTCACGGCGAGCGTCGCCGCGGGCACCTATCGCGAGATCAAGTTCCAGATCCACCGCCCGACCGATGACGCGCGCGACGCGGCCTTCCTCGCCGCGCACCCCGAGTTCGCCGACGCGAGCATCCGCGTCACCGGCACCTTCAACGGCCAGCCGTTCACCTGGACGACCGACATGACCGTGGCGCAGAAGATCGAGCTCGCCACGCCGCTCGTGGTGGACGCGAGCGGGACCGCCGACCTCACCCTCTTCGTGGACGTGAGCCGCTGGTTCGTGACGGCGGGCGGCGCCGCCCTCGTCGACCCCGCGCAGGCGCTGCACGACGGCGCGTTCCGCGGGGTGGTCGAGGCGAACGTCCAGGCCTCCTTCCGCGGCTTCCGCGACCACGACCACGACGGGGAGCGTGACTGAACGAAGCTGGTGGATCGCCCTCGTCCGGCTCTCGGACAGCTTCCGCGCCACCGTCGCGGGGCTGGCCGACGAGCTGGGCGCGGGCATCGTGGAATGGACGCCCGCCGCGGGCGAGGCCCCGCCGGCGGGCGCGGCGGTGGTGCTCGTCCTGGCGGGCGGCGAGGAGAACGCGGCGCTCGACCTCCTCGCGACGCTGCCCGAGGGCCGGCCCGCGCCGGTCTTCCTCGTGGGCGCGCTCGCCGACCACCGCGCGGCCGCGGCCGCGCTGCAGCGTGGGGCGCGCGACTACTTCGCGCTCCCCGAGGACCTCGACCTCCTGCGCCGCTCGCTCGAGCGCGAGGCGCGGGCGACGCAGAGCCGCCGCGACGCCGACCGCTACGCCGAGGCCGAGCGGAAGACGAACGGCTTCGAGGCGATCATCGGCCGGAGCGCCGCGCTCCGGCAGACGCTCGACCAGGCGGCGCGGGTCGCCGTGCACCGCGACGTCACGGTGCTCATCGGCGGCGAGACCGGCACCGGCAAGGAGCTCCTCGCGCGCGCCATCCACTATCACAGCCCGCGCGCCGCGGAGCCGTTCGTCGAGATCAACTGCGCGGCGATCCCGGCGAACCTCCTCGAGTCGGAGCTCTTCGGACACGAGAAGGGCGCCTTCACCGGCGCGGTCGCGGCGAAGCCCGGCCTCTTCGAGCTGGCGCACGGCGGGACGCTCTTCCTCGACGAGGTCGGCAACCTCCCGCTCGAGCTGCAGCCGAAGCT
>DASTSO010000144.1:0-17394 GCA_035760645.1 Gemmatimonadales bacterium
TCGTCAGCAGCCCGACCTGGTGGGCGTTCTGGGTCGTGAGGAACTTGGTGGACAGACGGACGTCGGCGCGCATCGGGCCTCCGGGATCGGGGTGTCGGACCAAGATCGCGGAGGGGTGTGACAGGGGGCGGGACGGCGGGACGGCGGGACGGGGAACCGGCCCCTCGGTTCAATTCCGCGGGCCGATGTGCCCGTCGAGCCGGCCGTCGGTGAGGATGTCGAGCTCGACCATCTCGTCGAGGTCGTCACCGGCGCGGCCGCCCCGGCCGCCGCCCGGGCGGGAGCCGCCGCCGCCGGAGCGGCCGGCGACGACGATCAGGACGGCGAGGAGTGCGAGGGCGAGGAGCATGCGCCGACGCTAGCGGACCGGTGTGACGGCCGGGGCCGCGCGGCTCAGCGCGGCTCCACCCGGCCCAGCTCGACCAGGAGCCCGGTACAGCCGATGCCGAGGATCTGCTCGCGCCAGCGCCGGGCCACGTCCTGCGGCACCCGCGCGGCGTGGCTCCCGGGATTCCGGACCTCGGCCAGCGTGGCCACGATGTTCGGCAGCACGCCGCCGAACCAGGGGCCGCGGTCGACGTGGCTCGCGAGCCAGGCTTGCAGGGCGGGCTGCCCCCGCAGCGCGCGGCTCCACTGGCCCAGGCTCAGGTGCCCGCACTCGGCGAGATCGACCGTCCGGCCCTCGAGGTTGTGCAGCCGCAGCTCCCGTGGCGCCGCGCGCAGCACCTGCCGGAGCCGGAGGTTGCACTCGACCTCCACCGCCTTGGCGAGCGGGCCGAGGACGGGAGCGAAGTCCGCCGTGGCGTCGCTGCGCTGGGCGCGGAAGACCATCTCCGCCGTCGCCAGAAAGGTGCGCGCCGCCGGCGCCAGCGCGAACCACGCCGCGTCGCCGAACAGATTCTCCCGGAGCTCGCGCTCCATCGCCCCCACGCCGCTCGTCGCGGCGTCGAACTCCACCCAGTAGCTCCCGTCCAGCAGCTGCGCCCGCTCGGCGGGCTCGAAGTAGCGCTGGGCGTCGGGCCGGGTGACGATGAGCGGCAGCTCCACCATCCCGCCGTAGATCGAGACCGGCCGCCCGTGGTAGCGCACGTTGTGCAGCTGCCGCAGTTCGGCCACGACGCGCACCGTGTCGTCGGCGACGAGCCGGCGGATGTCGCCGAGGCGGAACCAGCAGTCCACGCCGAGCCGCTGGTCGAGGTAGTAGCGCGGGACGTGGCTCGCCTCGTCCGCGGTGACGTCGTCGCGGGTGATCTCGTAGACGTGCGCGACGTAGAGCGAGCGGTAGTCGGTCAGATAGAGGTGCATCTCCGGTGGGTCGTCCACGTCGGCGTGGAGCGGCCGGTCGAGGGCGAGGATCTCGTCGAGGTGCGGGATCGGATCCCAGCGGTTCCGCGAGCGCACCTTGCCCCACCACACGTAGACGTCCTCCTCGCCGATCGCGCCGGCGCGACAGGCGCGCACCTGCTCGAGCAGCAGCTCGCGATGCGCGTCCATGGCGTCGGCGGCGTACGAGGGGTTCCAGACCCCCACCAGATGCCGTTGCGTCACGGCGCCCCCACGCGCATCTCCCGCAGCCGCTCCACCAGCGCGGCGCGCACGCTCGCGGGCTCGAGCACCTCGGCGTCGGGGCCGTACTGCAGGACGTGCCGCACGGCCCAGTCCTGGTCGGCGAGCGGGTGCTCGAGCGTGAGCGACCCATCCTCGGCGAGCGCGCGGCCCTCGCGCTCGGCCACCCAGCGCGCGACCCGCGGCCCGTAGCGCACGACGAGACGCTCGGGCGCCTCGGCGCGGAAGACGCGCCCGTCGCGCACCAGCTCGTCGAGCGCGAAGTCGGCGGGCGGCTCGAAGGTGCGCTCGAGCGCCGTCGCCCCACGGATGCGGTCGAGGCGGAAGACGCGCACGCCGCCGCTCTCCTCGCTGTGGCCGACGAGGTACCAGCGCCCGCTCGCGTGCACCAGCGCGTACGGATGGATGGTGCGCCGCTCGTCGGCCGCCGCATCGGCCTTCCGGTAGTCGAGCGCGAGGACGCGATGCTCGCGCACCGCGCCGCGCAGCACCGCGAGCCGCGCGACGTCCGCCGGCGCGCCGCCGCCCACCGCGCGCAGCTCGTCGGCGGTCGCCTCGGCGGGCAACGCGGCGATCACGTCGCGGAGCCGGGCGCGCGCGCCGTCGATCGCCCGGTGCTCCTCGGGCGGCCGCTCGGCCCCCAGCATCGCGAGTCCCAGCTCCAGCGCGCCGAGCTCGGCGAGGGTGAGCCGCATCGGCCGCAGGAAGTGGCTCGCGTGCACGCTCACCTGCTCTTCCTCGATGCAGATGGCGACGCCCTCGACGAAGCCCGCCGGGTCGCCGTAGCGCTCGGAGATGGCGTAGAGGTCCTTCAGCAGCGTGGCGCGGTCGGTGCCGAGCCGACTGGCGACCTCCGCGATCGGGTGATCGGCGTCGTCCGCGAGCTCGGGGATGAGGTGGAGGATCCGCCGGAGCTGCGCCGCGGCGGTGTCGGGGGTCCGTGCCGCCGGGCTCATGCTCCCACCTCCGCGTACAGCGCGAGCGTTTCGTCGCGCTGCCGGCCGTACTCCTCGAGCAGCGCCTCGGGTCCCGCGGGCGTCGCCGCCGGACCGAGGGGGAGGAGCCAGCGCACGAACGTGTCGAGCCGGCGCACGAGGAAGCGGCGGCGGGTGGCGGAGCCCTCGACCGCCTCGCCCAGCTCGGCCGCGATCACCGCCGCGCCGACGCCGTCGTGGAAGTCCACCGTCACCTCGAGCGCGTCGCTGTCGCCGAGCTCCCAGGCGTGGCGCGAGCGCGCGTGCTCGCGGAGGCGGAAGCCGGCGGGGATCGCGTAGTCCGCGCTCCCGGGCCGCGCCGGGTTCACCGCGACGCGCGCCATGCGGTTGAGGCGGTAATTCTTCACCACCGCCTCGCCCGGCGCGCCGGCGGCGAGATACCAGTGCTGGCTCAGGAAGAAGAGCCCGTACGGCTCGACGGTGCGGCGCGTGGTCTCGCCGCTGCCGATCGAGAAGTAGTCGAAGGTGACGCACTTCCGCCGCGCGAGCGCGTCGCTCAGCCGCTCGAACGCCGCGGGGTCGGGCTGGAGGGCGGGCGCCGCGGCATACAGCACGGCCGCCTCCTCGCGCACCGCCGCGTCGATCGGCAGGTCGGCGCCGAGCTTCCGCATCGCCGACCGCACGTGGCCCGCGAGCACGGGGTCGCCGAGCTGGAGGATGCGGCGCGCCGCCTCGACGACCGCCGCCAGCTCCTCGGCCTCGAAGGTGAGCCGCGTGAGGGCGCGGAACCCGTCGCGGTCCACCATCGCCGGCGCGGTGGGCGCGCCGTCCTGCAGCACCGAGAGGTAGGGCAGGTAGAAGTCGCGCGCGGCGAGCCGGTAGCCCGCCGTCTCCCCCGCCTCGTTCTTCACGGTGCGGATGGGAACGCCGAAGGCGCGCAGCTCGTCCTTGTCGCGCTCGAACTTGCGGCGCACGCTCTCCGCCTCGCCGCCGAGGTAGCCCGGCACCTCGCGCCGCAGCTCCTCGAACGACGCGTGATAGCGGCGCCGCAGCAGCGCGGCGAGCAGGTCGATCCAGCGCTGGACCTTCGGCATCTCGTCTCTGGGCATCCGGCCCCTCACTTCGTCCGGTGTCTCACGTTTCGACGGTGCGCCCCGCGGCTTGCGGGGGCGCGTTCCGCGCGGTAGGTTCGCCGCCAGTGACCAGCGACGACGCGCGGGCCCCGCACCTCACGCTCATCCGGAGCGACGGCACGACCCACCCGGCCGTGCCGCCGCTCCCCGCATCGGTCACCCGCGAGCATCCCCTCCAGATCCACATCGCGCGCCCGCTGCTCGAGACGATCCTCGAGGACAACATCGCGACGCTCGAGCGCCACCGCGCGCACATCGACGTCACCCCCGCCGACCGCGCCGCCACCGATCACGCGCTCGACCGCATGGCCGACCTCCTCGCCTGGGTGCGGGGGCACCAGCGCTGGAGCGCGTGGCTGGAGGTGGGGCCGGTGGATCCGACGGGGCGCTGACCTTCCTCGCGCCGGCGTCAGGCCGGCCCCTGAAGGGGCCGCTCGGCCGGAGGCCCCTGAAGGGCCCTTTGCGGGCGTGAGCCTCGCGAGCGGGCGCAGACCTGAACCCCGGGCACCCGCGACGCTCACCCCCGTACCCGCACGATCTCCCCCGTCGCCCCCACCCCCGTCAGCGCCGCCACGATCTCCGCGTAGCGCGCCACCTGCGCCTCGTAGGTCCGCCGCCGCTCGGCCCAGACGTCGTCGGGGACGTCGTCGGTCTTCCAGTCGAGCACCCGCCATTCGTCGCCCGTGCGCACGACGGCGTCGGCGACGCCCTCGAGCACCTGGACGCGGCCGTCGCACTCGACCGCCCGCATGACGGCGAGCTCGAAGTGCGCGGCGTCGGCCGCCGCCACCCGGGCCCACGCGTCGCTCGAGCGCAGGCGCTCGACGACTCGCAGGAGGCGCGGCACCGCGCCCGTCTCGTCGGCGGCGTCGGCGAGCCGCTCGTCGAGCGCCACCGCCCGCGCGAACGCCTCGAGCGACGCGCCGGCGCGCCCCCGGCCCACCGCCTCGAGCACGCGGTGCACCGCGCGGCCCCACGCGGCACCGTCGCTCGTGCCGGCGCCGGCCCCCGTGGCGCCCGCGCCGCGCTCGTGCGCGCTCGCGCGGTCGCTCTTCGCCGAGGCGGTGACGGTGGTCGTGACGTAGGTGGGCGCGCCCGCCGCGGCGCGACGCGCGTCGGCCTCGTCGCCCCGTCGCGCGATCTCCGCCGCCGGCACCGCGAGCGCCCGGCGCCCCGGGGGATCAGTGGGCGCGAGCTCGAGCCGCTCGCCACACGCCGCGAGCGCGCCCGCGAGCGGCGCCCAGAACGACTTGTCCTCGGCGAGCTTCGTCTTGAGCCGGCAGTGGAGCTGCGCCACCACGAGCTCGCGCTTCGCGCGCGTCACGGCGACGTAGCGGAGCCGCTCCCGCTCCGCCGCGAGGAACCGCGCCTCCTCCGCCTCCATCGCCGCCCATCCCGGCGGTTGCGCGACGAGCTGCTTGTCGGCGCGGATCACGAGCCCGCCCGTCGCCGCGCCCGTCGCCTCGCGCCGCACGTGCGACTCGGGGGCGTGCTCCGCCGTCTCGACCGGCGCCACGAGCACGACGATCCGCGCCTCGAGGCCCTTCGCCTTGTGGAGGTTCATCACCCGCACCGCGTCGGTGCGCCCGGGCCGGAGCGGCGCGTCGGACGACGCCTCGGCGAGGAGCTGCTCGATCGCCTCGATCGCGCGCGTGAGGGTCGCGCCGCCGTCCGCGGCGGCGGCCCGCAGCGCCTCGACGAGGCGCAGCAGCGTCCCCGCGCGGTTCTCGCCGAGCGGCACGCTCGCGGCGTAGACGAGCAGACCGGTGTCGTCGAGGATCCGCTCGAGGAGCGCGTCCACCGGGCTCCGCTGGGCCGCGATCCACCACTCGTGGAGCCGCTCGAGCGCGCGGCCCGTCGGGCTCGCCGTCTCGCCCGGCCGGTGCGCGATCGAGAAGTCGAGCCGCGCCGCCCGCGCCTCGTAGAGATCGGCGGGGCTCAGCCCGAAGAAGAGCCCCTCGAGCGCCGCCGCGACCCGCACCGGATTCGCGGGATCGGCGAGCGCGCGCAGCACGACGATGAGCTCCTTCAGCTCGTGCTCCTGCGGCAGCCCCGCCCCCGTCACGCTCACCGGGACGTTCCGCTCCGCCAGCGCGCGGGCGTACGCCTCGAGCGTCCACTTGTTGTAGCCGAGGACGAGGAAGTCGCCCGGGGCGCAGCCGCCGGCGGCGAGGCGGCCGGCGATCCAGCTCGCCACGCGGGCGGAGCAGTCGGCGACGATCTCGTCCTGGTTGTTCTTCGCGGGCTGGACGAGAAAGCGGAAGACGCCGTCGCCCGGCGCGTCCGCGTGTTGCGTGAGGAGCGGGGTGTAGGCCGCCTGCACGTCGCTCGCGCTCTCGGGGAACTCCCCTTCGAAGTGCTCGGCGACGAGCCGGCCGATCGCCTCGACCGAGCGGAAGTTGCGCACGAGGTGCAGCACGTCGCCGCACGCCTGGAGGCGGCGCTTCACCAGCTCGTAGGTCCCGATGTCGGCGCGGCGGAAGCGGTAGATGCTCTGCTTCGGGTCGCCCACGACGAAGAGCGCGCCGGGCCGCGGCACGACGGTGCGCCAGTCGTCGCCCTCGCCGGGCTCGGAGGCGAGGAGGAAGCAGACCTCCGCCTGGATCGGGTCGGTGTCCTGGAACTCGTCCACCAGCAGGTGGCGGTAGCGCTCGCCGAGCGCGCGGCGGACGCGCGGGCTCTCGCGCAGGAGCGCGGCGGCGCCGAGGAGCAGGTCCTCGAAGCCCAGGCGCCCGGTGGCGAGCCGCTCGCGCCGGAACTCCGCGGCCGCGCGCAGCAGGAAGCGCATCACCGGCGGGTAGCGGTGCTCGCGCCAGCGGGTGAGCACCGGCACGAGCTCGTCGCGCAGGAGCGCGGCCCACTCCTCGCCGAGCGCCTTCGCGGCCGCCTTCCCCGCCGCGTCGTCGGCCCAGCGGTTCTGCGTCGGCTTGCAGCCCGACTCGGAGAGCGTCGCGAGCACCTCGCAGAACGCCGCCGTGCGCGACCAGTCGCCGGTGCGCGCCCGGAACTCGAGCCGCCGCACCGTCGCCTGCAGGCTGTCCCAGCCGGCCGCGGGCTCGCGCGCCGGCATCCGCTCGCGCGTCGTCCGGAGCAGCGCGCGCAGCTTCTCCCGGCAGCGCGCGACGTCCGGCGCCGCGACGTCCACGAGCGGGAAGGCGACGTCGGGGAAGCGCACCACCGTCTCGAACCCCGTGAGGAGCTGCCGCGGATCGATGCCGAGCGTGCGCAGCTCCTCGAGTGCGGGATCGTGCGCGCGGCGGCAGCGCTCGAGCCAGCGGCTCCAGAAGTCGCGCCGGATCTCGGGCCACGCCTCCTCGGAGATCTCCTCGAACGCCGGATCGAGCCCCGCCTCGAGCGGGTGCTCGCGCAGCAGCCGGCCGCAGAAGGAGTGGATGGTGCCGAGGAAGGCGCGGTCGAGATCCTCGCGCGCGCGGGCGAGGCGCTCGGCGACCTCGGCATCGGCGCCGCCCGCCGCCGTCTCGCGGATCGCCCGCTCGAGCTCGAGCTCGAAGCGCTCGCGCAGCTCGGTCGCCGCCTTCCGCGTGAACGTCACCGCCGCCACCTGCTCCACCGGCGTCCCGCGCCGCACGTAGGCGAGCATCCGCCCCACCAGCGACGTCGTCTTCCCCGAGCCCGCACCGGCCTCGACGAGGAAGTTGGTGTCGAGGTCGGCGAGGATGCGCTCGCGCGCCGGCCGGTCGTCCACGCCCGAGTCGATCGCGAGGACGGTCATGCCGGCGCTCCCGCGTCCGCCGCCGCCGGCGCCCGCCGGCGCAGCATGTCGGTGTAGGCCGCGAGCCCGGGCGCGTGCGCCTCCGCCCACTCCGCCCGCGGCGACGTCGTCCGGTGTCCGTCGCGCTCGGCGCGGCAGAGCTCCTGGAAGTCGCAGTATTTGCAGTCGTCGGTCGCGGTCGTGGAGACGAACTCCCCGCGCTCCGCGTGCCCGAGGACGCCCGCGATGATCCCGCCCGCCAGCGCGAGCTCCGCCGGCCCGTACTCGACCGAGCGGTTCTCGCCGCGCGGCGTCGGGAAGCGGTACTCGAAGCGCGACACCGGCAGCCGCTTCTGCTCCGCCGCGGCCGCGGCGTACACCGCGCCCTGCAGCGCGCGCCCGCCCTTGAAGGGGCCGTCGTCCTTCCCCTGCACGTAGCTCGACGGCTTCCCGGTCTTGTAGTCGATGATGCGGAGCGTGCCGTCGGCGAGCCGGTCCACGCGGTCGATCTTCCCCGTCACGTGGATCGCCTCCCCGCCGGGGAGCGGGAGCCGCGCCGGCCGGTCGTACGGGAACTCGAGCTCGAAGTCGAGCCAGCGGCCGGTGTCGCCCTGCTCGAGCGCGCGGCGCTCGAAGTCGAGGAAGGCGAGCGCCGCCTCCCGCAGCTCCTGCGCCTCGGTCGCGAACACCGCCTCGCTCGGCGGCGGCACCCGCGCGCGCCAGCCGGCGATCGCCTCGTCGGCCATCGCGAGGATGCACTCGCGCGCCGCGTCGGCCGCGAGCGCCTCCTGGCGCCCGTGGTACTCGCGCGCGAAGCGCTCGTAGAGCCCGTGCAGCAGCGCGCCGCGCTGCATCGCGTCGAGCCACGCCTCCGCGTCGTACTCCGGATCGCCGGGCGGCTGCAGCCTGAGGCCGTACTTGTAGAACCACGCGAGCGGACACTTCGCGAGCAGCTCGAGCGAGGTGGGCGACACCGGCCGGCCGTTCCGTCGGGGATCGAACCGCCCCGCCGCGGCCGGCACGACGCCGTGATGCGCGGTGAGCGCCGCGCCCGCGCGCGCGGTGGCCGCGTGGAGCCCCGCGTCGAGGAGCGGATGCGCCGCGCGCACCGCCGCGACGCCGTCGAGCAGCATCGCGCCGTCGGCGAGCACCGCGAGCCACGCCTCGCGCGGATCGAGCGCGTCGGCCGCGGCCGCGGGCACCGCGCACGCCGGCGCGCCGAGCCGGGCGCGGAGGTCGTCGTAGCTGCGCGAGGGATCGCCCTCGAGGTGCCGGAACGCCTCCAGCAGCAGGTGCGCAGGTCCCACCTCGCGGTCTCCCGACTCGGCGGCCACGGCATAGGAGAGGGTGACGCGCCCGCGGAGCCGCCCGAGCGCGCGGGCGGTGAGCCGCGCGCGCTCCTCACGCCGTGCGGCGGTGGTCGGCAGCTCCGCGGGATCGATCGCCTGGCGCGCGGCGTCGCCGAGGATGGGATCGCCCACACGTCCGCCCGCGGCCCGCTCGGCGTCCAGCCCGACGACGAAGACGCGGGGCCGGCCCGTCGTCCCCGCGTGCGCGAGGTCGGTGAGGTGCGGCATCCCGCCGCCCGCGCTCCAGGGGTGGCGGTCGGCGCTGAGCTGGGTCCAGGCGCGGAGGTCGGCGAGCGCATCGCGGAGCCGCGCGAGTGCCGCGCCGAAGCCGGTCGCCTCGTCCGCGACCTCCGCGAGCTCCTCGAGGCGGGCGCGGAGGCGGATCATCGCCTGCACCTCCGCGGGGTCGTGCAGCGGTACGAGCGCGAGGTAGCCGAGCGTCGCGCGGGCGAGCGCGGGTGCGGACGCGGGGACGGGGAGGTCGCTGCCGCGCTCGGGCACGGCGGGCGTGATGGCGAGGAGCCGCTCGACGAGCGCCGCGAGGCTCGCCGCCGTGCGGCGCCGCGCCTCGACCCGCTCGGCGTGGGCCGCGTCGTCGTCCTCCTCGCGCCGGCGGATCTCGCCGGCGAAGCCGGGCGCGCGGAGCCGCGCGAGCGCCGCCTCCCAGCGCACACGGCCCCAGCCGATCTCGAGCGAGCGCAGCAGGCGCGCGAGCGCGGTCGAGGCCGAGTCTTCGGGCGAGGAGAGGTCGCCCGCTTCGAGCGCCTCGCGCAGCACATCGGCCGGCAGCCCGTCATCGATCCACGCCAGCCAGCGCTCGAGCGCGCGGCCGAGCCGTGTGCGGGCGAGCGGCACGCCGTGCAGCGACGAGTAGCCGATCGCGAGCCGCTGGCAGACCGCGTCGAGCGCGATGCCGTACGCGTCCGTGTCGGTCGCGACGATCTCGACCGCGTCCCACGGCAACCCTTCCCTGAGCACCCGCCGCAGCACCTCGCGGATCTCGTCGGCGGGCGTCGCCGCCGCGAAGAGATCGAGGCCGTCGCTCCAGGCCCGGGCGCCTTCCCTGTCATCGGCAGCATCGTCGGCGGGCCACGTCAGCGCCCCGCGCTCGCGCAGCCGCTCGAGCAGCCGCCCGGGAAGCCCGCGCGCGGCGAGATCGGGCGCGAGCACCACGACCTCGCCCAGCACGAAGGGCGCCTCGCGGTCGAACGCGTCGAGCGCCTGGCGGAAGAGCGCCGCGGGGTCGAGCAGCCCCGCCTCGACGAGCAGCGCCTCGTAGCCCGCGAGCACGGCGGCCAGGTCGTGCGCCGGCGTCCCCGCCGCCGTCGCCGCGCGCACCCGCTCCGCGCCGACGCCCGCCATCCGCAGCTCGAGCACCGCATCCTGCACCGCGCGGCGGAAGCCGAGGCCGTGGGCGAGTTTCCCGAACGCCGCGCCCACCGCCCGTCCCGCCACCGCGCGCTCGAGCGCGCGATCCACCAGCGTCGTGATCTCGACGTCCGACCCGCGCCGCCGCCCGAGGTGCCCCAGGTCCACGAACGCCAGCTCCTCGGCGAGGCCGCGGAGGTTGCAGGCCTCCCACCCGATCCACCCGCCCGTGCGGCGCGCGAGCGCCACGAGCAGTTCCCGGCCCCAGTTGACGTCGGGGCCGACGAGCAGCTTGCGGGCGGTCGGATGCGCGCGGTCGAGCGTCGCGAGCGCGTCGACGAGAGGGTGCGGCAAGAGAGGCTCCAGGGTGGCGGGTGCCACCAACATGGGGCGGGGGTCTGACAGGGGGAGACGGGGACTAGGTTACGCGGGCGGACGCGAGTTTGGCAACGTCCCCACCGCCTTCCCCAACCGGTACCAGAACTCCACCGCGTCCTCGAACGCCTTCACCCCGATCCGCTCGTCGCGGCCGTGCGCCCGGACGTCGTCGATGACGTCGAAGACGGCGCTCACGCCGTAGGTCGGGATCCCGGCCGAGCGGGCGTAGCCGCCGTCGGTGGCGCCGGTGGACATCTCGGGCACCACCGTGACGCCGGGCCACATCGCCGCGGCGAGCCGCTCGATCGGGCCCATGACGTCGGCCCGCAGCGGGCTCGCGGGGCCCGGCGGCACGTCGCGCACGGCGCGAGTGATTTGAATGGCGGTGTCGGCCAGCACCCGGCGCAGCGTGGCCTCGGTGGCCTCGATCGCCTCGTTCGGCAGGATGCGGCAGTTCACGGTGGCGCGCGCCGACTGCGGCAGGGCGTTGTCGGCGTGCCCCGCGGCGAGCCGGGTGGCCACACAGGTGGTGCGGAGCAGCGCGTTGAAGAGCGGCTCCGCCGCCGCGAGCCGCCGCGCGGCGGCGGTGTCGGCGCCGTTGGAGCGGGCGACCGCCCGCATGTCGCGCGCGAGCGCCGGGGCCTGGGTCGCCGCGGAGCGCTCGAAGTAGGCGCGCGTCGTCTCGTTGAGATGCACCGGGAAGCGGAAGCGCGCGAGCCGCTCCAGCCCGGCGGCGAGGCGGTAGATCGCGTTCGAGGGCTGCGGCACCGAGCTGTGCCCGCCCCGGTCGCGCACCTCGAGAGTGAAGGTCTGGTAGGTCTTCTCCGCCGACTGCACCGTGAAGACGCGCGGCCGGCCGTCGTGCAGCTCGCCGCCGCCCGCGTCGGTGTTGAGCGCGTACTCGGCATCGACGAGCTCGCGGTATTTCGTGACGAGCCCCTTGATCGCGTCGCTCGACGTCTCCTCGTCGGCGGTCAGCGCCATGACGAAGTCGCGCGCCGGCGTCCACCCCTCCCGCTTCCAGCGGATGAAGTTCGCGAGCAGCGTCGCGACACCCGCCTTGTTGTCGGTCGCGCCGCGGCCGTAGTACCAGCCGTCCTGCTCGCGGAGCTCGAACGGCTCGAACGACCAGTCCTGCCGCCACGCGTCCACCACGTCCATGTGCGCGAGCATGAGGACCGGCTTGAGCCCGCTCCCCGCCGTGCCGCGGTAGCGCGCCACCAGCGAGAACTTCCCCGGCGTCACCTCCACGATCCGCACGTCCTCGGCCGGGAAGCCCGCGGCGAGGAGCCGCCGCTCGGCCGCGCGCGCCGCCTGGTCGGTGTGCCCCGCCGAGTCGGTGGTGCGGATCGCGACCATCTCGGCGAGGATCGCGCGCGCAAGGGCGCGGGGATCGGACGGCTCGGTCTCGGCCGCCTGGGCACGGAGCGCGGCGGGGACGCCGAGGGACAGGACGAGCGCGAGGACGAGCGCGGGGCGGAGGCGCAGGGGCATGGGACTCGACGGATCGGTGGTGAGGACGGGGGAGATGGAGGGAAGATCGGGACCGTTCGCCCTCGGGGCAAGCGCCGATCCCGCACGAGCCGGCAGCGCGCGTCAGGTCGGCGCGCGTCAGGTCGGCCCCTGAAGGGGCCACTCGGCCTGAGGCCCCTGAAGGGCCCTTTGCGGGCGTGACCACCGCGCCGGGGGTGCGACGCTCGGGGTGGGCACGGAGGCCGGCTGCCTCGGAGAGCCCTTCAGGGCTCTCAGGCCGAGTGGCCCCTTCAGGGGCCGACTCGCGCGGGGCGCCCGCCTCGCGCCGCCGCCTCGCGCGCCGCCGCTCACCCCGCGCGCCGCCGCTCACCTCGCGCAACGCCCCGCCCAGCCGTAACGTTACTCCCCATGCGCTTCCCCTCCCTCGACCTCCTCGCCGCCCGGGCGCTGGCCGTCGTGCGCCGGTTCCCCTGGACCCTCGCCGCCGGCGCCGCCGCGGCGACGTTCGCGATCGTCGCCTCCGACATGCACGGGCGGGCCGCGGACCCCTGGGGCCGCGCGGTGTTCGTCGCGCTGCTCGGGCTCCCGGCGACGATCGCCCTCACGCTCACCGCCGAGGCGCGCGGGTGGTCGCGCGCGGCGCGGCTGGCGCTGCCGGCGCTCGCGCTCGCCGCCCTCGCCCTCTTCTGGCGCTCGTGGGCGGGGCCCGAGATCAAGCACGAGGCGATCCGCTTCGCCCAGCTCGCCGCGGTGCTCCACCTCGCGGTGGCGTTCCTGCCGTTCCTCGGCACCTTCCTCGCCGGCGAGTCGCTCGCCTTCTGGCAGTACAACCGCCGCCTCTTCCTCGGCTTCCTCCGCGCCGCGCTCTTCTCCGCCGTGCTCTTCGTCGGCGTCGCCATCGCCCTCGGCGCGCTCGACCACCTCTTCGGCGTGAAGATCGAGAGCGAGACGTACCTCCGCATCTGGTTCGTCGTCGCCTTCCTCGGCAACACCTGGATCTTCCTCGCCGCGGTGCCCGAGGACCTCGCCGCGCTCCGCGACGAGCGCGACTACCCGCGCGCGCTCAAGGTCTTCAGCCAGTACATCCTCACCCCGCTCGCCTTCACCTATCTCGTCATCCTCCTCGCCTACCTCGTGAAGCTCGTCCTGGGCGCCGAGTGGCCGAGCGGGTGGATCGGGTGGCTGGTGACGAGCGTGGCGGTGACGGGGCTCCTGGGCTTCCTCCTCGTCCACCCGCTCCGCAGCGACCCCGAGGAGGGGTGGATCCGCACCTACGCGCGCTGGCTCTTCGTGGGGCTCGTGCCGGCGGCGCTCATGCTCCTCGTCGCCTTCTGGAAGCGGATCCTCCCCTACGGCCTCACCGAGCCGCGCGTCCTCGGCGTCGCGCTGGGGCTCTGGCTCCTCGCCATCGCACTCCGCTTCGCGCTGCGCCCGGCGACGGGGATCCGCGTCATCCCGGTGACGCTCGCGCTCCTCCTCGCCGTCACGCTCTACGGCCCGCTCAGCCTCACGCGCATCTCGCTCGCGAGCCAGCGCGACCGCTTCGCCCGCATGCTCGCCGCCCAGGATGCGCGCGAGGCGAGCGCCGCGCTGCGCTTCCTCGTCGAGCACCGCGCCGGGCGCGAGATCGCGTCGGTGGTGGGCCCGAAGATGCCGGCGATCGCGTGGGACTCGGTCGGCCGCATCTGGGGCCGCAGCGACTCGGTCGCGAAGCTCATCATGGCGCAGACGGGCGGACGCTACGTCGCCGGCTATCCGAGCGGCGTGAACGAGGGGTGGTTCTACGTCGAGGCCGACCGGCGCGCGCCGACGCCGGTGGCGGGCTTCGCGTGGCTCGTGCGGGTGAGCGAGCGCGATGCCGTGCGGCCGGGAGCACCGGGCAAGCCGGGCGCGCCGGAGCCGCCGCGCGCGGGCGGGCCCGGTGCGGGGCCCGACTCCGTGCGCATCGCCGGCCGCGACACGATCCGCGTCGCGTTCGACACGACGAGCGGCGTCGCGCGCATCCGCGCCGGGCGCGACACCTTCGCCTTCGATCTCCGCGCCGCGGCGACGCGCCTCGACTTCGACTCGCTCGCCTACCGCTCGACCGTGCCCGCGGCGACCCTCACCCTCGACACCGCCGCCACGAGCGGCCGCCGCGCGCAGCTCCGCCTCGAGCAGCTGAGCGGCGCCCAGGCCGCCGGCACCGTGCGGGTGCGGGCGTGGAGCGGGGTGGTGCTGGTGGGGGAATGAGGGGTCGCCGCTCGGGCGCTCGGGATGGCGATTCGGCGAGTCGGCGGCTGAAGCCGTCACCCCGCGAGTCGGCCCCTGAAGGGGCCACTCGGCCTGAGGCCCCTGAAGGGCCCTGTGCGCGCGCAGGGCTCCGCTGCGAGAGCTCGGGCGTTTGTGTGGGCGCGGAGTGTGGCTGCCTCGGAGAGCCCTTCAGGGCTCTCAGGCCGAGTGGCGGCTTCAGCCGCCGGCCTGAAACGGCGCCGGCCTGAAACGGCCCGGCCAACCTCACCACCGCCATCCCGTTTGATCCTCCACCCCCACCCGAGGAGACCCAGCATGCCCGACCCGAAGATCATCGCCGTCGTCGGCGCCACCGGCGCGCAGGGCGGCGGACTCGCGCGCGCGATCCTGGCCGACCGCAGCGCCGGCCGCGCCGGCGGCTTCGCCGTGCGGGCGCTGACGCGGCACCCCGAGTCGGCGAAGGCGCGCGCCCTCGCCGAGGCGGGCGCGGAGGTCGTGGCGGCGGACCTCGACGACGAGGCGTCGCTCGCGCGCGCGTTCGCCGGGGCGCACGGCGCGTTCTGCGTCACCAACTTCTGGGAGCACTTCTCCCCCGAGCGGGAGATCGCGCAGGCCGGCAACATGGCGCGCGCCGCGCGGTCGGCCGGCGTGCGGCACGCGATCTGGTCCACGCTCGAGGACACGCGCCGCTGGGTGCCGCTCGACGACGACCGGATGCCGACGCTGCAGGGCCGCTACAAGGTTCCCCACTTCGACGCGAAGGGCGAGGCCGACCAGCTCTTCCGCGACGCGGGCGTCCCCACGACGTATCTCCTCGCCTCCTACTACTGGGAGAACCTCCTCCGCCCCGGCACGATCGCCCCCGACGCGGGCGGGACGCTGGTGCTCACCTACCCGATGGGCGACGAGAAGCTCGCCGGGATCGCCGCCGAGGACATCGGCCGCTGCGCCTGGGGCGTCTTCCGGCGCGGCACCGAGCTCGCCGGCCGCGCGATCGGCATCGCGGGCGAGCACCTCACCGGCGCCGAGATGGCCGCGAAGCTCGCGCGCGCGCTCGGCCGCCCGGTGCGCTACCAGGCGATCGAGCCCGCCGCCATGCGCGCCGCCGGCTTCCCCGGCGCCGACGAGTTCGGCAACATGTTCCAGTTCTACCGCGACTTCAGCGGCGACGTCCTCGGCATGCGCGACGTGGCGGCGGCGCGGGCGCTCAACCCCGCGCTCGAGACCTTCGACCAGTGGCTGCAGGAGCACGCGCGCGAGATCCCGCTGGGGTGAGCGGGGCCGGCGGATGAGCGAAGCCCAGTCGGTGCTCCTGGCCGTCGCCGTCGCGCTCGCGTCGGTGCTCATCGCCGCCCTCGGCCGCCGGCTCCCGATCCCCACCGCCATCCTCCAGGTGCTCGGCGGGCTCGCCGTCGGGCTCATCCCCGGCGCGGCGGCGTTCCGGGTGAGCCCCGATCTCGTCTTCTTCGTCTTCCTCCCGCCGGTCCTCTGGTCCGCCGCCTTCTTCACCTCGTTCCGCGACTTCAAGGCGAACCTCCGCCCGATCGGCCTCCTCGCGATCGGGCTCGTCGCGGCGACGACGGTCGCCGTCGCCGTGCTCGCGCGCCAGCTGCTGCCCGGGATCCCCTGGGCCGCCGCCGTCGCCCTCGGCGCGATCGTCTCGCCGCCCGACGCCGTCGCCGCCGAAGCGATCCTCAAGCGGCTGCCGATCCCGCGCCGGGTCACCAGCATTCTCCTCGGCGAGAGCCTCGTCAACGACGCGAGCGCGCTCATCCTCTACCGCGGCGCCGTCGCCGCCCTCGTCCTCGGCTCCTTCAGTGCCGGCGAGCTGGTGGTGCGCTTCTTCGTGGACGCCGCGGTCGGCATCCTGCTCGGCCTCCTCGTCGGCTGGCTCGTCATCCGCGCCGCCCGGCGCACCGACGACCCGCTCGCGCAGACGGTGCTCACGCTCGCGGGCCCCTATCTCGCCTGGATCGCGGGCGAGTCGCTGCACGTCTCGGCCGTGCTCGCCTGCGTCGCCGGCGGCATCTACGTGCGGCAGCGCTTCTCGAGCGTCGTCGCCCCCGCCTCGCGGGTGCAGGGCCGCGCGGTGTGGGACCTCTTCCTCTTCGGCCTCAACTCGCTCGTCTTCCTCCTCCTCGGCGCGGAGTTCGGCAACCTCCTCGGCGAGGTGCCGGCCGAGACGCTCCTGCGCCTCGGTGGCAGCGGGCTCCTCGTCGCCGCCCTCGCCATCTTGCTGCGGCTCGTCTGGGTGCCACTCGCCGCGTGGCTGCCGCGCCGGCTCAGCCCCCGCCTCCGCGCGCGCGATCCGATGCCCGGCGCCGCGTCGCTCTTCGTCATCGCGTGGACCGGGATGCGCGGCATGGTCTCGCTCGCCGCCGCGCTCGCGCTCCCGCTCGCGACCGCCGCCGGCACGCCGACGCCGTTCCGCGCGCAGATCATCCTGATCACGGTCGTCGTGATCCTGGTGACGCTGGTGCTCCAGGGGCTCACGCTCATCCCGCTCTTCGGCCGCCTCCCGCTCCCGCGCGACGGTGCGCTCCTCGTCGAGGAGCGCCACGCCCGCGCCGAGGCGCGCCGCGCCGCGCTCGAGGCGATCGCCGACCTCGCCGACGAGCCGTGGGCGACGCCCGAGGTGCTCGCGCAGGCCGAAGCCGACATCCGCCGCCTCCCCGCCGTGCCCGACGCCCGGGACGGCGGCAACGGCGCCACGCCGTCGCCCGGCGAGATCGCGCGCCGCGTGCGCGTCGCCACCGTCGAGGCCCAGCGCCGCGCCCTCATCCAGCTCCGCGACGAAGGCGCGATCTCGGACGAGGTGCTGCTGGCGCTGGAGAGCGAGCTGGATTACGAGGCGCTGAGGCTAGGGACTAGGGGCTAGGGGCTAGGGGCTAGGGCGTGGTCGAAGGGGCTTGGCGCACGGAGGCCGGCATCGGCACGGCGCTCCCTAGCCCCTAGTCCCTAGTCCCTAGTCCCTCGGTCCGCTCGTCGTCCCCTCCGGCAGCCGCTCGATCCGGTCCAGGCGGCCGAGGTCCACGGTGATCACCTCGTCGGGCGAGTCCACGTACATGTTGGCGAAGCGGGCGTCCCAGGCGATCTCGTTCCAGAGATAGGAGGTGCGGGCGGTGATGCGGGTGGAGAAGGTTTCGTCGTGCGCGGTGACGAGCACGAGCAGCTCGGCGCGGCTCTCGCGCAGCTCGTCGGGGGTGATGCCGGCGAGGGGGCTGTCCTGGTCGATCGGGTGGACCACG
>DASTSO010000145.1:0-2528 GCA_035760645.1 Gemmatimonadales bacterium
CGCGGGCTGCGACGCGCGGTAGGCGAATCCGAGACTCGCCAGCGTCACGCCCACGAGGAAGAGTGCGCGTGTCATGGTGTCACCTCTGGTTGGCGATCCGCCGACGACGGTGCGGCGACGAGGCGACCGAGCGGCTCGGCCGCCTGTCCTGAAATAGCCACCGCCGCGAAACGACGCCAGATGCCCGCCGCGGCTCGGCCCCCGAGCCGCGTCACGGGCGTGACGGCGGCGGCGGCGCGCCCCGACGCACGCGGATCTCGCGCCCCACCTCGATCGTCATGAGGTCTTCCCCGACCTCGAGCGGCCCGTCGTAGGTCGTGCGGGTCCGTGGCACGAGCTCGGCCGCACGCGGCGCGGGAACGGCGGGGTCGGTCGTCAGCAGCACCACGTGCGAGTACACGGCCAGGCGGGGCCGCACCCGCGCGAACACGCGGCCGGCGTCCTCGGGGAGCGTGTGGAAGCCGACGATACGCCGCGCCGTCGCCGACCGCGCGAGGAGCGGGGCAGGCACGGCGATGACTTCGTGCACGAGCACGTCGGTGCCGGCCGCGGCGCGCACCAGGTTGTCGCTGGGGCGCGTGTCGCCCGAGATCACGACGGCGCGCCCGCCGTAGTCCACGCGGTAGCCGTAGGCGGGCTGCAGTATCCCGCCGTGGTCCACCAGGAACGCGGTCACCCGCACGCCGCCCCGCTCGAACACGACACCCGGCCGCACGTCGTGCGCGTCGAAGGCGGCGCCGGCCGCGGGGAGCCCTTCGCCCCGTGCGCGCCGGTCGAGATCCCACGCGAACGCCTGCCGAAGCCCGGCGGTCATCGCGCGCGTGCCCGCCGGGCCCCACACGCCGAGCGGAACGGTCCGGCGGCCAAACGGCGTCGGGAGCCAGCCCGTGAGCCACAGGTCCGGCAGCCCCACCGTATGGTCCGAGTGCAGGTGGGTGAGGAAGACGTCGCTCACGCGCGAAAGGGGGATGCCCAGCTGCCAGAGTCGCTGCGCGGCGCCGCGCCCGCAGTCGAACAGCAGGGTCTGGTCGCCGGCCTCGACCAGCGTGCTCGGGCCGAAGCGGTCGAGCGCCGGGTCGGGGCGCCCCGTGCCGAGCAGGGTCACGCGGAGGCCGGGCGCGGCCGATTCCGCCGGGGGCGGGGCCGGCACGGCGGTGCGCTGGGCGTGCACCGGGGTCGCGAGGGCGGGCAGCAGGAGCAGCGACCCGGCGCGCCGCCAGAGAGCATTCGGGATCATCGTCCCTCCGGAAGGAGTCTGATGCTGCCCAATGTCGGGGTTCTGCTGCAACGCGGCCAGGGCCGAGCGCGAGATCCAGTCGCGGGGCCGGCGCACTCGTCGGCAGCACGCCTCCGTCAGGTCGGCTGGTCGGAAGGCGCGCGGCAGGCGGCGGAGGATACCGGGTCGGAGGCGCTACGGCGCGGGCGCCCACCCGTGCCCGCCGCTGCCGATCATGGCGCCGATCACCGTCGGGACGCCGAAGGCGAAGCCGATGCCGACGAGCTTCCGGCCGGTGCTCGGGTGGGTGTCGTCCGCATTCAGCGCGGCGATGATGTAGGCGCTGAAGAGCACGCCGACCAGCGCGCCGGTGGCGGCGCCCGCGAGCAGGTGGGAGCCGCGCGGCACCTCCACGCCGGCGAGGTCGCGGGTCGAGCGCACCTGCACGGGATTCACCGAGCCCGCGCCGCAGCCCGACGCCGGCATCCGGCAGAAGCGCACCGAATCGGTCACCGGCCCGAGCGGCGCGACGAGGCGCACTTCCTGGCGGCCGTCGGCGCGCCAGGTCAGGCGGGCCACCGCGCCGCTGTCGAGCGGCTGCCGGCGCGACGCGCCCTGCGCGTGGAGGGCTCGTCCTGCCGGCAGGCTCACGCACAGGAGGAGCAGGACGGTCGTGGTACGCACGGCGTCAGCGGCGCCCCGTGTCCGTGGAATCTGCCGCCGGGCACGGCTGCCGGATCTGCGCACCCAACACGCCACCGAGCAACGCGCCCGCGGCCGCGCTTCCGAGCGCGACGAGCGGGAACGAGCCATGCGACAGGTTGTCGGCATCGGCGTAGCCGGCCAGCGACGGACCCAGCACGAGCCCGACGGCGCCGAGCAAGACGGCGCCGGCCACGCGGTTGTCGCCGCAGGTGCGGCGTGCGAGACGGACACCCGGGGCGAGATCACTCGAGCGCGTCGCCCTCCAAGGTGACAGCACGGGTGCGCGGCTCTGGGCCCGGGCTGGTGCCGCATCGAGCGAGAGCGCGATGAGCAGGACGACGGCGGTGAGGGGACGACACATGGACACGGCTCCGGTTGGCGACGCTCCATCCTCGCTTCCCCGCGTGACCTCGCCGTGACTCCGTGCCTCGCGCCGCGCCGTGGCGCTCACGCCCCGGCGACGTGTGCGTCGGGGTTGTGGTCGGCGACGAGGTTCGGCTCGATGCCGTGCTCCAGGAACGCCTTGCACCCGGCGAGCACGAGACTGAAGCCGCCCATGGAGTCGAGGGCCTGGGCGACCTTCTCGTCGTCGGTGCCGGTGAACCCG
>DASTSO010000146.1:0-2920 GCA_035760645.1 Gemmatimonadales bacterium
TTCGGGCGGAGATGGAGATAGACGCGCTGCAGCGTGTCGGGCGAGTTGTTCGTGTAGGCGATCGTCTCGCTCCCCGTGAGCCGGCCGCTCGCCGGATCGTAACGCGCGTCGATCTTGTAGCTCGCCCGCTGCTGCCAGTACTGCGCGCCCGGCATCCCGGTGTCGGTGCGCGTGCCGCGCGCGATCGCGCGCGCGTACTCGCCCGGGGCGAGGAGCCGGTAGGGACGCGGCCGCGTGCTGTCGATCTCGATGCCGCTCGCCGCGACAGGCCGCCATGTCGTCGCCGCCGCCGGCGTCTTCGTCGGGCCCTGCGCGGCGAGCGGGCCGGCGAGCGCCAGCGTGGCGGCCAGCGCGGTGGTCAGGGCCGCGCCCATCGTCGTGCGTCGTGTCGCGTGCACCGATCGTCTCCTGGGTGGGATTCGTCGTTCTGTCGTGGGGGCTGGGAGGGAAAGATATACCGGCGGCTCACGCGAGCAGCTCCGCCACCCGCTGCGCGAGCGCCTCGGGGGCGAACGGCTTCTGCAGGAACGGCGCGCCCGCGGGCACGAGGCGCTGCAGCACCGCGTCGTCGCCGGGGTGGCCCGAGATGAAGAGCACCGGCACGCCGGGCCAGCGGGCCGCGACGGCGTCGTGGAGCTGGCGGCCGTTGCGGCGCGGCATGACGACGTCGGTGACGACGAGGTCGGGCGGCGCCGCCTCGGCCTCGAGCCGCGCGAGCGCCGCGGCGCCGTCCTCGGCGGCGAGCACCCGGTAGCCCTCCGCCTCGAGCGTGCGCGCGGCGAGGTCGCGCACCAGCGGCTCGTCCTCCGCCACGAGCACCGTGCGGCCGCGGCCCGCCGCCGCGCGTACGCCGTAGGGCGGCGGCGCACTCTCCGCGACGGCGTCGGCCGCGGCGACGGGCCAGTAGATCTCCACCGTCGTCCCCGCGCCCGGCGCGCTGCGCACGCCGATCCATCCGCCGTGCTGCTTCACCGTGCCGTACACCATCGAGAGGCCGAGCCCGGTGCCGCGGCCCACCGGCTTCGTCGTGAAGAACGGGTCGAAGATGCGCGCGAGCGTGGTGCGGTCCATCCCGTGCCCGGTGTCGCGCACGGTGAGCCGCACGTAGCGGCCCGGCGGGAGCGCGAAGCCCATGCCGAGGGTCGCCGCCCCGGCCTCCTCGTCGGGCACGTCGGCCGGCTCGACCGCGATCGTCACCCGGGCGCCGGTCTCGGTCGCGTCGCGCGCGTTGGCGACGAGGTTGATGAGCACCTGCTCGACCTGGCCGGGATCAGCGTGGATCGGCGGCGCCGGGCGCTCCGGCGCCGCGGGGCCGGCCGCCGCCGCCGCCGGCGCGACCTCGAGCGTCTTGTCGGCGCCGAGGAGCCGCTGGAGCACCGGCGC
Source organism: Gemmatimonadales bacterium (assembly GCA_035760645.1). Classification (GTDB taxonomy): domain Bacteria; phylum Gemmatimonadota; class Gemmatimonadetes; order Gemmatimonadales; family GWC2-71-9; genus DASSTY01. The sequence continues at coordinate 1,384 of DASTSO010000146.1, forward strand.
GAGCCCCTCGAGGAGCCGCTCGAGGTCCACCGGGCGCGGCTGCGTCACCTGCTGGCGGGAATAGGCGAGGAGCTGCTGCGACACCCGCGCCGCCCGCTCGGCCGACTCCAGCACGCGCCGCATGTCGGCCGCCTGCGGGTGCTCGGAGCCCAGCGCGCGCAGCACGAACGAGCCGAAGCCCAGCACGCCCTGCAGCGCGTTGTTCACCTCGTGCGCCACGCCGCCGGCGAGGGTGCCGACCGCATGGAGCCGCTGCGCCTCGCGCAGCTGCGCCTCGGTGCGCCGCTCCGCCGTGACGTCGCGGAAGAGCGCCACCGCGGCGATGATGCGGCCGTCGGCGTCGCGCACCGGCGCGGCGTTGGCCTCGATCTGCACCCGCCGGCCGCTCGCGTGCAGCACCTCGAGCCGCTCGCCGGTCGTGGTCTCGCCCCGCAGCAGCGCCCGCGCGACCGGCCACTCGTCGGAGGCGATCGGGCGGCCGTCGGCGTGGAAGCCGTGATAGGTGCCGCTGTACTCCTCCGCGCGGTCGAGCTGGACGGCGTAGCCGAAGATCTCGGCGAACTTGGAGTTGAGGAACGCGATCCGCCCGTCCGGCGCCTCGATGAGCGCCACGGCGAGCGGCGACTGCTCGAGCACGGTGCGCAGCGTCTGCCGCTCCGCGTCGCGCTCGGCCGCCACCCGCTCGGTCTCGGCGAGCGCCTGCTCCGTCGCCCGGCGCGAGGCGACCAGCTCGGTCACGTCGGTGCCGCTCACCAGGATCCCGCTCACCGTGCCGTCCGTCTCGCGCAGCGGCTGGTAGAGGAAGTTGACCCAGTGCTGCTCCGGCGCGCCGTCCGGCGCGGGTCGCAGCTCGGCGTGCACCTCGTTGCCGACGAACGGCTCGCCGGTGCGGTAGACCGCGTCGAGGAGCTCGAAGAAGCCCTGGCCCTCGAGCTCGGGGAGGGCCTCGCGGATCGGCCGCCCGAGCACCGGCCGGTGGCCCACGAGCCGGTCGTAGCTCGGGTTGGCGAGCTCGAAGACGTGCGCGGGCCCGCGCAGGACGGCGAGGAAGGTGGGCGAGAGCTCGAAGACGCGCAGCAACTGCGCCCGGCTCTCCTCGAGCGACGTCTCGGTGCGGCGGCGCTCGGTGACGTCGCGGAAGAGTACCGCGACCTGCCGCGCCTCGGAGTCGCCGATCCGGAAGGCGTACACGTCGAACCACCGCCCCAGGGACCCGGCGTAATTCTGGAAGCGCACCGGCTCGCCCGTCAGGGCGACGCCGCCGTAGATGTCGAACCAGTGCTGCTCGTGCCCGGAGTGGAGCTCGCGCATCGTGCGGCCCACCGCGTCCACCAGCCCCGACTGCTCGACGAAGGCGGGGTTCGCCTCGAGGAAGCGGTAGTCCACCGGCCGGCCCGCGTCGTCGAAGATCATCTGCACGACGCAGAAGCCCTCGTCGATCGACTCGAAGAGCGAGCGGTACTTGCTCTCGCGCTCCCGGAGCGCGGCCGCCGTGCGGTGCAGCTCGGTGACCTCGTGCACCACGCCGACGACGTGC
>DASTSO010000147.1:0-8253 GCA_035760645.1 Gemmatimonadales bacterium
CGGTGCGCCCGGGCGAGAAGGCGAGGTAGACCAGCAGCGCGAGCGGCTTGCCGGCACCGAGGAGGAGGACCGACTGCCCGTCGGGCGTGGTGTAGCCGAGCTGGGCGCCGCCCAGGGTGGTGAGCCGCAGGGTCGCGCCAGATGGAAACGGCTGTGACGGCGTGCCTGCCGGCATCAGCCGTCCGAGCTTCGAGGAGACATCGTGGCACCCCAGGGGGGGAGGTGTTTCCCGAAGGTAGGGATTGCGGGGTGGGGGGGCAAGACGGGGGAACCCTAGCTCACCCGCCGGGTCTTCCGCTTCATGAAGTCCATGAGGATGAACTGTCCCAGGGTCATCGTGTTGGTGAAGTAGGCCTTGCCGCGGCAGATCTGGGCGACGTGCTTGACGAAGTCCACCAGGGAGCGGTCGCGGGCGAGCATGAAGGTGTTGATCATGATCCCGCTGCGGCGGCAGTGGGCGACCTCGCGGTAGGTGGCGGCGAGGATCGTGGGGTCGAGGCCCATCGAGTTCACGTAGACGCGGCCGTCGGGCATCGTGAGGGCGCTGGGCTTGCCGTCGGTGATCATGATGATCTGCCGCATGTCCTTCTTCTGCCCGAGCAGGATCCGGCGGGCGAGCTTGAGGCCCTCGGCGGTGTTGGTGTGGTAGGGCCCCACCTGCGCCTGGGCGAGGGCGCTCAGGGGGATCTCCTCGGCGCCGTCGTGGAAGAGGACGACCTTGAGGGTGTCGCCGGGGAACTGGGTGCGGATGAGGTGCGTCAGCGCGAGGGCGACCTTCTTGGCGGGGGTGAAGCGGTCCTCGCCGTAGAGGATCATCGAGTGGGAGCAGTCGAGCATGAGCACGGTCGCGCTGGAGCTGCGGTACTCGCTCTGGCTGACCATGAGGTCGCCGTACTCGAGGTTGATGGGCACGCCGAGCCCCTCGCGGGCGATCGCGCGGCCGAGGGTGGCGGGGACGTCGAGGTTGAGGACGTCGCCGAACTCGTACGGCTTGCTCCACGACTCGGCCTCGACGCCGGTGGCGAGATAGGGGGTGTCGTGGGCGCCGAAGCTCGACTTGCCGATCGAGCCGAGGAGGTTCTTGAGCGTCTTGTAGCCGAGGAAGTCGATCCCCTTCTCGGTGAGGTTGAACTGCACCTGGCGGCTGGCGGCGTGGGCCTGGCCGCCCTTGCCGAAGACCGACTGGTAGCCCTGGGGGACCTGGGGCGCCTGGGAGACGTTGAGGTAGCCCTCGTCGATGAGCCGCTGGACGATGGCGTCGAGGAGCTGGCCGAGCTGCTGCTCGATCTCGGCGTCCGTCTGCTTGTCGCCGGTGGACTCGCCGCGGAGCACCTGGAGCATCTCGGGGGTGAGCTGGCCGGACTCCATGAGCGCCTGGAGCACCGCCTGCTTCAGCCCCTCGAGCGAGCGGTCGCCCTCGAGCTCGTCGTCGGCCCAGAAGGGGTGCTGGCTGCCGGCGAACCCCGACTGGAGGAGGTAGTCGGTGAGCTGGTCGAGGAGCCCCTGGAGGTTGACGGCGTCGGCGAGCTCGGGGAGGTATTTGGAGTAGGTGGTGAAGCGCATGGGCCAGGGACCAGGGACTAGGGACTAGGGACTAGGGACTAGGGGGGCGAGGACTCTTGCACATTAGCGAGCAGCGGTGGGCCGCTTCGGTGCCGCGGCTCACCTCCCTCCCATCCGCCCCTAGCCCCTAGCCCCTAGTCCCTCGTCCCTCGTCCCTAGTCCCTGGTCCCCGCCTCTCCTACTTTCCCCCCGTGCAATCCACCCGACACGTCCTCTCGCGCCGGCTGCGGTGGTGGCGGGCGTTTCCGGCGCTGCGGCACCGGAACTTCCGGCTCTTCCTGGGCGGGCAGTTCGTCTCGCTCTGCGGCACCTGGATGCAGTCGGTGGCGCACGGGTGGCTGGTGCTCACGCTCTCCAACTCGCCCTTCCTCGTGGGGCTGGTGCCCGCCCTGGGCGGGCTGCCGATCCTCCTCTTCACGCTCTACGGCGGGGTGCTGGCGGACCGGGTGGACAAGCACCGGTTCATCATCGTGCTGCAGGCGTTCATGCTGTGCGAGGCGATCACGCTCGCGGTGCTCACCTGGCGGCACTGGATCACGGTGCCGTGGGTGATCGGGATCGCCATCTTCTTCGGCTTCCTCACCGCCTTCGAGGTGCCGGCGCGCCAGGCGTTCGTGGTGGAGATGGTGGGGAAGGCCGACCTGATGAACGCCATCGCGCTCAACTCGACGGCGTTCAACGTCTCGCGCGTCATCGGACCGGCGCTCGCCGGCATCCTGATCGCGGCGGCGGGGATCGCGGCCTGCTTCGCAGCGAACGCGCTCTCGTACGTGGGCGTGATCATCGGGCTCCTGATGATGCGGTGGCCGAAGGGGGAGAAGCCGCTCCCGGCGGCGGCGGGGCTGCGGGGGCCGGGGTTCGCGGAGGGGTTCCGCTTCGTCGCCGGGGAGCCGTGGCCGCGGGCGATCATCATCCTCACGGCGGTCTTCAGCATCTTCGGCTTCTCGTTCATCGCCATGCTCCCGGTCTACGCGCGCGACGCGCTCGGCGTGGGGGCGGGGGGCTACGGCCTCCTGGTCTCGTCGGTCGGGGTGGGGGCCGCGATCGGCGCGCTCACGCTCGCCGGCCTCGGCGGGGGGACGCCGCAGGAGCAGCTCGCGCTGCGCACGGCGCTCGCCTTCGGCGTGGTGCTCGTCCTGGCGGCGCTGATGCCGCACTTCTGGATCGCCGCGGCGCTCCTCATGGCCGCGGGCTGCGTGATGGCGGTGCAGGGGATCACCGCCAACAGCTACCTCCAGAGCAGCGCCCCCGACCACCTGCGCGGGCGGGTGATGGGCTTCTACTCGTGGGTGTCGCTGGGGCTCGCGCCGTTCGGGACGCTGCAGGCGGGGTGGGTGGCGGAGCGCTGGGGGGTGCGGGCGTCGCTGGTGGTGGGGGGCGGGGTGTGCGCGGCGTGCGCGCTGGTGCTCAGGTGGGTGATGGGGGGGCGGGGGGATTGGCGGGGGCGGGGGGGAGCACGACTCGGGGTGTGAGCCGGCACGAAGGGGCGCTCCCACGAGTTATCGCGAGGGGGCGTCAGCCGCACGGACATTGCGAGGGCGCGCCGCGCCCGTGGCAATCCCCCCGCGTCCAAGCGGAGCCCACGAAACGCCGCCACGCGCGGGCGCCCGCATCGCGCGTGCGATGATGGGGAATGGAATGGGCTCGTCGCTCGGTCCCCGGGCTCACGCCCGGGGCTACGTAAGGCTGACGCCCCTTCGGGGCTCGCCTCCGATGGCATGCGGAGTTCCGTGCGCTCGCCCCAGGGGCCGACACACGGCGCTTCCCGACCACACGGAGGCGAGCCCCGAAGGGGCGTCAGCGGTTGTAGCCCCGGGCGTGAGCCCGGGGACGATACGATGCGCGCGCACCAGCCCCATTCACCACGCGCGATGCGCCCGCCTACCACCCCATCGCCCGCGCGCGCGCGACGATCACGGCGGCGGCGCCGGCCATGCCGAGGCGGGCGGTGTTGAGGACCATGTCGTAGACGAGGGGGTCGGCCCAGTCGCGGCCGTAGTATTCGCGGTGGTAGCGCGCGCGCTGCCTGTCGGTGTCGTCGAGGATCTTCTCGGCCTCGGCCGGGTCGATGCCGAGGCGCTCGCTGGCGAGCTGGAGGCGGACGAGCTTCGGGGCGACGAGCTTGACGTGGAGCGCGTTCTCCTGCTGGCCGAGCACGGCGGGGGCGGCGCGGCCGACGAGGACGACGCGGCCCTGGGCGGCGAGCTCGGCGACGACGCGGTCGGTGATGCGCGCGAGGTGGGCCTCGGTGAGCTCGTCGAGCGTGCCGCCGGGGGTGGGGAAGAGCTGGGGCGAGGCGAGGGCGAGGGTGCGCGCGAGGCGCTCGATGAACGACGGCACCCGCTCCTCGCGCAGCGCCACCTCCTCGGGCGGCAGCCCCGCGCGCTCGGCGACCTGCTCGATGAGCTCGTTGTCCACGACCGACCACCCGAGCGCCGCGGCCACCCGCCGCGCCACGTCCGACCCGCCGGCGCCGTACTGGCGCGAGATGGTGATGACCATGGGGGGAGAAGGTACGGCGGGCTAGGGACCAGGGGCTAGGGGCTAGGGGCTAGGGCCGCAGGAGCAGTTCCCTAGTCCCCAGTCCCTAGCCCCTAGCCCCTGCTTCTAGAATCCCGTGAACCCTCCCTTCCCACCATAGCCTCCACCTCCCCGCTCCGGCCGGGCCCGCGTGTAGCCGAGCTCCTCGCTGCGGCTGATGCGCTTCTCGGCGGCGAGGCCTTCGAGGATCAGCTCGCAGGCGGCGACGGCGACGGGGGCGTCGGTGCGCTGCGCGAGGTCGAGGGTCTCGACGGCGTCGAGGAGGCCGGGGACGACGGCGAAGCCCTTGAGGACGACCTCGGCGCGCTCGTCGCCGCTCACCTTGAGGGCGCCGCCCTGGTCGAACCAGGTGACGACGCCGAGGAGGTCGAGCGGGGACTCGGCGAGCCGGCTCTCGAGAGTCTTGCCGCAGGCGCGGCGGATGAGCTCGCGGGCGATGGTGTCGCCGCCCTGGAGCTCGCCCTCGTACTCGAGCTCCATCTTGCCGGTGATCGACGGCACCGCCGCATAGACGTCGCTGATGCGCGGCACGATGCGGGTCTCGCCGGTCGTGGCGGCGCGGCGCTCGGCGTTGGAGACGGCGTTCTCGAGGACGCTGATCGGCAGGCGCTGGCTTACGCCGGAGCGCTTGTCCACCCGCTTGTCCTCGCGCGCCTCGAAGGCGACGCGCTCGATCACCTCGAGCACGAAGGGCGGCACCTCGAGCGCCGTGCCGCGCGCGGTCCACGCCTCCTGCCCGGTGATGGCCATGCCGAGCTCGACGGTGCGCGGGTAGTGGGTGATGATCTCCGAGCCGATGCGGTCCTTGAGCGGGGTGATGATCTTGCCGCGCGCGGTGTAGTCCTCGGGGTTCGCGGTGAAGGCGAGGAGCACGTCGAGCGGCAGCCGCACCGGGTAGCCTTTGATCTGGACGTCGCCCTCCTGCATGATGTTGAAGAGGCCGACCTGCACCTTGGCGCTGAGGTCGGGGAGCTCGTTGATGGCGAAGAGCCCCCGGTTGGCGCGCGGCAGGAGGCCGAAGTGCATCGTGAGCTCGTCCGAGAGCAGGTGGCCGCCGCGCGCCGCCTTGATCGGGTCCACGTCGCCGATGAGGTCGGCGATGGTGACGTCGGGGGTGGCGAGCTTCTCGACGTAGCGCTGGTCGCGGCCGAGCCAGGCGACGGGGGTGGCGTCGCCGCACTCCTCGAGGAGCTCGCGGGCGTACTTCGAGATCGGGGCGAAGGGGTCGTCGTTCACCTCGCTCCCGGCGACGATCGGGATGCGCTCGTCGAGCAGGGCGGTGAGGCCGCGCAGGAGCCGGCTCTTCGCCTGGCCGCGCAGGCCCAGGAGGATGAAGTGGTGGCGCGCGAGCAGCGCGTTGACGAGCTGCGGGAGGATCGTGTCCTCGTAGCCGACGATGCCGGGGAAGAGCGGCTCGCCCGTGGCGAGGCGGGCGAGGAGGTTCGTGCGGAGCTCGTCGCGCACGGAGCGGCCGCGCAGGGGCGCCTCGCCCCAGGGGCTGTTGCGGAGCTCGCCGACGGTGCGGGGGAGAGAGGCGTGAGGGCTCATGCGACTCCAGTGTGATGCAGGTGGTGCGGGCGGGGCGGGGTGTGCCGGCAGTGGGCGGTGCGCTGTCGCGACAGCGGCGCGGGCGGCGGGGGCGTGCTTGACAAACGTCCCGGGGAATGTACCTTCTTGCCCCGTCGCGGCCCCATCTCACCACTCGTTCGACGTGTCATGCGGCGCCTGGTGCACGCCGGCCCTCCTCGGGGGGTTCGGGCGTGGCATCGCGGTATCCCGTTCGCGGCGCGACAGTGACGGTACGCGTTCCGTGCAAGACGTTCTGGCCACCATCCCACGAAGGAGCAGCAAGATGAAGAAGATGCTCGTGCTGGCTTCGGTGCTCGCCCTCGCCGCGTGCGAGAAGAAGGCCGCCGAGACCCCGGCCGCCGACAGCGCCGCGATGACGACCCCGGCCGCGACGGACACCGCCGCGATGACGACCGACAGCGTGAAGGTGGACAGCACGGTCAAGGCCGACAGCACGATGGCCCGGGACACGGCGGCCGCGAAGTAAGCTGCCGCACCCGCAGGACCGCACCGTCGCAGGCGCACGCGCACGGCCCCGGGCATCAAGCTCGGGGCCGTTCGCGTGGGGCGCTGTGATTTCTAACCGGTGCGTCCCTACGCCTCCAGGTCGGCCGGGGCGAAGGGGAGATCGACCACCGTGGCCGGTCCGCCGGCGGCGACGACCTCCTCGCCGACCTCCACCTCGCGCCGCAGGACCGCGAGGCCCACACTCCCTCCCGCCGACACCGTCGATCGCACCGTGCCCACCTCCCGTCCCTCGCGCGTGACGCTGCGGTCGGCGCCGGGGCGCCAGGGCCCGTGCCAGCGCAGGCCGCGCAGCTCGCGGTTGGTGTGGCCGCGGAAGTGGAGGCGGGCGACGGTCTCCTGGCCGGTGTAGCAGCCCTTGGTGTAGGAGACGCCGCCGAGCTCGTCGTAGCGGACCTCCTGCGGCAGGGTGCGCTCGGCGATCTCGGCGCCGAGCGCGGGCCAGCCGGCGAGGATGCGGGCGGCCTCGAGGTCGTCGGCGTCGCCGGCCGCGGCGCCGGCGTGGTGGAGCGCGCCGGCCACGGCCGCGACCGCGGCGGGCGCGCCGACGGCGAGCGCGGCGAACCAGGCGCGCTCGGTGCCGAGGGCGAGGGCGACGTCGCCGGCGTCGCCGGCGCCGGCCGGCACGCGGGTCGCGCGGGCGCACGCTTCCGGGAGCGGCGCGAGCCCGGCGCGCGCGAGCGAGGTGAAGCCCTGCGCGCCGACGCACCAGAGCACGCGCCACTCGCCGGTGCGGTCGGCGACGCGCGCGAGCCGCGGCGGGAGCGTGCGGCGGAAGAGCTCGAGCGTCGGCTCGCGCGCCGCGGGCGCGGCGACGAGCGTGAAGCCGTCGGCCTCGCGCAGCACCCAGTAGTCCGCCACGATCGCGCCCTTCGGCGCGAGGAACGCGCCGTAGACGAGGCTGCCGTCGCCGGGCGCGGCGAGATCGTTGGTGAGCAGCCCCTGCAGACAGGTGAGCGCCCCCGGCCCCTCGACGCGGAAGATCGCCGGCGCGGTCGTCGCGACCACCGCCCCCTCGCGCACGCGCGCGAGCCGCGCGGCGTCGAGCACGAGGTCGGGGGGAGCGGGGGCGAGGGGCGTGGGGGCGGGGGAGGTCATGGGGGAATAGTAGGAGGGACTAGGGACTAGGGACTAGGGGCTAGGGACTAGGGGCTAGGGAGCACGATGCGCACTCGACGCGCCGATGCCCGCGCCCCTGCGTGCCGCTCCCTAATCCCTAGTCCCTAGCCCCTAGTCCCTGGTCACTCGTCCCTCCATACACCCCTCCCACCGCATAGCTCCGATCCAGCAGCTCCACCGGGTGTACCACGCGGGTCGCGAGGCCGGCGGCGCGGAGGCCGGCGCCGATCTGCATGAGGCAGCCGGGATTGCCGGTGGCGACGAGCGCGGGGGGCGGCGTGGCCTCGGCGAGCTCGCCGATCTTCGTGTCGAGGACGCGGCGCGCCATCGCGGGGTGGAGCAGCGTGTAGATGCCGGCGCTGCCGCAGCACTTGTCGGAGCCGGGGAGGATGCGCAGCCGCAGCCCGGGGATCGCGCGGAGCACGGCGAGCGGCTCGGCGTGCACGCGCTGCGCGTGCTGCAGGTGGCAGGGCGCGTCGTAGACGACGTCGAGCGGGAGCGGGCCGCCGGCGCGGGGCCCGCGCGCGGCGAGCAGCTCGCTCACGTCGCGCACCTTCGAGGCGAAGCGCGCGGGGGCGTCGGCGTCGTCGCCCTCGAGGAGATGGGCGTAGTCCTTCAGCAGCGCGCCGCAGCCGGCGCTGTTCACGACGACGTAGTCGATCGGACCGGCCGCGTCGAACGCGCGGACGTTCCGCTGCGCGAGCGCCTGCGCGCCGGCGCGGTCGCCGGCGTGGTCGTGCAGCGCGCCGCAGCAGACCTGGCTCGCGACCTCGACGACGCGATAGCCGTTCGCCTCGAGCGTGCGGCGGGTGGCGGCGTGGACGTGGTCGAAGAGGGTGTCCATGACGCAGCCGCGGAAGAGGGCGACCGTGGGAGACCCCGGGTGGGGGCGAGCCTCCGCGCTCGCCCCATTGAGATCTCTGTCGGGGCGAGCGC
>DASTSO010000148.1:0-19878 GCA_035760645.1 Gemmatimonadales bacterium
GGATTCAGACACCGGGCTACAGATGCGCGTAACCATGTGCGCGCTGCGCTCGGATTCTGTCCCGGAAGGCCAGTCGTGGGCGGTATCAACTGTAGGCATGCGAGGAAACGCACCTCGCGCACAGTTACCACTACCGCACCACTAGCGAGTAATGACGGGCAGAATCCTCGAACAGGTCAACGAGTTGACCCATGACGCACAAGTCTATCTGAAGTACGGTGACGAGCAGAAGGCCACGATGCTCCTGACCGTGGCCAGGAAGTTCCGCGAGATTCTCAGCGAATCTGGAGAGGAAACGCTGTCAATCACGCAAGCGGCGGACATCTCTGGCTACGACGCGGGGCACCTCCGGAAGCTCGTTCAGTCTGGCAAGATCCCCAATGCCGGGCGCAAGGGTAAGCCGAAGATCCGACGGCGAGACCTCCCGACAAAGCCGGGCCACTCCCCGACCGTCGCACCGTCACCGTATCTTGGTTGCGCCTCGCGAGAGGTGATTGCGCGGTCCATCGTGGGGAAGTCGGAGGCACACGATGGCCAGTAGGAAGCAGCGGAAGAAGCTGTGGAGCTACAGCGCGGGCGAGCGCGGCCGTAACCGAGTCCGCGCCTACGAAGACCCGAAGACCGGCGCGCTCCTCATCGAGTGGTGGGAGCGGCAGCCCGGCACCACGACGCTCAAGCGGAAGCGGAGGTCGGCTCAGACCGAGGACCGCACCGTGGCCAAGCGGCAGGCGGACGAACTCGCGCACGCATTCGGTGCGCACGAGGTCCGTCCGAGCGCCGAGGCGACGCTCCAAACGCTCTTTGACATCTACAGCGTGGAAGTGAGCGCCCAGAAGGGCGAGAGCAAACGACAGCACGACCGCAGGACGGCGGAGATGTTCCTCCGCTACTTCGGGCCGGGCAAGATGGCCAAGACGCTGAACCGGCGCGATTGGGACGCCTTCATCGCCGACCGGCGAACTGGGAAGGTTCGCCCGACCTCGGTGAAAAAGGCCCGTGCGGTGAGTGATCGGCAGGTGGGCTACGACCTGCAGTTCCTCCTGTCGGTGCTGAACTGGGCGGCGAGTGCCCGAAACGCGACCGGGACGTTCCTGCTAGAGGCGAACCCGCTCCGGGGGCTCCGCATCCCCAAGAACGAGTCTCCGAAGCGGCAGGTGGTCACGGACGAGCAATACGAGGCCCTGCGGGGAGCGGCGGAGCAGGTCGGTTCACTTTTTGGCCTCGCTCTCGTCGTGGCCCACGAAACGGGCCACCGCATCCAGTCCATCCGGCTTCTCCGGTGGTCTGACGTGGACCTGGAGCGCGGCATGATCCGGTGGCGGGCGGAGAACGACAAAATCGGCTTCGAGCATTCCACGCCGCTCTCGTCTGAGATTATGGCCGCCCTGCAGCAGCAGCGAGCGAAGACGATGGCCATTGGGGATGCTTGGGTCTTCCCCTCCCCGGCAGACCCGTCCAAACCATGTTCCCGACATTTGCTGCGGGACTGGTGGGAACGCGGGGCCAAGCTCGCCGGTCTACCGTCCGGTGAGCGGTATGGATGGCACTCCCTCCGCCGGAAGTTCGCGACGGACATGAAGGACGCCCCGCTCCGCGACCTCACCTACATGGGCGGGTGGAAGAACTCGCAGACGCTGCTGACCTGCTATCAGCAGCCCGACGAGGAACGCCAGAGGGAGGCGCTGGCCAACCGCACACGACGCCGTGCAAGTGGCGGATCGTGAGCAATCGACAGTAGCAATCGACAGTAGGACGCCGCAGGTAGGCAAAGCGAAACCCCGCAACAGCAGTTAAGCCGATGCGGGGTTTGCATTTCGGGCAGTGGGCCTGGGTAGAGTTGAACTACCGACCTCACGCTTATCAGGCGTGCGCTCTAACCACCTGAGCTACAGGCCCGAGGATCCCGGGGTCCGGGAAGACGCGGAAACTACCCGGCCGGTGCCGGCGACGCAACCCCTCGCAGGGGTGTCGCGGGCGCCCGCCGCCGCGTCCCGCCGGCTCAGCCGAAGTCCTCTTCCCCCTCCTCGAACTCGAAGTCTTCGTCCTCGAGGTCCTCGTCCTCGAGGTCCTCGTCCTCGAGCTCGTCGTCCTCGAGGTCCTCGTCGTCCTCGTCGTCGAGGATGAAGCCGTCGTCCTCGTCGAGCTCGTCCTCGTCGAACCGCCGACGCATCTCGAGGGCTTCGACCGACGTCTCCCAGGCCAGCATGGTGATCTCCTCCGCCTTCAGAGAGGGTAGATAGTAGGGGCCTACGACGCGTGCTCGACCCGGGCAGCGGCCCGGGCGGCCTTCTTGCGCTCGATCGCCGAGAGCGAGCGCTTGCGCAGCCGGATCGACTGCGGCGTGACCTCGATCAGCTCGTCTTCCTCGATGTACTCCAGCGCGTACTCGAGCGTGATCTGGCGCGGCGGCTCGAGCAGGATGTTGTCGTCCGAGCCCGAGGCGCGCATGTTCGTCAGCTTCTTCTCCTTGGTGACGTTCACGTCCATGTCCTCCGGACGCGAATTCTCACCCACCACCATCCCCTCGTAGACCTGGTCGCCCGGGGCGACGAACATCTGGGCCCGCTCCTGCAGCCCCCCGAGCGCATAGGCGATCACCGGTCCCTCGCGGTCCGCCACCAGCACGCCGCGCCGACGCCCCGTGAGCGGGCCCGCCCACGGGCCGTACTCGAGGAAGCGGTGATTCATGATCCCGGTGCCGCGCGTGTCCGTGAGGAACTCCGAGCGGTAGCCGAAGAGGCCGCGCGCCGGGATCTTGAAGGTCATACGCACGAGCCCCTGGCCCGGATTCTTCATCTCGGTCATCTCGCTGCGGCGCGGCCCCAGCTTCTCCATGACGACGCCCATGTACTCCTCGGGCACGTCGATCAGGAGCTCCTCGTAGGGCTCGAGCCGCTCGCCGTTCGGGCCCGTCTTCGTGATCACGCGCGGGCGCGAGACCATGAACTCGTAGCCCTCGCGCCGCATCGTCTCCATCAGGATCCCGAGATGCAGCTCGCCGCGGCCCGAGACGCTCCAGGTGTCGGGGCTCTCGGTGTCCTCCACCCGGAGCGCGACGTTGCGCTCGAGCTCCTTGAAGAGCCGGTCGCGCACCTGGCGGCTGGTGACGTACTTCCCCTCGCGGCCCGCGAAGGGCGAGTTGTTCAGCATGAAGTCGGTCGAGAGCGTGGGCTCCTCGACCGCGATCCCCTCGAGCCGTTCGGGATGCTCCACCGCGGCGAAGGTCTTCCCGATCTCGATCCCCTCGAAGCCGGCCACCACGACGATGTCGCCCGCCTCCGCCTCCTGCACCTCGACCTTGTTGAGCCCGTCGAAGGTGTAGAGCTTGGTGACCCGGTTGCGCTCGACCTTCTCGTCCTCGCCCACCAGCCCGGCCGGCCCGTTCGGCAGCAGCGCGATCTGGTCGCCCACCTTCAGCCGGCCCCGCTCGATGCGGCCGATCGCCATGCGGCCCAGGAAGGAGCTGAAGTCGAGGGTCGAGATCAGCATCTGGAACGGCCCCTCGGGGTCGCCCGTGGGCGCGGGGACCGTGTCCACGATCGCCTGGAACAGCGGCGTCAGGTCGGTGCCCGGCTGCTCCAGCTCGGGCGTCGCCGTGCCGGCGCGGCTCGACGTGTAGAGGAACGGGCAGTCGAGCTGCTCGTGCGTCGCGTCGAGGTCGATGAACAGCCCCAGTACCTCGTCGTGCACCCGGTGCGGCTCGGCGTCCGAGCGGTCGATCTTGTTGATCGCCACGATCGGCTGCAGCCCCAGCCCGAGCGCCTTGCGCGTCACGAAGCGGGTCTGCGGCATCGGCCCCTCGGCCGAGTCCACCAGGATCATCACCCCGTCCACCATGCGCAGAATGCGCTCGACCTCGCCGCCGAAGTCGGCGTGGCCCGGCGTGTCCACGATGTTGATCTTCACGCCGTTCCAGGTGACCGCGGTGTTCTTCGCGAGGATCGTAATGCCGCGCTCGCGCTCCAGCGGGTTCGAGTCCATGACCCGCTCGTCCACGTGCTGGTTGGCGCGGAAAGCCCCGGCCTGGCGGAGCATCTGGTCGACCAGCGTGGTCTTGCCGTGGTCGACATGGGCGATGATGGCGATGTTGCGAATCAAGCCTGCACGTCCAATCTGGGGTCCGATTGTGAGTTCCGTCTCCCGGCACCGACTCCGGAGAAGGCGCAGCGAACCGGCGGACCGGACGGCACTGCTACGATGCTGTTCGAGGGGGCTCCCGGAGCCCCCTGCCCCGCCAGGGGCGGGCTCGGGCGGCGCATATATAGACACCCCCACGCCGGTCCGCAAGACTCACCGGCACACGTCGATAGGGAGGGGAGCGAGGGGAGAACGCCGGGAGGTGGGACGGGGTTCCCGGAGGCAGCGGCGCGACGGCGGTCCGGCGGGACGGCGGGAGGCACCGCGGGCCGGGGAGCGCCGATGGCACACGGGCGGGACGGCGGGACGCTCACCTTACGTGCGAGCCTCCGGTGACCACACCGGAGGCTCGTTCTTCATCGGACCCTCCCGCCGTCCCGCCGTTCCCGCCGTCCCGCCCTGTTTTCCCCCACCCCGCCCCTCAGTGCCGGTGCCCCGCATGCGCGTGCCCGTGCTCGTGCCCGTGCGCCGCGGCCGCCTCGGCGAGGCCCTCGCAGACCTCGCGCTCGACCTCGAGCTGGATCGTCACGTGGCCGATACCGAGCTCGCCCATGGCGCGCCGGATCGCGACCAGGGCCCCGGGATGGGCGGCGAGGGAGGGGACGACGGCATGGCCGCTCATGGCGACCATCCCGCTCGTCACCGTCCAGACGTGGAGATCGTGCGCCGCCGTCACCCCGGGGACGGCGAGGATGCGGCGCTGGACCTCCGCCATGGAGACGTGGCGCGGCACCGCCTCGAGCAGGATGTCGGTGCTCTCGCGCATCAGCCGCCAGGCGCCGCCCAGGATCAGGAACGAGAGCCCGATCGAGAGGATCGGGTCGATCGGGGTCCAGCCGGTCAGGGCGATGACGACGCCCGCGCCGAGCGCGCCGACCGAGCCCAGCAGGTCGCTCAGGATGTGGAGGTAGGCCCCGCGGGTGTTGAGACTGTGCTCATGGGCCCCGTGCAGGATCCGGAGCCCGACCAGGTTCGTGACGAGCCCCGCCGCGGCGACGATCATGAGGAGGGTCGAGCGCACCTCGGGCGGGTGGTTCAGGCGGTGGATCGCCTCGACCACCACCCAGCCGGCGAGGACGAAGAGCGCCGCGCCGTTGAGGAGCGCGGCGAGGATCTCCCAGCGCAGATAGCCGTAGGTCTTCCGCGCCGTCGCCGGGCGCTGCGCGATCCAGGCGCTCGCGAGCGAGAGCCCGAGCGCCCCGACGTCGGTGAGCATGTGCCCCGCGTCCGCGAGCAGGGCGAGCGAGCCGCTGAGCCAGCCCCCGACCGCCTCCACCACCATGAAGGTGGCCGTCAGCAGCAGCACCGCCCAGAGCCGCCGGGTGGCGGTCCGGGGCACGACGTGGGAGCAGTCGGCGGCGAAGGAAGGAGCAGACATGAGATGTAAGGTGCTAAGGGCCAGGGACTAGGGGCTAGGGGCTAGGGACTAGGGCGTGGCCGAAGGGGCTTGGAGCACGGAAGCCGGCATCGGCACGGCGCCCCCTAGCACCTAGCACCTAGCACCTTGAAAGTGCTAGACTTCCACCCATGGAGCCTCCAAGTACGCCCCCGGTCGTCCTCGGGCTGGTCTCGGTCGTCCTGCTGGTGCTGGCCAACGCGTTCTTCGTGGCGGCCGAGTTCGCCCTCGTGGGCGCGCGGCGCACCCGACTCGACGAGATGGCCCGGGCCGGCGACGGCAAGGCGAAGCTCGCCCGCAAGGCGGTCCACCACCTCGACCGCTACATCTCCGCCACCCAGCTCGGCATCACCCTCGCCTCCCTCGGCCTCGGCTGGGTGGGCGAGCCGGCGCTGGCGCACCTGATCCAGAACGCCTTCACCTGGCTCCCCGGCACCGCCGCCGCGATCGCCACCCACAGCGTGGCCTCGGCGGTGGCGTTCGCCATCATCACCGTGCTGCACATCGTGCTGGGCGAGCTGGTGCCGAAGGCGGTGGCCCTGCTCCACCCCGAGCTCGTCGCGAGCTGGGTGGCCGCGCCGCTCATGGGCTTCGGCTGGGTGATGGCCGCGCCGATCGCCGTGCTCAACGGGACCGCGAACCGCCTCCTCACCCTCTTCGGCATCAACCCGCCCGGCGAGACCGAGCGGCTGCACTCGCCCGAGGAGCTGCGCATGCTCGTCGAGCAGAGCGAGGAGGGCGGCAGCCTGCTGCAGGAGGACGCGCGGCTCCTCGAGGGCGTCTTCGAGTTCAGCGAGAAGACGGCGCAGGAGGTGATGACGCCGCGCACCGACATCATCGGCTTCGAGAGCGACGTCACGGTGGAGGAGGCGGCCGATGCCGCCGCCGAGGCGAAGCGCTCGCGCTATCCGGTCTACACCGACTCGCTCGACGACATCGTCGGCGTGGTGCACACGAAGGACGTGCTCACCGCGCTGCGGCGGCATCCCGGCGCCACGGTGCGCACCATCATGCGGCCGCCGCTCTTCGTGCCCGGCACCCGCGAGGTGGAGGACGTGCTCGCCGACATGAAGCGCCTCAAGACCCACCTCGCCATCGTGCTCGACGAGTACGGCGGCACGGCGGGGCTCGTCACCATGGAGGACCTGCTCGAGGAGATCGTCGGCCCGATCTTCGACGAGTACGACCCGCAGCAGGAGCTGCCCCCCCCGCCGGGCGGCGCGCTCGTAGACGGCGCCACGCCGGTCGGCGACTTCAACGCCGAGCACGACCTCGAGCTCGACGACACCGACTACACCACGATCGGCGGCTACGTCTTCGGCGAGCTCGGCCGCCTGCCGAAGGTCGGCGACCGCGTCCCGGCGGGGAACCTGGTGCTGGAGGTGGCGGAGATGGAGGGCCGCCGGGTGAAGAGTCTGCGCGTGCTGCCGGGCGAAGGGGCGGAGGGGGGCGGTCCGGCGGTCGAGGAGGGCGGGCAGGCCGTCGGGTCGCGGCCCGCGGAGTAGCGCCCTAGGACCGCCGCCGCGCGAGCCGCGCCGCGAGCTCGAGCGCGGCGCGCATGCTGCGCGGATCGGCGCGGCCCTGCCCCGCGATGTCGAAGGCGGTGCCGTGGTCGGGCGAGGTGCGGACGAAGGGAAGGCCGAGCGTGACGTTCACGGCGTGGCCGAACGCGGCGACCTTGATCGCCGTCATGCCGACGTCGTGGTAGGGCGCGAGCACCGCGTCGAACTCGCCGCGCATCGCGCGCACGAAGACCGTGTCGGCCGGGAGCGGGCCGACGGCCCCCAGCGCCTCGGCGGCGGGGCGCAGCACCCGCGCCTCCTCGTCGCCGAAGAGCCCCGACTCGCCCGCGTGCGGATTCACCGCGCAGAGGGCGAGTCGGGGCTCTTCGATGCCCCACCACGCGCGCAGGGCGCGGAGCGTGACCGCGCCGGTGCGCACGATGCGGTCGGTCGTGAGCAGCAGCGGCACGTCGCGGAAGGGGACGTGGGTCGTCACCAGCACGACGCGCAGCGGCCCGCCGCCCACCTCGGGCGCGGTGTGGTCCGCCGCGAGCATCATCGCCACCTCGACGTCGCCGGCGAGGTGCGCGAGCCATTCGGTGTGTCCGGGATAGGGAAAGCCGGCGAGGTGCAGCGCGTGCTTGTGGGCCGGGGCGGTGACGATCGCGTCGACCTCGCCCGCCTGGGCGAGCCGGACGGCGGTCTCGACCGCATGCCCCGTGATGCGGCCGGCGCGCAGGGTGCGCGCGTGGTCGGGCCGCTCCCCCGCCCCGAGCCCCCACTGGCCGACCGCGACGCGCCGGTCGGCCGGGAGCCCGTCCATCTGGTCCTCCGCGCCGACCAGGACGACCTCGGCGTCGAGCGGCGGGAAGCCGCCGCCCAGGGCGGCGGCCACGATCTCGGGCCCGATGCCCCGCGGGTCCCCGAGGGTGACCGCGAGGCGCGGCCTCACCGGCGCGGCCTCACGGCTCGCGCACCTCCACGTAGGCCGCGGCGCGGAGCCGGTCGAGGTAGCGGCGCACGGCGGCCTGCTGGCCGAGCTGCTCGCGGATCCGGTCCTTGACGTCGTCGTAGCGGATGTCGCCCTCGGGCCGCTTCGCCGTCACCCGGGCGACGATGTACTTCGTCTGCCCCGCGACCCCGGGCGTCGGCGCCGGGCCCACGATGGCGCCGCTGTCGGCCTCGGCGAGCGCGGCGCGATAGCTCTCGGGGAGCTTGTCCACCGGAACGTCGTCGGCCGTCTTCTGCTCGTCCGGATCGTGATAGAGCCGCTGGAGCGAGTCGAACGACGCGCCGGCCCTGAGGCGCTCGACGAGCGTCTCGGCGAGGCGCTTCGCGCTGTCGGCGTCGGCCTCGCTGATCGCGGGCGCGATCAGGATGTGGCGCGCCTGCACCTCCGCGGGCTGCACCCGCTCGACCTGGATGATGTGGTAGCCGAAGGTCGTCTCGACGGGGTTGCTGATCTGGCCCGGCTTCAGCGAGAACGCCGCGCGCTCGAAGTTCGGCACCATCTTGCCGCGCCGGAACCAGCCGAGCTCGCCGCCCTGCTCCTTCGAGCCGGGGTCCTGCGAGAAGCGCCGCGCCGCGGTGGCGAAGTCGCCCCCGCGCCGCAGCGCCGTGACGATCGAGTCGGCGAGGAGCCGCGCCCGCGCCCGCGCCGTGTCGCTCGCGTGCGGGGTGACGACGATCTGGCGGAACGACACGGTGGCCGGCCGCTTGCCCAGCTCGCCCTTGTGCTGCTCGAAGTAGGCGCGCATCTCCGCCTCGGTCGGCGCGACCGGCTTGAGGCGGCCCGCCTCGCGCACCTTCGTGACGAGCCGGTTCTGGTAGGCGGCGCGCCGCTGCTGGTCGGTGAGCCAGCGGCGGTACTCGTCGATCGACTGGAAGCCCGCCTTCTTCAGCTCGTCCGCCATCGCCAGCTCGGTCGGGAACTGGCCGCGGATCTTCTTGACCTGCTGGTCCACCCCCTGCGCCACCTCCTCCTCGGTCACGTGGATCGAGGTGTCGCGCTGGGCCTCCTGCACCATCAGCTCCTCGTCGATGAGCTGCTGCAGGATCTCGTTGCGGAGCGTCCGGTCGTCGGCCGGCAGCGGCGGCTGGCCCGCCTGCTGCTCCTGGGAGCGGCGCTGGAAGATCTCCTCCGAGACCTGGGAGGCCAGGATGGGCCGGTTGCCGACCACCGCGACCACGTGGTCCACCAGATCGCTGGTGTCCGCCGGGAGGCGCAGGCCGTAGCTGGTGTCCACCGTGCTCCGCGGAGCGACGGCGACGGGGGGTGGCAGGAGCGGCGCGGCGGCCGCGGACTGGGCCGCAGCCGAGTCGGCGGCCGCCCGGCTGCTGTCGGGCGTCTGCGCCGCCAGGGCGCCGGCCTCGAGGAGGCCGGCGGCCAGGCAGAGCGAAAGAAGTACCTTCGTCACGTTCACTGAACCTCGCGCGGCCCGGAAAAGTGCCGGGCGGGGAGGCAGCGGCGCCTCAGCGCCGCTGCGAGCTGTCGGCCGGGGCGTTGGGCGCCGGGGCCGCGGGCGCCGTCGGGGCCGGGCCGGGCGCGGGCTGCACCGCGCCGGGCACCGCGCCCGGCTTCGGGGCGCTCTGGCCCTGCTGCTGGAGCGAGTCGGCGCGCAGCGAGTCGGCGTGGGCCTTCTGCTGCTGGGCGAGCTCGGTGGCCTTGTCGATCCCCTTCGGGTAGATGCGGTAGGGCATCCGGTCCCGGAGCACCGAGGCGAGCGTGGCCGGCAGCGGCCGCAGGCGCATCGTGCCCTTGAGCAGCTTGTCGAAGTACTGGCTCACCTTGACGTCGGCCACCTTGAGCCGGTCGCCCTCGGAGACGGTCGAGTCGGTGACGTCGAAGCCCAGACCCATCTCGGTGCGGAGCGTGTCGATCTGCGCCTTGAAGGCGGCGCTCATCATCTGCCACTCCGTCGGCGTCAGATGGACCTTGGCCGAGTCGGCCTGGCGCATCAGCAGCACGTTCTGCGAGATGATGCGCGCGAACTGCTTCAGCTGGTCGTCCGGCGCCGCCTTGACCTGCTGCGCGTACTGCGGCGGGAGCGCCTTCACCCAGCGCAGGAACTCTGCCGCCGTCAGCCCGCCGCGCTTGAAGGTGGCGATCTCCTTCGTCGAGGTCCGGTAGGCCTCGGGATCGCCCACCGCCTGGCGCATCAGCTCCGGGGCGTTGTCCTTGACCTTCAGGTCGTACTGGATCGCCAGGCTGTCGAGGTAGAGCGAGTCGAGCCGCCCGCTCGCCGACTGCTGCGTGAAGGCGAGGAGCCGGTCGCGCACCGCCGCGAGCGGCGGCCGGCGGATGATGTGGAAGCCGAACGGCGTCTGCACCACGCCGCTCACCTCGCCCGGCTTGAGCAGCCAGCCGGCGCTGTCGAACGGCGTCACCCACTTGCCCCGCTCCGCCGGCGGCAGGTAGCCCGAGTCGGCCGCGCTGCCCGGGTCCTGGCTGAGCTTCTTGGCGAGCGCGCTGAAGTCGGCGCCGCCCTTGGCCTGGGCGAGGATCCCCTCGGCCTGCTTGCGCGCCGCCGCCTTCTGCGTGGGCGAGGCGTCGGCCGGCACCCGCAGCAGGATGTGCTGGAAGAGGCGGACCTGGTCGCCGTTGTAGAGGCTGTCGGCGGTCTTGGGCCCCAGCTTCGCGCGCCGGGCCACCAGGGTGTCGTGCCAGTGCGCGCCGCGGATCTCGGAGATGTCGGGCCACATCGCGGCCGCGATGGTGGCGGAGTCGGTCAGCACCTTCCCCTCGGCCACGGCCTGGGCGAAGAGGCTGTAGTCGACCCAGACGCCCGTGACGAAGTCCGCCGCCTCGCGGGTCGGCCGGATCGCCTTGCCGCCGTTGAGCAGCTGGGCCAGCTCCTGCTGGGTCAGCTCCGAGGCGCCCGCCTTCGCCGCCAGGTCGCCGCTGGCGGAGAAGAGGTCGCGGGACTTGCCGCACCCCGCGAGCGCCAGGCTGCCGAGCGCCACCACCCCAACGACCGTCATCAATCGCCGCATGCCGTCTCCATGAACAGTAAAGAAAGAGAAGTGTCTACCCCTGCACCGCCCGGAGGGCCCGGACCAGGGCCGGGATCATCGCCTCCCCACCCAGCCGCTCGAGCCGGAGCGACAGCGGCAGCGGCCGCCGCACCTCGGCGCGGAGCTGCACGTCGTCGAGCGCCGCGGTGAGCCGGGCCAGCCGCGGCGTGGCGCCCGGCCGGAAGGTCAGCCGCGCCTCGTCCCCGCGAACGAGCACGTGCTGCAGGGCCAGCGCCGCCCCGATCACCCGCAGGCGGCTGAGGTCGAGCAGCGTCTCGGCCTCCGGGGGGAGCGGCCCGAACCGCTCGCGCATTTCGTCGCGAAGCTGGTCAATCTCGCCAGACGTCGCCGCCCGCGCCAGTCGCCGGTAGAGGTCGAGCTTGGCGTCGTCGTCGGCCACATACGCGTCCGGGAGATGGGCCGGCCGGTCGAGCACGACGTCGGGCGGCGCCGGCGGCTCGGTGGCCTTGCCGTTGTTCCGGAGCGCCACCACCGTCTCCTCGAGCCAGCGCAGGTAGAGGTCGAAGCCCACCGCGTGGGCGTGCCCGCTCTGCTCCGCCCCGAGCAGGTTGCCGGCGCCGCGCAGCTCCATGTCCTTGAGCGCGATCCGGTAGCCCGAGCCCAGGTCGGTGTGGTGCTCGAGCACCTTGAGCCGCTCCTCGGCGTCGGCGTCGATCGTGTCGGGCACGAGGAGATAGCAGTAGGCGCGCCGGTGGCTGCGGCCCACCCGGCCGCGCAGCTGGTAGAGCTGCGCGAGCCCCATCCGCTGGGCGTCGTGCACGATCATCGTGTTCGCGTTGGGGACGTCGAGCCCCGACTCGACGATCATCGTGGTGACGAGGATGTCCACCTCGCCCGCGACGAAGTCGCGCATCACCCGCTCGAGCGCGTCGGCCGCCATCTGGCCGTGCGCCACCGCCACCCGGGCGCGCGGCGCGAGCGCGCGCACCCGCGCCGCGATCGTCTCGATCGTCTCGATCCGGTTGTGGACGAAGTAGACCTGGCCGCCGCGGTCGAGCTCGCGCGCGAACGCCTCCTCGAGGAGCGCGTCGTCCCACGGCTCGACGAAGGTGAGGATCGGCGAGCGGTCGCGCGGCGCGGTCTCGATGAGCGTCAGGTCCCGGAGCCCCGCGAGCGAGAGGTGCAGGGTGCGCGGGATCGGCGTCGCGGTGAGCGTGAGGACGTCCACGGTGAGCCGGAGCGCCTTGAGGCGCTCCTTGTGCTTCACGCCGAAGCGGTGCTCCTCGTCCACGATGAGGAGCCCCAGGTCCTTGAACTCCACGTCGGGCGAGAGCAGCCGGTGCGTGCCGATGATCACGTCGGTCTCGCCGGTGGCGAGCCGCCCGAGCGCCTGCTTCTGCTCCTTCCCGGTGCGGAAGCGCGAGAGCACCTCGACCTTCACCGGATAGTCCGCCAGCCGCTCGGCGAAGGTGCGCCCGTGCTGCTCGGCCAGGATGGTCGTCGGGACCAGCACGGCCACCTGCTTCCCGCCCTGGATCGCCTTGAACGCGGCGCGCACGGCGACCTCGGTCTTGCCGTAGCCGACGTCGCCGACGAGCAGCCGGTCCATCGGGCGCGGCTGCTCCATGTCGCGCTTGATGTCCTGGGTCGCCTTGCGCTGGTCGGGCGTGTCCTCGTAGAGGAAGCTCGACTCGAGCTCGCGCTGCCACTTCGTGTCGGGCGGGAAGGCGAAGCCCGCCGCCACCTTGCGGCGGCCGTAGAGATCGAGGAGCTCGGCCGCCATCTGGCGGATCGCCTGGCGCGTCTTGTCGCGCACCCGCTGCCAGCTCGACCCACCCAGCTTGTGCAGCTTCGGCGGCGGGCGGTCGCCGTCCTCGCCCGCGGCGCGGTAGCGCTCGAGCTGGTCGAGACGGTAGAGCGGGACGTTGAGCCGGTCGCCGCCCTCGTACTCCACGACCGCAACCTCGAAGGTGGACTCGCCCACCATCACGGTGTCGATGCCGCGGTAGATGCCGATGCCGTGGTCGAGGTGGACCACGTAATCGCCCTCGGTGAGCGTCCCCGTCACCGCCCCGGGCGCCGCCTGCCGGTAGCGCCGGGCCCGCCGCAGCCGCCGGGCGCGCCGGAAGATCTCGTGATCGGTGAGCACCCGCAGCGTCGGCATCACGAAGCCGCCGTCGAGCGCCCCCACGGCGAGCGTCACGCCGCGCGGCATCCCGCCCGCCGACCGGCCGTCCCGCCGGCCCGCCCCGTCCTCCAGCAGCTCCTCCATCCGCTCGAGCTGCCCCTCGTTGTCGCAGAGGATGAGCGTCGGCGTGGTGCCGCCGAGCAGCATGCGGAGCCGGTTGAGATCGCGGTCCACCCGCTCGGGCGGGAAGAAGCCCATCTGGAGCTGGGCCGGCTCGTCGCGCAGCAGGAGCCGCGGAAACGCCGCGATCCGCTCGCGCCACGCGTCGGGCGCCTCGAAGATCTCCTCGCGCGTCGGCGTCTCCTCCCCGAGCCGCCGCGCGATCGAGAGATGATGGGCCGCCTCGTCCCACGCCCGCCGCACCTCGTCCGCATCGGGCCCCCCCGCCTCCTCGACGACGAGGGTGTCGGCGGGGAGGAGGTCGAGGAGGGTCTGGCGGGACGGCGGGCCGGCGGGCCGGCGGGAGGCGGCTCCGGGCGCCGGCGTCGCAGCGTCGACTGGAGCGTCGCCCCCGCCGTCCCGGCCTCCCGCCGTCCCGCCCAGCGCCACCCGGCTCGTGATCGGCAGCACCGTCACCCCGTCCAGCTCCTCGGCCGAGCGCTGGCTCGAGAGGTCGAAGGCGCGCAGCGAGCTGATCTCGTCGCCCCACCACTCGAGGCGCACGGGTGCGGCCATGCCGAAGCCGTAGACGTCGAGGATGCCGCCGCGCACGCTGAACTCGGCGACCTCGGTGACGGTGGGCACGCGGCGGTAGCCCATCGCCTCGAGCCGCTCGGCGAGCGCGGCGGGCGGCAGCTCCGCGCCCACGCGGAGCTGCACGCGGCTCTGCTCGAGCGCGGCGGGCACGAGCGTGCGCTCGGCGCTCGCGCGCGCCGTGGTGACGAGGAGGCGGAGCCGGCCCTCGAGCAGCGCCTCGAGCGTCTCGGCCCGCTCGCCCGCGATCTCGAAGTGCGGCTCGTCCTCGCCCAGCGCCTCGCGCTGCGGATAGAGCGCCACGGGCTCGTCGGTGAGGTGGCCGAGGTCGGCGAGCCAGCGCTCGGCTTCGGCGGGCGTCGGCGCCACCACCGTGACGAGCCGCTGCGGGAAGCGCCGCACCAGCCACGCGGCGAGCACCGCGCCGCTCGAGCCGGGCAGCCCGCCCAAACGCAGCGCCTCGCCGCGCGCGGGCAGCCGCTCGGCGAGATCGCGCACCCCCGGGGTGCGCTCGAAGGCATCGAGGATCTGGCTCAGCATTCGGACATCACGACCGTCGTCTCCACGCGCTCGCCACGCCCATCTCGGCGAGCCCCAGTACCAGCGCCGTCCACAGCAGCGGCCCCCGCAGGTCGCCGCGCGCCCCCGCGGTGAAGGCGAGCGCCGGCGCCTCGTCGAGCGGCACGACGCGCGCCCCCGGCCACAGCCGGCGGAGCGCCGCGTCCTCCGCGCGCGCCAGCGCCGACTCGCGGGGATCGGGATTCACGGCGAGCGCCCCCACCGTGTCCCGCCCCGCGAGCAGGACGTAGACGCCGCGCTCCGGCGGCCGGAAGAGACTGCCGCCCTCCGCGCGCCACGCGCGCCCCTCGCGCCGCACCTCGGTGACGAGGTCCGGGAGCGGCACCGGATCGCCCGGCGTCCCGTCGACCACCGCCACCTCGCCGCGCGCGATCCGGTTGAGGAGCGCGTCGAGGAACGGCACGAACGCCGCCTGCAACGGGAGCTCGGTCCACGCGGGATCGAGCCGGCTCGCGAGGAGCACGACGCCGTTCGCGCCGCGCACGAGCCACGGCGCGCCGCCCACGGTGGCGAGCACGCCGGTGCGCCCGCTCCCGCTGGGCTCGAGCGCGTAGCGGCGGGCCACGCGGACGCCGGCGGCGCCCCCGAGCAGCGGCCCGCTGTCGGTCACCGCCGCGGTGGTGACGAGCGCGCCGTAGCGCCACCCCACGCCGCGCGCGGCGAGCGCGCGGTTGAGCGCGCCGAGCGCCGCCGCGTCCGCCGGCGGCTCGACGACCGACGCGCCGCGCCCGAGCCGGCCGAGGGTCACCTCGTCCCCGCGCGCGAGCCGGCGGTTGGCGACGAGCACCTCCGCCGCCGCGGCGACGTAGCGCTCGCTCTCGTCCCACGCGACGCGCGCGAGCGGCGCGATGCGCACGGGGGCGACGCGCTCGTCGTCGGCGCGGAGCTCGTCGGGCGGGAGCGTGGCGCGCACGGTCCACCACCCGGCCGGGGCGCCGGCGAGCGCCACCGTGGCCGCCCCGCCGGGGGCGAGGAGCACCTGGTGCGGCGGCCGGTCGCCCAGGCGCACCGCGACCGGCGCGGGTGCGCCCGAGTCGCCGGCGAGGGTGACCGTGACGCGGCCGCCGTCGGTGGACCACGGCTGCGCCCCCGGCCGCAGCGCCGCGACCCCGCGATTCTGCGGCGGCGCGCCGGCGGGCCGCGCGACCGTGACGGGAACGCGGGGCCGCGCGGCACTCACCGCGCTCGCCTGCAGATCGCTCAGGACGACGATCTCGCCGGGGCGCGCCTCGGGGGCGAGCACCTCGCCCGCCGTGCCGAGGGCGGCGCCGAGATCGAGCCGCCGGGGCGAGCCGGCGAGGCGATCGACCGCCTGGCGGAGCGTGGCGGCGTCGCCGCGGCGCGGGATGCCGTCGGCGGTGAGCAGCCAGAGCGCATCGTCCGGCGTGGCGCGCGCGAGCACCCGGCGCGCCGCCGCCTTGAGCCGCTCGAGCACCGCGACCCCGTCCACCACCGCCGTGCTGCTCGGCGAGTCGTCGACGACGAGGACCAGCGCGCTCGGCGCATGCCCCGCCCCGGCCCCGCCGCGCGGCAGCGTGGGCCCCGCCGCCGCGAGCACGAGCGCCACGATGAGCAGCGTGCGCAGGAGGAGCAGCAGCCAGTGCTGCAGCCGAAGCCGGTTCCGGTGCTCGCGCGTCGTGTTGACGAGGTAGCGGACCGCCGGAAAGATCACCGTCGGCGGCTCCCGGCGCGCGAGCAGGTGCAGCAGCACCGGCACGCCCGCCGCGGCGAGCCCCGCGAGGAGCCAGGGATGGAGAAAGCCGATCACGCTCGGCTCACGCGCAGGCGCCGTCCGCTCACGCGACCCGCGCTCACGCGGCGCGCGCCGGGGGCGCCACGATCGTGCGCAGCGCGAGTCCGAACGGCGTGTCGGTCGTGATCCGGTGGTACGCGATCCCCGCCCGCCGGCAGGCGAGGCGCCACTCGCTCACCGCCCGCTCGACGGTGCGGGCGTACTCGCCGGCCCAGTCGCGCGGGCGCAGGACGACGGCCTCGCGCGTCTCGGGATCCTCGAAGCGCGCCTCCACGGGGCCGCGGAGCGTCACCTCGCCCGGATCCATCACGTGCACCACGACGACCGTATGCCCGCGGTGCCGCAGGAAGCGCAGCGCCTTGAGCGTGAGCGCGGGCTCGAGCAGGAGGTCGGAGACGAAGACGACGAGCCCGCGCCGGCGGAGCTGGTCCACCACGCGCCGGAGCGCGGGCTCCGCCGCGGTCCCCTCGCCCGGCGTGACCTCGGCCAGCGCGCGCAGGAGCCGGTGGAGGTGCGTCCGCCGCGCGTGCGGCGGCACCACCGTGCGCACCGCGTCGTCGAAGGTGATGAGCCCCGTGGCGTCGTGCTGCCGGAGCAGCACCAGCGCGAGCGCGGCGAGGAGCCGCTGCGCGTAGGCGAGCTTCGGCAGCGTCGTCTCGGGCGCGCCGGTCCAGGCCATCGAGCGGCTCGTGTCGCAGACCAGCATGGCGCGGAGGTTGGTCTCCTCCTCGAACTGCTTGACGTAGAGCCGGTCGTTGCGGCCCAGGATCTTCCAGTCGACGTACCGCAGCTCGTCGCCCGGCTGGTACATCCGGTGTTCGGCGAACTCGATGGAGAAGCCCCGCCGGGGCGAGCGGTGCAGCCCGGCGAGGAAGCCCTCGACGATCTCCTCGGTCAACACCTCGAGCCCGCCGAGGCGCGCGACGTCCATCGGGTCGAGGAGGTCTAGGCGCGGGCGGGCGACGGCCGGGTCGGGACGATGCATGCGCCGGGCAACGTAGGGGGAAACGGGGACCGCTGTCAAAGGCCGCGCCTACGGGCAGGCGCCCGGGCGGGCAGGCGCGCCCGGGGGGCAGACCGAGGACGCGGGTGTCCCGCCCGGGGGACACCCGCGCCGGGCGGGCCGCCGGGGGGCTCGCGGTAACCGGTTCGGCATGCGTAACTTAGTGCCAGGACTCTCCGTGGCACGCGGTCTGCTGTCTCGCCGGCGGTACGCGCCGAACCAGTCGGAGGTTTCATGCTTACCCCGTTCGGCCTGACGTTGGCGGCGATTCTGTCCGCCGGTCCGGCCGCTCAACCGAACCCCACGCCGCCCGCGCACCGGATCGCCGCCGTGCTCCGGCCGACCGGCCCCGAGGCCGGCGACCGGCTCGCCCTCGCGGTGGCCGACGTGCTGGCCGACGCGGCCCGCCGCGACACGCCGCCGGCCGGGCGGCGGGACCGCGGGGAGCCGCCCCGCGACGAGCCCCGCCGGGACGAGCCCCGCCGGGACGAGCCGCGGCGGGCGGAGCCGCGGCGGGACCAGCCGCGCCGCCGCAACGAGCCGGAGGCCCGGCCCGCCCCACGCGACGACAGCCCGCGCAGCCTCGGCGAGCCCCAGTTGCGCCGCCGGCGCCCGAGCTGACCGGCGGCGCGCCGGCCGCCGCCTCGTCCCGCCGCGGCCTGCCGCGGCCTGCCGCGCTGAAACAGCCCGCCGCGCCCGTCCGTAGCATCGGGAGGACGGGCGTGTTTCATTTCCGTTCCCCCGGGCAGCATCTCCCGATACCCATTCCGATTCCCAGGACGACTCGCATGCACCGCTCCACCGCTCTGCTCCTGGCGCTCGCGGCGGCCCCGCTCGCGGCCGGCCCGCTCGCCGCCCAGGCGGCCGCTCCCGCCGCGCCGCGCGCGGCGAAGGCGGCCCAACCCGCCGCGGGCGTGGTCGCCCGCGCGGCCGCGACGATCACCGAGCAGGACGTTCGCCGCCGCATCGGAATCATCGCCGACGACTCGATGCAGGGCCGCGACACGCCGAGCCGCGGGCTCGACCTCACGGCGCAGTACCTGGCCGACGAGTACAAGCGCCTGGGGCTCAAGCCCGCCGGCGAGAACGGCACCTACTTCCAACGCTACCCCATCACCATGCGGGCGCTCGTGCCCGAGCAGTCCACGCTCACGATCGTCCACGGCGCGATGCGGGCGACGCTGCGCTTCGATCGCGACGCCGTCTTCCAGCGCGGCGGCGTGCCCGAGGGCGCGCTCACGCTGCCGCTGGTCGTCGTGGGCGGCGGCATCACGCCCGAGGCGGCGGCGAAGCTCCCGCTCGACGGCAAGGCGGTCGTCTACGTCGCCGACTATCAGGGCGACGCGGCGGCGAGCCAGCGGCGCACGCAGGTCATGCGCGCCCTCGCGGCCGCCGGCCCGAAGGCGCTCGTGCTCATGGGCAACCGCGACTCCACCGCCTTCGCGCCGCTGCTGCGGATGCAGGCGCGGCCGCGCACCGTGATCGACCTGGGCGAGCCGCCCCGCCTCGTCGTCGAGGCGCGCGACGCGGCGATGCCGGCGGAGGCGCGCGCGCACTTCGCGAAGATCCGCGCGATGAGCGAGCCGCTGGTCGAGGTCCTGCCGGCCGACAGCGCGCGGCTCGAGGTGCGGATGCAGGAGGCGGTGCAGAGCTCGACCACCGCGCCCAACGTCGTGGCCGTGCTCGAGGGGAGCGATCCGAAGCTGAAGCACGAGTACGTCGTCCTCTCGGCCCATATGGACCACGTCGGCACGGCGGCCGGGGGGCACGGCTGCGCGGCGAAGGGCGCCGACTCCATCTGCAACGGCGCGGACGACGATGCCTCGGGCACGGTCGGCGTCGTGGAGCTGGCGGAGGCGTTCGCCACGAAGGGGCTCCGGACGAAGCGCTCGCTCCTCTTCCTCAACGTGAGCGGCGAGGAGAAGGGGCTGTGGGGCAGCCGCTACTTCAGCGAGCACCCGACGGTGCCGCTCAAGGACGTGGTGGCCGACCTCAACATGGACATGATCGGCCGCAACTGGCCCGACACCATCGTGGCGATCGGCAAGGAGCACTCCGACCTCGGCGCCACGCTCAACCGGGTCAACGCCGCCCACCCCGAGCTCGGCATGACGGCGATCGACGACAAGTGGCCCGAGGAGCGCTTCTACTTCCGCTCGGACCACTACAACTTCGCCCGCAAGGGCGTGCCGATCCTCTTCTTCTTCAACGGCGTGCACCCCGACTACCACCAGGTCGGCGACTCGCCCGACAAGATCGACGCCGAGAAGGAGGCGCGGATCGTCAAGCTGGTCTTCTACCTGACCCACGACATCGCCAACGCTCCCGCGCGGCCGCAGTGGAACCCGGAGAGCTACAAGGAGATCGCGGAGGGCCCGGGAGGGCGGTGATGGCCGACTCCATCGCCGACTTCAACGCCTTCCGCGCGAAGATGAACGACACGATCTTCGCGGCGGGCAACCTGACGATCAACCGCTTCTTCGCCCTCGACGGCCGGGCCTACGAGGCGGGCGCACTGGGGACGAAGACCAAGGAGATGCTCGGCCTCGTCTCGTCGCTCGTGCTGCGCTGCGACGACTGCATCACCTACCACGTGCTCCGCTGCCACGAGGAAGGGGTGACGCCCGAGGAGTTCTACGAGATCTTCGCCGT
>DASTSO010000149.1:0-10012 GCA_035760645.1 Gemmatimonadales bacterium
CGGCCGCGATGCGGCATCATCGGCCGCAGCATCGCGGCCAGCACCGCGGGCCGGACCTCGGTGGGTCCCGGCAGGAAGAAGCGCCCGGCGGGCGCGGCCACGGCGTCGCTCACGAGGTCGCTCACGGAAGCACCAGGCGGAGGAGGTCGTCGAAGGAGGGGAGCTCGAGATCCGCCGCGCGCACCACGGCATCGCGGCGGATGAACCCGGTGAAGGCGGCGACGGCGGCCACCACGGGCCGCATCGCGAGGTCGGTGGCGCCGTCGCCCACCGCGAGCACCGGCGCGGCGAGCCCGAGCGCGCCGATCACGGCGCGCTTGCCCTCCTGCGTGGTGAGCGGCGAGCCCTCGTCGAACCCGGCGTACGCGCCCGCCTCGTCGAAGCGCACTCCCACCGCGTGCACCTCCGCGGGCGCGAAGTCGAGGGAGCGGGCGAGCGGGAGGATCGCCTCGCGCAGCCCGCCGCTCACGAGGTGCAGCGCGACACCGGCGGCGCGCAGCCGCGCGAGCACCGCGGCGGCCCCGGGCGCGAGGCACTCGCGATACGCGTCGGCCAGCGCCGCGACCTCGACGGCCGATGGCCGGATCCGCGCGAGGCGCCGACCGTAGACCGCGTCGAGCGCGAGCTCGCCCGCCATGGCCCGGGTGGTGAGCGCCGCGACCTCGTCCGCGAGCGCCGGCCCGCGCCGGCGCGCGAGCCAGTCGACTCCCTCGAGGCCGCAGAGCGTGGAGTCCACGTCGAGGACGACCGCCCGGAAGGCCGCGCGCCCGCCCGTCACAGTACGTTGCCCGGCGCGAGCAGCCCCAAGGGGTCGAGCTCGCGCTTGAGTGCCCGCATCGCGCCGAGCTGGTGGCCCGAGAGCTGGAGCGGGAGCCAGCGCCGCTTGAGCTTGCCGATCCCGTGCTCCGCCGCCACCGTGCCGCCCAGCGCGACCACCGCGCGCAGCGTCTCCTCCACCGCGCGCTCGACGGCGGCGAGCTCGTCCGCGTCGCGAGCGAGGAAGTTCTCGTGGGGATGTCCGTTCCCCGCGTGGCCGTAGATGACCGGCGGCTCGACGCCCGCGCGCCCCGCGGCCGCGCGCGCCGCGGCGATCGCCTCGGGGAGGCGGCGATACGGCACCGCCCAGTCGGTCGAGACCTTGCGGCCCCCGGCGGCGCGGCAGCGCGCGCCGCGTTCGTTCATCGCGGCGGGCACGGCGTGCCGCAGGCGGCGCGCCTCGCGCAGCGCGCCCTCCGTCTCGAGCACCGCCGCATCGTCCACCCGCGCGGCGTGCCGCTCGGCGAGCGCGAGCCAGGCGTCGAGCGCGCCCGCGTCGGCCTCGTCCGGCTCGCTCGCCTCCCCCGCGTCGCTCGCCTCCTCGGCGTAGACCAGCGCCGCGGCGTCCGCGCCCCACGCCTCGCCGCCCGGCGTGGCGTGCACCAGCGCCAGTGCGCCCGCGTCGAAGTATTCGAGGCAGCGGGGCCGCACCGCGGTCGACTCGCGCGCCGCGGCGACGAAGGCGAGCGCGTCGGCTTCGACGCTGAAGGGCAGGACGACGCCCGTGACCCGCGCCGGCAGCGGCAGCAGCGCGAGTTCCGCCTCGAGGATCACGCCCAGCGTCCCCTCGCTCCCGACGAACCAGTCCACCGGATCCTGCACCGCGGCGTAGCCGACCGTGTTCTTCTCGAGCCCCGGCCGGCGCAGCTCGAGCACCTCGCCGCCCGCGAGCGCCACGGTGAGGGCGCGCACGTGCGCGCGGATGGGGCCGTAGCGCAGCGAGCGCGCCCCCGACGCATTGCAGGCGAGCGCCCCGCCGATCGTCGCCTCCTCCTCGCTCGTCGGGTCGGGCGCGAAGAGGAGCCCGTGCTCGGCGGCCACCCGCCGCAGCGCGGCCACGCCCACGCCCGGCTCGACCCGCACCGTGCGCTGCGCGACGTCGAGGTCGCGCACCCGCGCGAGGCCGCGCAGCGAGAGCAGCATGCCCCGGTCGGTGATGGAGGCGCCCGTCGTGCTCGACTGTCCGCCCGCCGGCGTGACCGGGGTCCGCTCGCGCGCCGCGCGGCGCAGGAGCTCGACGACCTCCGCGGCGCTCTCCGGCCGCGCGACGCACTCGGGCACGAGCTCGAGCCCCGAGGCGTCGCGCGCGAAGGCGCGACGGACGTCGGTGTCCGCCGTCAGCGGCACGGGCGCCGGCTCCGTCGCGGCGCTCATGCCGCCCCGAACTCGACGACGGTGGCCGACAGCACGTCGGGAAGCGCGAGCAGCCCGCGCCGCAAGGTCTCGTCCATCGCGCCGTCCACCGCGATCGCCGCGAGCGCCTCCCCACCCTGCGCCAGCCGCGCCTGGTGATACTCGGCGATGTTGACGCCCGCCGCGCCCAGCAGCGTGCCGACGCGCCCGATGACGCCGGGCACGTCGTGGTTCGTGAGCACGAGCAGCGTCTGCCGCGGGGCGACGTCCACGCGGAAGCTGCCGATCTGCGTGAGCCGCGGCGCAAGCCCCTCGGCCGCGACCCCGGCCACGGTGACCGCCTCCATCCCGCCGCTCACCGTCACCTCCACCGCGCCCGGGTGCTCGAGGTGCGGCGAGGCGGCCGCGGCCAGCTCGAGCCCGCGCCCTTCGGCGAGCGCGCGGGCGTTGATGAGGTTGAGCCGCTCGGTCTCGACCACGCCGTCGAGCACGCCGAGGGCGGCGGCCGCGAGGCACGCGCCGCTGCCCCCGGCGAGCGCGGGCCCGCAGCGCACCGCGAGCCGCCGCACCACGCGCACCCCGCGGTCGGCCAGGAGCGCGCGCGCGAGCGTCGCCGCGCGGCGCGCCACGAGCAGCGCCGGCTGCAGCTCGGCCCACTCCATCCCGCTCACCGCCGCCACGTTGAGCGAGCGCGAGAGCTCGTCCCGGAGCAGCGCGTCGCGCACGGCGAGGCAGACGTCCACCGCCACGTTGCGCTGCCCCTCGGCGGTCGAGGCACCGAGGTGCGGCGTCAGCAGCACCTTCGGCGCCGTGCGGAGCGGATGATCGGCCGGCAGCGGTTCGGTCGTGAAGACGTCGAGCACGGCCCCGGCGAGCTCGCGGCCGCCCTCGCCCGCGAGCGCCGCGAGGAGCGCCGCCTCGTCGACGATGCCGCCCCGGGCCATGTTCACCACCAGCGCGCCCGGCTTGAGCCGCGCGAGCTCGCGCCGGCCGATCATGCCGCGCGTCTCGTCGTTGAGCGGCGTGTGCACGGTGAGCACGTCCGCCGCGGCCAGGAGAGCGTCGAGTGTGTCCACGCGCTGCGCCTGGACGGCGTGGAAGCGCTCGTCGGGCACGTACGGGTCGTGCGCCAGCACCGTCATCCCGAAGGCGCGCGCGCGCCGCGCCACCTCGGTGCCGATGCGGCCGAGCCCGACGATGCCGAGCGTGCGCCCATGAAGCTCGCGGCCCAGGAGGCGGCTGCGGTCCCAGCGGCCCGCGCGCATCGAGGCGTCCGCCGCCGGCAGGTGGCGCAGCGCGCCGAGCACCGCGCCGAAGAAGAGCTCGGCCACCGCCACCGTGTTTCCCGCCGGCGCGTTGATCACGGCCACGCCCAGCGCCGTGGCCGCGTCGAGCGCGATGTTGTCCACCCCGACCCCCGCGCGGCCCACGACGCGCAGCCGGGTGCCGCGGCGGAGCAGCTCGGCGGTGATCCGCGTCGCGCTCCGGCCGATGAGGGCGTCGTAGTCGCCGATGCGCGCGAGCAGCTCGTCGGCGGGCAGCGTCGGCACCTCGTCCACCGCCAGCGCCGGCTCCGCCTCGAGCAGCTCGACCCCCTCGCGGTCGATCTCGTCGGTCAGGAGCACGCGAAAGGTGCGGCGAGTGCCCCCGCGCGCGGGGTCGCCCGGGACGGCGGTCAGCGGCTGCGTCATGAGGATCCTGTCTGGGACAACGGAAATGCCGGGGCGGCGGGCCCCGGCGACCGTCCTGCACCCTGGCCGGCGCGCAGGCTACCGGCCAGCAATCTATTCAGATCAGAACCGCGCCGCTTCCGTTCAGATCAGAACCGCGCCGCTTCCGTTCAGATCAGAACTGCGCCGCTTCCGTCGAGCCGTGCAGCGCCGTCGTCGAGGCGAGCCCGCCGGCGATCACCTGGGTGACCTCGTCGAAGTAGCCGGTCCCCACCTCGCGCTGGTGGCGGGTCGCGGTGTAGCCGTCGGCCTCGGCGGCGAACTCCGCCGCCTGCAGCTCGGCGTAGGCCGCCATGCCGCGCTCCCTGTAGTCGCGCGCGAGCTGGAACATCGCGTGGTTCAGCGCGTGGAAGCCGGCGAGGGTGACGAACTGGAACTTGTAGCCCATCGCGCCGAGCTCGCGCTGGAAGCGCGCGATCGTGGCGGCGTCGAGCTTCTTCTTCCAGTTGAACGAGGGCGAGCAGTTGTAGGCGAGCATCTTCCCCGGGCACTGCGCGTGCACCCCCTCGGCGAAGCGGCGCGCCTCGTCGAGGTCGGGCGTCGAGGTCTCGCACCAGAGCAGATCGGCGTAGGGCGCGTAGGCGCGGGCGCGCGCGATGGCCATGTCGATCCCGCCGGTGATCCGGTGGAAGCCCTCGGGGGTGCGCTCGCCGGTGACGAACGGCTGGTCGCGCTCGTCCACGTCGCTCGTGAGGAGCCGCGCGCTGTCGGCGTCGGTCCGGGCGACGAGCACCGTCGGCACCTCGAGCACGTCGGCCGCGAGCCGCGCGGCGACGAGCGTGCGGATGAACTGCGCCACCGGCACGAGCACCTTGCCCCCCAGGTGCCCGCACTTCTTCTCGCTCGAGAGCTGGTCCTCGAAGTGCACGCCCGCCGCCCCCGCCTCGATCATCGCCTTCATCAGCTCGAAGGCGTTGAGGGGGCCCCCGAAGCCCGCCTCGGCGTCGGCCACGATCGGGGCGAACCAGTAGCGCTCGCCCCGCTTCCCTTCGGCCGACTGGATCTCGTCGGCCCGCAGCAGCGCCTGGTTGAGGCGGCGCACCATGGCGGGGACGCTGTTCGCCGGATAGAGACTCTGGTCGGGATAGGTCTGCCCGGCGAGGTTCGCGTCGGCGGCGACCTGCCAGCCGCTCAGGTAGATGGCCTCGAGCCCCGCCTTCACCTGCTGCACCGCCTGGTTGCCGGTGAGGGCGCCCAGCGCGTGGACGTAGTCCCGGGTGGTGAGCAGCTCCCAGAGCCGCGCCGCCCCCACCTCGGCCAGCGTGTGGCGAATCCGGACCGAGCTCTGGAGCCGGGCGACGTCCTCGGCGGCATAGGGCCGGGTGATGCCGTCCCAGCGCGCGGCGGGGACGGCGGGAGTGGCGGTCGGGGCGGCGGCGGCGCCGGCGCCCGGCTGGGGCGGCGTCTCGGCGGTGGGGGATGCGACGGCGGTCATGATCACGGGTCCTCTCAGGGGCGAGAAGGGTGGAAGCCGATTTCCGCCAATATGGGAGGGGAGCGGCCGCCAGCAAGTAAGTTGCGTCACATCACCGGGTTACGATGTCACGACGCGGGCGCGCCCTTGCGGTCAACGTGTCAACGCTGTAAATGACGAGCTTCACACCCCGCGTCGCGCCCTCCCCCGCCCCGGAGCCGTCGATGGCGAAGCCCGTCTTTCTCGGCCGGCGCATCCGCGCCCTCCGCTTGCGGCTCGGCCTCAGCCAGGCCGCGCTGGCCCGCCAGCTGGAGATCTCGCCGAGCTACCTGAATCTCCTTGAGCACGACCGCCGGCCGGTGAGCGGCGCGCTGCTGCTCGAGCTGGCGCGAGTGCTCGACGTCGATCTGCGCACGCTCGCCGCCGACAGCGACGCGGAGCTGCTGTCGAACCTGATGGAGATCTTCAGCGAGCCGCTCTTCGAGGAGCACCCGATCGCGGCGGCCGATCTCGCGGCGTTCGTCGGCGGCCACCCCGAGATCGCGCGGGCGGTGCTGCGGCTGCACCAGGCCTACGGCGCCACCCGCGGCTCGCTCGAGACGCTCGGCGGCCAGCTCCTCGACGACCAGCAGGACCTGGGCGACCTGGGCGCGCTCGACCGCGCCCGCCTCTCGAGCGAGCAGGTCTCCGACTTCATCCAGCGCAACGGGAACTACTTCCCCGCCCTCGAGGCGGAGGCGGAGCGGCTGCTGCGGGCGACGGGGCCGGGCGAGGCGGACCACGACGGCGACCTCTTCGGCCGCCTCGCGCGCCACCTGGAGGCGGCGCACGGCGTGCGCGTGCGGGTGCGCACCGTGGGCGAGATGCGCGGCGCGGTGCGCCGCTTCGACCCCGAGCGGCGCGAGCTGCAGCTCTCCGAGCTCCTGCGGCGCGGCTCGCGCAACTTCCAGCTCGCCGCGCAGATCGCGCTCCTGGGCTCGACCGCCGTGCTCGACGAGCTCACGCTCGACCCCAAGCTCACCGGCGACGAGTCGCGCGCGCTCGCGCGGGTGGCGCTCGCGAGCTACTTCGCGGGCGCGGTGCTCATGCCCTACGGCCCCTTCCTGCGCGCCGCCGAGGCGGAGCGCTACGACGTCGAGCTCCTCGGGCATCGCTTCCGGGTGGGCTGGGAGCAGACCTGCCACCGGCTCACCACGCTCCGGCGGCCGGGACTGGAAGGGGTGCCGTTCTACATGCTGCGGGTGGACCTCGCGGGGAACATCTCGAAGCGCTTCGGCGCGGCGGGGATCCGCTTCCCGCGCTTCAGCGGGCTCTGCTCGCTCTGGAACGTGCACGCGGCGTTCCTGCAGCCGGGCCGGGTGCGGGTGCAGCTCTCGCGGCTCCCCGACGGCCACACCGTGCTCGCCATCGCGCGCACGGTGCAGCGCCACTCGAGCGGCTATCAGGCGCCCGATGCGCCCTATGCCGTCGGCATCGGCTGCGACGCGGCCGACGCCCGCCGGCTGGTCTACGCCGACGGCATCGACCTCGACAACGCGGCGGCCGCGGTGCCGATCGGCATCACCTGCCGCCTCTGCGAGCGCGCCGACTGTACCGCGCGGGCGTTTCCGTCGCTGGGCGGACCGCTCCGGATCGACGAGAACGTGCGGGGGGTGTCGTTCTACGCGCCGGTCGGGCGCTAGCCCGACCGGCGGTCGACGGAGGTCCGGGGATCACGGGGTCCGGTGGTGGGCGGCCGCCGAGCGATCGCTCGGCGGCCGTGGTCGGTCGCGGATCAATAGCCCCAGGCGGGATCCCAGTCGTCGGTGCCGCTGCCGGCACTCAGGTGGAGGTCTCCCGTGCCATCGGCGCCCATCGTGTGCACGCCATGCTCCACGGAGCCACCCCGGGCATAGACGATCCGCGATCCGTCGGGAGACCACAGACCCCGGGACGCGCCGCGATCGGTGGTCAGCCGAAGCAGGTTGGATCCGTCGGGACGTACGGTGTAGAGGTCGCCGCCGGCGGTGAACAGGATCGTAGCCTCGGACGGGGACCAGTTCGGTGAGACCGGCCTCAGCGGCAGCGGCATGAGCGTCCGCGCCGAGCCGTCGCGATTCATGGTCCCCAGCGCCTGGCCGTTCCGGAAAACGAGCTTCGTGCCGTCGGGCGACCAGGACGGCTCCCAGTCGCCGCTCATCCCGTCCGG
This sequence comes from Gemmatimonadales bacterium, assembly GCA_035760645.1. Classification (GTDB taxonomy): domain Bacteria; phylum Gemmatimonadota; class Gemmatimonadetes; order Gemmatimonadales; family GWC2-71-9; genus DASSTY01. The sequence continues at coordinate 7,502 of DASTSO010000149.1, forward strand.
CGTGACCCGGTGCGCACCGCTGCCGTCGGCGTTCATGACCCAGACCGTCTCGTCTCCACAGTCCATGAAGGCGATCGCGCTCCCGTCGGGGGACCACGACGGCTGCTGCGCGCAGATGCCCGCCGGTGAGAGATGCCGGAATTCCTTCCCGTCGTAGCGAAGGGCGACGACGCGGGGCAGACTGTTCTGGTCCCAGCCCGAGTAGGCGATGGTCCGACCGTCGGGCGAGACCATCGGCTCCGTGTAGGCCCGCGCCACGGCGGTGATCCGCTCCCGCTCGGTGCCGTCGGTGGCCATCGAGTTGAGACTGGGGCCCGGGCCGACGAACACGATGCGCCCCGTGAGCGTCCCGGGGCAGAGCACCCGCAGATCGACGGTGGCCGTCTGCCCGCCGTTCACCCACACCTGTTGCGTGGCCGGCGTGGTGAGGGTGCAGTTCTCGGCGACCCCGCCGAACGTCAGGATGGGCTGCCCGACCGGGATGTCGGTCAGCGTAGTGGTCCCGCTCGGAGGGAGCGGCTGTTCCACACCACCGTCGATGCGCAGGGTGAAGCCGTCGGCGTCGATCGCGCGGCCCTCGGCGAAGACGCGCACGGCGATCGCCCCGCTCCGCGGTGCGCACGTGACCGCGAACGCGACGTTCGCCGTCCCGCCGCTCGCGATGGCGACGGCGCGGGGATTGTCGCCGCCGACGAAACAATTGTCGGCGACGCCCCCCAAGGCCACCACCGCCGTGCCCGGGGCGAGCCCCGGCACATCGAGCGTCGCGTTGACGCCGATCGGCTGTGCCGGCGCCGATCCGACCTGGACGGTGAATCCGTCCGGGTCCAGCTCGCTCCCGCTCGAGGCGGTGGTGATCCGCACCGTGCCGGTCCCGGGCGGCAGCGCGGTACAGGTCACCGCGAACGCCGCCTCGACCGTCGCATCGGCGACAACGGTGACGTCGCGCGGATTCTCGCCGGCCACCGCGCAGTTGGCGGCCAGCCCGCCGAGGCCGATCCGCACCACCCCCGGCTCGCGATCGGCGAGCATGAGCTCGCCCCCCAGCGAGGCGATCTGGCCCTGGGACGTGCCGCCCACCATCACGGTGTAGCCATCGGGATCCAGATCGCTGCCCGTCGTGGCGCTCGTGACGTGGATGCGGCCGGTGACGACGCCGGGCGGTGGCGTCGGCTCCGTGCCGCCGCATCCGGTGAGCAGCGAGGCGGCGATGAGCGTGAGAGGAGCCGAACGGCGGGCAGCGTACATATCGGCACTCCGGGCCGGACACGGCCGCGCGTCGCACCGGCGAGGCGCGTGATGGGCTCGCGGGCGGCTCGACGTCCGTACGGCTGAGTTTCGGGGTTCGGGGGGTGGGCGAAGTCTAGACGCGCGCCCCGGGGGCGGCAACTCGGGCGGCGGGGTCTGCCTCGCGCCCCCGCGCCGCGATCGGCCACGCGGTCTCGATGCGCTCGCCGCGGAGGCCATACGCGACGTCGAACGTGCTCACGGCGACGCAGACGTGGTTGGGGACGATGCGCACCTGCTCGCCGACCGCGGGGCGCCAGTCGGTGTGCGAGAGGTCGAGGGTGCCGTGCTCCTCGGAGAGCGCGGTGACGGCGACGTCGGGGCGGTCGAGCAGCGCGCCGTAGCCCGCGGTGCCGGCGCCGTGCAGGCCGGCGCCCTCGACGCCCCGGATCGGCTCGCGGCCCAGCGCCTTGGTGCCGGCGTCCACCACCGCCTGGCCCGGCACCGCGGTGCTCACGACGGTGGCGAGCACGCTGGCGGCGCAGTCGGCCCACGCGCACGCGCCGATCGCCGCGGTGGTGCGGTCGTTGTAGACGTAGGTGCCGGGGCGGATCTCCGTCACCTGCGGGAGCTCGTGACTGCGCCAGAGGGTCGGCGTGCTCCCGCCGCTCACCACCGGGGGCCGGAGCCCCGCGCGCGCGAGCGCCGCCACGGCGCGCTCGAGCCGCTCGGCCACGCGCGCGAGCGCCTCGTCCTGCTCCGCCGCGGGCCCGCGCACGTGCCCCGGATAGAAGGCGATGCCGCGCAGCTCGAGCGGCGCGCTCCCCGCCACGCAGCGCGCGAGCGCGACGAGCTCGTCGTCGCTCGCCACACCCACGCGCCCCATCCCCGCATCGAGCTCGACGTAGACGCCCACCGGCCGCCCGGCCTCGCGCGCGCCGGCCGCGAGGGACTCGATCGCCCCGAGCGAGTCGAGGGCGACGGTGAGCCGCACCCGCCGGGGCAGCGCGAGCAGCCGCCGGAGCCGCGCCGGGCCCACCGGCGGGTAGGCGACGAGCAGGTCGTCGCCCACGGCGCTCATCACCTCCGCCTCCCGCGGCGTGGCGCAGGTGAGCCCCGCCGCCCCGCGCGCGAGCTGCTGCGCCGCGATCCCGGGCGACTTGTGCGTCTTCACGTGCGGCCGGAGGGCGAGGCCGTGCCCCGCCGCATACGCCGCGGCGCGGTCGAGGTTCCGCTCCATGCGGTCGAGGTCCACCACGAGCGCGGGGGTCTCGAGCGCCGCCG
>DASTSO010000150.1:0-18299 GCA_035760645.1 Gemmatimonadales bacterium
GCGCGCGACGACGATCGGCACGTGGCGCTCGACGGCCCACGAGTCGTCCACGCGCGCAGCGACCGTGGTCTCGGCGAAGAACGGCGCCAGGTCCGCCGGCTCGGCGCCCAGGACGACCGCCACGTCGCCCGGCCGGTCGCCGGGGCCGAAGAACCAGTAGCTGCCGCAGGCGCAGATCGCCCGCGGCAGGCCGAAGCGGCCGCCGAAGTAGTCGAGCGCGCCCGCCTCGCCGTAGTTGCCGGCGATGAGCACGGCGCGCGCGCGGTCTCCGGCCGGCAGCGCGTCCCACACGCGCGCCACGGCCGCCACCTGTGCTTCCCAGCCCAGCATGTCGGCGTAGTCCTGCGGGAGCCGCCCGAGCTCGCCCTGGTTGTCGCGCAGTGCCGCCTGCATGCCCAGCGCCGTCGCGTAGCGCGCCATCGCGGCGGGCGGCACGATCGGCAGCCCGAGCGGCAGGGTGAGGAGCCCGTAGCCGACGATGAGCGCCGCGGCCACGCCCTGGAGCACGCGGCCTGCGCGCGGTGCGACGGTGCGCGCACGCGCCAGGGCCACGGCGCCGGCGGCGAAGAGCGTCGGATAGACCGGGCCCACGTAGTACGCCTTCCCGTGCAGCGCGAGCAGGAGGACGAAGCTGCCGAGAATGGTGAGCCCGACGGCGCGCCAGCGGTCGAGCGCGGGGGAGACGAGCAGCGCGCCGAGTCCGACGAGGCCGAGCAGCGTCGCGGGCCCGTAGAGGAGCTGGCCCAGGAGGAAGCCCAACGGCGAGACGTGCTCGAGCTGCGCCGACTGGAGGTCGTGCATCTGCCCCAGGACGGGAAAGCCCAGCCGCACCTGTCCGACGATGCTCGGGCTCCCGAGCGCGAGCGCGACGAGGAGCGCGAGCCACGGCCACGGTGTGAGGAGCGCGCGCCGGAGCGGCGTGAGCCCCACCGCCACGACGAGCGGCAGCGCGACGAAGGCGATGCTGAACTTGACCAGCAGCCCGAGCCCGAGCGCCGCGCCGAGGGCGAGCCACCAGCGGCGCGTCGCGGACGCCGTGCCCGTCTCGTCGAGCGCGACGAGCCGCGCAAGCGCCGCCAGCGCGAGCGTCCAGGTGAGCTGGTCGAGGATGACGGGCTGGAAGAGATTGCCCGCGCGCAGGAAGAGCGGCGAGAGCGCGACGGCGAGGGCGGCGAGCAGCGCCGCGCCCCGCGTGTCGCGCTCGGCGCCGCCGAAGAGTCGGGCGAGCCGGCCGGCGAGCAGCACGAGCGCGCCCGCGGCCAGCGCCGGCACCAGCCGGAGCGCGACGAGCGAGTCGCCGAAGAACCCCCGCTCGAGCCGCGCCAGGATCGCGATCGCGGGCGGGAAGTCCATCGCCCACAGCCGCAGGTGCTCGCCCATCGCGACATAGAGGAACTCGTCGCGATGCACGCCGTAGGGCGAGAGGAGATTGGTCGCGAGATGCGCGAGCACCACGACCAGCGCGAGGGCGGGGACGGCGCCCGCTCGCCTCATCCGCCCGCCGTGCCGCGGTCCCGTCCTACCGCCCTGCGACTTGCGTCGCCGGCAGCGAGCGGAGATAGAGCCAGACGGCCTGGATCTCGTCGTCGGTCATCTTGCCGCTGTTGGGCCACGGCATCTTCAGGGGATCGATCCGGCTGCCGTCGGGCCGCGTGCCGGTGCGGAGCGCCTTCGCGAAATCGCGCTCCTGCCACTCCGCCGTCGCGGCCACGAGGTTCGGCGCCTTCGGATCGCCGGTGCCGTCGAGGCGGTCGCCGTGGCAGCTGCGGCAGCCGCCGAGGGCGGCGAGATAGGCGCCGTACTCGACCGTGGCGCCGCGCGCGACGACGGGCGGCTTCGAGGCGGTCGGATGATCGACCAGATCGGCCGGCACGAGCGGGAAGCCCTTGGTGAAGAGATAGAGCGAGCGCGCCATCGGGCCCACGCGCGGCGCCGGCCCGGTGCGGTCCACCGGCGGCACCGTGCGCAGGTAGGCGAGGACGTCGGCGAGGTCGCCGTCGCTCATCACCTGGAACCCCTCGGCCGGCATGAAGAGGAGCGGGCGCCCGTCGGGGCGCAGCCCGTGCCGGATCGCGCGCTCGAGCTCGGCGTCGCTCCGCGCGCCGATGCCGCCCTGGCCGCGCGTGAGGTTCGGGGCGTAGAGCCGGCCCATCGCGGCGTCGTCGATCATCGTCTTCCCGCCCAGGTCGTCGCCGTGGCAGTCGGCGCACTTGCCGATCGCCTCGACCATGTGGCGCCCGCGCTCCACGGCCGCGCTGTCGGTGGCGGCGACGACGGGGCTGGCCGGGACCTGCCAGGTGCGCGCGAAGCGCTGGTTCGAGGTGACGTAGACGCCGGCGAGGGCGACGACGACGAGGCCCACGACGAGGCCGAGGCCGAGGGCGGCCCGGCGGACGAGACGTGCCATGCGGAGCTCCAGGGGGAGAGCTGTTGGGGTCGAAAAAGCTGGGGAGAAATGCCGACGGGCCGGTGATCTGTCAAGGTCACCGGCCCGCCCTCGGGTGTCGATGGAGTGCGGCGGAAGCCGCGGCGCGCTCAGCGCGCCGCGAACGTCGTGCTCGACCCGAGGGTGAGGGTGAGCGCCGTGCCCGCCGGCAGCACCACGTCGCGGTCCTTCGTTTCGACCGCGCGCTGCGCGCCGACGGCGCCGCCGATCACGCCGCCGATCACCGCGCCCTTGGTGCTCCCGCCGAGGACCCGGCCCGCCACCGCGCCGACGCCGGCGCCGGCACCCACCTTGGCCACGTCGCCCGCGTTGGTCTTGCGGCCCTGCAGCACGAACGGCACCCGGCCCACCGAGGCGTCGAGCGCCTGGCTCCGGCCGTTCACCTCGATGCGCTCGACGGCGAGGCGCAGCGTGCCGGGATCGCTCTTGTTCTCCGACTCGTGCAGCGCCGCGGCGCGCAGCGTCACGACCGCGCCGGCCGGGATCACCGTGCGCCCCGCCGCGTCCTTCACCGCCGTGGTGACGGTCGCGCGCAGCGTCGCGCCCGGCTTGTCGGTGCGCGAGCTCAGCGTGCGCGCGGTCTTCACCGGGATGCGGGTGCCGCGCGCGAGGGTGCGCGCCGCCGGCGCGGCGCTCGCGCCGCTCGCGGCGTTCGCCGCCGGGGCGCTGGTCGCGCCGGCGCTCGTGGTGCCGGCCTCGGGCGTCGCCGCGCCGGCCGCGTCGCCGCGGTCGTCGAGCGCGGCGCCGTCGCCCGGCGCGGGGGCGAGCTGGAGGTCGCGCCCGGCGCTGTCGGCCGCGGCGGCGTTCGGGCGGTCGCCCCGGCCGCAGGCGGCCAGGGTGAGCAGGGTCAGGGCGGCCAGCAGCGACCCCCGGGCCGCCGCGCGATGAGAATTGACTCGCAAGTCTGTCTCCTTCGATTCGCGCGCTCGGTCAGCGCGCACTCCTGTAGAAGAGATCCATGATCTCCTGGTACATCGCCTCGGTCTGCGCCGGATCGCCCGAGCGGATCGCCTCGGTGGCGCAGTGGCGCAAGTGATTGTGGAGCAGGGTGCGGGCCACGCCGCGCAGCGCCTCCTGGACCGAGCTGACCTGGGTGAGGACGTCGGCGCAGTAGCGCTCCTCGTCCACCATCCGCTGCAGCCCCCGCACCTGGCCCTCGATCCGCCGGAGACGGGTCGCGACCGCCTGCTTGATCTCCGGATCCACCGCGACGGCGTGATCCCCGTCACCCGGCCGGTGGCCGCAGGCACAGGTGACGGTCGCGGGCACGTCGTCCGGCGCATCGTTCGGCGCATCGTTCGGCGCGAACGCCGCGCGCTCTTCCATCGGATCCATCCTCGCCTCCCTGTCTGTCATTCTGCCTCGCCGGCTCGCATCATGCCGCCGGCGTCACCGTCGCCCGATAGCCGGCGTCCTCGATCGCCCCGGCGATGCGCGCCGGGTCGGTCACCGTCTCGTCGTAGCGCACCGTGGCGCGCCCCATCTGCACCGAGCCGACCTCGACCCCGGGCGCCTGGCCCAGCGCCTGGTTCACCGCGTTGAGGCAGTGGCCGCAGCTCATGCCCTCGATGTGGATCGTCGCGTCCTTCATGCCCATCTCCTCCTCGGGTCCGTCGTGGTATCGTTCGCCTGGGTGGCGTCACCCGCTAAATTTGTATAGGGGGTGGGGGTATTTCAAGGCCGACACTCCCGCAGGACGCGGCGGTCGCCGCCGTGTGGAAGGTTTGTGGAAACCCAAGTGTCACCGAGACAACGACTTGCCGGCACGTGTGGAAGGCACGGGACGTGCCTCGCGGGAGCGCATGTCCTCCGATCGTGAGGTCCGCGGCCCGCTGACCCCCCTGCTCGGTCCCGACGCCAGCGTCGCGGACCCGGCGGTGCTGGTCACGTGGCACGAGGCGATCTCGAGCGCCCTGGGCGTCGAGGTGCCGCACGACCTGTTCGCCCTCTGGCTCTATCCGGCCGAGGGGGGCGTCGTGCTGCTCGGCCCCGAGGCGCTCGCGGAGGACCAGCTCGCCGTCCCGCTGCCCGCGCCGCACGTGCGGCAGGACCAGCTTTTCGCGCTCGAGGAGCGGATCCGCCAGGCGGGCTACGCCTCGGCGCTCTGTCTGCCGATCCCGTTCGGCGGCAGCGACGTCGGCCTCATGCTCTTCGCCGCCCTCCAGCCCGCCGTCTACGGCGCCCGCCAGGCGATCGTCCTGCAGGACGTGGCGCGCCGGCTCGGGCCGACGATGGCGCGGGTGTCGCGGCGCTGGAGCGGGCTCGACGACGTGGAGCCGACCGGCGAGCACCGCGCGCTCGAGGCGGTGGTCGAGGCGCTGGGACCCGCGCTCACCGAGTCGAAGACCCCGCGCGACTTCGCGCAGGCGCTCTTCGCCGTGCTGCGCCGCGCCATCCCGCACGACCGCGCCGAGCTGCTCGTGGGCGGCGGCGCCGGGGCGGGCGACCAGTGGTATCGCGTCGGGGAGCACGGTGGCGGGCCGCTCTGGTCGGATCCCGCGCTCGTCGTGATGCGCGAGGACGTGGACGTCGCCGCGCTCTTCGGCGACGAGTCGATGCTCGTCGTCGCCGACACGCGGCGCGATCCCCGCTGGGCGGGCTGGCCCGACGGCACGCGCGCGCTCCGCTCGGCGGTGGGCGCGCGGCTCGTGCAGTCCGAGCGCACGGTGGGGTATCTGGTGCTGGGGAGCGCGGGGGCGGGGCTCTACGGCGCGCCGGACGCCGCGCTCCTCGCGCGGGTGGCGGCGCTGGTCGCCGCCCGGGTGGAGAACTTCCAGCTCAGCGCGCAGATGCAGCTGCTGCGCACGCACCTCGGCACGCTCCGGAACGTGCCCGCGCACCTCGCGCGTCTCGCCGAGACGCTGGCCGTCACGCCCGACCCGCGCGAGGCGCTCCGGCGCTGCGTCACGGAAGCCATGGCGGCGCTGCCCTTCGACCGGCTGCGCTTCGCGGTGCGCCTGGCCGACGCCGCGCGCGAGCCGGCGCGCGGGCCGGCGCGCGAGCGCCTCGTGCTGCTCGATCCCGCCGACCCGCGCCCGCTCGCCGAGCTGCCCGCCGACGAGCTCGGCGGCACCGCGCTCGAGCAGGTCGCGCACGGCGGGCTGCCGAACGCCCTCCTCGCGCGCGATCCCGAGAGCGAGCTCGTCGTACCGCTGCGCGTGCATGGCGAAACGATCGGCGCGCTCTCGCTGGCCGCGACGGGCGGGACGCCCTACACCCGCGCCGACCTCGCGCTCGCGCAGCAGCTCGCCGACGCGGTGGCGCCCCACGTCGCGCTGCTGCGCGTCGCCGCCCAGGCTGGCGCGCCCGGCGCGCCCGGCGCCGCCGCCTCGGCGCGCCCCGCCGCCGCCCCGGTCACGCTCGTCCCCCCCGCCGTCAGCGCCTGGCTCACCAGACGCCGTTGATCTCGTCGGTCGCCTCGTGCAGGCGCTCGATCCCCTCGGCGCGATTGCGCGGCTGCGTCGGTCGCTCCTCGCCCTCCGGGGTCCGCGTGAGCGGGACCTCGGGGCCCGCGCCCTCCGCCTCGCCGGGCTGCGCCGACCCGTTGCTCACCTTGCCGCGCTTCCGCCGCTCGTCCGCCATGCTCGCCTCCTTCGCTCGCGGGTCCGTCGTCGAGCCGCTCGGGGCTCCGATGCAGTGATACCACCGAAATCCGGAAACCGAAACGGGCGGGGCCGAGCCGGCAGCTCCTCCGGGCCGGCGGCTGAAGCCGCCACTCGGCCTGCGAGCCCTGAAGGGCTCTCCGAGGCAGCCGCACTCCGTGCACTCACCCACGTCCGAGCTCTCGCAGCGGAGCCCCGTGCCCGCACAGGGCCCTTCAGGGGCCTCAGGCCGAGCGGCCCCTTCAGGGGCCGACTCGCCGAGTGGCGGCTTCAGCCGTCGCCGCGAGAGCGGCGGCCGCCGCTGGTTCACACCTGCAGCCGATCCCCCCGCCGCGCCACCAGCACGTAGAGCACCGGCATCAGGAAGACGCTCACCAGGAGCCGCGAGAAGAGCCCGCCGACGATGACCAGCGCGAAGGGCCGCTGCGAATCGCTGCCGACGCCGGTCGAGAACGCCGCGGGCAGCAGGCCCAGCGCCGCCACGAGCGCCGTCATCATGATCGGCCGCAGCCGGAGCAGCGCCGCCTCGCGCGCGGCGGGGCCGATCGGCCGGCCCTGGGTGCGGAGCTCGTTCGCGTAGGAGATGTAGACGACGGCCGTCTGCACGCTCACGCCGAAGAGGGCGAGGAAACCGATCCCCGACGAGACCGAGAACGGCGTCCCCGTGAGCGCGAGCGCCGCGAGTCCGCCGAGCGGGGCGGAGAGGACCACGCCCACGACGGTGATGAACGGGAACTTGAAGTTCCCGTAGAGCGCGAACAGGAGGAAGAAGATCACGAGCAGCGTGATCGGCAGCACCACCCGCAGCTGCGCCCGCGAAGCGGTGTACTGCTGGTACTCGCCGCCCCAGACCACCCGGTAGCCGCTCGGCAGCTGCACCGCGTCCGCCACGCGGCGCTGCGCTTCCTCGACGGCGGAGGCGAGGTCGCGCCCCTCCACCGAGTACTGCACGCCGATGAAGCGCGAGCCGTCCTGGCGGTAGATGAACGACGCGCCGCTCGCCACCTGGATCGTCGCCAGCTCCTTGAGCGGCACCTGCTGCCCGCCGGCGGTGGCGACGAGGATGTCGCCGATCGCCTCGGGCGTCTCGCGGAACTGCGGCAGGAGCCGCACGACGAGGTCGTAGCGCCGCTCCCCCTGCACCACCTCGGTCGCGGCGGCGCCGCCCACGGCGGCCTCGATGAGGCCGTTGACGTCGGCCACGTTGACGCCGTAGCGGGCGATCTTCGCGCGGTCCACGTCCACCGTGAGGGCCGGCTGCCCCAGCTCCTGCACGAGGGTGACGTGGGTGATGCCCGGCACCTGCTCGAGCGCGTGCTTGATCGCCTTCCCCCTGGCCTCGAGCACCGCGAGGTCGCTGCCGAAGACCTTCACGTCGAGCGCGCTCTTGAGGCCCGTGAGCGCCTCGTCCACCGCGTCCTCCGCCGGCTGGGTGAAGTTGAAGGTGATCCCCGGGAAGACCGCCAGCCTGCGGTTGATCGCGTCGATCAGCGCCGGCTTGGTGCGGATATCGCCCGTCCACTCCCGGTACGGCTTGAGCCCCACGTAGAACTCGGCGTTGAAGAAGCCGGTGGGATTGGTCCCGTCGTCGGGCCGGCCGTGCTCGGAGGCGACCACGGTGACCTGCGGGAACGAGCGCAGGATCGCGCGCACCTGCGGGACGATCTTCGCGGACTCCTCGAAGGAGATCGTGTAGGGCATCGTCGCCCGGACCCAGATGGCGCCCTCGTCGAGGTGCGGCATGAACTCGGCGCCGATCGCCGGGACGAGGAGGAGCCCGCCGGCGAAGAGCCCGAGCGAGCCCAGCACGGTCGCGCGCGGGCGGGCGAGGCACCAGTCGAGGCCCCGGCGGTACCGGTCGCGCAGCCATTCGTACACGGGGTTCCGCCGCTCGCGCACCCCGCGCCGCAGCAGCCAGAGGCAGAGCACCGGCACCAGCGTGAGCGTGACGAGCAGCGAGCCGACGAGCGCGAAGATCGTCGTGTCGGCCATCGGCCGGAAGAGCTCGCCCGAGGGGCCCGCGAGCACGTAGATCGGCAGGAAGCTCGCCACGATCACCGCGATCGCGTAGACGATCGGCCGGTCCACCTCCGCCGCCGCCGCGGCGATCACCGCCTTCAGGCCCGTCAGGTCGAGCGCCGTGCCGTGCCGCAGCGCGAGCTGGCGGTGGATGTTCTCGACCATCACCACCGCGCCGTCCACCAGGATGCCGAAGTCGATGGCCCCGATCGAGAGGAGGTTCGCGGGGATGTCGCGCAGGTCGAGGCAGATGAAGGCGGCGAAGAGCGCGAGCGGGATCGTCACGGCGACGATGAGCCCCGAGCGCACGTCGTAGAGGAAGAGGATGAGCACCGCCACGACGAGCACGATGCCGCGCAGGAGGTTGTCGGCGACGGTGCGGGTGGTGAGCGCGATGAGGTCGCTGCGGTCGTAGTAGGGCCGCACCGTCACGTCCTTCGGCAGCACCGCCCCGTTGAGCTCCCGCGTCATCGCCTGGACGCCGCGGAGGACCGTCTGCGCCTGCTCGCCGCGGCGCATGACGACGATCCCCTCGACGGCGTCGTTCCGGCCCATGAAGCCGAACTGGCCGAGGCGCGGGGCGTGGCCGATCGTCACCTCGCCCAGGTCCTTCACGAGAATGGGGGTGCCATCGCGCACGGCGACGACGATGTCGCCCACGTCCTCCACGGTGTGGATGCGGCCGAGGCCGCGGACGTAGTAGAACTGCCCGCCCTCGGCGTAGAAGCCGCCGCCGGCGTTCCCGTTGTTGGCGGCGAGCGCGTCGGCCACCATCTGCACGGTGAGCCCCGCGCCGGCGAGCTTCGCCGGGTCGAGGAGCGCCTGGTACTGCATCGTCTCGCCGCCGAACGAGGTGAGGTCGGCCACCCCCGGCACCGAGCGGTACGCCTTCGAGACGACCCAGTCGTTCAGGTTCTTCAGCTCCATCGGCGAGCGGTCGGGGCTCTCGAGCACGTAGCGGTAGACGAGCCCCGAGGGCGAGGCGAGCGGGGTGATCCCGGCCGCGACGCCCGCGGGCAGCTCCGCGTCGCCCAGGCGCTCGTTCACCTGCTGGCGCGCGAAGTAGTTGTCGGTGCCGTCGCGGAAGGTGAGCCGCACGTCGGAGAGGCCGTAGAGCGAGATCGAGCGCGTCACGGTGAGGTTCGGCAGCCCGTTCATCGCGAGCTCGAGCGGGAGCGTCACGAGCCGCTCCACCTCCTCCGCGGCGTGCCCCGGCCACTGGGTGACGATCTCCACCATCGGCGGCGAGAGGTCGGGATAGGCATCCACCGGCAGCCGCCGCATCGACCACAGTCCGAGGCCGACGAGCAGGAGCGCGAGGAAGCCGACGAGCACCGGCTGCGCGAGGGTGCCGGTGACGAGCCGGTGGACGAAGGACGGGCGCGCCGCGGGCTCGACGCCTTCGGCGAGCGCGTCCTCGGGCGGCCGCTCCGCCGGCGCCTGGATCAGATCGGTCATTGGCTCTCCGCGAACTGCAGGAACAGTCCGCCCTCCACCACGATGCGGTCGCCTGCGCTCAGGCCCGCGCGCACCTCGTAGGCGTCGCCCACGCGCGCGCCGAGGGTGACGGTGCGGCGGTCGTAGCCGCCGGTGCCGCTGGTCTGCACGAAGACGAACGGCTGGTTGTCCTCGTCCCGCAGCACGGCGGAGACGGGGACGAGGAGCCCCGTGCGCGGCTTCCGCGAGTGGATCGTCACGCGCACGTACATGTCCTTCTTGAGGAGCCGCCCGGGGTTCGGCACCACGACGCGCACGGCCGTGGCCTTGGTGCTCGAGTCCACGAGGGCGGCGATGTAGTCCACCACGCCGCGGAACGGCGTCGGCGACGCGGCGGTGGCGACGTCGGCCGAATCGCCGCGGGCGACGGCGCCGAGGTCGGACTCGAAGACGCTCGCCTGCACCCACATGCGCGAGAGGTCGGCGATGGTGAAGGCCGGCGTCGTGCCCGCCTCGAGGAGCTGGCCGGGGGTGATGAGCCGCTCGACCAGCGTGCCGGCGATCGGCGCGCGGATGACGCCCTCGGGCGTCGCGACCGCGCGCCCCGCCTGGAGCGCCGCGACGACCGCGGGGTCGACGCCCAACGCGCGCACCTGCTGCAGCGCGGCGTCGCGGTCGGCCGCGGCGGCGACGGCGTCGGTGCGCGCCTGCTCGAGCTCGTTCCGGGCGAGCGCGTCGTTCTGGAAGAGCTGCTCGTCGAGCCGTGCGATCCGCTCGGCGTTGCGCGCGGTGGCCGCCGCCTTCCGGTAGGCGGCGATCGCCGCCGCGTAGTCGGGCGAGGCGACGAGCGCGAGCGGCTCGCCGCGCGCGACCGGGGCGCCGAGCGGCACGAGCAGCCGCACCACGGGGCCCGAGATCGGCGAGAGCACCTGGGTGGATTGATCGGCGTCGAAGGCGACGGTGCCCGTCGTCTGGACCGCGGGCCGGTAGGTGGCGGGCGCGACGACCTGCGTCGCGATGCGGCCGCGCTGGGCCGCGGGGATGGCGAACCCCGCCGCGGGCTGCGCCGGCGTGGCGGCCGCCGCGGCGGCGGCGTCGGTCTCGGGCCCCGGCTTCGAGCAGGCGGCGAGGACCAGGAGGAGGACCGCGCCGCTCAGCGGCAGGCGTCCGTGCGTCGGGGGCCGAAGCCGCCGCTCACTGCTGCTCATCACTCGCTCCTTTCCCCACCGCCGCCCCCACCGCGAGCTGGAGCTGGGCGACGGCGTCGTTGGCCGCGCCGAGGGCGTCGGCGTACTGGCTCTGCGCCGCGACGAGGGTGCGGCGCGCGTCGAGGACGTCGAGAATCGAGGAGCGGCCGAGCTGATAGCTCACCGTGGCGATGCGCTGCGCCTCGCGCGCCTCGGGGAGGAGCTCGTCGCGCAGGTAGACCGCCTGGCGGAGCGCGGTGGCGGCGGTGGCGTAGGCGACGCGCACCTCCTGGGCGACCTGGAGCGCGAGGTCCTGCTCGCTCGCGGCGAGCTCGCGCTCGCGGTGGCGGCTCTCGCGCACCTCGCCGCGCTGGTGCTGCCAGAAGAAGAGCGGGACGCTGATCCCGACCGACGTCGAGTAGGTGGCCGGCGCGCCGCCGCCGGTCGTGCGGCCCACGCCGATGCCGACGTCGGGCAGCCAGTACTCCTGGGCGAGCGCCGTGGCGGCGCGCGCCCCGCGCCGCTGCGCGGCGAGGCTCCGGAGCTCGGGGCGCCGGGCGAGGGCCTGCCGCTCGAGGAGATCGAGCGGCGGGAGCGTGTCGGGGACCGCGAGGGTGTCGGCCGCCTGGAGCGGGGCGCCGAGGACGCGGCCCAGCAGGCGGTTGAGCCCGGCGCGCGCGGTGCCGACGTCGCGCTCGGCGGCGAGGAGGTCGTTGCGCGCCTGGGCGACGTCCACCCGCGCGCGGATCACGTCGAGCTTCGGCACCGCCCCGGCGTCGAAGCGCGCCTGGGTGCGCAGGAGAAACGTGTCCGCCACGCCCACCGTCTCGGCGAGGTCGCGCCGGTGCTGCTCGGCCACGAGGAGCGAGTCGTAGGTCTGCGCCGTCGCCGCGGCGATCGCCTGGCGGAGCTGGAGATACGTGAAGCGCGCCGCGGCGACGTCGCCGCCGGCCACGCGGCCGCGCAGGCGGATCTTGTCGGGGAAGGGCAGCGTCCAGCCGACGTCGAGGTCGTGGCTCCCGGCGCCGCCCAGGCCGAAGAGCCGCGGCTCGTCGGAGAAGCCCCAGGTGACGTCCACGTCGGGCAGCGCGGTCGCCTGGGTGCCGCGGGCCCGGGCCTGGACGATCTGCTCGCGCGCGGCGGCGAGCGCGGGATTGCGGGCGAGGGCGGAGTCGATCGCCTCGGCGCGCGTCAGGGTGAGCGCGCGGGTGAGCGGCGGCGGGCTCGCTGCCGCCGCCTGGGCCCGCAGCGGCGGCGGCGCGACGGTGCCGACGCCCGCGAGCGTGCCGGCGGCCGCCAGGGCCGCCGCGAGTGCACGGTGCACGTGACCTCCAATGGGATCCGGCCGCGGCCCCGGCGGGGGCCCGGGCGCGGCGATCTACGGCTCGACGACTCGAGGGCGGGAGGTCAGGCGGGAGGCGGGGCGCGCGGCGGGGGCTGGAGACGGACGGGGGAGACGGGCCGCGGATCGGGGCGCGGGGGGCGCGGCGCTTCCAGGAGGAGCGGGACCGCGCGCGGCGGCAGCGGCGTGGGCGCGGCGAGTCCCAGGCTCGCCACCGCGAGGTCGAGGAGGCAGCGCTCGCCGTGGCAGCTCGCGCCGGCGGCCTCGACGTGCGGCACGTCGAAGCTGCGTCCCGAGTGGTGATAGACCGCGCCGTCGACGAGCGGCAGCCCGAACCCCACCCCGGTGAAGAGGCAGGCGAGCAGCAGCGCGCGCAGACGGACCGGCCAGGCGGGGCGCATGCGTCAAATGTACCACGCGGGCTCGGACGCAACAGGCGGGGCCGCCGCCGGGCCCGCGGCCGCCACCGCGGGCGGGCCCTCCACCGGGAGGATGAACCAGAAGGTGCTCCCCTTCCCGTGGATCGATTCGGCGCCGATCGTGCCGCCGTGCAGCTCGACGAAGCGCTTGCAGAGGGCGAGCCCCAGCCCGGTGCCCTGCTCCCGGCGGTCGAGCGCGCTCTCCACCTGGCTGAACTCCTGGAAGAGGAGCGGCACGTCCTCCGCCTTGATGCCGATGCCGGTGTCGGTCACCGCGATCCAGACGGCGTCGCGGGGGAGGAGGCGCGGCGCGGCCGTGCCGCCGCCGGCCCCGGCCCCGTCGCCGTCAGCGGCGGCGGCGGCGGCGGGCGGGGGCACCGGCAGCGGCGCGCGCGTGCGGATCGCGGTGAGGGCGATCTGCCCGCCCTCGGGCGTGAACTTCGCCGCGTTGCTGAGGAGGTTGAAGAGGATCTGCCGCACCCGCAGCGCGTCCGCCTGCACCTCGAGCCCGGCCTCCTCGACGTGCACGGTGCAGGTCTGGCGCTTGGCGGCGCGGAGGCTCGCCGTGTCGGTCACCGCGCCGTCGATCGCCGCGCGCACGTCGGTGGTGGCGAGCGAGAGCGCCATCTTGCCGGCCTCGATCTTGGCGAGGTCGAGCACGCTGTTGATGAGGCCGAGGAGGTGGCGGCCGTTGCGGAGCACCGAGGCGAGGAAATCGCGCTGGGTGGCGTCGAGCGGGCCGGCCTGCCCGCTGTGCAGCAGGTCGGAGAAGCCGATGATGGCGTTGAGCGGCGTGCGCAGCTCGTGGCTCATGTTGGCGAGAAACTCGCTCTTGAGCCGGCCGGCGCGCTCGAGCTCGCGGTTCTTCGCGGCGAGCGCGCGCTCGTTCTCGCGCAGCGCGTCGAGCGCGGCGGCGCGGTCGAGCCCGACGACGACCTGGTCGCCCAGCGTCTGCAGGAGCTGCACGTCGTGCCCGGTGAACGGCGCCCCGTCCTGCCGGTTGTAGGCGCTCACGACGCCGACGACGAGCCCCGCGCTCCGCAGCGGCACGATCGCCATCGTGCGCACGGTGTGGTAGATCTCGGGCATCCGCGCGAAGCGCGGATCGCGCGAGACGTCGTCGATGAGGAGCGGCTCGTCGTGCGTCGCGACCCAACCGCCGGCGGAGCCGTCCATCGGCAGCAGCCGGCCGGCGATGCGCGTCATGGAGCCGGTGATCGCGGCGACCCGGAGGAACCGGCCCTCCTCGGCGAGCAGCAGCACCGCGCCGCCCTCCGCCTCGAGCAGCTCGGCCGCGGCGAGCGCCACCTCCTCGAGCAGCGCCTGCACGTCGCGCCCGGCGAGGAGCGTCGTCGCGAGGCGGTGCAGCCGGGCGAGCTCGCGGTTGCGCCGGTCGGCCGCGACGAGCGCCGTCTGGAGGGCGTCGCGCTGCCGGCCCGTCAGCGCCGCGCCGCGCCGGAGCGCGAGCAGGGCGAGGAGCATCCCCACGAGCCCGGTGAGCGCGGCGAGCGGGTGGTGCCACCAGGCGAGCGGGAAGGACGCGCAGCCGAACACGAGGGCGAGCGCCGTCAGGGTGCGCGCGGACAGCGTCACGGGGCGGGCTCCGTGAGGATCTCGTGGAAGACGGTCTCGCCGGTCGCGAGCATGCGGCGGAGGTAGGGGCGGCAGAGACCGCACTGGTCGCCGCAGCCGGTCTCGCGCATCACGTCCTCGAGCGTCCACCCGTGCGCGCGCGCGAGCGGCAGCAGCTCGGCGAACGGAAAGCGGCGGCAGACGCAGCGCCCGATCTCGAGGCTCATGGCGTGGTGGGCCGGACCTCGACCTCGCTCACGAGCGCGCGCGGCGGGAGCGTGAGCGCGTGGAGGATGGTGGCCGCGACGTCCTCGGGCTGGAGGATGCGGGCGGGGTCGCTCTCGAACGCCGTCTGGCGCCGGATCATCGCGGTGTCCACCGAGCCCGGCAGCACGGCGATGACGCGGATCCCGTCGCCCCGCACCTCGGGCAGGAGCGCGCGCGAGAAGCCCATGACGGCGTGCTTGCTCGCGCAGTAGGCGGTGCCGCCGGCGAAGCCGGTCTTGCCCGAGAGACTCGCCACGTTGACGATCGCGCCCGCCTTCCGCGCCCGCATCCCCGGCAGCACCGCGCGCGTCAGGAGGAAGATCGCGCGCACGTTGGTGCGCATCGACTCGTCCCACTCCTCGAGCGTGAGCTCCGCCAGCGGGCGGGCGTAGAGGACGCCGGCGTTGTTGACGAGCGCGTCCACGGGGCCGAGTTCGCGCTCGACGTGGCCGACGAGCGCCTCGACGGCGGCCGGGTCGCCGACGTCGGCCGCGCGGCCGGCCGCGCGGATCCCGGCGGCCCGGAGCTCGGCGAGGAGCGCGTCCACCCGCGCGCCCGAGCGGGCGCACACCCCCACCGCCCACCCCGCGCGGCCGAGGGCGAAGGCCGTGGCCCGGCCGATCCCGGCGGTGGCGCCGGTGACGAGGGCGACCTGGCTGGTTGGATTCGGCATGGCAGGAATGTAAATGAATGGCCCCGGGCACGTGCCCGGGGCCGGGGTCGAAAGTCGACTCCTGCCGTCCCGATCCTACTTGATCAGGATCCTGCTGGCCGGCATCGGCGTCTCCTTGGGGAGCACGATCGTCAGGATGCCGTCCTGGTAGGTGGCCTCGACCCGATCGGCGAGCACCGCCACCGGCAGCCGCACGGTGCGACGGAACGAGCCCGTCTCGCGCTCCTGCCAGAGGTAGGTCTCACCGGTCTTCTCCTGGAACAGCTCCCGGCGGCCGCTCACGATCAGCGTGTGGCCGGTGAGCTCGATGTCCAGGTTCTCCCGCGGCACGCCCGGCGCCTCGAGGCGGACGACGAACTCCTTCTCGTTCTCCACCAGGTCGAACGACGGGGTCCAGCGGGCCAGCGGCGCTTCCTTCTCGAACACGAGCGGCTCTTCGAAGAGCCGGACCGGGAAGAAACGCTCGAAGACCCGGTCGAACTCGTCCTTCATCTGTCCCATCATCGGGGTGGGCTTCATCAGTTTCATATCGCCCTCCGGTTTCATGGTGCGAGCGCAGTATAGCACCGGGCCCATGAAGCGGGCGTGAACCGCGTATGAGACTTTCGGGGCCGCGCCGCCGCGACCGCCAGACGACGAGCCCCGTGACGAACAGCAGCAGCGGCGCCAGTCCCGCGAGCGCGACGCCGCCGCGGCCCGCGGTGCCGCCGACGCGCCCGATGTGGGTGGGGTAGAGGACGTTGTACCAGCGCGTGCCCCGCGGCGCCCGGAGCGCGTCCTCGACGAGGAGGACGCGGGCGTCGTAAGGGTCCACGTACACGAAGCTCCGGCCGTTCGGGTGCGACTCGGCCGTCTGCCTCCGGCGCACGGTGTAGGGCGCGCCGGGCTTCGCCGGGAGGATGACGTAGCTCGTGATCCCGTCGGGCAGCGCCCGCGCGGCCGCCGCGACGACGGCCTCCACCGACGTTTCCCGGGCGCCGGGCCGGGGCGCGACGCGCGGTGGCGCGGGCCGCGGCCGGGAGGCGGTCATCCGGTTCAGCCCCGCCGCGAACTGGTCGTGGAAGACGAGCGAGAGGCCGGTCACCGCTTCCACCATCAGAAAGGCCGCCGCCGCGAAGCCGCCGACGCGGTGCAGGTCGAAGTGGAAGCGGCGGCGGCCCGCGTCGCGCCGGATCGTGAGCGCGGCGCGCACCTTCCGGCGGCCCGGCCACCAGAGCCAGACCCCCGAGACGCTCAGCACGAGGAGCAGGGCGCCCGCGCCTCCCACGATCCACTCGCCCCGCTCGCCGGCGACGAGCCGCGTGTGCAGCTCGAAGAGGAAGCCCATGAGCGACGTCGCGCGGCCGCGCTCGCCCAGCAGCGTGCCGCGCCAGGGATCGACGTAGACGAGCCGCTCGGCGCGCGGCGGCGCGTCGGGCGCGGTCGTCCAGACCTCGTCGGCCTGGTCGGCGGCGCGCGCGACGTTGACGCGGAGGATGCGCGCCTGCGGATGCGCCGCGCGCACCCGCGCGAGCAGGGTGTCGAGCGGGAGCCGCGCCGCGGCGCGGGCCGGCGGCGCGACGACGAGGAGCCCGGGGTTCAGGGCGCGGTCGATCTCGTCCTGGAAGGCGAGGAGGCTCCCCGTCACCCCGATGAGCGCGAGCAGCACGCCGCCCGTGAGGCCGACGTAGAGATGGAGCCGGACGAGGAGTCGGCGCACGGGCGTTCCGCTCGCGCTCAGTAGCGGACGCCGTAGCCGACGGTGAGCGTCCGGCCGCGCGCCGCGGCGCGGTAGGCCGTCCCCTGCTCGAGCTGCGACACGGTGGAGAAGTAGAGCCGGTTGAGGAGGTTCTCGACGCCCAGGGTGAGCGTGCCGGCGCCGACGCGGAGCGAGCTCAGGAGATCGAGCGTCGCGAACGACTCCAGCGGCGTCTCGCTCCCCGCGACGGCCGAGCCGGCGTAGCGGAGGAACTCCTCGTAGGCGCGCGTGCGGCGGCCGGAGGCGAGGAGCTGCACGCGGTTGGTCCAGCCCGGCGTCGTCGCGTGCTGCACGTAGCCCGTCACCTTGGGCGGCTGGATGCGGTAGCCGCCGAGCGCCTTCCAGACGCTGTCCGTGGAGAGGGTGTCGCGCCGCATGAACGCCTCGCCCTCGGTCCAGGTGAAGGTGCCGCCCACCTGCCAGCGCGCCGCCGGCTGCACGTCGAGCGTGGCCTCGAGGCCGTAGACCCGCTCGGGGGCGCGCACCACGTTGAGCGCCGCGTCGTAGGTGCTGCCCAGGGCGGAGGTGTTGCGGAAGAGCGAGAGCGAGGCCTGCACCTGCCGCCCCGTCGCGCGGGCGCCCACCTCGTACTGGTCCACGAGCTGCGCGTCCACCGAGTGCGTGCCGAGGATGAAGCCGCTGGTGGCGCCACGGAGGATGCGGCCCAGGTCGGCGAGCGAGAAGCCCTGGGAGAAGTTGGCGAAGACGTCCACGCCGCGCACCGGGGTCACCACGGCGCCGGCGTTGAGGAGCACGGGCCGGTAGCGGAGCGCGCCGCCCGTCACCGCCACCTGCTCGATGGTGGTGAAGTCGTGCACGTCGGCCCGCGCGCGCTCGTGGCGGATGCCGCCGCGCACGGTGAGCGGCTCGACCGGGCTCCATGCCGCCTGCGCGAAGAGGCCGAGACTGCGGGTGTGGAGCGGCGGGACCCACATCCACTCGTCGGTCTTCCGGTAGACGAGCGAGTCGCCCGCGGTCCAGGCGTCGCGGTCGAAGACGTTGAGCGCCTGGAAGGTGCGCTCGTCCACGTAGTCGGCGCCCCAGGTGACCGACGGCGCGCCGCGCCGCGCGCCGAGGCGCGTCTCGAGCTCGAGGCGGCCGCCGCCCTTCTCGGAGTCGAGGAACGACTGCGTGACGTAGGCGCGGCGCACCCGCGCGGTGTCGCCCGCCTCCTGGCGCCGGAGCTGGCGCACCGAGGGGCCGAAGCGCGTGAGGTAGTCGCGGTAGTAGAGCTGCGCGTGCGCGCGGCCGCCCGCGAAGGGCTGCGTGTAGTCGAGGCTCAGGTAGCCGTTCTTCGCGTTCTGCGGCTGGTCGAGCTCGAGCCCCTCGCGCACGCTCGCCTTGCCGAGCTCGGCCGAGGGCAGGGTGACGAAGTCGGTCTGCTGCTCGAGGTCGTACCAGTTGCCGGTGAGCTGGAGCCGGCGCGCGCCGCCCAGCGCGAGGCCCAGCTTGGCGAAGGCGTCCCACGAGCGGCTCTCGGCGAGGCCGCCCTGGCCGTGCGGATCGCTCGGCACCCGGTCGCCCGCGGCGTCGAAGAAGCCGCCGATGCGGCCCATCGCCGCGGTGGCGGTGACGTCGAACGGCCCGCGCGCCGCCG
>DASTSO010000151.1:0-11178 GCA_035760645.1 Gemmatimonadales bacterium
GCGCGCTCCCGCGGGAGCTCGCGGGCCGCCGTCCCGGAGACCGCCCATGTGGCGCCGGTTCCAGCACTATCTCGAGCCGCTCACCGCCTCGCTCGCCATCGTGCTCACCCTCGTGGTGGTGGCGCTCATCGAGGTGGCGCCCGACGCGCACGAGCTGGCGGTGCTGGCGCCGATCGTCTGGCTCTTGCAGAGCTTCTACGTCTGGCGCGTGCGCCGCGCCCGCCAGCGGGAGCGGCGGCTCCTCCTCGGCGAGGTGCGCGAGATGCTGCGCGACCAGATCAACAACCAGCTCATGGTGATCCTCGCCAACACCGAGCTCACCGGCGCGCCGCGCGAGGAGCTGGAGACGATGCTCACCGCCGCGCGGCGGATCTCCACCACTCTCGAGCGCCTCTCGGAGGACTCACTGGCGAGCTGGCGGGCCAGCGGGGCGTCGCTGCCGGTGGACGGGTGAGCCCCCGTGAGCCCGCCACGCGAGGGGCGCGAGGGGCGCGAGGGGCGCGAGAGGCGCGAGAGCCGCGAGGGGCGCGCCGCGCCGGTGGCCGGCGTGTGGACGATCGCCGCGGGCGTCGTCCTCGCGGCGCTGTGGGTGGCGCGGGCGCTGCTCGTCCCCGTCGCGCTCGCCCTGGTGCTCGCGCTGCTGCTGCGGCCGGTGATGCGGGGGCTCGTGCGGCGCCACGTCCCCGCGCCGCTCGCCGCCGCGCTCCTCGTCCTCCTCCTCTTCGGCGGCCTCGGCGGCGCCGTCTTCACCGCGGCCGGCCCGGTGCGCGCCTGGGCCGAGCGGCTCCCCGCGACGCTGCAGGCGGCCCAGGGCAAGCTCCGCCGGCTGCGGCGGCCGTTCGAGGAGATGAACCGCGCGGCGCAGCGGGTGGAGCGGGCGGCGGCGGGCGAGCGGGAGGGCGGGCGCGCACCGGCCCCCGCCACACCGGCCGCTCCGGCCGGGCCGGGCGTGCTCGCGCGGGTCTTCGGCACCACGGCCGCGCTCGTGGCGGGGCTCGTCGAGGTGCTGCTCCTGCTCTACTTCCTCCTCGCCTCGGGCGACCTCTTCCTGCGACGGCTGGTGCGCGCGCTCCGGCAACCGCACGACAAGCGCATCGCCGTGCGCGTGGCGCGCGACGTCGAGGCGATGATCTCGCGCTACCTCCTCGCCACCCTCCTCATCAACCTCGGCCAGGGCGCCTGCGTCGCGCTCACGATGCTCCTCCTCGGCATGCCCCAGCCGCTCGTGTGGGGCGGCCTCACCGTCGTGCTCGAGTTCGTGCCGTACCTCGGCGGCGCGCTGATGATCATCCTCCTCGCGGTCGTCGCGGTGGCCACCTTCGACGCCCCCGGCCGCATCCTCCTCGCCCCCGGGCTGTATCTCCTCATCACCACCCTGCAGAACAACTTCGTCAGCCCCCTCGTCTACGGCCGCCGGCTCGCGCTGCATCCGATCGCCGTCTTCCTCGGGGTCCTCGCCTGGTACCTGCTCTGGGGCATCGCCGGCGCCTTCCTCGCCGTGCCGATCCTCGCCGCGCTGAAGGCGTGGGCGGACCGGACGGAGCGGTTCGCCGTCGTCGGGGAGTTCCTGGGGGAGTGAGCACGGGCAGACGGGTGGCGCGGATCGTCGTCGTGATCGGCGTCGCGGGCGCGGGCAAGACCACCGTGGGACGCGCGCTCGCCGCGGCGCTCGGCTGGCCCTTCGCCGATGGGGACGACCGGCACGACGAGGCGAGCCGCGCCAAGATGCGCGCCGGCCTCCCGCTCGACGACGCCGACCGCGCGCCGTGGCTCGCGCGGCTCGCCGGGGAGATCGCGGCGTGGGCGCGGACGGGGACCTCGGCCGTGCTCGCCTGCTCGGCGCTCAGGGCGCGCTACCGCGCGACGCTCCGCGCCGCCGCGCCCACCGCGGTGCGCTTCGTCTGGCTCGACCTTCCGGCCCCGCTCGCCGCGGCGCGGATCGAGACCCGCGCGGGCCACTTCATGCCCGCCGCGCTCGTGGCGAGCCAGTACGCCGCGCTCGAGCCGCCCGCCGCCGACGAGGCGATCCACGTGGACGCCACGCGGCCGGTCGCCGAGATCGTCGCCCGCGTGCGCGCGGCGCTCGAGCGCTGACTCGCCCCTCCCGAGCCTCCTCGACCCACGCACCCCGCCTGCGGCGTCGCGGTGGCGGCGGGACCGGGGCCGCGCACCGGCGCGCTCGGGCCCATCACGTCGGTATACTTCCGGGATCCCGACGGCAACCTGCTCGAGGTGAGCAGCTACGCCGAGTGAGCGCCCGCGACCCCTCACCCGCCTTCGGAGACGACGCATGCGACGCATTCTCCCCGCCCTGCTCCTCGCCGCCGCCCTGCCGCTCGCGGCGGCGTGCCAGTCCAAGACGGACACCGTCACGCCGAGCGCGCCGAACAGCGCCCCGAACGGCGCCGGCGGCGCCGCGGGCGACTCCGCGCCGGGCGACTCCAGCCGCGGCGATTCGCTCCTCACCATCACCGGCGCGGTGCACCACTTCGAGGTCGAGGGCGGCTTCTGGGCGATCCGCGGCGACGACGGCACCACGTACGATCCGACGAACGGCCTCGCCGCGGAATTCCGGCAGGAGGGCCTGCGGGTACGCGCCCGCGTGCGGCCGCAGGACGACATGATGAGCACGCACCAGGTGGGCCGCCTCGTGGAGATCGTCGAGATCACGAAGCAGTGACGCGTGCCGGGCGGTGACGCAGGTCCCCGCCGGCCTACCCGGCGCCGGCTAGTGTCGGGAGAGGCGGCGCGGGCAGGGGGCTCCGCGCCACGGGACCCGGCAGACACCGGATGACGCAGAGGAGGACGGGATGGCGACGACGGACACCTGGCGCGGACTCGGCCGCACGCTGACGAGCGGACTCGCCGGCGCCGCGGCGCTCACCGCGGTGCACGAGACGGCGCGGCGCACCCTCGCGCACCCGCCGCGCATGGACGCGATCGGCATGCGCGCCCTCGCGCGCACCATGCGGCGCGTGGGCGTGCAGCCGCCCCGCCAGCGGCGGCTCTTCCGCGAGACGCTCGCCGCCGACCTCCTCTCGAACGCGCTCTACTACAGTCTCGTCGGCCTCGGCGAGCGCGCCTGGAGGCGCGGCGCGCTCCTCGGCGCCGCGGCGGGGGTGGGCGCCGTCGTGCTGCCGCCGCTCCTGGGCCTCGGCCGGCAGCCGAACGCCTCGCGCGTCGAGACCCCGGCGCTCACCCTGGCGTGGTACCTGATCGGCGGGCTCGCCGCCGCAGCCACGGCCCGCGCCCTCGCGCGCCGCGAGGACGACGTCGACCGCTGGGCGGAGTCGCTCTGACGCCGCTCGCCCCCCATCACCATCGGAGATCCCCACGTGCCCGCTGCGATCGCCCGCCCCGCCCCCGAGGAGTACGCGCCCTACTTCGGCCGCTACGTGGACCGCGTCCCCGCGGACGTCGCCGATCCGCTCGCGCTCCTGCGCACGCAGCTCGAGACGACGCCCGCGCTCTTCGAGCGCGTCGGCGAGGCGGGCGCGACCTACCGCTACGCGCCGGGGAAGTGGAGCATCAAAGAGATCCTCGGGCACCTCGCCGAGACCGAGCGGATCTTCGGCTACCGCGCGCTCGCCTTCGCGCGCGGCGAGACGCAGCCGTTGCCGGGCTTCGACGAGGACGCCTACACCGCGGCCGGCCGCTTCGACGCGCGCCCGCTCGCCGATCTCGTCGAGGAGTACCGCGCCGTGCGGCGCGCGACGCTGGCGCTCTTTCGCGGGCTCGACGCCGAGGCGCTCGCCTTCGTCGGCACGGCGAGCGGCGGCCCCATGAGCGCGCGGGCACTCGCGTGGATCATCCCGGGCCACGAGCTGCACCACCTCGAGACGCTGCGCACGCGGTACGGGGTTGGCGAGGGGGCGAAGGTGGCATAGGGTAGACGGGAGGGCGAGGGAACGGGTGGACGGGGAGATGGGAGGGGAGCCGATGAACGAGCTGGTCTGTGACGCGATCGCCGCGCGGCGGCGGCTCCGCTTCGTCTACGAGGGCTACGAGCGGATCGTCGAGCCGCATCTCTACGGCATCAACACCGCGAACCACGAGGCGCTCAGCGCGTGGCTCGTGGCGGGCTGGACCGCCTCGACGCCCGAGCCGGGGTGGCGCAACTACCTCGTGGCCGAGATGGCCGACGTGCACGTGCTCGCGACACCGTTCGAGGGACCGCGCCCGGGCTACAACCCCGACGATCCCGGCTTCCGGCAGATCTTCTGCCGCCTCGCCGGCGCCCTCGCCGGCGCGGGCGAGGGCATCGGCGAGGGCGCGGGCGAGACCCCGAACGCCGACGCGCTCTACCACGCGGGCCGCAGCCGCATGGAGGCGGGGGACGCGGCCGGCGCGCTGGCGCTGCTCGAGCGGAGCGTCGCGCTCGAGCCGCACTTCCTCACCCTCGAGCTCCTCGGCGAGTGTCTCCTCGCGCTCGGCCGCCCGCGCGAGGCGATCGTTCCCCTGGCCGCGAGCACCGGCCTGCACCTGCAGAGCCGCGCCCCCGCGCGCCTCGCCGAGGTGCTCCTCGCCCTGGGCCGCCGCGAACAGGCCGACGAGCTCGCCGGGCGCGCCCTGGCGGTGGACCCGGACAACGAGGCGGCGCGGGCGGTGCGGGAGACGGTGCGGCGGGAGCGGGAGGGTTAGGCGGGACCGCCGTCCCGCCCCGCCGTCGCACGAACGCAGTCGAAGGAGACGGACCCATGGCATCACTCGAACAGACCATCGCGAGCCTGGAGCGGGATCCGCGGCCGATTCCGGCCGACGAGGCGGCGCAGTTGCTCGGCATCCGGGGCGATCAGCTCCTGGCGCTCGACCTGCCGGTCGTGGACCACACGCCCGAGGGGGGCGACATCTACGACTCGAAGGACGTGGCCCACTGGCTGCTCGTCAAGCACAACGACGGGCAGGACTTC
The DNA here is from genome assembly GCA_035760645.1 of Gemmatimonadales bacterium. GTDB lineage: Bacteria > Gemmatimonadota > Gemmatimonadetes > Gemmatimonadales > GWC2-71-9 > DASSTY01. The sequence goes on from DASTSO010000151.1 coordinate 4,911, forward strand.
TCGCGCCGGCTGGCGAATTTCGGCAGCCGGCAGGACCTGCCGCCCCACTGAGCGGCGGCGGGACGGCAGCGGGGGTGGTTGGCGCGGGCGGGCCGCTGGGGCATATTGTCCCGATCGTACCGGCGCCACCCGGGCAGCCGGCTCCCGCACGCCCCCGCCCACACCGGATGGCCGAGCCGATTCGCGTCGAGCGTCGCCGAAGCCCGAGAACCGTGCTGCTCCACGGCGATCGCACCTGCGAGACCTGCGGGGTGCCGCTCGCGCCCGTGGGGGTGAGCGTCTGCCGGCGCTGCGGCAAGCGGCTCTGCGGGCGGCACCTCTACGGCCGCTTCGAGCGCCTCAAACGGTTCCTGCGGTTCGACCGCCTCTGTCCCGACTGCCGGCGGCGCGGCGCCTGAACGGATGCCGCCGCCGGCGCCCCGGAGCGCGGCCATGCACGTCCATCCCGCCTTCGTCCACACCGCCGCGCTGCTCCTGGCGAGCGCCGGCCTCGGCGCGTGCGCCCGCACGGCGGGCCCGCCGCCGGAGCTCCCCGAGTGGGTGCGCCGGGAGCCGGGCCGCTGTCTCCGCCCGCGCGACTTCTCCGAGAACATGGAAACGATGGCCCGCCGCTGCGCCGAGCAGTTCGTGGCGCAGAACGGCTACACCGACGCCGAGCCGAGCGCCGACACGACGCGCTGGGTGCCGGAGCCGGCCGAGCACGGCGCCTGGGAGTCGGTCTTCCGCGCCCGCCGCAGCTCCCTCGTGCCCGAGGCCGCGGCGGTGCAGTGCTCGGGCTGGGAGTGCCGGGTCTTCTTCGAGGCGCGCGGGCTCCCGGGCATTTGCGCCCGGCGTGTCGTGGTCATGACCCAGGTCTTCAGCCGCATCCACCTCCTCCCGGGCCTCGTGCGCACGCCCTGCGACGTGCGACCGGCCTGATCGCGAGGCCTCCCGTGACGACCCCGTATCCCGAGCCGTTTCCGACGCCGCCGCCGGATCCGACGCCCGATCCCGTGCCCGATCCGCGCCCGGCCCCGGCACCGACGCCCGCCCCCGACCCGGCGCCGGCGCCGCATCCCGACACCCGCACCCGATCCGCGTGAAAAGCTTCCTGCGCAGTGTTTCCATCGCCGCCGCCGCCGGGATCGCCGGCGCCCTCGTCAACAGCGCCGCCGTCTGGGCGGCGGGCCACTACGGGCTCACCGCCCGCGCCCACGTGCGCCTCGCGCCGGGCTTCACGCCCGGCTGGCTCTACCCGCGCATCGCCTGGGGCGCGCTGTGGGGGCTGCTCCTGCTCGTCCCCCTCCTCGAGCGCCGCCCCTTCTGGCGCGCCGTGGTGCTGAGTCTCGCCCCCACCGCCGCGCAGCTCCTCTGGTTCTTCCCCCGCACCCCGGCCGGCTATCTCGGCCTGAGCCTCGGCGCGCTGACGCCGGTGTTCGTGTTCCTCTTCAACCTGCTCTGGGCGCTGGTGGCGGTGGGGTGGTACCGGGCGGCGTGATGAGAGGTGCTAGGTGCTAGTGGCTCCGAAAGACTGCGGCCCTCCGATTGCTGGAATCGGAGGGCCGCTCCACATCGGGACACCCTAGCCCCTAGCCCCTAGCCCCTAGCACCTAGCCCCTAGCCCCTGCCTCACCTTCCCAACACGATCTCCGCCCGCGTGTACACGAACCGCCCGTTGTAGCCGAACGGGCTCGCCGCGGGCCAGACGAGGAAGCCGAAGCTGTTGGCGTAGCTGGGGCGGTCGGGGTAGGTGTCGAAGATGTTGCGCGCGCCGAGGGAGAGCTCGACGAGGTCGTAGAAGCGGTAGCCGACCTCGGCGTCGAACAGGGTCTTCGCGCCGTAGGTCTGTACGCACTCGGCGCAGCCGCCCACCTGGGCGCTGGTGTACTTGCCCCAGTACGAGCTGCGTGCCAGCACGTGGAAGCGGTCGGTCGCGTAGGTGCCGGTGAGCGAGAAGCGCTGGTCGGGCCGCTCCCGCTCGAGCGAGATGAGCCCGCCCGAGGCCACCGAGTCGAAGAGCACCGCCCCGGTGCCCGCGAGCTCGGGCGGCTCGTCGATCGCGAGCACCTTGTTCTTCGTCCAGTTGTAGATGCCGCTCAGGTCGAGGCGCCGCGTGCCGCCCAGCGGAATGCGCCAGGCGGCCGTCAGGTCCACGCCCTGCGTGCGCGTGCGGAGCGCGTTGGTGAAGTACTGGGCCGCCTCGATCGAGCTCTGCCCCGCGGCGTCGAGCAGCCGCTGCACGCTGTCGCCCGCGATCGCGGCGGTCAGGATGATGCGGTCCCGGATGCGGATGTAGTAGTAGTCGGCCGTGAAGGTGAGCGTCGGCAGCGGCGAGAAGGCGAAGCCGCCGCTCACGTTCACCGACGTCTCGGGCTTGAGCGGCCGCGCGCCCAGCGCCTTGGCCGCCGGGTGGCCGACGGGGAAGATGCCGACCTCGACCGGCCTCGGGTTGCCCGTGACGGTGTCGACCTCGAACTGGGTGATCTTGCTGCCGAAGAAGCTCTGGCTCGGGCTCGGCGCACGGAAGCCCGAGCTCAGCGCGCCGCGCAGCACGAACTGCTTCGCCGGCTGGAAGCGCAGCGCCAGCTTGCCGGTGAGCTTGTCGCCGAAGTCGCTGTAGTGCTCGAAGCGGCCGGCGGTATTCACCAGCAGCTGCGGCGTGAGGTTGGTCTCGAGGTCGAGGTAGCCGCCGACGTTCGAGCGCGAGCTGTCCACCGCGTTGGCCGGCTGGAAGCCGCCGAAGACCTGGCTGCCCGGCGCGGCGAGGTCGCCGTACTGGTCGGGGTGGAAGCCCTGGATGTAGCTCGCCGGCTCGCCCGCCTCGATCTGGTAGTTCTCGCGCCGGAACGCGACGCCCAGCGCGACGTTGAGCGGCGCGGGCAGCCCGACGCGGAACGGCTTCACGATGTCCGCCGTCGTGTTCAGCTCGTTCAGCTTGAGCGTGCCGGCGTAGATCGAGGTGTCGTTGGGGATCCCCGGATCGTCGGCGGTGCCGAGAATGCCGTCGGCGCCCGGGGCGCACGGGGTGTCGAGGCAGGGGCCCAGCGAGACGTTCATCGTGTGCAGCAGGTCGTAGCGGAAGCTGTTGTGCCCGAACGACCCGCCGACGTCGTAGCTCCACCCCGCCACCGCGCCGCGCACGCCGGCGGCGGCCGAGCCGTCGCGCACCTTGCCGTCGAAGGTGGGCAGGTAGCCCTGCGGGTAGATCTGGGGCCAGTTGCGCTCGCTCAGTCCCTGCCGGAAGAAGCCCTGGCCCTGCCCGTCGCGGTAGCTGTAGCCGCCGAAGGCGTAGAGCTCGGCGGTGCCGGCGGCGTTGAGCGGATACTTGAAGTTGCCGAAGCCGAGCGCGTCCTTCGCGAGCCCGTCGCCCCAGTGGTGATTGGGCATCGGGACGTCGTTGTTGCGCTCGAGCAGCTCGCCGGTGAGCGTGTCCACCACGTTGGCGTCGCCGGGGACGAGCTGGTCCTGGTTGTCGGCGCCGGCGCGGTTGGTGGGATCGCGGTGCCGGTACTCGCCGAAGAGCGCGAGCGAGCCGCGGCCGAGCCGGAGCCCCACGCCGCCGCCGGCGGTGATCGTGTTGCCGTCGTCCTTGTAGCCCAGCCCCGTGACGTAGCGCCCCGCCTCGGTGGTGAGGAACGGCCGGAACACGCCGTCCTTGAGCACCACGTTCACCACGCCGGCGATCGCGTCCGAGCCGTACTGCGCCGCGGCGCCGTCGCGCAGCACCTCGATGCGGTCGATCGCGCTCGCCGGCAGCGCGTTGAGGTCCACGCCGCTCGAGCCCGCCCCCATCCCGTAGGCGAAGATGTGCACCAGCGCCGTGTGGTGCCGCCGCAGGCCGTTGAGGAGCACCAGCGTGTGGTCGGGGCTCAGCCCCCGCAGCGTGAACGGCCGCACGATGTCGTCGGCGTCGGTCACGCTCTGGCGCGGGAAGTTGACCGAGGGCGAGAGCTCCTGGAGGATCTGGCTCGTCTCGGTGGTCGGCTGCCGCGCGATGGTCTCCGCCGTGTAGACGTCCACCGGCACCGCGAGCTCCTCGGCCGCCGTGTGCCGCGCGCGCGAGCCGACGACGACGTTGACGCCGCTCAGCTGCACGACCGAGCGCGCGAGCCGGAAGTCGGCCGTGCGCGTCTCGCCCGCCGCGAGGGTGACGCGCGCGGTGCCGGCGGTGTAGCCGATCAGCCGCGCCCGCACCGTGTAGGTGCCCGGCGCGAGGCCTTCGAGCTCGTACGTGCCGCCGTCGCGCGTCGTCACCGAGCGCGCGCCGTCGATGGCCACGGTCGCGCCGCCGAGCGGGGTGCCGAGGCTGTCGGTGACGCGACCCTTGAGCACCGCCGTCTGGGCAGTGAGCGGTGTGGCACCGAGGAAGAGCAGCAGCAGCGGAAGGCAGAGGAGGCGAGTGCACAGCAGGCAGGACCGGACCACGCCACGTCGCATACGACGGTTCCTCCAGGGGGAGAGGAGGTACGCCAGCGGACTGCGGTGAGCGATTCCAGTGCTTGCGGGGATATACGGCGCGCCGGCAGGGGCGTCAAGCAGGCGCGACGGCGGGAGGGCGGAGGCCGCCTAGGTCCCCCGCGGCTTGGCCCGCCGCGTCGGCTCGGCGGCGAGCGGGTCCTCGGGCCAGTGGTGGCGCGGGTAGCGGCCGCGGAGGTCCTTGCGCACCTCGGCGTACGAGCCGCGCCAGAAGCCCTCGAGGTCGCGCGTCACCTGCACCGGACGGTGCGCGGGCGAGAGGAGATGCAGCGTGAGCGGCACGCGCCCGCCGCCGACGCGCGGCGTCTCGCGCTGGCCGAAGAGCTCCTGCAGGCGCACGGCGAGCACCGGCGCGTCGGGATCGGCGTAGTCGATGGGGAGGCGCGAGCCGGTGGGCACGGTGACGTGCGTCGGCGCGAGCGCGTCGAGGGCGGCGCGGCGCTGCCAGCCGAGCCGGTCGAGCAGGATCGCCGGGAGATCGAGCCGCTGGAGCTCGTCGCGGCGGCGCAGGCCGTGGAGGTGCGGCAGCAGCCACTCGTCGAGCGTGGCGAGGAGCGCCGCGTCGGAGAGGTCGGGCCACGCGTCGGGCTCGAGCCGCCGCAGGAAGGCGACGCGCTCCTGCACGCGCCGCGCGGCGTCGCTCCAGGCGAGCAGCGCGAGCCCCTCGCGCCGCACCGCGTCGGCGAGCGCCGCGGCGAGCGTGGCGGGCTCGGGGTCGCGCAGCGGCGCGTCGGCGAGCACGAGCGCGCCGAGCCGCGTGCGGCGCCGCGCGCGCACGGCGCCCGTCGCCTCGTCCCACGCCACCACGTCCTCCCGCGCGAGCTGCGCGCCGAAGTGCCGCTCGAGCTCCTCGCGCGCGACCGGCGCGGCGAGCAGCACCCGGCTCTCCCGCCGCACGCCGTCGAGCTCCGCCGCCACGAGGAACTCCGCGTCGAGCAGCGCCGGCGTGTTCACCAGCGCGGCGCCGCCGCCGTTGCGGAGCAGGTAGCGCCCCCGCTGCCCCTCGCGGCGCTGCCCGATGCGGTCGGGATAGGCGAGCGCGAGGAGCAGCCCCGCCGATTCCACGGCGCCGGCCCCGGCGTCGCCGACCGGCTCCGCGTCGCGCGGCAGGCCGAGCGCGCGGCGCCAGTGGCGCGCCTCCTCGAGCACGCGGCGCAGGCCGTTGCGGTCCACCGGATAGCCCAGGACCGCGTGCGGCAGGCGGCCGCGCGCCGCGTCGCGCAGCGCCTCGAGCCGCAGCCGGACGTCGGCATCGGGCGGCCCCATGAGCGGCCCTTCGCCCGCGCCGCGCAGCACGTCGCGCTCGGCGAGCAGCGCCGCGAGGGTACAGGCGAGCGCGCCGAGGCCCAGCGGCACCGCCGTGAGCGCCATGTGCGCGAGGCGCGGGTGCAGCGCGAGGCGCGCCATGCGGCGGCCGTGCGCCGTGATCCTTCCATCGGCGTCCAGCGCATCGAGCTCGCGCAGGAGCGCGCGCGCCTGGGCGTAGGCGGCCTCGGGCGGCGGATCGAGCCACCGCAGCGCGCGCGGATCCTCGATGCCCGCCTCGGCGAGCTCGAGGGCGAGCGGCGCGAGGTCGGCCTCGAGGATCTCGGGGGTGGCGTGCGGGACGAGCGCCTGCTGCTCGTGCTCGGCCCAGAGCCGCCAGCAGACGCCGGGCCCGAGCCGACCCGCGCGCCCGCGGCGCTGGTCGGCCGAGGCGCGCGAGACGCGCACGGTGACGAGCCGCGTCATCCCGGTGCGCGGCGAGAAGCGCGGCACCCGCGCGAAGCCCGCGTCCACCACGACGCGCACCCCTTCGATCGTGAGGCTCGTC
>DASTSO010000152.1:0-4192 GCA_035760645.1 Gemmatimonadales bacterium
GGGGCGATCTGCACGGTGTAGGCGCGGCCGTCGAGCTCGATCTCGCGCTTGATGGTCTTGTCGAGTTTGGTCGCCATGGTCGCCTGCCTCCTCCTACTGGGGTTCGGGGGGCGCCTGTGCGCCCGTGGAGGAAAGGTAATACGGTCCGGGACGGGGTACCCGAAGAAAGGCCGGGGGCTCTCTACAGGTCGGCGGCTGAAGCCGCCGCTCGGCCTGAGGCCCCTGAAGGGCCCTTCGGTGGCGCGGGGATCGCGCTGCGGGTGCGATGCTCCTCTCGTGCACGGCACGTGGCTGCCTCGGAGAGCCCTTCAGGGCTCTCAGGCCGAGTGGCCCCTTCAGGGGCCGACTCGCGCAGGCGTCTACTCGCCGAGCGCGCTGAACGCCGCTGCATGCCAGACGAATGTCGCTCTACAGCAGCCCCACCCGCCCCAGCTCCGCTTCGAGTCCCGCCGCGTCGGTGAAGCGGTACGTCCCCATGCCGAGGGCGGCGGCGGGGGCGAGGTTCTGGGCGCGGTCGTCCACCAGGAGCACCTCCTGCGGCGCGGCGGCGGCGATGCCGAGGGCCTTGGTGTAGATCGCGTGCGAGGGCTTGCGGACGCCGAGCCAGCAGGAGGAGAGAAAGGCGGCGAAGAGATCGCGCAGGCCGAAGGACTCGATGCGGTAGATGTTGAGCTCGAGCCCCTCGTTGTTGAGCGTCATCAGGACGGGGCCGCCGGCCCGCCGCGCCCGTTCGGCGAGGCGGCGCACCAGCGCGATCGACTCGGGGAAGGGGCGGCTCTGCGCCTCCATGAACGCCACGAACTCCTCGCGCGAGTAGTCGCGCGGCTCGTAGAAGACCGTCACGTCGAGGTACTCGTCGAAGGAGAGCTTGCCCGCCTCCCACTCGCCCACGACCTCGTGGTGGCGGCGCGCGAACTCGTCGTCGAGCCCGAAGCGGCGGCGCGCCTCCTCGCGCTGCTCGTGGTCCCAGCCGTTGGTGCCGAGGACGCCGCCGATGTCGAAGAAGACGTGGGTGTAGGCGGGAGCGGGGGACGCGGCGGGAGAGGCGGGAGCGCTCATCGCGGGTTTCTCCGGAAGACGAGACCACGAGCCAGCCGCCGGGCGAGCCAGCCGAGCTCGGTGACGGCCGCGCGGGCGACGGCGCGCAGCACGAGGACGACGGGCGAGCCGGCGCCGAAGACGCCGGCGATCGCCCACAGGTCGCCGGGGGCGAAGCGGGGGCGGTCCACGATGGCGAAGACCGGCTCCCAGGCGGCGGGCCGGAGCTTCGCCTTGAACGCCTCGAGCCCCTCGAAATTGTAGAACCGCCGCCCGTGCGCGCGCACCCAGAGGAGGACGAGGCGGAGCCAGGGCGGGTCGATCGGGTCGAAGCGGCCCGCGCGCGCCGAGAGCGGGGCGAGGCCCAGCGTCACGTAGGTGGCGCCGTCGGCCGCCACGGCGCGCATCGCGGCGTCGATGAGGAGCTCGATCGTGCCGTTCGGCGCCGCGCGTCCGCGCACGAACTGCTCGACGAGCCACCCGCCGCGCTCGGGCACCGGCGAGACGACGACGAAGGCGACGGGCTCGCCGGCCGCGCCGCGCTCGGCGACGAAGACGCGGCGGTCGAAGAGCCGCTCGAGCGTCTCGGGCTCGACGAGGAAGTGGAGCGGCGGAAGGCCGCGGGTGGCGAGCCACTCGCGCAGCAGGCGCCGGAGCGCGGGGTTGGCGTGCGCGCGCTCGCGCGGCCACTCGACGGCGGCGACCCCCTTGTTGCGCGCGCGGTGGAGCTGCGCGCGGAGCGAGGCGTGCGCGCGCACGATCGCGGGCCACGCGCGCGGGTCCCAGACGGGCTGCGCGCCCAGCAGCACCATCGCGTGGTCCGGCGCCCCGGCGTAGACGGCCTCGAGCCGCTGCTCGGCCCCGAAATAACAGACGCGCTGCCGCTGTGCCTGCGCCTCGCGCTCGAAGGCGGCGGCCACCGCGGCGAGGCGCCCGGCGGCGCACACCGGCGCGCCGGCCACGACGCGCACGCGGTGGTAGCGTCGGAACGCCACCACCGCGTCGGGGTCCCGCGGGCCCGCGCCGTCCGCGCCGTCGGGCGGCGCGAACCAGCGGGTCATGCCGGGGTTGAGGATCTGGTAGACCGTCGTGTTCCAGCCGTACGTGAGGACGAGCTCGCGCGTGCGGGCGAGCTCGTCCGGCGGGCCGTCAGTCGAGATGCCCACCCGCCGAGCCGGCCGGAAGGTCGCCCGAGGCGACGGCGCGGGCGCTGAGGTCGGTGCGCAGCGCCCAGAGCTCGGGGAAGAAGCGCCGGTCCATGGTGCTGCGGAGATACCCCGCGCCCTCGCTCCCGCCTGTGCCGCGCACGCCGCCGATCACGCGCTCGACCATCTGCACGTGGCGGTAGCGCCAGAGCAGGAAGTTCTCGTCGTAGGAGACGAGCGCCTCGGCGAGGAGGAAGAGATCGTAGTGCCGCTCCGCCTCGCGATAGAGCGGCAGGAGCCCCTGCACGCGCGCGGCCTCCGCCGCCTCGCCCGCGCCGTCGGGGACGGCGAAGCCGCGGCGGCGGCAGAGCGCGAAGAAGGCGTCGCGCAGACTGGGCCGCGCGAGCCGGACGCGCAGTCGCTCGCGCTCGCCCTCGTTGAGGAGCTCGAAGCGCGCGAAGCGCTCGTCCTTGAGCCCCGAGAGGAACTCCACCTCGCGGAACTGCGCCGACTGGAACCCGCTCGCAGGCATCAGGTGGTCGCGGAAGGTGAGGAAGTCCATCGTCGTCATCGTCTCGAGCACCCGCAGCTGCTGCACGAGCACCTGCTGGATCTCGAGGCAGCGGTCGAGGAGCCGCTTGGCGCCCAGCACCTCGTCGCGCTCGAGGTGCTGCAGGAGCCGGTCGAGCTCGTGCAGGAGCTGCTTGAACCACAGCTCGTAGACCTGGTGGATGACGATGAAGAGCGTCTCGTCGTGCTGCGCCGGATCCGAGCGCAGCTGCTGGAGCGAGAGAAGCTCGTCGACGCGGAGGTAGCCGCCGTAGGTGAGCTTCTGTTCGGAGTCGGGGAGGCCGAAGGGCATGGGAGGAAGATACTACTTCAGCTCGGCCGTCGCCCGGAACTCCGGCTTCCGCCGCGCCTTCGTCGCCTGCTCGAAGGCGTAGGCGTAGCGCAAGAGCTTCGCCTCCTGCCAGGGGCCGGCGATGAAGGAGAGGCCGACCGGGAGGCCGAAGATCGTGCCGGCGGGGACGGTGACGGAGGGATAGCCCGCGACGGCGGCGGGGGTGGAGCTGCTGCCGGAGAAGTGGTCGCCGTTGACGAGATCGGTGAGCCAGGCGGGGCCGCCCGTCGGCGCCACGATGGCGTCGAGGCGGTGCGCCCGCAGCACGGCGTCGATCCCCTCGGTGCGCGCGAGGCGGCGGCAGGTGGCGAGCGCCTTCCGGTAGGCGGGCTCGGTGAGCGGCCCCTTCGCCTCGGCGCGCACGAGGAGCTCCTGGCCGAAGTAGGGCATCTCCCGCGCGGCGTTCCGCTCGTTGAAGGCGATGAGCTGGGCCATCGACTTCACCGGCGCCGCGGGGCCCAGCGAGGCGAAGTAGGCGTTCAGGTCGTGCTTGAAGTCGTAGAGGAGCACGGTGAGCTCCTCCGCGTCGTACTTCCCGCTCGTCGCGAGATTCGTCTTCTCGACGACGACCGCCCCCGCCTCGCGCAGCGCGCGGAGCGCGTCCTCCATGAGCGCGTCCACCCGCGGATCGAAGCCGAAGAAGTTGCGGGCGACGCCAATCCGGGCGCCCTTCAGCGCGGCGGGATCGAGCCCCCGCACGTAGTCGGCGAGGTGGGTGTCGGCGGCGCGCGTCGCCGTGTCGCGCGGGTCGCTGCCGGTGAGCGCGCCGAGGAGGGCGGCGACGTCGGCCACGGTGCGGCCCATCGGGCCGGCGGTGTCCTGCGTGTGGGAGATGGGGATGATCCCGGCGCGGCTCACCAGTCCCACCGTCGGCTTGAGGCCGACGAGGCCGCAGGCGTTCGAGGGGCAGACGATCGAGCCGTCGGTCTCGGTGCCGACGCCCACCGCGGCGAGGTTGGCGCTGATCGCCGCCCCGGTGCCCGAGCTCGAGCCGCAGGGATTGCGGTCGAGGGCGTAGGGGTTGCGCGTCTGCCCGCCGCGCCCGCTCCAGCCGCTCGTCGAGTGGGTGGAGCGCATGTTGGCCCACTCGCTGAGATTGGTCTTGCCG
>DASTSO010000153.1:0-28754 GCA_035760645.1 Gemmatimonadales bacterium
AAAGCTCGGCGGCCAGGCCGTAGTGCGCGGCGTCGCCGGAACATGGAAGGACCTGACCGATAACGTGAACTCGATGGCGTCGAATCTCACGAGCCAGGTCCGCAATATCGCCGCCGTGACGACCGCCGTCGCCAACGGCGATCTTTCAAAAAAGATCACCGTGGATGTGAAGGGCGAAATCCTGGAACTGAAGAACACGATCAACACGATGGTGGATCAGCTGTCGTCATTCGCTTCCGAAGTGACGCGCGTGGCGCGCGAGGTCGGCACCGAGGGTAAGCTCGGCGGTCAGGCCCACGTGGAGGGCGTCGCCGGCACCTGGAAGGACCTCACCGACAACGTCAACTTCATGGCCTCGAACCTGACGACCCAGGTGCGCGGCATCGCGAAGGTCGTCACGGCGGTCGCCAACGGCGACCTCAAGCAGCAGGTCGTCTTCGAGGCCAAGGGCGAGATCGCGACGCTCGCCGACACGATCAACGCCATGATCCTCACCCTCGCCACCTTCGCCGACCAGGTGACGAACGTGGCGCGCGAGGTCGGCATCGAGGGCAAGCTGGGCGGCCAGGCGCGCGTCCCCGGCGCCGCGGGCATCTGGCGCGACCTCACCGACAACGTGAACCAGCTCGCGGCGAACCTGACGACCCAGGTGCGCGCGATCGCCGAGGTGGCGACGGCGGTGACGAAGGGCGACCTGACGCGCTCGATCACCGTCGAGGCGTCGGGCGAGGTGGCGGAGCTCTCGGACAACATCAACGAGATGATCCGCAACCTCCGCGACACGACGCGCAAGAACACCGAGCAGGACTGGCTCAAGACCAACCTGGCGCGCTTCAGCCGCACGCTCCAGGGCCAGCGCGACCTCGCGGCGGTCTCCAACCTCATCCTCTCCGACCTCGCCCCGCTGGTGAGCGCGCACCACGGCGTCTTCTACCTGCGCGAGCAGGGCGGCGACGAGACGCGGCTCACGCTGCTCTCGAGCTACGCCTTCACCGAGCGGCGCGAGGGCCCGGTGAGCTTCGCGATGGGCGAGGGGCTCGTCGGCCAGTGCGCCCGGAGCAAGCAGCGCTTCCTCCTCACCGACGTCCCGCCCGACTACATCCGCATCGCCTCGGGGCTCGGCGAGGCGCCGCCGCGCAACATCGTCGTCCTGCCGGTGCTCTTCGAGGGCGAGGTGATGGGCGTGCTCGAGCTGGCGAGCTTCGAGCGCTTCGACGAGATCCGCCTCAGCTTCCTCGAGCAGCTCGCCGAGTCGATCGGCATCGTGATCAACACGATCGCGGCGAACATGCGCACCGAGGCGCTCCTCAAGCAGTCGCAGGCGCTCACCGAGGGCCTCCAGACCCAGCAGCAGGCGCTCACCGACACCAACCGGCGGCTCGAGCAGCAGGCCCGCAGCCTCCAGCAGTCGGAGGAGCTCCTGAAGAAGCAGCAGGACGAGCTCCAGAAGAAGAACGCCGAGCTCGAGGAGAAGGCGCAGCAGCTCGCGCTCATCTCGAAGTACAAGTCGGAGTTCCTGGCGAACATGTCGCACGAGCTCCGCACGCCGCTGAACTCGCTGCTGATCCTCTCGCAGATCCTGGCGGAGAACGCCGACGGGAACCTGACGGAGAAGCAGGTCGGCTTCGCCAACACGATCCACGCCTCGGGCTCCGACCTGCTGGACCTCATCAACGACATCCTCGACCTCTCGAAGATCGAGTCGGGGACGATGGCCGTGGACATCAGCGCCCAGCCGTTCGCCGACGTGCGGCGGTTCGTCGAGAGCACCTTCGACCAGGTGGCCGCCCAGAAGGGGCTGGAGTTCGTCGTCGAGCTCGACCCGACGCTCCCGCCGGCGATCCAGACCGACGCGAAGCGCCTGCAGCAGGTCCTGAAGAACCTGCTCTCCAACGCCTTCAAGTTCACCGAGCGCGGCCGCGTGTCGCTCCGGATCTCGCGGGCCCGCGGCGGCTGGAATCCCGACCAGGGCTTCCTCAACGCCGCGCCGGCGGTGGTCGCCTTCCAGGTGAGCGACACCGGCATCGGCATCGCCCGGGACAAGCACGCCGTCATCTTCGAGGCGTTCCAGCAGGGCGACGGCACCACCAGCCGCAAGTACGGCGGCACCGGCCTCGGCCTCTCGATCAGCCGGCAGATCACCCGCCTCCTGGGCGGCGAGATCCAGCTCGAGAGCGCGCCGGGCGAGGGGAGCACCTTCACGCTCTACCTCCCGGTGACCTATCCCGCGGCCGCGCAGGCGGAGCAGGCGCCCGAGCCGGTCATCGAGCGCTCCCGCCCCGTGTCGGCCGCGGCGGTGGCGGCGGCCACGAAGGCGGGGCTCCCCACGCCGACCCGCGCGGTGGTGGCGCCGGTGGTGGAGGCGAGCATCCAGGACGACCGCAGCGCGATCGCGCCGGACGACCGGGTGCTCCTCATCGCCGAGGACGACGCGGACTTCGCCCGCATCCTCCTGGACATGGCGCGCGAGCGCGGCTTCAAGGGGCTCGTCGCCCTCACCGCCGACCGCGCCCTCGCGCTCGCGCGCGAGTTCCAGCCGTCGGCGATCACGCTCGACCTGCGCTTCCCCGACGCCGACGGCTGGACGATCCTCGACCGGCTCAAGTTCGATCCGCGTACGCGCCACATCCCGGTGCAGATCATCTCGGTGGACGAGGACTGGCACCGCGGCATGCGGCTGGGGGCGATCGACTTCCTCACCAAGCCCGCCACCAAGGAGGCGCTCGCCGGCGCCCTCGGCAACATCCAGGCGTTCGTGGACCGGCAGGTGAAGCGGCTCCTCGTCGTCGAGGACGACGCGACGCAGCGCGACAGCATCGTCGAGCTGATCGGGGGCCCGGACGTCGAGGCGGTCACCGTGGCCTCGGGCGCCGAGGCGATCGAGGCGCTCAAGGCGCGCGAGTTCGACTGCATGGTGCTCGACCTGGGGCTCCCCGACATGACGGGGATGGAGCTCATCACCAAGATCCGCAACGAGGTCGGCCGGCGGCGGCTGCCGACCGTGATCTACACCGGCAAGGAGCTCACCCGGCGCGAGGAGGCGGAGCTGCGGAGCATGGCGGAGGCGGTCATCGTCAAGGACGCGCGCTCGCCCGAGCGGCTGCTCGACGAGACGGCGCTCTTCCTCCACCGCGACGCCGAGACGCTGCCCGAGCCCAAGCGGCGGATGCTCGAGACGGTGCGCCGCACCGACCCCGCGCTCACCGGGCGCAAGGTGCTGGTGGTGGACGACGACGTCCGCAACATCTTCGCCCTCACCACCTTCCTCGAGCGGAGCCAGATGCAGGTCGTCTACGCCGAGCGCGGGCGCGACGGCATCGCCCTCCTGCAGCAGGAGCCCGACATCGACGCGGTGCTCATGGACGTCATGATGCCCGAGATGGACGGCTACGAGACGATGCGCGAGATTCGGAAGCTGCCCCAGTTCCAGCGGCTCCCGATCATCGCGGTGACGGCGAAGGCGATGAAGGGCGACCGCGAGAAGTGCATCGAGGCGGGCGCGAGCGACTACATCGCCAAGCCGGTGGACATGGACCAGCTCCTCTCGCTGCTGCGGGTATGGCTGTACCGGTAGACGGGGTCCTCCCCCCGGACCCCGCGCCCCCGCGGGGCGAGGGGCCGGCGGTCCGCGCGGACGACGAGCAGGTCGGCATCCTCCTGGTCGACGACCAGGCCGAGAACCTCGTGGCGCTCGAGGCGATCCTCGAGCCGCTGGGCCAGCGGCTGGTGAGCGCGGGGTCGGGGCGCGAGGCGCTGCGCGCGCTCCTGACGCTCGATCCGGCGGTGATCCTGCTCGACGTCAAGATGCCCGACATGGACGGCTTCGAGACGGCGGCGATCATCCGCGAGCGCGACCGCTCGCGCAACATCCCGATCATCTTCCTCACCGCCGCCGACCGCAGCGCCGAGCTGGCGCAGCGCGGCTACGAGGTGGGGGCGGTGGACTACCTCATCAAGCCGGTGGTGCCGGAGTTCGTGCGCTCGAAGGTGAGCGTCTTCGTCGAGCTGGCGAAGAAGACGAACCAGCTCACCCGCCAGGCCGAGCGGCTGCGGGCGAGCGAGCAGGCGGCGCGCGAGCTGGCGGAGGCGCGGGCCGAGCTCGTGGCCGACCTGGAGCACAAGAACCGCGAGCTCGAGAGCTTCAGCTACGCGGTGAGCCACGACCTCCGGGCGCCGCTGCGGCGGATCGACAGCTTCGGCCGCGCGCTCGAGGAGACGCAGGCGGCGCGGCTCGACGAGGCCGGGACGAAGTTCGTGCGGCGGATCCGCGAGTCGGCGGGGCAGATGGCCGAGCTGATCGACGACCTGCTGCACCTGGCGCGCGTCACCCGCGCCGATCTCCGGCGCCAGCCGGTGGACCTGAGCGCGCTCGTCACCCACCTCGTCGCGCAGCGCCAGGCGGCGGAGCCCGAGCGGCGGGTCGAGCTCGTCGTGCGCCCCAACGTCGAGGCCGAGGGCGACGCGCGGCTGCTGCGGATCGCGCTCGAGAACCTGCTCGACAACGCCTGGAAGTTCACCGCCGGCCGGGACCCCGCGCGCATCGAGTTCGGCATGATGCGCCAGCAGGGCGAGCCCGCCTACTTCGTGCGCGACGACGGCGTGGGCTTCGACATGGCCTACGCCGGCCGCCTCTTCGGCCCCTTCCAGCGGCTGCACAGCACGACCGAGTTCGCCGGCACCGGCATCGGCCTCGCCACCGTGCAGCGCATCGTCCACCGCCACGGCGGCCGCACCTGGGCCGAGGGGGTGGTGGGGCAGGGGGCGACGTTCTGGTTCACGCTGGGACGGGCAGGCGGGCGCCCGTGAAAGGCCTCGCCCTCCAGCGCGCCCGCCAGACGCTCGGTGCGACGCACCGGGAGCTGGCGGAGTACGCCGACGTCACGCCGAACGACATCGTGCGCTGGGAGCAGTGCGAGGACGTGCCGCCCGAGTTCGAGCACGAGCTGGCGGTGGCGCTCTGGGCGCTGAAGCTCGAGG
The DNA here is from genome assembly GCA_035760645.1 of Gemmatimonadales bacterium. Classification (GTDB taxonomy): domain Bacteria; phylum Gemmatimonadota; class Gemmatimonadetes; order Gemmatimonadales; family GWC2-71-9; genus DASSTY01. Next base: position 4,978 of record DASTSO010000153.1, read on the forward strand.
CCGCGCTCGCGGCATCGGGGCTGCCCGAGTGCCCCGTCGTGGCCGCGGGCGACGAGCCCGCGCCGGCGCCGGAGGAGGCCGACGCGCTCCGGGAGCACCTGCGCACCTGCGCGGTGTGCTCCGCGCGCGAGCGCTACGTGCGCGCGCACGTCGGCCCGCCGCCCCTGCGCGCGACCGGCGCGCGGCGCCTGGGCGGGCGCGTGCGCCGGTTCCTCACCACGCTCGCGCACTGGCAGCGCACCGCCGCACGCGGCGTCGTGCTCGCCGCCTTTCTCGGCCGCGCCGAGCGCCACTCGAGCTGACCGGGCCCGGGAGGGCCGGAGGACCCCATGGCCGACCCGCTCGCTCCCCGCGAGACCCCGCTCGTCCGCGAGCTCGGCGACACCGCCGCGCGCCGCCTCGCCCACCTGCGCTCCCTCGGCACGCTGCTCGATGCCGCGATCCATGTGCCGGGGACGCCGATCCGCTTCGGGCTCGATCCCATCCTCGGGCTCATCCCCGGCGTCGGCGACGCGCTCGGCACCGTCTTCTCGGCCTACATCATCCTCCAGGCCGCGCGCCTCGGCGCCTCGAAATCCACGCTCACGCGCATGATGGTGAACGTCGGCGTGGACGCGCTGATCGGCACGATCCCCCTCCTCGGCGACGTCTTCGACTTCGGCTGGAAGGCCAACGGCCGCAACCTCGCGCTCCTCGAGCGGCACCTCGCCGAGCCGGCGCGGGTGCGGCGCGCGAGCCGGTGGTTCGTGCTCGGGCTCGTCGCCCTGCTGCTCGTGCTCGCCATCGCGCTCGTCGTCGGGCTCGGCTGGCTCCTCCTGCACGGCGGCCGCGTGCTCGCGCACACCTTCGGCGTGCGCGCGTGAGCGTCGCGTGAGCGTCGGGTGAGCGTCGCGTGAGCGAGCCCGCGGTCTCCGAGCACCACCTCGTCGTCGCCCGCACCGCGCGCTGGTATCGCGTGGGCGGCGGGACGGACGGACGCGGGCCGGTCGAGACGGTCTGGCTCGTGCTGCACGGCTACGGCGACTCGGCCGAGCGCTTCGCGCGCGCCTGCGCGCCGCTCGCGGGACCGGGGCGGCTCGTCGTGGCGGCCGAGGCGCTCTCGCGCTTCTACGTGCAGCCGCCGGCGTCCTCCGCCTCCGGCGCGGCGCACGCCGCGGCGCGCGTCGGCGCGAGCTGGATGACGCGCGAGGATCGCGCGGCGGAGATCGCCGATTACGTCGCCTATCTCGACGCGCTGTACGCGAGCGTGAGCGCCGCTGCGCGCGGGGCGACGTGGCGCGTCCTCGGCTTCTCGCAGGGGGTGGCGACCGCGGCGCGCTGGACCGCGCTCGGCGCGGCGCCGGTCGCGCGCCTCGTCCTCTGGGGCGGCGATCTTCCGGGCGACCTGGATCTCGAGGCCCCGGCGGTGCGCGCGCGGCTCGCCGCCGCGCGGCCGGTCTTCGTCGCGGGCGAGCGTGACGAGGCGGTGCCACCCGCGGTGGTCGAGGCAGGCGCGGCGCGCCTCGCGCGGCACGACATCGGGGCGCGGCTCCTGCAGCATGCGGGCGGCCACCGGCTCGACCGCGCGCTGCTCGCCGAGCTCGCGGAGGAGCCGTGACGGCAACTGAGTTCCCCATTCCCGAGGCGGCGGCCGCCGCGCTGCGCGAGGCGGCGGCCGTCACCGTGCTCACCGGCGCGGGGGTCTCGGCCGAAAGCGGGATCCCGACCTTCCGCGACGCGCTCACCGGGCTCTGGGCGCACTACCGGCCCGAGGAGCTCGCCACGCCCGAGGCGTTCGCGCGGGACCCGGCGCTCGTCTGGGGCTGGTACCGGATGCGACGCGAGCTGGTCGCGCGGGCCGCGCCGAACGCGGGCCACGACGCGCTCGCCGAGCTCGAGCGGCGCGTGCCGGACTTCACGCTGGTCACGCAGAACGTGGACGGGCTGCACCGCCGCGCCGGGAGCGCGCGCGTCGTCGAGCTGCACGGGAACATCCTGCGGGCGCGCTGCTCGCATCCCGGCTGCGCGGCGGCCGGGACGCCGCTCGAGCGGTGGGACGAGCCCGCTGCCGGCGACGCCCCGCCCCGCTGCGCCGCGTGCGGGGCGGGGCTGCGGCCCGACGTCGTCTGGTTCGGCGAGGCGCTGCCGGCCGACGCGCTCGCCGCGGCCGCGAGGGCGACGCGGCGCTGCGACGTCTTTCTCTCGATCGGCACCTCGAACGTGGTCGAGCCGGCGGCCTCGCTGCCGTGGCTCGCCGCCCGCGGCGGCGCGACGGTGCTCGTCGTCAACCCGAGCGCGGCCGGGCAGCAGACGGGGCCGCGGATCCATCACCTCCTCGGCCCGGCCGGACGCGTCCTGCCGGCGCTGCTGCGCGCCGCGTGGCCCGCCCCCGTGGGCTGAGCGGACACAGTCACGACCCTTTCACCTCACCCGGGAGACCCCATGCGTCCGCTCGCGCTCGCCGGCCTCGTTCTCATGGCGCTCGGCGCCTTTCTCCTCTTCCGCGGCTTCAGCTACACCTCGAAGCGCGACGTCGTGAAGCTCGGCCCCATCTCGGCGCAGGTCGAAGAGCAGCACACGCTCCCCACCTGGGTCGGCGGCGCCGTGCTCGTCGTCGGCCTCGGGCTCGTGGTGGCGGGGATGGGGCGACGCGGATAGCTGCCGCCGGCTCGCCACCGCTTCGGCCGCACAGTAGCTTTCCACGCATGGACGAGACCGCGATCCCCCGCTTCACGCCGGCGCCGGCAGCGGCCGGCGTGGCGCCGAAGGACGACGCACTGCCCGGCGTCGCACTCGCCGACGTCGTGGGGCATCTCGATGCCTATCTCCGCATCCGCGAGATCCCCGACTACCAGAACGCACTCAACGGCCTCGAGGTCGAGAACGCGGGCCGCATCGGCAGCATCATCGCCGCCGTGGACGCGAGCCAGGCGACGATCGACGGCGCGGTGGCGGCGTGGGCCCGCGCGCGCGATACTCAGGACGACCCGCGCGCCGCGCCGCCGCTCCTCCTCGTGCACCACGGCCTCTTCTGGGACGGCAACCAGCCGGTCACGGGGCGGCGCTACCGCCGGCTTCGCGCGCTCCTCGCGAACGACGTCGCGCTCTACGCGGCGCACATCCCGCTCGACATCCATCCCGAGGTCGGCAACAACGCCGTCCTCGCCCGGCGGCTCGGCGTCGAGGTCGAGGGGTGGTTCGGCCAGTACCGCAACCTGCCGATCGGCGTCCACGGCCGGCTCCAGACCACGCGCGAGGAGCTGCTGAGCCGCCTCGACGCGCTTCTCGACACGCGCGCCACGCTCGTCCCCGGCGGCCCCGCCGCGGTCGAGCGGGTCGGCATCGTCACCGGGGCCGCGAGCGACCAGCTCGCCCACGCGCGCGACCTCGGGCTCGACACCTTCATCACCGGCGAGGGGCCGCACCACACCTACTTCGACGCGATGGAGTGGGGCGTCAATCTCGTCTACGCCGGCCACTACGCCACCGAACAGGTCGGCGTGCAGGCGCTGGCCGAGCATCTGGGGCTCACCTTTCAGATTCCGTGGGAGTTCCACTGGCATCCGACGGGGCTGTGACGAGCCACGCACGCAGGATCCCCTTCCGGAGGTCTGGCATGCATCGCACTCTCGCAGGCATTCCGTGCGCGCTCACGCTGCTGGTGGCCGCCTGCGGCGACCCGACGAGCGACGGGGGCAACAACGGGGGCAACAACAACGGCGGCGATACGCCGGCGGCGGCGGTCGTCCGCTTCGCGCAGCGCACCGACACCCTCTCGCCCGCCGAGTCGGCCACCTTCGCGGCCGAGGCGACGACGGCCGCGGGCGAGGTGCTCTCAGGAAAGACGATCACCTGGGCGACGAGCGACCCGGCGGTGGCGACGGTGAGCGCCGCGGGCCTCGTGACGGCGGTCGCGCCGGGCAGCGCGACGATCACCGCGAGCGCCGACGGGAAGCAGGCCTCGACGTCGCTCGCCGTGGTGCGCACGTGGAAGGCGATCGCGCTCGGGAGCCAGGATCCCATGGAAGCCCTCTGTGGGCTCACGCTCGACGACCGGGCCTGGTGCTGGGGCGGCAACGACGCCGGCCAGTTCGGCACCGGCACGCCCGGCGGATCGGTGCCCACGCCGACCGCCGCCGGCGGCGACAAACGGTGGCACTCCCTCTCGCTGGGCCTCCACTACGCCTGCGGCCTCGCCGACGATGCTCAGGCGTACTGCTGGGGCCGGCTCGGCAAGCAGCCGCTGAGCATGGAGTATCCCGTCCCGACCGCGATCGAGGGCGCGCCGGCGCTCGCCTCCGTCACGGCGGGCAACCTGCACGGCTGCGGCCTGACCGCCGCGGGCGCGGCGTGGTGCTGGGGCCGCAACACCGAGGGCGCGCTCGGCGACGGGCAGACCACGAACGTCGCCGCGCCCGCCGCCGTCGCCGTGACGGGCGGACACACCTGGCAGACGGTGCAGCCGACGGGAGTGGACCTCACCTGCGGGCTCACCACCGCGGGCGCGGCCTACTGCTGGGGCGCCGGCTTCCTCGGGGCCGGCCCCGACCCGATCCAGGACTCGGTGCCGCACCCGGTGCAGGGCGGCCACACGTTCACGGCGCTCGTGACCTGGTTCAACGGCGCGTGCGGGCTCGATGCGGAGGGCCGCGCCTGGTGCTGGGGCCAGAACACCTCGGGCACCGTCGGCAGCGGCAGCAGCACCGACGCGACCGTGCCCACCCTCGTCGCGGGCAACCTGCGCTTCACGCAGATCGCCGGCACGCATGACCGCGTCTGCGCCCTCACGGCGGCCGGCCAGGCGTACTGCTGGGGCGCGGGCTTCGGCAACGCGCCCGTTGCGGTGCCGGGCGGGCACACCTTCGTCGCCATCGCGGCCGGCGCGGGGCGGAGCTGCGGCCTGACCGCCGGCGGCGCCGCGTGGTGCTGGGGCGCCGGGCCGCTGGGCGACGGGAGCACGACGAACAGCGCGACGCCCGTGCGCGTCGGCCACCCCGCGGGGGCGCCGACGGCGTGAGCTCCACCGCATCGTCGTGAGCACGCCGCCGTCTCCGCTCGCGCTCCGCGGGATCGCCAAACGCTTCGGCTCCGTGCAGGCGCTGCACGGAGCCGATTTCGTGCTCGCCGCGGGCGAGGTGCACGCGCTGCTGGGCGAGAACGGCGCGGGGAAGACGACGCTCATGCGCGTCGCCGACGGGCTCGTGCGGCCCGACGCGGGCGCGGTGCTGGTCGACGGCGTCGCGCGCGCGCTCCGCAGCCCGCGCGACGCGCGCCGGCTCGGCATCGGCATGGTCCACCAGCACTCGACGGCGATCCCCTCGCTCACCGTGGCCGAGAACGTGGCGCTCGCCGCCGGGTGGCCGGTGCGGCCCGCCGAGCTGCGTCGGCGCTTCGGCGCGCTCGTCGCGCGCACCGGGCTCGCGCTCGAGCCCGACACCTACGCCGGCCGCCTGTCGGTGTCGCTCAAGCAGCGGCTCGAGATCCTCAAGGTGCTCGCCGCCGAGGCGCGCGTGCTGCTGCTCGACGAGCCCACCGCGGTGCTCGCGCCCGCGGAGGTCGGGGAATTGCTGAGCATGGTGCGCGCCTTCGCCGCCGGGGGCGGCTCCGTGGTGCTGATCACCCACAAGCTCGACGAGGCGCTCGCCGTGGCCGGGCGGGTGACGGTGCTGCGGCACGGGCGGGTGACGCTGGAGAGTGCGGCGGCGGAGACGACGCCGGCGCGGCTGCTCGAGGCGATGCTGGGGCGGGACGGCGGGACGGCGGAACGGCGGGAGGTAGCTCCGGTGCAGGGGGAGCCGCCGGTGCGCCCCGCTCTCGTCGTCGCCGACCACCTCGACCTCCCCCGCGAGAGCGGCTACGGGGTGGTGCTGCGCGACGGGTCGCTCGTGGTGCGCGCGGGGGAGATCGTCGGCGTCGCGGCGGTGGAGGGGAACGGGCAGCGCGAGCTGCTGCGCGCGGTGGCGGGGCTGGTGCAGCCGCTGCGCGGGCGGCTCGAGGTGGCGCAGCCGGTGGCGTTCATCCCCGAGGACCGCACGACCGAGGGGCTGATCCCCGAGCTCTCGCTCGCCGAGAACGTGACGCTGGGCCTGGGCGACCGCGCGGCGTGGGTGCACGGGACGCGCCTGCGCCGCATCGACTGGCGCGCGGCCCGGCGGCGGACGGCGGAGCTGATCCGGCAGTTCGGCGTGCGCGCGGCGGGGCCGACGGCGCCGGCCGCGTCGCTCAGCGGCGGCAACCAGCAGCGCATCGTCGTGGCGCGCGCGCTCGAGCTCGCGCCCAGGGTGATCGTCGCCGAGAATCCCACGCGCGGCCTCGATGTCGCCGCGGCGCGCGAGGTGCACGAGCGGCTCCGCGCGGCGGCCGCCGCGGGCGCCGCCGTGCTGGTGCACGCGAGCGACCTCGACGAGGTGCTCGCGCTCGCCACCCGCGTGCTCGTCGTGGCGGGCGGCGCCATCCTCGCTCCCGGCCCCGCGCCCACGCGCGCCACGGTGGGCGCGCTCATGCTGCGCGGCCGCGCGAGCTCATGAGCGCGCGCCCGTGAGCGTCATGCCATGAGCACGGCGCGCGCGCTCCTCGTCGCGCTCGGCGCCGTCGCGCTCGGCCTCGCGCTCCTCGCGCTCGGGCTCTGGGCGGCGGGCTACGACGCCCTCGCCGCCCTGGGCGCGCTCTGGGACGGCGCCTTCGGCTCGTGGTACGCGCTGACGAGCGCGACGCTCGTGCGCGCCGTGCCGCTCATCATCGTGGGGCTCTCGATCGCGGTGGCGTTCCGCGCCGGCGCGCTCAACATCGGCGCCGAGGGGCAGTTCTACGCCGGCGCGATCGCGGCGACCTGGGTCGGGCTGCACGTCGGTGCGTGGCCGATGCCGGCGGCGATCCTCGCCACCTGGCTCGCGGCGCTCGCGGCGGGCGCGCTCTGGATCGTCGTGCCCGTCTGGCTCCGCGTGCGCTACGGCGTGCTCGAGGTGATCAGCACGCTGGTGCTCAACTTCGTGGCCGAGGCGCTCGTGAGCCTCATGGTGCAGGGGCCGCTGCAGGAGCACACGCACATCTACCCGCAGAGCGACCTGATCGCCGCGTCGGCGCGGCTCCCGCTCCTGCCGGGCACCCGGCTCCACCTGGGCTTCCTGCTCGCGCTCGCCCTCGGCGTCTCCTTCTGGTGGCTCTTCGCGCGCACCGTGTGGGGCTTCCGGCTCCTCGCCGTGGGGCTCGGGCCGCGCGCCGCGCTCGTGAGCGGGCGGGTGCCGGCGCGGCGGATGATCGCCGCGGCGCTCCTCCTCTCGGGCGCGATCGCGGGGCTCGCGGGCGCGGTCGAGGTGGGCGGCGTGAGCCGGGCGCTCTACCAGAACCTCTCGCCCGGCTACGGCTTCACGGCGATCGCCGTCGCGCTCCTCGCCCGCCTGCGGCCGCTCGGCGTGATCCTCACCGGCATCCTCTTCGGCGCGCTCGAGGCCGGCGCCGGTGCGATGCAGCGCGACGCGGGGATCCCGTCGGTGCTGGTCTACGTCGTCGAGGCCGTGATCATCCTCGTCGTCCTGCTCGCCGACGTCGCCGCGCGGCGCAGCCTCGCGCGCGGAGGGCAGGGATGATCGCCCCGGGACTCGAGCCGGTCCTCGCGGGCTTCCTCGCCGCGGCGGTGCGGGTCGCCACCCCGCTGCTCCTCGCCGCCACGGGCGAGACGCTCGCCGAACGAGGCGGCGTCATCAATCTCGGCATCGAGGGCGCGATGCTCGCCGGCGCGCTCGCCTCGGCGATCGGCGCGAGCGCGGGCGGCGTGTGGGCGGGCGTCGCCGCGGGCGCCGCGGCGGGGCTCCTCGTCGCGCTCGTCTTCGCCCTCGTCGCGGTGGTGGCGGGGGCCGACCAGATCATCACCGGCACCGCCGTCACCCTCGGGGCCGTCGGGCTGACGGGCGCGGTGTACCGCGCCTACTACGGCGCGACAGGCGCCGGGCTCGGCCTCCCCACGCTCGCGCCGGTCGAGATCCCGCTCCTCGCGCGGATTCCGGTGCTGGGCCCCGCGCTCTTCGCGCAGCCGGTGCTCACCTACCTCGCCGTGCTGCTCGTGCCGCTCGTCTGGTGGTTCCTCTTCCGCACCGGCGCGGGGCTCGCGCTGCGCGCCGCGGGGGAGCAGCCGGCGATGGCCGCCTCCACCGGCGTCCCCGTGCGCCTCGCCCGCACGCTCGCCACCGCCGCGGGCGGCGCGCTCGCGGGCCTCGCCGGCGCGAGCCTCGTGCTCGCGCAGGTCGGCACCTTCGCCGAGCGGATGACGGCCGGTCGCGGCTTCGTGGCGATCGCCATCGTCGTCCTCGGCCGCTGGAACCCGGTGGGCGTGCTGCTCGCCTCCCTCCTCTTCGGCGCGGCCACCGCGCTGCAGTACGTCTTCCAGGCCCTCGGCCTCGCCGTGCCGTACCAGCTCTTCCTCATGCTGCCCTACGTGCTGATCCTCCTCGCCCTGGCCGGCGTGGTGGGACGGGTGCGGGCCCCGGGGGGACTGGGGCGGTAGGCGGGCAGGCGATGCCGTGTGAAACGCCGCGGGCGCGCGTTGCGTAGGTCCCGCGTCTGCGTCCCCCTCGCAGCCGCACCCGGAGACCACTGCATGCCGTCGTGCCGCCCCGCGCTCGCCGCGCTCGCCGCGCTCGTCCTGTCCGCCGTGCCTCTCGTCGCTCCCCTCGCCGCGCAGGCGCCCGCGCCCCCGGCCGCCGGCGCGCCCGACTCGCTGCCGATCGACACCGTGGCCGCGCAGCGGGCGTTCGCGCAGGCGCGCGCCGTCGCGATGCGCGACGGCGGCGGGCTCTGGGGCGTGCGGCTCGACACGCCGCTGCTGATCGCCGATCCGCAGAGCCGCGTGGCCGTGGCGGCCCGCCCCGATGCGGAAGGCCGGCTCGCCGCGCGCGGGTCGCTCTACGTCGGCGTGCTCCCGCCGCAGGTCCCCATCGCGAACACCGCGAGCGAGTGGGCCGGCACGCGCTGGACGATGGTCGTGTGGCCGCTCCCCGCCGACACCGCCGCGCGCGGCCGGCTCCTCGCGCACGAGCTCTTCCACGGCGCGCAGCCCGCGCTCGGCTTCGTGCCGACCGATCCCGCCAACGTCCATCTCGATCGCCGCGACGGCCGCCTCTGGCTGCGGCTCGAGCTGCGCGCGCTGCGCGCGGCGCTCACCACGCGCGGCCCCGCGCGCCGCACGGCGATCGCCGACGCGCTCCGCTTCCGCGCCTATCGCCGCGCGCTCGCGCCCGGCGCGGACTCGACCGAGCGCGCGCTCGAGCTCAACGAGGGGCTCGCCGCCTACACCGGCGCCCGGCTCGAGGCGGCGACCGCCGCCGAGCTCGCGGCGGAGGCGCTGCGCGAGCTCGCGCGGGTGGACACGCTGCCGTCGCTCGTGCGCGGCTTCGCCTACGGCACGGGACCGGCGTACGGCGCGCTTCTCGACGCGCGCGACGCGAGTCGGGCGAGCGGGGCGAGCGGTGGGAGGTGGCGGCGCGAGCTGCGCGCGGCGGCGGCCGCGAAGCGGCCGGCGCCCGACCTCGCCGCACTCCTCGCGCACGCGCTGCGGCTCCCGCCGGCGCGCCCCGACTCGATGGCGGCCCTGCAGCGGGCGCGCGCCTATGGCTACGCGGAGCTCGCGCGAGTAGAGGACGCGCGCGAGGCGCGCCGCGTGGCGCGCCAGGCGGAGCTCCGGCGCCGCTTCGTCGAGGGCCCCGTGCTCGTGCTGCCGCTCGCGCAGATGCGCATCCAGATGAACCCGGGGACGGTCGAGACGCTCGACGGCGAGGGGACGATCTATCCCGCCGCCCGTCTCGGCGACCGCTGGGGCGTGCTCGACGTACGGAGCGGGGGACTGCTGGTGGGTTCCGGCTGGGACCACGCCGTGGTGCCGCTCGGGCCGGACGCCCGCGACGGCTGGACGCTGGAGCTGAGCGACGGGTGGCGGCTGGCGCCCGGCGCGCGGGCGGGGGACTCGACGGTGGTGGCGCGCTGAGGCGCTACTCCTCGATGCCCCCCTGCCGCTGCAGCCACCGCACGTAGCCGATGATCGCCGCGACCTGCCGGCGGTCGAGGCCCGGGACCGGCGGCATGGGACCGAAGCGCCAGTGGTGCGGCTGCACGCCCAGGGCGACGGCGCGCTGGAAGGCCTCGTCCGAGTGGTGGCCCGGGAGATAGTAGCGGTGCACCAGCGGCGGCCCGTGGTCGGTGCCCGCAGCCCAGGGGCCGTGGCAGCCGATGCAGTTCGCCTCGAAGAGGCGCTTCCCCTCGAGGAGCGGCGTGGGCGGCGTGTTCACCGGCGACCAGTCGCGCGGGACGGCGGCCTCCGCGGCCGCGTCGCTCATGCCGCCCATCGCGCCCATGTCGTGGCCGGCGTGGGCGCCGCCCGCCTCGCCGCCGCCGCACGCGGCGCCGAGCGCGACGGTGAGTGCGGCGGCGAGTGCGGCGGCGAGCGCGGCGAAGATCCGGGGCCGCCTCACGTCGCGCTCTCCTCGCCGAGCGCGTCGCCCGGAGCGCTCACCGCCTCGGCCGCCGCCTCGGGGAGCGGGAGCCCGAGCTCGCGGTGCAGCGCGATGCGCGCCTCGGCGATGACGTCGCGCACCCGCTCGCGCAGCGCGGGGACGTCCTTCACGCCGAGCCCCGTGGTCTCGATCGGCGCGAGCACGCGGGCGATCGCCACCGAGCGGCCCATGCGCCAGCTGTGCTTCTGGAGCGCGCTGCGGGTGCCGGCGAGGGCGACGGGGAGGATCGGGCAGCCGGTGTCCACGGCGAGGCGGAAGGCGCCGTCCTTGAACGGCAGCAGCGCGCCGCTCGCCGAGCGGGTGCCCTCGGGGAAGATCATCACCGAGACCTTCTTCTCGAGCCGGTCGCGGCACTGCTGCAGCGCCTCGATGGCGCTGCGGCGGTTGCCGCGATTGACCGGGATGTCGTTGGCGAGCCGCATCTCCCAGCCCAGGAGCGGGAGCCGGAAGAGCTCGACCTTGCTGAGCCACTTCATCTCCCAGGGCAGGTGGCTCAGCAGCAGGATGTCCACGAACGACTCGTGGTTGCTCACCACCACGTAGGGCCGGCGCGGGTCGGTGATCGCGTGGCCCGCGTGGCGGAAGCGCCAGAGCGGGTTGAGCGCCACCATCACCACGGCGAGCTGGCGGAAGAGATAGCCCACCGCGTAGCGCCCCGGGTCGAACGGCGCCGTCACCAGCCAGGTGAGCGCCATCAGCGGGAGCCACACCACGATCACCAGCACCAGGACGAGCCACGCCCAGAGCGACGCGGCCGCCTGCCAGATCCGTCCCATGACCATCCTGCACTGGAGGTGGAGCCGAGGGGTGCGCTGGCCCACAGACGCCGCCCCGAAAACGGGCGTAATTAGCCCCTCCGGCACGACGCCAGCAAGTCCCGGCCGCACGCCCCGGCCCGCCGCGAGGTGAGATCATGGCCGCTCCCCCCGACCGCTCCGCCGCCACCCCCGGCGCCACTTCGGACGCCTCCCCCGCCGCCGCGTCCCCCGCCGCCGCCTCGCCCGCCGCGCGGGCGCTGCCGCTCGACGACCGCGAGCCGCTGACGCCCGACGTCGGCCCCGAGGCGCTCGAGACGCCGCCCGAGGCGCCCGACCTGGGCAAGCTGGCGCGCGTGCTGAGCGAGGGATCCGACATCCGCACCATCGCGCTCGTCGGGCTGCTGGTGCTCGCGATCGTCTACACGCTCTACTTCGCCGCCGGGCTGCTGGTGCCGATCGTCGTGGCGATCATGTTCGACTTCCTGCTGAGCCCGGCGGTGCGCTGGCTGCGGAAGTTCCGGCTCCCCGATCCCGTCGGCGGCGCCGTCGTGGTCGTGGGCCTGCTGGCCGTGCTCGTCGTCGCGGGCTGGCAGCTCGCCACCCCCGCCGCGGAGTGGATCCGGCGCGGCCCCGAGAGCGTCGCCCAGGTGCGCCACAAGCTCGAGGCGCTCCGCAAGCCGGTGGAGAAGGTGACCACGGCGGCGGCGCAGGTGGACAGCGTCACCCAGGTGACGAACGGCGCGAAGGGGACGCCCGCGGTGCAGATCGCCGGGCCCAGTTTCTCGCAGCAGGTCTTCGGCGGCTCGATGACGTTCCTGGGCCAGCTCACGACGGTCGTCTTCCTCACCTACTTCCTCCTCGCCGCCGGCGACCTCTTCCTGACGAAGGTGATCCGGATGCTGCCGCTCTTCGGCGACAAGCGGCGCGCCGTGGAGATCGCGCGCGAGACCGAGGCGCAGATCTCGGTCTTCATCATCACGTCCACCCTGATCGGCCTCGGCGTCGGCGCCGCGACGGCGCTCGCCGCCTGGGCGGTGGGGCTGCCGAGCCCGGTGCTGTGGGGTCTCGTCGCCTACGTGCTGAACTACATCCCCTACATCGGCAACCTCGTCACGATGGTGCTGCTCGCCCTGGCCGGGCTCCTCACCTTCGAGACGGTCGGCCGCGCGCTCCTCGTGCCGGCGATCTTCTTCGGGATCAACGTCGTCGAGGGCAACTTCGTCACGCCGCTCCTGATGAGCCGCCGCCTGCAGCTCAACACGGTGGCGGTGTTCGTGGGGCTCCTCTTCTGGTGGTTCGTCTGGGGGATCGCGGGCGCGATCCTCGCCGTGCCGATCCTCGCCGTGGTCAAGATCGTCTGCGACCGGTTCGAGACGCTGGCGCCGGTGGGGGAGTTTCTGGGGGAGTAGGGCGGAATGGCGGAACGGCGGAAGGGCGGAACGGCGGGAGGGTGGACGCGTGGAGCGATTGAGCGACGGGGAGCGGCGGACGCTGGGCGCGTTGGAGGGGTGGGCCGATCTCGCGCGCGTGCGGGTGCATCGCGGGACGGGGGGCGTGCTCGCGCGATGCGTGCGCGCGGGGGTGCTCGCGGCCAGCGGCGGGCGGGCCGTCACGCTCGGCAATCACGTCTTCCTCCCCGCACGCGCCGCGCGCGACCGCGCGGTGCTCGCGCACGAGGTGACGCACTGCGGGCAGTTCCAGCGCTGGGGCGCGGCGCGCTACTTCGCCCGCGGCGCGCTCGTGCAGGCGCGCGACCTCGTGCATCGTCTCACCGGGCGCGGCGCGAGTCCCTACGCCTACGCGCTCGACGGCCGGCCGTTCGAGGCCTACGGGATGGAGCAGCAGGGCCAGCTCGTCGAGGACGCCTTTCGCGGCGACGCGCTGGCGCGGGCGGTGGCGCCGGGTGGAGCCGAACCGATGGCGTGAATACCTGGCCCCCGGGCAGTCATTGCGCGCCCCCGCAATGACTGTGGGGGAGCGGCTTACCCCTGCGCCTCCTCCGGCGTCCGATCTTCCCACAGCGCGAAGACGTTCCCCTCCGGATCGGCGATCATCGCCATGATCCCCCACGACTGCTGCGTCGGCTCGTTGAGGAAGCGCACGCCCTGCTCGTGCAGGCGGCCGCAGAAGTCGAGCAGGTCCTCGACGTGGAAGGTGATCCCCGTGTGGCGGCCGACGAGCGCCTTGGCGTCGGGGTGCATCGCCGGGTGCACGCCGAGGTGCGTGTCGCCGTCGAGGAACTCGGCGCCGAACGAGCCCTGCTTGGTGAGGGTGAGGCCGAGCGTGTCGCGGTAGAAGGGAATCGCGCGCTCGATGTCGTTGACGAAGACGGCGACGCTGTGCAGGGCGGTGATCATGGACTCAGGCGTGTGCGGGCAGGATCAGGTCGTCGAGCACGGCGCCCGGGGCGAGCTCGCGCGGGGCCGCGTCGTGGGTGAAGAGCGTCAGCGGGTGCGTGCCGACGAGGGTGAGGTGCGTCCCCTCGAGCCGCAGGCCGCTCCCCTCGCGCAGCCCCAGCACCGTGACGTCGGGGTTGAGCGCGAGGAACTCGGCGAGCCGCTCCTGGCGGGTCTCGCCGCCGTGGTTCGGGAGCACGGCCTCGGTGTAGTGGGCGTTGAGCTGGAACGGCACCAGCCCGAGCGCGCGGAACGACGGCGGCTCGACGATCGGCATGTCGTTCGTGGTGCGGATCGTGGGGCACGCCACCACCGCGCCCGCGCTCCAGCCGACGTAGGGCATCCCGCCGCGCACCCGCGCGCCGATCGCCTCGAGCAGGCCCGTGCGGTGCAGCTCGGCGACGAGCTGGAAGGTGTTGCCGCCGCCCACGAGCACGGCCTCGCACTCGGCGAGCACGCCGGCGCCGCCGGCCCCGACCACCGGCACCACCTCGAGCCCCAGCGGCGCGAGCGCCTCCTGGACGCGGAAGGTGTAGGCGTCCCAGCCGAGCCGCACGCCGGCGAACGGGACGAAGGCCACCCGGCGCACCCCGGTGGCGAGAAAGCCCGCGATCAGGTCGCGCGGCCAGGCGAGATAGGGCTCGCCCGGCAGGGTCGAGTTGCTGAGAAGGAGGAGACGCATCGGCTGCTCCGCTGAGGCCGGTCCGGAGCTAAAGGTAATGGGGGCCGGGCGGGCGGGCAGGAACCGGCGGCGCCGCAATCCGCCAGACCGGCGACGGGCTGCGACGGCCGCCATGCCCCGCCGCCGCCGGCGTCACCGGCCCCGCTGCCTAAGAAATGACGGGGGACTGCCGAGTATTGCACGTGATAACTCGCGTCCCGATTGCTGCTTCATCGTTTCTTCCACAAGTATGTGTAAAACACGTACACAACGCGCGCGGGCGTGGTGTGTGATTTGCGGGGCGCAGCTGGCGGACCGGGGTCCGCTTCGCGATGGCGCGCAGGGGGTTCGACGCGTCCGCCGCAACACCTAGCCTGGAGTCTCGACGATGCTCCGCCGCTCCGCCGCATTCGCCGCCTCCCTTCTGGCCGGGGCGGTTCTCGCCCTCGGCAGCTGTTCCTCCGACACCCCGGTGCCGCTCGAGAGCGCGCCCGCCGCGGCGACCTCGCCGGCGGCGCCGGCGAGCCCCGACCTCGGGCTGGTCGGCACCCTCACGGGGACCGTGACGGGGACCGTGACGGGGACCGTGAACACCGCGACGGGCACCCTCCGCTTCCTGACCTGCTCGCTGCTGCCGCAGCAGGCGAGCGCGCGCATCGGTCCGCAGGGCGGCACGCTGGTCCTCGGCCAGCACTCGCTCACCGTGCCGGCCGGGGCGCTGAGCTCGACGGTCCAGATCACGGCCAGGCAGAACGCGCTGAGCACCGTCGCCCTCGAGTTCGAGCCCGCGGGGCTCCGCTTCGCCGTGCCGGCGACGCTCTCGGTCGACTACAGCCGCTGCTTCTCGCCCCTCGGCGCCGCCAAGCAGGTCGTCTACGTGGACGACGCCTGGCAGGTGCTCGAGGTGCTGCCCACCCGCGACGACCGGGCCGCCACGCAGGTCGTGGCCCCGATCACGCACTTCTCGAAGTACGCGGTCGCGTACTGACGCACGACGCACCACCGCGCACCGCACCGCTCATGACCGACACCGCCACGCGCCTGCCCCGCCACTCCGGCACGGTCCCCGTGGCGGACGTGCTCGAGGAGGCGCGCGCGCACGAGCGGGCCGGCCGGCTCGGCGACGCGATCGCCGGCTACGCGCACGCCATCGTCCTCGGCGAGGAGACGGGTGACGCGGCGCTCCTCGCCGAGGCGCTGCGCCGCCTCGGCGTCGTGCGGCACCTGCGCGGCGAAGGGGACGAGGCGCGCGCGCTCTGCCGCCGCAGCCACGAGGTCGCCGTCGCGGCCCGCCTGGCGGTGCCCGCGGCCGAGGCGCTGAACACCCTGGCCGGCTTCGACCTCGAGCGCGGCGAGTACGACCGCGCGCGCGAGGGCTTCGGCCGCGCCCTCGCGCTCGGCGGAGCGAGCGCCGCGCTGCGCGGCCGCATCGAGCAGAACCTCGGCATTCTCGCGAACATCCGCGGCGACCTCGCCGGGGCGCTCGCCCACTACGAGCGCTCGCTCGGCGCCTTCCGCTCGGCCGAGGACGAGCGCGGCTGCGCCATCGCCTACCACAACCTCGGCATGATCAGCGCCGACCGCCGGCTCTGGGACGACGCCGACCGCTACTTCGGCGCCGCGCTGGCCGTGGCCGACGGGCTCGGTGACGTCCACCTGCGCGGGCTCTGCCTGCTCAACCACACCGAGGTGCACCTCGCCCGGCGCGAGCTCGAGCAGGCGCGGCGCAACGCCGAGGCCGCGCTGGCGATCTTCGGCGAGCTCGGCGACCTCGCCGGCAAGGCCGCCGCCTACCGCTTCCTCGGCGTCTACTACCACGCGATCGGCGGCGCGGCGCTCGCCGAGGCCCGGCTGCGCGACGCGATCCGCTACGCCGCCACGAGCGGCGCGCCGCTCGAGGAGGCGGAGGCGAGCCGCGAGCTGGCGCGGGTCTGCCAGGAGCTCGGGCGCAACCAGGAGGCGCTGCATCTTCTCAGCGTCGCCCACCGGCTCTTCCGCCGCCTCGACGCGCGCCGCGACGCGGTGGACGTCGGCGCCAAGATCGCCGAGCTCGAGGAGACCTACCTCGGCGTCGTCCGCACCTGGGGCCAGTCGATCGAGTCGGCCGACAGCTACACCTTCGGCCACTGCGAGCGCGTCGCCGAGTACGCCGTGACGGTGGCGCGCGCCCTCGGCCTCGACCAGCGCCAGCAGCAGACCGTCCGCCTCGGCGCCTACCTGCACGACATCGGCAAGGTGCGGGTGCCGCACGAGGTGCTCAACAAGCCCGGCCGGCTCACCCCGGAGGAGTTCGACCTCGTCAAGCAGCACCCGGTATGGGGCGTCGAGATGCTCGCCACGGTCGAGTTCCCCTGGGACCTCAAGCCGATCATCCGCTGGCACCACGAGCGCTGGGACGGCACCGGCTATCCCGACCGGCTCGCCGGCGAGGAGATCCCCGTCAACGCGCAGATCATCTGCATCGTGGACGTCTTCGACGCGCTCACCACGACGCGCAGCTACAAGCCCGCGCTCGCCGGCGGCGCGGCCGTCGCCCAGATGCGCGCGTCGCGCAGCTGGTGGCGCGCGGACGTGTACGACGCGTTCATGGGGACGATCGGGCAGACGCTGGCGGCCTAGGCGCCGGCGGCGTAGGCGTCGGGCGCCGTCCGTTTCTTCTGGAGGGCCCCGCCGGCTGGCGGGGACGCGGCGACCGCTTCCCTCCAGGAGGACACGCATGCCCACTCCGCTTCGGCGGCTCCGCCCGGCGGGAGCCCGGACCCTCGTCCTGCTCCTCGCGCTGTGCCTCACGGGCTGGGGTCCGGTCCCGCTCGCGGCGCAGAGTCCGGCGCCCGCCAACCAGGGCCTCCTCGGCCAGCTCTCCCAGCTCTTCATCTTCGGCGAGGGTGCGGACCCGCTCTTCCTCGGCGGCTCGGGCGATCCGAACAACCCGATCAACATCCAGGTCCACGGCGCGCACTTCATCCCCGCCGCCGTGGCGGGCAACGCGTCGCTCATCTCCTTCCTCGGCAACTCCATCTCGAGCAGCGTCTCGGAGGTGCCGGTGAGCGCGGCGAGCGGAAGCTCGACCTTCCGCTTCGAGGGCGGCACGCCGGTGCGCACCTCGACCTCCGCGGGGCCGATCCTCGCCGAGCGGGCGCAGACCCTGGGCCGCGGCCGCGTGGTCGTCGCCGCGGGCCGCACGCAGGTGAACTTCACGACGCTGCGCGGCGTGCCGCTCGAGGACATCCGGCTCACCTTCACGCACCAGAACGTGAACTTCCCCGGCTGCGACTCGGTCGCGGGCGGCGACTGCGCGCTCCTCGGCGTGCCGCTGGTGGAGAACGAGACGATCGACCTCGCCCTCGACCTGCACGTGGACCTCTCGCTCACCACCTTCCTGCTCGCCTACGGGCTCACCGACCGGGTGGACGTCGCGGTGGTGGTGCCGATCGCGCACACCGCGCTGCGGGGGGCGAGCCTCGCCCAGATCCAGCCCTTCGGCGCCGGGCCCGCCGTGCACTTCTTCGCCGGCACGCCCCAGAACCCGGTGCTCACCGCCAACCGCGCGGTGGACGCCAGCGCCACGGGCCTCGGCGACGTCGCCGCACGGGTCAAGATCAACCTGCGCGACGCCACCCCGGTCGCGCTGGGCCTGCTCCTCGAGGGCCGCTTCCCCACGGGGAGCGAACAGGACCTCCTCGGCTCGGGCGGCTTCGTCGGCCGCGGGCTCGCGATCCTCTCCGCCCGCTTCGGCGACTTCTCGCCGCACGCCAACCTGGGCTATCTCTACCGCGGGAAGTTCCGCGACAGCGACGCCTTCCTCGCCACCGCCGGCTTCGACCACCTGCTCGCCCCGTGGGCCACCCTCGCCGCCGACCTCATCAGCGCCTTCCAGGTCGGCACCAGCCATCTCACCGTCCCCGGCGACGTCGTCATCCAGGCGCCCTTCCGCCGTACCGTGCACACCTCCGACATCCCCAACGCGCGCGACGACCTCGTCGACGCCTCCCTCGGCCTCAAGCTCACGACGCCGCAGGGGATCACGATCGTCACCAACGGCGCCTGGCCGCTCAACCGCGGCGGCCTGCGGCCGAACGTGGCGTGGAACGTGGGGGTGGAATACAACTTTTGAGGGGCTAGGGGCTAGGGGCTAGGGGCTAGGGGCTAGGGCGTGATGCGGCGTTTCGGGGTGGAGCGCAGGAGAATGGGTGTGCATCGAGTGGGGCTCACCGCAGTTTCTCTCGATGGTTCGCTCCTATCGGGATCTGATCGTTTGGCAGCGCGCGATGCAGCTTGCGGAGGCCGCGTACGTGGTCTCACGGGCTCTGCCCATGGAGGAGAGGTACGGCCTCGCCTCACTACTCCAGCGCGCGGCGGTCTCTGTTGCTGCCAACATCGCCGAAGGCCATGGGCGCGTGCACCGGCGAGAATACGCGCATCACCTCTCCATCGCCGTCGGCGCGGTCGCCGAGATCGAGACCCTCCTCCTGCTCGCCTCTCGCCTGCATGTGCTACCCACTCCACCGATGGAGCGCGCGACTGCCCTCGCCGACGAAACCGGCCGCATGCTCACCACGATCATTCAGCGCCTGAAGCGCCGCTCCCCGCATCCCTAGCCCCTAGCCCCTAGCCCCTAGTCCCTGGGCCCCTAGCACCTGCCTAACGAATCCCGGTAATCCTCCACCCCCCCTCCACCCGCCGCAGCAGCGCGTGGAAGCTCACCGCCTGGCGTTCCCGGCGATGGGTGCTGGGGTTGTCGTAGAGGTACTGGCCCGCGACGTCGGCCTCGGCCGAGTCGCCGGCGGCGGTGAGGCGGGTGACGGCGAGCGTGGCCTCGACGTCGCGCACGCCCTGGAAAAACTGCTCCCACTCCTGCTGCTGCTGCGCGGTGAGGTTGGGGTAGACGCGGCGCAGCGCGGCGATGCTGTGCGCCTCGATCGCCGAGGCGTAGTCGGCGATCACGGCGCGGATCGCGGGTGCGGGATCGGCGGGCGGCGCCGCCACCGGCGCCGACGTGGGTGGCGGCGCGGCGGCGCGCGGTGGCGTGGGTGGCGCGGCGCGCGTCGTGTCGCGCGCCGCGAGCGACTCGCGCGGCGCGGCCGGCGGCGTGACCGGGACCGCCGCCCCCGCGCCCGCCGCTACGGATTCCGGTACCGGCTCCGCGCGTCGCGGTCGGGCGGGCGCCGCGGCGCGGGGCGCCGCGCGGCTCTCGGGCGGCCGCGCGCGCGCCGCCGAGGGCGGGGGCGTCGCGCTGTCGCGGCGCGCGGCGACGGGTGGCGCCGCCGCCGGCCCCGCCGCCGGCCCCGCCGAGGGCGTCGAGGGGGCGGCCGCGGGCGGCTGGACCGGGGGCGCCGCGATGCCGACGTCGCGCGCGGACGATTCGCGGCCGCGCGTGAGATCGTCGGGACGCAGCCACGCGTACACGAGCGCGCCGAGCGCCGCGACGGCCACGGTGAGCACCGCGAAGCTGGCGCGGCGCGTGAGCGTGAGGGTGGGCTCCGCCTGCCCGGTCCGCTCGCGCAACAGGCGCCGCTCGGCGGCGGGCGTGGCCTGCGTCGGCAGCATCCCGCCGCTCGGCGTCGCGATCGCGTCGAGCGCGTTCATCAGCTCGGCCGCGCTCTGCGGGCGGTCGGCGGCGCGTTTCTCGAGGCAGCGCATGAGGAGGGCGCCGAGCTGCGGGGGGACCGCCGGCCGCACCCGCGTGATCGGGTCCGGCGTCTCGGTGACCTGGGCGGCGAGGATCGCCTGCGGCGAGCGGCCGACGAAGGGCGGCTGCCCCGCGAGCATCTCGTACCCCATGATGCCGAAGGCGTAGATGTCCACCCGGTGGTCCATCGATGGATCGGCCGAGGCCTGCTCGGGCGCCATGTAGGTCGGCGTGCCGAGGGCGAGGCCCATCGAGGTGAGCCCGGTCGCGTCGCCGGCGGAGGCGGTGAGCGCCTTCGCGACGCCGAAGTCGGTGACGACGGCGACGCCGGTGGAGAGGAGGACGTTGTCGGGCTTGATGTCGCGGTGCACCACGCCCTGAGCGTGGGCGTAGGCGAGCGCCGACGCGACGCCGCGCAGCAGCCGGATCGTCTCGGCCACCGGCAGCTCGCCGTCGCGCGCGAGCCGCGCGCGCAGCGACTCGCCCTCGACGAACGGCATCGTGTAGTAGGGCAGCGCCGCCCCCGCGCCCGCCTCCGGCGCGAGCTCGCCCGTCGAGTGCACCGGGACGATGTGCGGGTGCTGCAGGCGGGCGGTGAGCTGGATCTCGCGCCGGAAGCGCTCGACGCTCACCCCCGCCACCAGCTCGGGCAGCAGCACCTTGATGACGACCTTGCGCCCCAGCGACGTCTCGTGCGCGAGAAAGACGCGCGACATCCCGCCACCGCCGAGCTCTCGCTCGAGGACGTACGCCCCGCTGAGCGAGGCCGCGAGACGGTCCTGCAGGTGAGGCATCCGGCGCTCAGCTCGCCTCCCGTCCCTTCAGGTACCGGTCGAGAAAGTCCAGCACCGCCTTGTTCCCCCGCAGCTCGTTCGCCTTCTTCACGAAGCCGTGACCCTCGTCGGGGAAGACGAGGTACTCGACGGGGACGGCCTGCCGCTGCACCGCGCGGACGATCTCGTCGGACTCGACCTTGAGCACCCGCGGGTCGTTGGCACCCTGGAGCACGATGAGCGGGTTGCGGATCTCCGACGCGTGCAGCAGCGGGCTGATGCGCTCGAGCCGCGCCCGGTCCACCGGGTTTTCCGGGTCGCCCAGCTCGGCGTAGAGCGCCTGGCGGAACGACTCCCAGTACGGCGGCACGCTCTCGAGCGTGCGGATCCAGTTGGCGACGCCGAAATAGTCCACGCCCACGGCGAAGGTGTCGGGCCGGAAGGCGAGCGCGGCGAGCACCATGAAGCCGCCGTAGCTGCCGCCGATGATGCCGACGCGCCGCATGTCCACCCAGCCGGTGCCGGCGAGCATCCCCTTGCTCGCCACCACGTCGCCCAGGTCGGCCTCGCCGTGCCGGCGGTCGTCCAGCGCGAAGAACGTCTTCCCGTAGCCCGAGCTGCCGCGGTTGTTGATGTCGTAGACCGCGTAGCCGTGGTTGACGAGATACTGCGTGAGCGCGCGGTAGCCGGCGCGCGCCTGGCCGCCGGGGCCGCCGTGCACCATGACGAGTGCGGGCACGGGCGCCGTGGAGTCGGCGCCGTGGGGGCGGTAGAGGAAGCCGGGCACCTCGACGCCGTCGTAGGACGTGAAGCGCACCACCCGGCCCTCGACGAGGTGCGCGGGGTCGATCTTCGGGTTGAGGCTGCGGGTGAGGCGGCGCGGCGTGCCGCGCGGCAGGTCCACGACGAAGAGGTCGCGCGGGGTGCGGCCGTCGCTGACGTAGAACGCCATGCGCCGGTCGTCGGCGCTGAAGGCGACGCCGTCGATCTCGCCGGCGGGCAGCGGGGGCAGGGTCACCGGCTTCAGCGTCCGCGCGTCGAGCAGCGTGAGCGCGTTGCGGCCGTCGGCGTTGACGCCCACGACCACGTAGCGCCGCCCGCGCGAGAGGACGGCGTAGTCCACGTCCCAGCTCGGCGCGAGCACGACGCTGCGCCGGCCGGTGGCGAGGTCGTAGCGCTCGAGCGCCGCGAACTCGCGCCCCGCGTCGCTGACGAGCAGGAGGGCGCGGCCGTCGGGGGTGAAGTCGGCGGCGCGGTTGTTCACCGTGCCCGCGTGCGCGGTGAGGTTGCGCGGCGTCTGCGTCTCGCGGTCGAAGAGCCAGACGTCGGCGTCGCTCGTCGTGCGCGGCTTGCCGAGGGCGATCCAGCGCTTGTCGGGCGAGACGGCGGCGACGTCGTAGCCGCTGTCGTTCTGGAAGACGAGCGCGCGGGGGTAGCCCGGGGCGAGCGTGTGCTCGTAGAGATCGAAGAAGCGGCGGTCGCGCTCGTTGGTGGCGACGAAGAAGGAGCGCCGGTCGGCGGCCCAGCCGGCGAACGAGGCCTTGAGGCTGTCGCCCGGGGTGAGGTCGGTCGTGGTCCCGTCGGGATCGCGCACGTAGAGGTGGTCGAGCTCGTTGCCGCCGCGGTCGCTGGTGTAGAGGATCCGCCCGTCGGCCGGGAACCACGAGACGCCGAAGACCGACTCCCCGGTGCTCCCGGTCAGCGCCCGGGGCGCGCTGCCGTCCACCGGAATCGCCCAGGCGTTGAAGATCCCCGACCGGTCGCTCGAGACGAGCACGGTGCGCCCGTCGGGCGCGAACGACGCGCCGCCGTAGCGCGTCGTGGCCATGAAGTCCTCGATGGCATACTGGGGGACCTGGGCGAGGGCGACGGAGACGGCCGGGAGGGGCGTCGCGAGCGCCGCCGCGAGGGACGCGGCCGCGGCGAGGGCGGGGAAGCGGCTCGGCATGGTGGCTCCGGGGGGCGAGTGGGACGGGAGACCCGATCTACAGTACGGACTCTCCGTTCAACGGGCCAGAGCGGGAGCCGCAACTGGGTGTGTACCACCGCCGGTGCCGGGCGTTACTTTCGGAAGACGCGTCCGCCCGCCCGACGCGCGCTCCGCCTCGATTCGCCCTCACGAGGTCCAACCCGATGCCCGCTCGCGCGATGCGCCGTGTGCTCCTCGGCCTGCTCGTCGGTCCGACCCTCCCGCTCGGCGCCGCACGCGCCGCGCAGGCACCGACGGACGCCCTCGCGGCGGCCGCGCCGGCCGAGACCGGCGCGCCCGCCTTCGTGGACTCCGTACGCCGGGTGACGGACACGCTGGCGCTCCTTCGTGGCCTCGACGCCGTCGGGCGCGAGCCGGGCGGCACGAGCGCCGCGCGCACCTGGCGCGAGAGCCGGCAGGGATGGCTGCTCCTCCGCCTCGGCGAGCTGGGTGAGGGCCGCGCCCGCCTCGACGAGGCGATCCGGCACTTCGACGAGGCGATCTACCGCGACAAGACACAGGCCGATCCCTGGGTCGGGCTCGCCGAGGCGAAGCTGCTGCTCGATGAGCGCCATGCCGTGGTGAAGGAGTCGATGCACCAGCCGGCGGGCACCTACTACGAGGACGCCGCGCTCCAGCACCTGCTCACCGCCCTCCGCCTGCAGCCCACCTATCCCGCGGCGGTCGCGCTGCTCGCCCGGATCCTCGTCGGCTTCGACGCCCCGCCGCTTCCCTCGGAGCTCGTCGAGGGGCTGCGGCTCGCCGCGGCGCACGCGGAGAACGGTCCGCTGCCGCCGCTCCTCCTCGGCCGCTGGCTCCGCAAGCCGCAGCGGTCCCTCGCGCCGCCGGCGCTCGACTCGGCGGCCGCCGCCTTTCATCGCTACGCGGCGCTCGGCGGCGACCGCGGGCTCGCCGAGCTCGAGCTCGCGCGCGTCGCCTACAAGCGGGGGCGGCCCGACTCGGCCGTGGCGCTCTACCTCGCCGGCGCCGCGCACGGCGACACGCTGGCGCGCGCGGCGTTCCGGCGCGACCTCACCTGGATCGCCGATTCCGCGAAGCTGGAAGCGTTCGACCGCGCGCCGGCCGATTCGGTGGGCGCCTGGGTGCGGC
>DASTSO010000154.1:0-16518 GCA_035760645.1 Gemmatimonadales bacterium
CGGCACCCAGCGCGAGCTGCTGCACGACGGCGTGGACGCCCTCCTCGTCCCCCCGGGCGACGAGACCGCGCTCGCCGAGGCGATGACGCGGCTGGCGGCCGATCCCGCGCTGCGCCTGCGCCTCGGCGCGGCGGCGGCGGAGCTGGCGCGCGGCTGGAGCGTGGACGCCTGGGCGCGCCGGCTCACGGCCGTCTACGAGCGCCTCGCCACGGCCGGCGGCGACGCAGGCGAGCTGCAGCCCCTGTGCACGGTGGAACGGAGCACGCCGCTCCGGCCCTCGCTGCAGCCCGTCGTCGGACGCTCCGCCGCGCGCGTGCGCGCGGCGCGCGGCTGAGGCCGCCGGCGACGAGCACGACCGGGATGCCGACGCCTGATGCTGCCGCCACGATGACGCCGCCGCGATGCTGATCGGAGCCACCGGGCGCCCCGCCCACGAGTTCGATACCCTCGTCGCTCCCGAGCGGGCGATGGCGCGAGTCCGCGGCGACGGGCTCGCCGCGGCGGTCCTGCCGTGGGGAGTGCCCGCGCTCGACCGCGGCACGCGTGCCGCCCACGACGCGGAGACCGGCTCGTGGCTCCTCTACAGCGGGCACCTCCTGACGCCCGGGGCGCGCCTCGCCGCGACCGATCCCGCCGCCATGGCGGCCGACGCGCTGCGCCATCTGCTCGCCGAGGGGCCGCGGGCGCTCGCCGCCTGCGAGGGGAGCTTCGCGCTCGCCTGGTACGACGGGCGGGAGCGGCGGCTCCACCTCGCGCGCGACCGCTTCGGCATCGAGCCGCTCTACGTCGCCGATCTCGGGCCCGCGCTGCTCTTCGGCTCCCGGCTGCGCGATCTGCGCGCGACCGGGCTGCTGCCGGGCGGGCTCTCGGGGCAGGGGCTGGCCGAGTTCCTCACCTGGTGCTACGTGCCGGGGAACGCCACGCTCGATCCCGCGGTGTGGCGCGTGCCGCCGGGCGGGCGCGTGGAAGTCGATGCGGTGCGCGGCGTCGTGCGACGCGAGCGCTGGTACCGGCTCTCCTTCGCCGCGCCGCTGCCCGCGCGGGAGGCGGATCTCGCCACCGGCTTCCGCGAGCGGCTCGAGCGCGCCGTGCTGCGCCAGCTCGACGGCGCGGCCACCGGGGTGCTCCTCTCGGGCGGCATGGACTCGAGCTCGATCCTCACGTTCGCGCGGCGGCACCAGGCGGAGACGCTGCACACCTACACCTTCCGCTGCCCGGGCGCGTCGTTCGACGAGTCCACCTACGCGCGGGCGCTGGCGGACGAGTTCGGCACGCGCCACCACGAGCTCGAGTACGGCGAGCGCGAGGCGCTCGTGCTGCCGCCCGAGGTGGCCGCGGCGATGGACGTCCCCTTCTGCAATGTGGGGATCAACCTCGGCACCTGGCTGCTGGGGCAGGCGGCGCGCGGCGCGGTCGGCGCGGTGCTCACGGGCGACGGCGGCGACGAGCTGTGGGGCAGCCACCCGGTCTACGCGGCCCAGCGGCTGCTGGCGCGCTATGAGGCGCTGCCGCGGCCGGGCGTACTGGACGGCGCGCTTCGCCGCCTGGCCGACGGGCTCGACGACAGCGACCGCAAGCGCGATCTGCGCGTCGCGCTGAAGCGCCTCCTCCCCGCGCCCGCGCTCCCCGCGGCGCTCGGCGCGTGGCGGTGGCGGGCCTACTACGCCCCGGGCGACTTCGCCTGGCTCCTCACTCCCGAGGCGGCCGGGCTGCTGCGCGACGCGGAGCCCTACCGGCCGGTGCTCGAGGCGTTCGAGGGCTACGACGGGCCCGACGACGGGCTCTCGCCGTACCTGTACAACGACTACACGACCGAGTCCGGCTACTACTTCAATCGCCTGCTGCTCCTGCGCGGCTTCGGCGTCGAGGCCCGCACGCCGTTCTACGACCGCGAGCTGGTGGAGTTCGGCGCGCGCATCCCGGCGCGGCTCAAGCTCGAGGGGATCGAGCGCACCAAGCGGCTCTTCCGGCAGGCGATGGCGGGCGTGCTGCCCGAAGTGATCCGCAGCCGACGCGACAAGCTGGGCCACTCGGTGCCGCTGAAGAACTGGCTGCGCGGCGAGGGACCGCTCGCGCACGCGCTGGCCGAGGCGCTGAGCCCCGCGGCCGTGGCGGCGCGCGGGATCTTCCGTCCCGATGCCGTCGCGCGGCTCCTCGACGAGCACCGGCGGCGGCGCCACAACCACGCCCACCGGCTCTGGGCGATGTACGTTCTCGAGCTCTGGTTCCGCACGCGGGAGCGCCGCGAGGATCTGGACGCGCGCGAGGCGCGGCGGCCCGCGGCCGCGCCGCCCGCGGTCGCTGCGGCGCATCGGTGACGGGCGGTGCCGCCGCGCCGGCGCGGCCCCGCTTCGCGGGACCCGTCCCGGTGGACGCGCACGTGCACTACCACGCGTGCTTCGATCCGCTCGCCTTCCTCGAGGGCGCCCGGGGGCACTTCGCACGGGTCGGGTGTGTGCAGCGGCGCGGCGAAGCGACCCTCCTCGGTATACTCTGCTTTACCGAGAGCGCGGGCGCCCGGGGCTTCGCCAGCTTCGCCGCCTGTGCCGCCGCCGGCGCCGGTACGGGCCCGGCCGGGCCGACGCCGCACGGCTGGCGCCTCACCTCCACGGCCGAGGCGCGCGCGCTCCTCGCCTGGCGCGGCCCCGAGGCGATCCTGCTCCTGGCGGGCCGCCAGATCGTCACGGCCGAGGGGCTCGAGGTGCTGGCGCTGGGCTGCGCGCGCGAATTGCCGGACGGTCGGCCGCTCGGCAAGACGGTCGAGGCGGTGCGGGCGGCGGACGCCCTGGCGGTGCTGCCCTGGGGCTTCGGGAAGTGGACGGGCCGGCGGGGCCGGGTGGTGGAGGCGTACCTCCGGGACGCGGCGCGCGAGGTCGCCCTGGGCGACAACGGCGGACGGCCGCGCCGGGCGCCCCGCCCCCGCCTCCTGACCCGCGCGGCGGCGCTGGGGCGGGTCGTGCTTCCGGGGAGCGACCCGCTGCCCTTTCCCTCGCAGACCGCGGCCGCGGGCCGCTACGGCTTCCTGCTCGAGGGCGAGCTCGACGCCGAGCGCCCGGGCCGGGACCTCATAGATCTCCTTCGAGGACTCGAGCGACAGCCATGCACGTACGGTCGACTGGAGAGCTGGACGGGATTCCTGGTGTCGCAACTGCGGATGCAGTGGCGCCGGCGCCGGCCGCGCCTGGCGCGCCGGTCGAGCCGCCCGCCGGAGGGATGAGAGCGCTCGTCCTCGCGCCGCAGCCGTTCTTCTCGCCGCGCGGCACGCCGTTCAGCGTGTACTACCGCACCGAGGTGATGGCGCAGCTGGGCGTGAGCGTGGACCTGCTCACCTACGGCACGGGCCAGGACGTGGACCTGCCGGGCGTGCGGATCATCCGGCTGCCGCGCGTGCCGGGCATGGGCGAGGTGCGCATCGGGCCCTCGCTGCGCAAGCTCGTCCTCGACGTGCTGATGTGCTTCTGGACGGTGGCGCTGCTGCTGCGCCACCGCTACGACTTCGTGCACGCGCACGAGGAGAGCGTCTTCTGGGCCCGGGCCCTCAAGCCGCTGTTCGGCTTCAAGCTCGTCTACGACATGCACTCGAGCCTGCCGCAGCAGCTCACCAACTTCCGCTTCACCACCTCGCGCCTGCTCATCGGGCTCTTCCGCCGCCTCGAGGCCGCCGCCCTCGCCGCCTCCGACGCGGTGATCACGATCTGCCCCGACCTGGCCGGCTACGCCGTGACGCAGGTGCGCGACCCGGCGCGGCACTTCCTCATCGAGAACTCGATCTTCGACGACGTGAAGCTGAAGGGCGCGCCGAAGCCGGCGCCGCGCGACCGGCCGGCGCGCCGCGCGAGCGGCGCCGTCCGCACCAGCGGTGCGATCCGCCTCTCGGAGCTCCCGCCCTCGCGGCCGCTCGTGGTCTACGCCGGCACCTTCGAGACCTATCAGGGGATCGAGCTCCTCCTGCGCGCCTTCGCGCTCGTGCAGGCGCGGCGGCCCGAGGCCTTCCTCCTGCTCGTCGGCGGCCGGCCCGAGCAGGTGACGCGCTACGAGGCCCTCGCCGGCCAGCTCGGCCTGGCCGGGCACTGCTGGTTCACCGGCCGGGTCGAGCAGGCGCTCGCCAAGCACTACATCGCGGCGGCGGCGGTGCTGACGAGCCCGCGTACCGACGGCACCAACACGCCGCTCAAGATCTACGAGCAGCTCGCGAGCGGGGTGCCGCTCGTCGCCACCCGCATCGGCTCGCACACCCAGGTGCTCGACGAGCGCGTCTGCGAGCTGGTCGCACCGACACCCGAGGAGGTGGCCCGGGGGATCCTCACCCTGCTGGACGACCCGGGGCGGCGCGCCGAGGTCGTGCAGGCGGCCCTGGCCCTCTACGCCGAGCGCTACGCGCGGCCGATCTACGAGGCCAAGATGCGCCAGCTCCTCGCGGTGCTCGCCTGATGTGCGGCATCGCCGGCATCGTCCCGCTCGCCGACGCCGCGCCCGCGACGATCGAGCAGTTGCACGCCATGTGCGACACGCTCGTCCACCGCGGGCCCGACGCCGAAGGGGCGGAGGTGCGGCGCGGGGTCGGGCTGGGGATGCGGCGGCTGTCGGTCATCGACCTCGCCGGCGGCTTCCAGCCGCTCTACAACGAGGACCGGCGCGTGCGCCTGGTCTTCAACGGCGAGATCTACAACTTCCGCGCGCTGCGCGCCGAGCTCGAGGGACGGGGCCATCACTTCGCCACCGGCAGCGACGGCGAGGTGATCGTGCACCTCTGGGAGGAGCTCGGGCCCGCGGCCTTCGCGCGGCTCAACGGGATGTTCGCGCTCGCGCTGCACGACGAGCGCACGCAGACGGTCGTGCTCGCGCGCGACCACGTCGGGATCAAGCCGCTCTACTACGCCCACCGGCGCGGCTACGTCGTCTTCGGCTCCGAGCTCAAGGCGGTGCTCGCCTCGCGGCTCGTCGAGCGCGCGCTCGACGTCGAGGCGCTCGCGGAGTTCCTGGCCTGGGAATACGTGCCGGCGCCGCGCACGCTGCTCACCGAGGTGCGGAAGCTCCCGCCCGCGACGCTGCTGCTCGTGGACCTCGCCGCGGGCACGGTCGAGGAGCGGCGCTGGTGGGAGGTGCCGGTCGAGCCCTACGACCCCGCGGGCGCCGGGCTCCCGCGCGGCGAGGCCGAGTGGGAGGAGGCGATCGACGCGGCGGTGCGCGCCGCCGTCGAGCGGCAGCTCGTCAGCGACGTGCCGCTGGGCGCCTTCCTCTCGGGCGGCGTGGACAGCTCGCTCGTCGCGGCGGCGATGGCCGCGACGGGGGAGACGAAGACCTACAGCATCGGCTTCGACGACCCGAGCTACAACGAGCTCGCCTGGTCGGGGCGCGTCGCCCGGCACCTCGGCGTCGCGCATCGCACCGAGGTGATCCGGCCCGACGTGGTGGAGCTCTTCCCGCGGCTCATGCACCACCTCGACGACCCGATCGGCGACTTCTCGATCTTTCCCACCTTCCTCGTCTCCGGCCTCGCGCGGCGCGAGGTGACGGTGGCGCTCTCGGGCGACGGCGCCGACGAGATCTTCGGCGGCTACGAGACCTACGTCGCGCAGGAGAGGGCGCGGCTGTGGCGCCGGGTGCCCGCGGCGGTGCGGCGCGGGGTCGCCGAGCCCGTGATCGACGCGCTCCGGCCGCGGCCGGAGAAGAAGGGGCTCGTCAACAAGGCGAAGCGCTTCGTCGAGGGCGCACGCCATCCCGACGCGCTGGGCCACGCCCGCTGGCGGCTCTTCCTGAGCGAGGCGCTCCGGCGCAGCCTCTTCGCGCCCGGCGCCGCGCCCGCGCTCGCCACGCCGCTCGCGCGCCACGTGCTCGAGCTCTTCGAGGAGGCGGGCCCGCGCGGCGCGGTGGATCGCGCCCTCTACGTGGACGTCAAGAGCTACCTCAGCGACAACTGCCTCGTGAAGACCGATCGCATGAGCATGGCCTGCTCGCTCGAGGCGCGGGTGCCGCTGCTCGATCCGGAGCTCGTGGCGCTCGCCTTCCGGATGCCCGAGGCGCTCAAGGTGCAGGGGGGGCGCACCAAGGTCCTCCTCAAGCGCGTCGCGGCGCGGCACGTGCCGGCCGAGTGCGTCTACCGGCCGAAGGAAGGCTTCAGCATCCCGATCAAGCACTGGCTCGGGCGCGAGTTCCGGCCGCTGGTGGACACGCTGCTCGACCGGCGCCGGCTCGACGCCGAGGGACTCTTCCGCGGCGACACGGTCGAGTGCCTGAAGCAGGAGCATTTCGCCGGCCGCGCGAATCACAGTCATCTGCTCTGGTCGCTGCTGGTGGTGCAGGACTGGCGGGAGCGGTGGGCCGCATGACGGCCGCGGGCACCACCGGGCTCGGCGTGCGCGCCCCGCGCGAGGCGGCGGGGCGCGCGTACGACCTCGTCGTCGTGGGCGGAGGGGTGCAGGGCGTCATGCTC
Source organism: Gemmatimonadales bacterium (assembly GCA_035760645.1). GTDB lineage: Bacteria > Gemmatimonadota > Gemmatimonadetes > Gemmatimonadales > GWC2-71-9 > DASSTY01. The sequence continues at coordinate 6,434 of DASTSO010000154.1, forward strand.
ACCCTCGAGGCCGCGCGGCGCGGGCTGCGGCCGGTGCTGCTCGAGCGCGGCGACTTCGGCGGCGCGACGAGCGCGAACAGTCTCCGCATCGTGCACGGCGGCTTCCGCTACCTGCAGTCGCTCGACCTGCCGCGGGTGCGGGAGTCGGTCGGCGAGCGGCGCTGGTTCCTGCGGCACTTCCCCGACCTGGTGCAGCCGCTGCGCTGCCTCATGCCGCTCTACGGCGAGGGGCTGCGCCGCCCGCGCGTCCTGCGCGCCGCCCTCGCGCTCAACGACGCGCTCTCGCGCGGGCGCAACCGGAACCTGCGCGCCGACCGCGCGATTCCCGCGGGCGAGGTGCTCGACGCCGGGCAGGTGATCGAGGAGTTCCCGCTGGTGGACCGCACCCGCCTCGCCGGCGGCGCGGTCTGGTACGACGCCGTCATGCGCGATCCCCAGCGCCTGCTCGTCGAGGCGCTGCGCTGGGCGCACAGCTTCGGCGCCGTGGCCCTCAACTACGTCGAGGCCGGCCGGCTCGTCGTGCGCGACGGCCGGGTCGCGGCGCTCCAGGTGGTGGACCGCGAGACGGGCGAGCGGCTCGAGTTCCGGGCGCCGGTCGTCGTCAACTGCGCGGGGCCCTGGAGCCGCGAGGTCGCGCGGCGGCTCGACCGCGACCTGCCGGCGCTCTTCCAGCCGTCGCTCGCCTTCAACGTCCTGCTCGACCGGGCTCCGCTCTCCGCCTCGGCGCTCGCCGTCGCGCCGCGCGAGCCGGGGGCGCGCACCTACTTCATGCACCCGTGGCGGGGTCGCGTCCTCGCCGGCACCTTCCACGCGCCGTGGAGCGGCGGCGTGCGCGACGCGGCCCCGACGCCGGCGCAGCTCGCCGCCTTCCTCGCCGACCTCAACGCCGCGGTGCCCGACTGGGGGCTGCGCGAGCGCGACGTCGTGCGCGTCTACGCGGGCCTCCTCCCCGCCGCCACGCCGGGCACCGACCGCCTCGCCGCGCGCGAGACGATCCACGATCACGCGCGCCACGGCGGGCCGCGGGGACTCTACAGCGTCTCGGGCGTAAAGTTCACTACCGCGCGCCTGGTGGCCGAGAAGACGCTGCGGGCGATCCGGCCCGGGCTGAGCCGCGACCCCGACGTGCTCGCCGGCACCGAGCGGCCGGTGGCGGCGCTTCCACCCGACTACGGACGCTTCGCCGAGCTGTGGCGCGCCGACCCGGACGCCGCGGCGGCGCTGATCGCACGGCTCGTGCGCGAGGAGGCGGTCGTGCGCATGGAGGACCTCGTCGAGCGCCGCACCGGCTGGGCCCTGGATCCGGCCGCCCCGCCCGATCTGCCGGCGCGGCTCGAGGCGCTGCTCGCCACGGCGGCGCGCCGCCGCGCGGCCCACGACCTCGCGGGGCGGGCCTCGTGAAGCGCGGCGTGCTCAAGCCGGGGCAGGCGAAGGGGCTCTCGCCGCTCGAGGCGTATCAGGATCTCGCGGTGGGACGGCGCGGCTGGGGCGCGCTCGCGCGCTACGAGCTGCTGGCCGGCTGGGGCGCGCTCCTGCCCGGCGCGCTCGGCTTCGCCTTCCGGAAGGCGCTCTGGCCCGCGCTCTTCGACCGCTGCGGCCCGGGCGTGGTGTGGGGGCGCAACGTGGTGCTCCGGCAGCCGGGCCGGATGTGGATCGGCCGCGGGGTGCTGGTGGACGAGGGCTGCCACTTCGACGCCAAGGGCTGCGGCCCCGGCGACTTCGTCCTGGGCGACGAGGTGCTCGTCAGCCGCGACTGCATCCTGAGCGGCAAGGGCGGGTACCTGCGCCTCGGCCCCCGCGTCAACATCGGCGCGCGCTCGATGCTCTACGCGGACGGCGGGATCGAGATCGGCGCCGACACCATGCTCGCCGGCCGCTGCTACATCGGCGGCGGCGCCTACGACCCGCGCGGTCCGCTCGACGAGCCGGTGAGCCGTCGCCCGCTGCCCGGCCGCGGCGTGCGCATCGGCGAGGGCTGCTGGCTCGGCGCGGGCGTCACCGTGGTGGACGGCGTCACCATCGGCCGCGGCGCCGTGATCGGCGCCGGCGCCGTCGTCACGCGCGACGTGCCCGCCTACGCGATCGCCGTCGGCGTCCCCGCCCGTCCCGTAGGCACCCGCGAGCCCGCCGCCACCGCCTGACCCGCCGCCCGGCCTACCGCCTCACCGCGTACACCACGCCCCCGATCGCGCTGCCGCCCAGCAGCAGCAGGTACGCGAGCCACGCGAAGGCGAGCGCGTCGGCGCTCGCCACGCCGAAGGGGGCGAGCAGCACGGCGAAGGTGTTCTCGCGCAGCCCGATGCCGTTGATCGAGATCGGCAGCAGCGTCACGACGAGCGCGACGGAGACGATCAGCAGGAAGTTCGCCCACGCGACCGGCAGGCCGAGCGCCTGCGCCACCAGCACGTAGAAGAGCACCACGTTCGCCTGCAGGGCGACCGACCACGCGAGCGCCACGCCGAGGGTGCGGTGCGCGTCGCGGTAGGCGGCGAAGGCGTCGCGCACCTTGGCGACGAGTCGCGCGCCGGCGGCGGGGAGCCGCGCCGCGAGCGCGCGCGCGAGCGGGGCGAGGCCGGGCAGCGGAACGAAGATGACGGCGACCGCACCCGCGAGCGCCGTGGTGCCGAGGGCGACCCACAGACCCAGGGCGGGGAGGTCGGCCGTGAGGCGCGGGCTCAGGAGGAGGCCGGCGAGCGCGAAGAGCATCAGGACGAGCAGGCCGAGCAGCCGGTCGACCAGGATCACCGCCACCGCGGCCGTGCGGGAGACCCCGGCGCGGTGCGAGTCGTAGATCCGCACCGCGTCGCCGCCGATGGTGGAGGGGAGGAAGTTGTTGAAGAAGGAGCCCACCATGAACGAGGCGGCGAGGAAGCGCACCGGGGCCTCGACGCCTTGCGCGCGGAGCAGCACGCGCCAGCGGCGGGCGCTGATCCAGACGCCGACGAACTGCAGCAGGAAGGCGAGGACGAGCGGCGCGGCGCGGGCGGCCCGGATCGCGGCCCAGACGTCGGCGAGCCGGGTGCCGCGGAGCACCCAGGCGAGGAGCAGCGCCGAGCCGGCGAGCTTGAGCGCGAGCCGCAGCCGTCGACGGCCCGGGCCCGCTGCTGCGGTCGCCGTCGGCGGCTCCGCCGTGTTCGCCGCGGGCGATGGCTCCGGTGCTTCGAGGCGCATCGCGCTCCCTTCTGCCGGGTGGTGCGTGACGTCGGTCATGCAGGTATCCGGGTCGCACGAAACGTACCCCGGGCGGCAGGGTGCGCCACGGCGGGCGACCGCCGGTGTCCCGCGACGGGCGCCCCGCGGCGGGCGCCCTGTGACGGGTGCCCTAGTGGACGCTCGGGGACCGGTTCTACCTTGGTACCGCCCCGACACCCCTGCGGCTCCCGCGCAACAGCCCCGCGGAACCATCCGGCGCGCCGCGCTCCCTTTCGGCCGAAAACGCTGCTCGCGCGGGCCCCGAGGCGGAGAGATCGTGGCACCCAGGTTGCACCCGGCCCGCGCCGGTGGCGACTTCCCGAACCCCGGTGAGGGCCGATGGCGGTTGACGATCCCCGGCTGAGCGTGGTGGTGCCGGTCTACAACGAGGAGGAGAACGTCGGGCCGCTCGTCGACGCGGTGCGCGCGGCGTTGCCGGACGGGGCCTGGGAGCTGCTCCTCGTCGACGACGGCAGCACCGACCGCACGGCGGAGGTGATCGCCGCGCTCTCGATCGCCGATCCGCGGGTGCGCCTCGTCGCCCTGGCCCGCAACTACGGCCAGACCCAGGCGATGCAGGCCGGCTTCGACGAGGCCCGGGGCGAGGTGGTCGTCAGCATGGACGGCGACCTGCAGAACGATCCCCGCGACATCCCGGTGCTCGTGGCCAAGCTCGAGGAGGGGTACGATCTGGTCGCCGGCTACCGGCTGCGGCGGCAGGACGCGCTGATCACGCGCAAGCTCCCCTCCTGGGTCGCCAACCGGATCATCCGCGCGATCACCAAGGTGGACATCCGCGACAACGGCTGCTCGCTCAAGGCCTACCGCCGCTGGACGCTGGACCGCATGGCGCTCTACTCCGACATGCACCGCTTCCTGCCGGCGCTCGCGGCCGCCACCGCCGGCGCACGCATCACCGAGCTGCCGGTGCGGCACCACGCGCGCGTGCACGGCACGAGCAAGTACGGCCTGTCGCGCATCCTCAAGATCCTCGCCGACCTGCTGACGATCACCCTGATCTCCTGGTTCCGCGAGCACCCGCTCCGGTTCTTCGGCTTCGGCGCCGCGGGGGCGCTCGCGCTCTCGGCGCTCTTCGCTTCGGCCACGTGGATCGCCGAGCTGCACCGGCGGCCGGAGGCGGACGTGCGCTTCGTGCTGCCGGGCGTCGCCCTGCTGTGGCTGATGCTCGCGGGCTACCTGCTCATGCTGGGGCTCGTCGCCGAGGTGGCGCTGCACAAGGTCCGCGAAGACGAGCCCGAGCTCCTCCCCCTGGTGAGAGAGAATCACGGATGACCGCGCATGCCCTGGACCTGTCGGTAGTCGTGCCGGTCGTCGAGCGGCCCGAACCGCTCGGCTCGCTCTACGAGGAGTTCGCGGCCCCGCTGCGCGAGGCGGGCTACCGGTTCGAGTTCATCTTCGTCGTGCGCCAGGGCTGGGCGCGGCTGGCCGGGTCCCTCGAGGAGTTGCAGCAGCGCGGCGAGCCGGTGCGCGTGCTGATGGTCGGGCAGGGCGTCAGCGAGACGCATCTGCACAAGGTGGCGGCCGCCGCGGCGCGCGGGCGGATCGTGGCGACGGTGCCCGCCTACCGCCAGGTGGTGGCGGCGGCCGTGCCCGCCCTCGTGCAGGCGGTCGAGGCCGGCGCCGACTTCGCCGTCGCGCGGCGCTGGCCGCGGCACGACTCGCTCATCAACCGCCTCCAGACCCGCGTGCTCCACCTCGCCATCGGGCGGCTCGCCGGCGGCAAGCTGCACGACGTCGGCTCCGGCGTGCGCGCGATGCGGCCGGCGGTGCTCGACGAGGTGCGCGTCTACGGCGATTTCGTGCGCTTCCTGCCGCTGTTCGCGCTGCGCGAGGGCTTCACCGTGGCCGAGGTGGACAGTCAGGTGCACCCGGCCGCGCACGCCGGCCGGGTCTACGGCCCCGGCGTCTACCTGCGGCGGCTCATCGACGTCCTCGGTCTCAGCTTCCTGCTGCGCTTCACCGACAAACCCCTCCGCTTCTTCGGACTCGTCGGCGGCGCTCTCGGCGCCGTGGGCGGCCTGATCCTCATGCTGCTGCTGCTGCAACGCGAATTCGCCGACCGCTCCGTGGCGGACCGGCCCGTGCTCCTCCTCGGCGTCCTCCTCGTCACGCTCGGCGCGCAGTCCATCGCGCTGGGGCTCGTGGGCGAGATGATCGTCCACCTCCACGCCTCGCGGCGTCCGCTCTACCGCCTGCGCGCACGCGACGAGAACGGCCGCCTGCGTCCCCCGCGGCGCCGCGCCGACGACCTGCTCCCGCCGCTCGTCTCCGACGCCGAGCCGCTCCTCCGGGAGCACACGCGATGAGCGTCTCCGCCTCGCCCCCGCTCGCGCCGGCGCCGGTCTCGGCCGAGCCGGTGCACTTCTTCACGGTCGACGTGGAGGAGTACTTCCAGGTGACCGCGTTCGAGCAGATCGTGGCGCGCGACGAGTGGACGCGGCTGCCGTCGCGCGTCGAGCGCTCGGTGGACCGGCTGCTCGACCTGCTCGCCCGTCACGGCGCCCACGGCACGTTCTTCACGCTGGGCTGGGTCGCCCGCAGCCATCCGTGGGTGGTGCGCCGCATCGCCGACGCGGGGCACGAGATCGCCTGCCACAGCTACTGGCACCGCCGGGTCTGGACGCTCTCGCCGGCGGAGTTCCGCGCCGACGTGCGGGACGCGAAGGCGGCGCTCGAGGACGTGACGGGCCGGCCGGTGCACGGCTTCCGGGCCCCCAGCTTCTCGATCCGGCCGGGTGTCGAATGGGCGTTCGACGTGCTCCTGGAGGAAGGCTACCGCTACGACTCGAGCCTCTTCCCGATCCGGCGCCCCGACTACGGCTATCCGGGCGCGCCGTGCGAGCCGCACCTGATCGAGCGCCGCGCCGGCACCCTGCTGGAGCTCCCGCTCGCGACGATGACCCTCGCGGGTCTGCGCCTCCCGGCCGCCGGCGGCGGCTACCTAAGGCAGCTGCCCTTCGGCGTCGTGCGGGCCGCCTTCCGGCAGGCCGCGGCGCGCGGCGTCCCGGCGGTCTTCTACATCCATCCGTGGGAGATCGACGTCGAACAGCCGAAGCTGCCGACGTCCTGGCTCACGCGCCGCCGCCACTACGGCGGGCTCGCCCGCACGCTGCCGCGGCTCGAGCGGCTCTGCGGGGAGTTCCGCTTCACGGCGATCGCGCACCACTACGACTTCGGGCGCACGACGCCCGCGCCCGTCGATCGCGCCGCCGGCGCGCGGCCCCGCCCGGCGGCGGCGCCGCTCTCGACCTCGCTCCCCGCGTGAGGGCCGACCTCACCACGGCGCCGCGCGCATCGGCCGCGGGCGCGCAGCTGCGCGTCGAGCGCTTCGACGGCACGCCCGCCGAGTGGGACGCGTTCGTGCGGCGGCAGCCCGGCTGGACCCACTTCCACCTGCACGGCTGGCGCGACGTCATCGGCGGCGTGCTCCGGCACGACTGCCCGTACCTCGTTGCGCGCGACGCGACGACGGGCGCGCTCGCCGGCGTGCTGCCGCTCGTGCTCGTCCGGAGCGTGCTCTTCGGCCGCTATCTCGTCTCGCTCCCCTTCGTCAACTACGGCGGCCCGCTCGGCAGCGCCGAGGCGGTGCGGGCGCTCGCCGCCGCCGCGGTCGCACGGGGCGAGGCGGCGGGGGTGAAGCTCGTCGAGCTGCGCAGCCGGGGACCGCAGCCGCTCGACCTCCCCGTCTCGCACCGCAAGATCACCGTCGTGCTCGACCTCCCCACGGAGGGGCCCGAGGCGCTGATGAAGCGCTTCCCGGCCAAGCTCCGCAGCCAGGTGCGGCGGCCGCAGAAAGAAGGCGTCACGGTGCGCTTCGGCGCGGACCAGGTGGCGCCGTTCTTCGCCGTCTTCGCGCGGCACATGCGCGACCTCGGCACGCCGACCCAGCCGGCCCGCCTCTTCGAGGCGCTGATGCGGACCTTCCCGGACGACGCGTGGTTCGGCTGCGCCTGGCTCGGCGACCGGCCGATCGCCTGCGGCGCGGGGTTCGTCTGGGGCGACGAGTTCGAGATGACCTGGGCCTCGGCGCTCACGGAGTTCAACCGGATCGCGCCGAACATGCTGCTCTACTGGGCCTTCATGGAGCGCGCGATGGCCGCCGGGCTGCGGCGCTTCAATTTCGGCCGCTGCACGCCCGGCGGCGGCACCCACCGCTTCAAGCGGCAGTGGGGCGCGGAGGACGAGCCGCTCTGGTGGTACCAGCACGCCCCGGGCGCCCCGGCCGATGCCGACGCGACGGCGGTGCACACCCCCTCGCCCGATGACGGGGCGTATGCGTGGGGTCCCCGCCTCTGGAAGCGGCTGCCGCTGCCCGTCGCCACCGCGCTGGGGCCGCGGATCGTCCGTTGCATTCCCTGATGCCGCCGTCGGGGCACCGCGCCACTCGATCGGGGGGCGGAGCGTGATCGCTTCCCTGCGTCACCAGCCGCCGGTCCATTCGCCGCTCACCCCCGGCGCGCTCGCCGCCGGCGTCCGCACGATGCTCGGCGGTCCCGCTGCGGCCGGGACCGCCGCCGCGCGCCTCGAGCGCTGGCTCGCGACCGAGTTCGGCGCGCGCGAGGTGCTCCTCACGGACAGCGGCACCTCGGCCCTCACCCTCGCGCTGCGCGCCGCCGCCCGGCTCGGCGCGACCCCCGTCGCGCTCCCCGCCTACTGCTGCTACGACATCGCCACCGCGGCAGCGGGCGCCGACGTGCCGGTGCTGCTCTACGACGTCGATCCCGCCACGCTCGGCCCCGACGAGGCTTCGCTCTGCCGGGCGCTCGAGCAGGGGGCGCGCACCGTGGTCGTCGCCCACCTGTACGGGGTGCCGGTCGATATCGAGCGCGTGCGCCGGCTTGCCGCGGGGGCCGGTGCGCTCCTGGTCGAGGACGCGGCTCAGGGCACCGGGATCCGCTTCGGCGACCGGCCGGCGGGCGCGCTCGGCTCCCTGGGCGTGCTGAGCTTCGGGCGGGGGAAGGGGATGACGGGTGGAGGCGGGGGGGCGCTGCTCGCCAACGACGAGCGGGGGCTCCGGGCGCTCGCCACCGTGCGGGCCGAGCGCACGCCGGCCGCCGGTCGCGGCCTGCGGCCGCTCGCGGCGAGCGTCGCGCAGTGGATCCTCGCCCGCCCCGCGCTCTACGGCCTGCCCGCGGCGCTCCCGTTCCTGGGCCTCGGCGAGACCCACTACCGGGAGCCGGCGGCCCCCGGCGCCCCGCCGGCCTTCATCCTCGGCACGCTGGAGCGGACCCGGGCGCTTGCCGCGGAGGAGGCGGCGGTGCGCCGGCGGCACGCGGCCCGGCTGCTCGACGTGCTGGCCGCGCTCCCGGCCGGCTCCCTGCGCCCGGTCGCGGGCGCCCCGGGGGCGGTGCCCGGCTGGCTCCGTCTCCCGGTGGTCGTCCTCGGCGATGCCTCCCAGGACGAGGGCCGGCTCGCGGCGGGGCGCCGGCTCGGCATCATGCCAGGCTATCCGCGCGCGCTCGCCGACCTGCCCGCGCTCCGTGTCCGCCTCGCCAACCCGGGGGAGGGGTTGGCGGGGGCCCGCTGCCTCACCGACCGGCTCCTCACCCTCCCCACTCATGGCCGCCTCCGCGCGGGCGACCTCGACCGGCTGGAGACCTGGCTCCGGGAGGCGGTCTCGCCCTAGGCGGCGGCGCTCCCAATTGCCGCTCGACTCGCAAAACACGCCGGCCGCCCCCTGGGGGCGGCCGGCGTGTTTTCGGCCCTCGAGTGTCGCGTTCTGGGCGGACCCATCCGGAAGATGCAATTTATGGAGGATTGTAAGTAGCTATACCATAAAGGTATGTAGCTCGTATCCACATGAGTGTCAAAGATTTGTGTACAACAATCTACTTACCTTGGCCCGAGGTGTGCATAACCGCGCCCTGCCCCAAGGGTGGTGGCCGGGACCGGGACTGGTTGGGGAAAGACGGCAAGGAGTGAGCAACGAGGGAATCCCACCACATGACCTACACCTTCAAGCTTTCGCGGCGCCTCGCGGCGTCCAGACTCGTGCCGGCCGCCGGTGTGCTTCTCCTGGCGGCCTGCGGTGCCGATGCCGGCACCGGCCTCGCCCCCGACCAGCCTGCCGACGTCGCGAATGCCACGGTTGTGGTGTCTCCCAAGCGCCTGACCGCCGAAGTCTACCAGCCGACCCGTTTCACCGCCTTCGGCCTCTCGTCCGACGGCGACAGCCTCGCTCTCAACGACATCGAATGGAGCGCCACGGGCGGCAGCGTCAGCCGTGACGGTCTCTTCAGCGCCTCCGATCCCGGCACCTACCAGCTCGTCGCCCTGCGCCGCTACGGCAAGGGGAAGAAGGCCGACACGTCGACCGTGGTGGTGATTCCTCCCACTCCCAGTCTCGCCTCGATCACCGTCAGCCCCGATCCCGCGACGCTCGCGCCGGGGGCCAAGCTCGCCTTCGCGGCGTCCGGCACGCTGAGCGACGGCTCCGCCACCCCGGTGGCCGTGACCTGGACGGCGACCGGCGGCAGCATCGACGCGGGCGGCCTCTACACCGCCGGCGCCACGACCGGGAGCTTCCTCGTCATCGCGCGCCAGTCGAGCGGCACGATCGCCGACACGGCGCGGGTGACCATTCAGACGGAGGCCCCGGCGCCCGCCCCCGCGCCCACGCCGACCCTCCAGGCGGTGGTGCTCACCCCGGGGAGCCTGTCGCTCGCGAGCGGCGCCACGCAGCAGTTCAGCGCGGCGGGCAAGCTGAGCGACGGCTCGAGCGCGAGCGTGGCGGTCACCTACACCGCCACGGGCGGCACGATCACCAGCGGCGGGCTCTACACGGCGGGCACCACGGCCGGCACCTACCGCGTGATCGCCAGGGCCGAGAGCGGGCAGGCGGATACGGCCAGCGTGACGGTCGCGGCGCCGGC
>DASTSO010000155.1:0-35458 GCA_035760645.1 Gemmatimonadales bacterium
CCGGCCTCGATGCACGCGCGGTGCTTGCTGCGCACGTAGACCTGGCTCGCCGGGTCCTCGCCCACCAGCACCACGGCGAGGCCGGGCCGGAGCCCGTCGGCCGCGAGCCGGGCGACCTCGGTGGCCACCTCCGCGCGGATCTGCTTCCCCAGCGCCGCGCCGTCGAGAATCGTCGCGCTCACTTGGCGTAGTCCACGGCGCGGGTCTCGCGGATCACCACGACCTTGATCTGGCCGGGGTACTGCAGCTCGTTCTCCACCTTGCGCGCGATCGACTCGCTGAGCGCCGCCGCCTGTCCGTCGTCCACCTGCTCGGGGGTGACGACGACGCGGATCTCGCGCCCCGCCTGGATCACGCTGCTCTTCTCGACGCCGGGAAAGGCGTTGGCGATCTCCTCGAGCTTCGCCAGCCGCTTCACGTAGGTGTCGTAGGCCTCGCGCCGCGCGCCGGGGCGGCTGCCGCTGATCGCGTCGGCCGCCTGCACCAGCACCGACTCGGCGCTCTCGTGCGGCACGTCGTCGTGGTGGGCCTGGATGCAGTTGATGACCGCCGCGCTCTCGCCGTACCGGCGCGCCACCTCGACGCCGAGCTCGACGTGCGTGAGGTCGGAGTCGTGGGTGAGCACCTTGCCGACGTCGTGCAGCAGCGCGCCGCGCTTGGCGAGGGCGACGTCGAGGTGCAGCTCGGCCGCCATCGCCCCGGCGAGGTGGGCGACTTCCTTCGAGTGCTCGAGGATGTTCTGCCCGTAGCTCGTCCGGTAGCGCATGCGGCCGACGAGCTTGATGAGCTCGGGGTGCATCCCGTGCACCCCGGTCTCGTAGACCGCCTGCTCGCCGAGCTCGACGAGCTGGGCGTCGAGCTCCTTCTGCACCCGGGCCACGATCTCCTCGATCCGCCCCGGGTGGATGCGCCCGTCGACGATGAGCGCCTCGAGCGCGCGGCGGGCGACCTCGCGCCGCACGGGGTCGAAGCAGCTCACGATCACCGTGTCGGGCGTGTCGTCGATGATGAGGTCCACGCCGGTGGCGGTCTCGAAGGCGCGGATGTTCCGCCCCTCACGGCCGATGATGCGGCCCTTCATCTCGTCGCTCGGCAGGGCGACGGCGGCCACCGTCGTCTCGGCCGTCGTCTCGGCGCCGAGGCGCTGGATCGCCATCGCGATGATGCGGCGCGCCTCGCGCTCGGCGCCGCGGCGCGCCTGCTCCTTGATGTCGCGCACGAGCTGGCCGGCCTGGCTGCGCGCCTCGTCCTCGACCCGCTGGAGGATCTGCTGCCGCGCCTCCTCGGCGCTGAGCCCCGCGACGCGCTCGAGCTTGGCGCGCTGCTCCTGGACGAGGCGGTCGATCTCCCCCTCGCGCGCGACGAGCGCGCCCTCGCGCTGCGCGAGTCCCTGCTCGCGGCGGGCGAAGGCGCGCTCCTGGTTCTCGACCTCCTCCTGCTTGCGGTCGAGCGCGCGGCCGCGCTCGTCCACCCGGCGCTCGAGGCGCTCGAACTCCTCGCGCCGGCGCTGCACCTCGCGCTCGAGCTCCTCGCGCACCCGGAGCGTCTCCATCCGCCCCTCGAGCACCGCGGCCGCCCGCGCCGCCTCGGCGTCGCGCTGCGCCTCGGCGCGCAGCCGCTCGGTCTCGCGCGCCGCCTCGCGCTCGGCCTCCGTCCGCAGCCGCTCGGTCTCCTGCCTTGCCTCGGCGCGCAGCCGCTCGGCCTCGGCGTGCGCCGACGCGACGATCCCCGAGGCGCTCCGCTGCTGGCGCCGGACGTAGCCCAGGATCACGGCGAAGGCGACCGCCAGGCCCGCCGCGACGCCCGCCACGAGCGGGAGGAGGAGTGTTTCGGGCATGCTATGGCTCCGGCACGGCGGCGGTCGAACCGCCCGGCCGCGCAAGGGTCAGAGGGAGAGCGGCGGTCAAGGAATCAGGTCGGCGACGACGGCGCGGACGACGCCGGCGCCTCGGCGACGACCGCCGCGTGCCCCGAGGCGCGGCTGCCGCGCTTCGCCGGCGGCAGCAGGCGCGCGAGGTCGTCGCCCAGCGCGTGCAGCCGTTGCGCGATGTCGCGGTCGCCGCGACGCGCCTGGAACAGCTCGTCCGTGATCGCGAGCGCGGCGAGGATCGCCACCTTGTGCGTCTCGAGGCTGGGCAGCATGTCGCGCACGCGCTTGAGCGCGGCGTCCACGTAGGCCGCCACCTCGCGCGTGTACTCCGGCGGCAGCTCGGAGCGCACCGAGTACTCCTCGCCGCCGATCGTGACGCGGACGGCGTTCTTCGCCTGGGGGCCGCTCATGCGGCCCCCTCCCCGCCCTGCTCCAGGAAGGCGAGGCGGGCGGCCAGGAGCCGCACGCGCTCCTTGGCGGCGTCGATGCGCGAGCGCAGCGCCTGATTCTCGGTCTCGAGCTCCACGAGCCGCTGGCGCGCCTGCGTCAGCTCGGGCCCCACGGTGACGCCGCCCCGGCCGCGCAGCTCGGCGAGCTCCGCCTCCGCCTTGAGCGAGCGCCGCCGCCACGCGGCCAGCTCGTCGCCCAGGTGGCGCAGCAGCGTCTCCAGCTCGTCGAGCGCCTTCAGATCGGGGCGCTCGTAGGAATATGCCACGGTCACTCTCCGCGACGCTGGAGGCCCAGGTCCCGCTGCAGCGCAGCCAGCACCCGCGCCTCCGCCTTGTCCACCTCCGCCGTCTCGAGCGTGCGCCCGGGGTCGCGGAAGGTCAGATGAAAGAGCACGCTCCGCGTCCCGTCCGGCAGCCCCGCCCCGCGATACTCGTCGGCGACGGTCACGCCTTCGAGGAGCGCTCCGCCCGCGCGGCGGATCACCGCCTCCACCTCCGCCACCCGCAGGCCGAGCGGGAGGACGAGCGCGAGATCGCGGCCCGAGGCCGGCGTCACCGGGAGCGGGCGCAGCGGCGCGGCCGCACGGGCCGCGGGATCCACCACGACCTCGAAGCCGTAGACCGCCGCGGCCCACGGGGGGCCGTCGGCCGCCTGCGGCCCGGCGTGACCGACGATCCGACCGTCGGCGGTGCGAGCGACCCATGCGGTGCCCTCAACTTGCACCGACGCTCCCGGATTTGCCAGGGCGACGGCGGCCTCGAAGAGCCCCTTGCAGTCCCAGGGATCGACGTCGGGCCCGGGGCCGGTCCAGTGGGCCGGCTCGCGCGCGCCGGTGACGACCCCGGCGACGCGCCGCTCCTCCGCGGGCCGCTCGGTCGCGATCGCGCGCGAGAAGACCGTGCCGATCTCGAAGAGGCGCACGTCGCGCACCTGGTTGCGCCAGTTGAGCTCCACCTGGCGCAGCAGTCCCGGCAGGAGGCGCCGCCGCAGCGCCGCGTCCTCGGCGCTCAGCGGATTGAGGAGCGGGACGCTCTCGTCGGCGTCGGCCGGGCCCATCGGGAGCGTCACCGCCTCGAAGAGCCCCTGCGCCACGAGCCCGCGGCGCACGCGCGCGCTCGCCACCTCGACCGGCGCATCGGGCAGCGTGCCGACGCGGAAGCGCCGCAGGTCGCTCGGAAACTCGTCGTAGCCGTGCTGGCGCGCGATCTCCTCGATGAGGTCGATCTCGCGCGCCAGGTCGGGCCGCCAGCCGGGGACGTCCACCGCGATGCGCTGGTCCTCGGGTTTGGCGACCACCGTGCAGCCCACCGCGACGAGATACTTCTCGACCGTGTGCTGCGGCAGCTCGACGCCCAGCACCTGCGCCACGCGCGGGAGCCGCAGGAAGATGCGCGGCGGGTGCGTGGTCTGGGGCCAGCAGTCCACCGGCGCCTCGGCAAGCTCCCCGCCGGCGGTGAGGAGCACGAGCTCGATGCAGCGGCGGAGCGCCTCCATCCCGTTCCAGAGGTCCACGCCGCGCTCGAAGCGGTAGCTCGCGTCGGTGCTCAGGCCCAGCGCGCGGCGGGTGCGGCGGATGCGCGCCGGCTCGAACCAGGCGCACTCGAGGAAGACGTCGCGCGTGGCGTCGCTCACCTCGGTGTTCGCGCCGCCCATGACGCCCGCGACGCCGATCACCCGCTCGGCGTCGGCGATGACGGTCATGTCGTCGGTGAGCGTGCGCGCGACGCCGTCGAGCGTCGTGAGCGTCTCGCCCGCCCGGGCGCGCCGCGCGACGACCGCGGGGCCCGCGAGGGTCGCGACGTCGTAGGCGTGCATCGGCTGGTTCAGCTCGAACATCACGTAGTTCGTGGCATCCACCACGTTGTTGATCGAGCGCACGCCCACCGCCTCGAGCCGCCGCCGCAGCCACTCGGGCGAGGGTCCGACGGTGATGCCGCGGATCACGGCGGCGTGGAAGCGGGGGCAGCCCTCCGCGTCCTCGATCGCGACCCGCACGCCGCCGGCCGCGCCCTCGTGCTGGTGTCGCCGCGCCGGCGGCACGTCGGGGGCGAGCGAGCCGGGGAGCTGCGGCAGACGGAACGGCACGCCGTAGCTCGCCGCGAGCTCGCGCGCCACGCCCTTGTGCCCGAGCAGGTCGGGGCGGTTCGGCGTCACGTCCACGACGAGCCGGTCGTCGCGCAGCGGGTAGGCCGCGAGGAGCGGCGTGCCGGGCGCCGCGTCGGTGTCGAGCTCCCAGAGCCCGGTGTGGTCCTGACCGAGCCCGAGCTCGCGCGCCGAGCAGAGCATGCCCTCGCTGGTCTCGCCGCGGAGCTTGGCGCGCTCGATCGTCATCGGCGCGCCGCCCTTGCCCACGGGCACCGAGGCGCCCACCGGGGCGAACGGATACCTGTGGCCGGCGGCCACGTTCGGCGCGCCGCAGACGACGTTGCGCCGCACGTCGGTGCCGTCGTTCACGGTGCAGACGCGCAGGCGGTCGGCGTTGGGGTGCTGCCGCACCTCCTCGACGAGCCCCACGATGATCCCCTCGAGCCCGGCGTGCAGGGGCTCGACGGCGTCCACCGGCGCGCCGAGCATGGCGAGCCGGCGCACGACGTCGTCGGTGTCGAGCGGGCGGCGCAGGAAGCCTTCGAGCCAGTTGCGCGAGACGTTCATCGATCGGCGGTCCGGTCGTCGGTCCGGGAATGATCCGGGGCGAACTGCGTCAGGAAGCGCATGTCGCCCTCGTAGAGGAGGCGGATGTCGCGGAGCCCGTAGCGCTGCATGGCGATGCGGCCGGGGCCCATGCCGAAGGCCCAGCCGGTGTAGCGCTCGCTGTCCACGCCGCAGTTCTCGAGCACCTGCGGGTGCACCATGCCGCAGCCCAGGATCTCCATCCACCCGGTCTGCTTGCACGCGGGGCAGCCCGCGCCGCGGCAGAGCTGGCACTCGACGTCCATCTCGGCCGAGGGCTCGGTGAACGGGAAGAACGACGGGCGGAACCGCGTCCGCGTCGTGGGCGCGAAGAAGCGCCGCGCGAAGTGGATGAGCGTCGCCTTGAGGTCCACGAACGAGATCCCCTCGTCCACCGCGAGCCCCTCGATCTGCTGGAACGCCGGGGCGTGCGAGGGATCGAACGGGTCGTTGCGGTAGACCATGCCCGGAATCACGACGCGCACCGGCGGCTGCGACTCGAGCAGCGTCCGGATCTGCACCGGCGACGTGTGGGTGCGCAGGAGCTGCCGCCCGCCGTCCGTGCCCGGCAGCGGCGCGCCGTCGACGTAGAGCGTGTCGTGCATGTCCATCGCCGGGTGGTTCGGCGGGAAGTTGAGCGCGTGGAAGTTGTACCACTCGCTCTCGACCTCCGGCCCCACGGCGACGGCGAAGCCGAGCTCGCGGAAGATGCCGACGATCTCGTCGATCACGGTCGTGACCGGGTGCTCCGCCCCGCTCCAGCGGCGGCGGGCCGGCATGGTCGGGTCGAACGCCGCCTCGGCGCGGCGGCGCGCCGCCTCGGCGAGCGCGGCGCGGCGCGCCTCGAAGGCGGCCTCGAAGCGCTGCTTGAGCTGGTTCACGGCGGCGCCGTAGGAGCGGCGCTCCTCGACGGGGAGCGTCGGCAGCTCCTTGAGCGCGGTGGTGAGCACGCCGCTCTTGCGGCCGAGGATCGCCGTGTGCTCGGCGTCGAGCGCGGGGGCGTCGAGGGCCGCGACGGCCTCGAGGCGCGGCAGCAGGGCGTCGAGGGTCGGATGCCCGGTCAGTTCAGCCATCGGTCAGTCCCGAAACGGAGGACGCGGTCGGACGTCGGGGGTGCGAACGCACGTGGGGCCGACCGCACGGGTGCGGCGGCCCCACGAGGCCCGCGCGGCAGCGCACGCGCGGCGGCGCCTACTGGTTGCTCTTGGCGACCTCGGCCAGCCGGCCGAACGCCTCGAGGTCGCGCACGGCGAGGTCGGCGAGGACCTTCCGGTTGACCTCGACGCCGCCCTTCTTGAGCCCCGCCATGAGGCGGCTGTAGCTCAGCCCGTGGATGCGGGCGGCGGCGTTGATGCGCGTGATCCAGAGCGCGCGGAACTCGCTCTTCTTCTTGCGCCGATCGCGGTAGGCGTAGGCCATCCCGCGCTCGACCGTCTCCTTGGCCGCCTTGTAGAGCTTGCTGCGGGCGCCGCGGGCGCCCTTGGCGGCTTCCATGTACTTCTTCTTGCGGGCGTGGTGCGCAACGCCGCTCTTTACGCGAGGCATGGTCGATCCCCCTTAGGCCTGGAGCAGGCGGCTGACGCGCGGGAAATCGGCCGAGCTCACGTAGTCACCCTTCTTGAGCTTGTTCTTCCGCTTCCGCGTCTTCTTCGTCAGGATGTGGCTGTGGTTGGCGTGGAAGCGCTTCAGCTTCCCCGTCCCGGTCTTGGTGAAGCGCTTCATGGCGGCGCGCTTCGTCTTCATCTTCGGCATTCGATTCTCCGTTGAGCTTCCGCCGCCCCGCCTTACCTCGGCGCGAGCACCATCGTCATGTTGCGCCCCTCGAGCTTCGGCTCCATCTCCACCTTGCCGATGTCGGCGAGCGCCTGGGCCACCCGGTCGAGGACCGCCTTGCCGAACTCGACGTGGGCGAGCTGCCGGCCGCGGTACATCATGGTGACCTTGACCTTGTTGCCGTCCTTCAGGAACTCCCGCGCGTGGCGGGTCTTGAACTCGAAATCGTGGTCGTCGATTCCGGGACGGTACTTCACTTCCTTCAGCTGGATCACGTGCTGCTTCTTCTTCGCCGCACGCGCCGCCTTGGCCTCCTCGAACTTGTACTTCCCGTAGTCCATGATCTTGACCACGGGAGGCCGGGCCGTCGGCGCCACCTCCACGAGATCGAGCCCCTTCTCCTGGGCCCGCGCCAGCGCCTCCTCGACGGGGAGGACGCCGAGCTGGGTGCCGTCGGAGTCGATGACCCGCACCGGGCTGATCCGGATCATCCGGTTGATGCGGGTCCGGCGCTCGCGATCAGTCGTGGGTCGTTCGCGGTCGTGCGTGGACAGTGCGTGCCTCCAGCGTGCGAGAAACAGAAACGGACACCCGGCGAGCGATCCGGGTGTCCGTCACGAACGCGCCTGGGCGGGAAAACGGGCTCCGAGGAGCCGGCGCCGGCGCGCGTGGGGACCCGGTCGCGCCGTCGGGGCCGTCTGCAGCCGGAATCCGGAGGGGGACCGGAGCGGAGCAGCCATCCGACGGGCTCGAGGGTGGGAGAGTCTTCACTCTCCGCTTCGAGAACCGAGGGAATGTAAGGGTGGCCCGGGGACGTGTCAACCGCGGCGCGCCCCGGCGGGCACCCGGCTACGCCTCCGGCCCGACCTCGAGCGTCTCCTCGAGCCCGACACCCTTCCCCGCTCGCACCGCGCGGCCCATCGCCACGCGCGGATCGTGCTCGAAGACGAGCCGCCAGCCCTCCGCGGCGGCGCGGTCGAGGAGGGCGCGCTTCGACTCGAGCGTGCGCAGCGGCTCCAGGTCGTAGCCCATGATCCAGGGGAGCGGCAGATGCGCCGACGTCGGGATCAGGTCGGCGAGGAAGACGAGCGTGTCGCCGCCGTCGCGCACGACGACCGACTGGTGGAACGGCACGTGCCCCGGCGTGAGCATCACGCCGATGCCGGGAAGCACCTCCGCCTCGCCCTCGAGCAGCCGCCAGCGGTCGGCCGCGGCCACGGGCTCGAAGTTGTGCGGCAGATAGCTCGCCCGGGTGCGCT
Source organism: Gemmatimonadales bacterium (assembly GCA_035760645.1). Classification (GTDB taxonomy): domain Bacteria; phylum Gemmatimonadota; class Gemmatimonadetes; order Gemmatimonadales; family GWC2-71-9; genus DASSTY01. The sequence continues at coordinate 8,023 of DASTSO010000155.1, forward strand.
CGTTCGGGTGGCGGGCGAACTCGAGCTCGCCCCGCTGCACGACGTAGGTCGCGTGCTCGAACGTCGGCCGCACGCGCCGGCGCGGGTCGCCCTCGAGCTCGGGGTCGAGCGTGGTGTTGCCGCCGGCGTGGTCGAAGTGGAGATGGGTGTTGATCACCCAGCGCACGTCGCGCGGGAGGATGCCCGCGGCGCCGAGCGCGTCCTCGAGCTGGGTCGCCCCCTCGAGCCCCGCGTTCTCGACGCCGTAGATGTCCATGAACTTCCGGTCCTCCTTGTTGCCGAGACCGGTGTCGACGAGCACGGGGCCGCCGGGATGCTCGATCAGGAGACAGCGCATCGCGAGCGGGATGCGGTTCCGCTCGTCCGGAGCGATCCGCGTCTCCCACAGCGGCTTCGGCACCACGCCGAACATGGCGCCGCCGTCGAGCCGCTGCAGCCCGCCCTCGAGGAGGTGGCAGCGAAGACGGCCGACCGTGAAGGTGTGGTGCAGCGTCCGCGGGAGCGAGGTGGTCATGCCGGACCCTCCGGGCAGGAATCGGCGCGCGGCTCCGAGGGCGAGGCGAGCCGCTTGCGGCGCACGGCGGCGCTCCGCGCCTGCTCGAGGAGCGCGAGGTCCTGGAGCGTGCGCGCCCCGCCCTCGCGCGCGCGGCGCAGGAGATGCGCGAGGAGCTGCGCGGTGACGACCGCGTCGCCGGCGGCGCGGTGGCGCGCCGCGTTGTCGAAGCCGAAGTGCTGGGTGAGATTGTCGAGCCCGCAGCTCTTCACCTCGCGCACCAGCTTGCGGGCGAGGCGCACGGTGCAGAGCCGCGGGCCCGCGAGCGTCACGTCGCGCGCCCGGCGCAGCTCGGCGCTCACGAAGCCCCAGTCGAAGCGCGCGTTGTGCGCGACGAAGACGCGGCCGGCGAGCGCCGCCAGCACCTGGTCGGCCACGTCGGCGAAGGCGGGCGCGCCGCGCACCATCTCGTCGGTGATGTTCGTGACCTGCATGACGGCCCGCGGGATGGGCCGGCCCGGATTGATGAGCGAGTCGAAGACGAGCTCCGAGCGCCCGCCGTGCACGACGACGATGGCGATCTCGGTGATCCGGTCGTCGATCCCCGGGCGCATCCCCGTCGTCTCGACGTCCACCACCGCGAAGGCGCAGTCCTCGAGCAGCGGCGAGCCCTGCGCCTCCGCCACGAGCGCCCAGCGCCCGTCGCTGAGCTGGCGGACCCGCGGATCGGCGCCGAGGAGCGCCACGGCGAGCCGGTCGCTCACCGCACCCGGCGCGTCGGGCAGGCCGAGCACCCGCCGCGCCAGCGCCGCGGCGGGCTGCGGCCCCTCCGCGGCGAGGAGGGCGAGCACCCGCTCGGTGAGACTGCTCTCCGGATGTGCGTTCAGACCGACCACGGGCGCTACTCGCTCCGGCGCAACGGCAGCGTCATGCAGCGCGGCCCGCCGCCGCCGCGCACCAGCTCGCTCCCCTGCACGGTGATGACCTTGCGCCCCGTCCCCTCGACCGCGCCCGGCGTGGTGAGGAACTCCCCCGCCGGGACGATCTGGAAGCCCGCCGCCTCGAGCTCGGCGAGCGTCGCGTCGTTGCGCCGGTAGCTGATGATGGTCCCCGGCCGCACCGCGAGGAAGTTGCAGCCCGAGGCCCACTGCTCGCGGTCCTGGCTCGTGCGATACTGCCCGCCGACGAAGACGGGCTCGAGCGGAAGCCCCACGTTGCGCAGCGCGGCGAAGAAGTTCGGCATCTCGCGCACCCCGTCCTGCCCCTTCTTCCGGTGCAGCACGGCGAGCCGCTCGGGCCCGACGAAGTAGGGCGGGTAGATCGCGCAGAGCTCGGTGTCGACCTGCGAGAAGAGCATGTCGAGGTGGATCGCCGTCGGCTCCTTCGGCATCACCACGACGAGCACGTCGGTGATCTCGCCCTGCGCGAAGACGACGTCGCAGAGCTGGTCGATCGCCGCGGTCGAGGTGCGCTCGCTGAAGCCGACCACCAGGAGGTCGTGCCGCAGCACGTGCACGTCCCCGCCCTCGAGGGTGTAGTTGCTGCGCCGCTCCTCGCTTCCGTCGTAGAGGAGCCCCGCGTTGGCGAGCGCCGGGTGGAAGCGGAAGAGCGCCTTGATCAGGAGCTCCTCGGTCCAGCGCACCCCGTAGCGCATCGAGCCCACCACGGCGTGCCGCCCGACGACGCAGCCGATGTCGCGCGGGAAGAAGAGGTTCGGCAGCGCGGGGAGCGCGTAGCCCACCTCGTTGAGCGCCCGCGAGACCGGGCCCGACTCCTCCTCGGTCCCCTCGATCACCATCTCGACGAACTGCTCGGGCGGCATCTCGGCGAGTCGCTGCGCGAGCGGCTCGGAGCTCACGACGTCCATCGTCTTGGTGATCAGGAACTCGCGCGCCTCGTCCTGCTTCAGCACGTCGCCGAGGAGCGCGCGCACCTGGTAGACCTTCGCGAACCGCTCGAGCACCGCGGCGAACTGCCGGTGCTCGCGCTGCGCGTCCTCGAGGTCGATGACGTCGTCGTAGAGGTAGTCGGCCCGGTTCCCCGGCGTGACGGCCTCGAGCTCCGGCCCCGGCGTGTGCACCAGGACCGCCTCGAGCGCGCCGACCTCGGAGGTGATCTGGATGGAAGTCATGGGCGGGAAGGTAGCGGAAGGCAGGGGCTAGGGACTAGGGGTTAGGGGCTAGGTGCTAGGGGCTAGGGCGCGGTTGCAGGGGCTTGGTGCGAGGAGGCCAAGTTCTTAAAGGAGCCACTAGCACCTAGCACCTGCCTACCGGTTCGTCAGCGCGTACGACAGCGTCTCCAGCTCCAGCGCCAGGTTCACCGTCTTCACGGCGACGTCGTCGGGGACGTTGAGCTGGACGGGGGCGAAGTTGAGGATCGCCTTGACGCCCAGCTTGACGAGGCGCTCGGCGAGCGCCTGGGCGGCCTCGGCGGGGGTGACGAGGACGACCATGTCCACCGGGGTGTGGCTCAGCTGGGTTTCGAGCTCGGCGACGTCGTGGATGGCGAGGCCGTTCCACTGCTTGCCGACCTTCGAGGGGTCCACGTCGAAGATCGCCACGATGTCGAAGCCGCGCTGGCGGAAGCCGCGGTACTGGACGAGGGCGCTGCCGATCTTGCCGGCGCCCACCAGGGCGACGCGGTAGCGGCGCTTGAGACCGAGGATTTCGCGGAGGCGGGTGGCGAGCTCGTTGACGGGGTAGCCGAGACCGCGCTTGCCGAAGGAGCCGAAGAAGGAGAGGTCCTTCCGGACCTGGGCGGAGGTGGTGCCGCCCCGGGAGGCGAGCGCCCCGGAGCTCACGGTCTCCATGCCCTGCCCTTCAAACTCTTCCAGGAACCGCAGATACAACGAGAGACGACGGACGGTTGACTCGGCGACCTTGACGCGCATGGCCCAGACTTGTGAATGATTTCACAATCTTACCGCGCGCCCCACCCCGCGTCAACGAGGATCCCGTGCAGCCGCGCGAAATCGGCCGGCGCGAGCACCTCCGGCCGCACCGTGGCCGGGAGCCCGGCGCGCGCGAGCGCCGCCCCCACCCCGTCGGCCGGCCAGCCCGTGAGTTCCCGCAGCCCGCGGGCCAGCTGCTTGCGGCGGAAGCCGAAGAGCCCCACGACGAAAGCGCGGAAGCTCGCCCGGGTGCGCTCCGGGACGAGGGGCGCCTCGAGCGGGGTCAGCCGCAGCACCGCGCTGTCCACCTTGGGCGCCGGCTGGAAGGCGCCCGCCGGCACGGTGAAGAGCCGTTCCACCCGCGCCACCGCCTGCACTCCGACGCTGAGCGCTCCGTAGTCCCGACTCTCCGGCCCCGCCGCCACGCGCTCCGCCACCTCCTTCTGCACGAGGAAGACGATCCGCGCCGGCAGCGGCGCGGTGAGCGCCCGGTCGATGAGCGGCGAGGTGATGTTGTAGGGGATGTTGCCGGTGACGAGCCAGTCGGGGACGATGCCCGCGGCGGCCTCGGCGACGCCCGCGACGCGGTGCCAGTCGAGCGCGAGCGCGTCGCCCTCGACGATGGCGGCCTCGCCGAAGCGGGCGCGGAGCGCGGGGACGAGGTCGCGGTCCTTCTCGATCGCGACGAGGCGGGACGTGCGCCGGGCGAGCTGCTCGGTGAGCCCGCCGGGGCCGGGACCGATCTCGAGCACGCGGTCGGTGGGCGCGGGCGCGAGCGCGTCGGCGATGCGGCCGAGGATCCGGGGGTCGGAGAGGAAGTGCTGGCCGAAGCGCTTCTTCGGCGGAGGCGCCACCGGCGGGCCTAGAGACGGAGAATGAGGAGCGTGCGGTCGTCCACCGGCGCCTGGCACCAGCGGTGCACCTCGTCGAGCACCTCCTCGACGATCCGCTGCGGCGTGTCGAAGCGGCGCGCGCAGACCTCGTCGAGGATGCGCTGCTCGCCGAAGGGGACGCCCTGCGCGTTGCGGCAGTCGTTCAGTCCGTCGGTCCAGAGCACGAGCAGGTCGGTGTCGACGCACCAGTCGAGCTGCCGCTGCTGGATCGGGGCGGTCGAGAGCCCCAGCGGCGGCGCGGTGGCGACGAGGCGCTCGGGCTCGCCCTCGCGCGGGATGCGGAAGGCGTAGGGATGGCCCGCGTTCGCGTAGGAGAGCCGCCCGGCGTAGGGGTCGAGCACGCCGTAGAAGACGCTGAAGTACATCTCGGTCGTGGCGAGCTCGGTGCCGAGCGACTCCAGGAGCGCGGTGAGCGTCTCGTCGGGCGTCACGGAGGCGGCCGCGTGGATGCCCGCGGCGCTCATGACGAGCGCCATGATGAGCGCGGCGGAGAAGCCGTGGCTCGCGACGTCGCCCAGCATCACGCCGACGCGCTTGCGGCCGAGGCGCGTGAAGGTATAGAAGTCGCCGCCGACCGCTTCGGCCGGGATGCATCGGGCCGCGACCTCCGCGTCGCCGCCCAGGACCGAGGGACGCGGCAGGAGCTTGAGCTGGAGGTCGTGCGCGAGCTCGAGCTCGCGCCGCAGGCGCTGCTGCCGGAGGTCGCGCACGACGAGGCGGGCGTTCTCGATCGCCGCCCCGATCTGGTTCGCCACCGCGGCGACGAGCTTCCGGTCGCCGACGCTGAAGCGGTCGCCGCCGATGCGGTCGGTCAGGTTGATGACGCCGACGCACTTCGTGGCCTGGCCCGGGGCGGCGTAGCAGATGGGCACGCTGAGGAATGCCTCGCCCAGGTACGGCCGCTCGCTCCGGCAGCCGGGCGTCGTGGCCGAGGGATCGGCCGGGTCGTGCACCACCACGCGCCGCTCGCGGTAGACGCGCGCCGCGATGGAGGCCGGGTCGTCCACCCGCACCGGCTCCCAGCGGTCGTCGGGCGAGCCGCGGCTGGCCACGGTGCGGAGCGTGGCGGTGGCCTCGTCGTAGACCATGATGGAGGCGCGGCGCGCCCCGACCACGGCGCCGATCTCGCGCACGATGGTCTGCGCCGCCTCCTCGAGACGGAGCGTCTGGCCCAGGATCTCGCTGATGGCGTAGAGGAGGTCGATCTCCTCGTAGCGGCTCGCCAGCTCCTCGGCGACGAACGCCCGGTCGCGCTCGGCGCCGAGGAGCTGGCCCAGGAGCGGCAGCACCCGCTCGGTCGCGCGCTCGAGCTCGTCCTCGTCGGCCGGCGCGCCGCCGACGCCGTCGCTCTCGGCGCCCACCTCGAGCCAGAAGCCCTCCACGTCCGGCACCGGCGCGAGCCAGACGGTGCCGGTGGGCGTGGCGACGGCGCCCGGGCCGGTGGGCACGGCCGGCGCCCAGCCGGGCTCGGGGCCGGCCGCGACGAGCAGTCCCCCGCGCCCGTCGAAGCGCCAGAGGCGCATGCGGGCGCCGGCGAGGCCGCTCAGGCCGTCGAGGACGAGATCGAGCCGCCGGGCGGGCGGCGCAACGTCATGCAGAGGGAGTTTCCCCGCTCGTTGAACGAGAGATGGTCGACCAGCTTGCGGATGAGGAACACGCCGCGGCCGCAGGTGCTGTCCAGCCGCGACGGCTCGAGGGGATCGGGCAGGCCGGCGGGATCGAAGCCGCGGCCTTCGTCGGTGACGGTGATCCGCACGAGCTCCGGCAGGAGCGCCGCCTCGACCAGGACCACCTTGGCCGGGTCCTCGCCGTTGCCGCAGACGATGGCATTGGCCAACGCCTCGGAGAGCGCGACCTGGAGGCGGAAGCGCAGCCGCCGGTCGGGCCGGGCGCCGGCGACGCAGTGCCGCACGACGAGCGCCACCGCCTCCTCGATGCACGTGACGTCGCTCGGCAGGCGCAGGGTGACGAGCGTGGTGCGCACCACGGCGGCGCCGCTGCCGAAGGCGCTCGCGCCGTGCGGCGCCGGGCCCTCGACCCGGCGCACCGTCAGACGCAGGGAGGCGGCCATCGCGCGGGCGACCTCAGAAGCCCGCGAGGGCCTGTTCGCGCGTGTCGGCGATGGCGAAGAGGGTATCGAGCTTCGTGAGCTCGAAGAGCGAGCGCAGGTCCTCGTTGAGCCCGGCGAGCCGCAGCTCGCCGCCCGCCTCGCGCACCTTCTTCGAGATCGACACCAGGGCGCCGAGGCCCGAGGAGTCGATGTAGCCGGTGCGCGTGAAGTCGATGAGGATGCGCGTGTCGCCGCGGTCCAGCGCCTGCTGGATCAGGTCCTTCAGCGCCTGCCGGTTGCCGACGATCAGCTGGCCCTCGACCTGCACCGTCAGGACGCCGTTCTCGCCCTTCGTCTCGCTGAAGCCCATTCGGTTCTCTCCGAAGCGTCTCCGGGACCCGCGTCAGGCGGGCCCGCTCTGCAGCGCCACCATGGCGGCCACCTCGACAATATCGTCGACCGAGGCCCCGCGTGACAGGTCCGACATCGGCCGGGCGAGCCCCTGGAGGATCGGCCCGATCGCCGCGGCGCCGCCCAGCCGCTGCACCAGCTTGTAGCCGATGTTGCCCGCGTCCAGGTCGGGGAAGACGAGGACGTTGGCCCGCCCGCCGACCGGCGAGCCCGGCGCCTTGTGCGCCGCCACCGCCGGCACCAGGGCCGCGTCCACCTGCATCTCGCCGTCCGAGAGGATCCCGGGCGCGAGCGTGCGGAAGCGCTCGGCCGCCTCGCGCACCCGCTCGACCCGCGGGCCCGTCGCGCTCCCCTTCGTGCAGTAGGAGAGGAACGCCACCCGCGGCTCGTCGCCCACGAGGCGCCGGCGGTCGCGCGCGGCGGCCAGCGCGATCTCGGCGAGCTGCGCCGGGGTCGGCTCGGGCACCACGGCGCAGTCGGTGAACGTGAGCACCGGGCCGCCGTCGGGCGGGACCATGTAGAAGGCCGAGCTCACGAGGCTCACGCCGGGCCCGGTGCCGATCGCCCAGAGCGCCGCGCGAATCACGGCCGCGGTCGTGTGCGCCGCCCCCGCCACGCAGCCGTCGGCGTGCCCCAGCGCGACCATCGCCGCGCCGAAGTTCAGGGGATCGGCGGCGAGATCGAGGGCGTGCACCCCGTCGCGGACCCGCTCGGGCTTGCGCGAGCGCAGCAGCTCGGCCACCTGCGGCACCAGCGGATCGCCCACCGGGCCGCCGTCCCGGCCGAGGAGGATCGGCTCGGCGATCCCCCCGGCCGCGAGCCGCTCGGCGGCGGCCTGCACCCGCGGGTCGTGCCCCTCGGGCAGCACGATACGCGTCTTGCGCCGGGCCGCGCGCGCGAGGAGCTCGGTCCGGAAGGCCGGCGCGCCGGCGGCCGTGCCGGCGGCGCTCGGAGCACTCATCGCGCCAGCTTCCGCGCGAGGGCCGCGGCGACGGCCGGGTGCACCTGCTGCGAGACGTCGCCGCCGTGGCGCGCCACCTCGCGCACCAGACTCGAGCTCAGATAGGTCAGGTCCACCGCGGGCACCAGGAACACCGTCTCCACCTCCGGATTGAGCTGGCGGTTCATGAGCGCCATCTGGAACTCGTACTCGAAGTCGCTCACCGCGCGCAACCCGCGGACGACCATCCCCGCGCCGACCGTCCGCGCGAAGTCCATCAGGAGCCCCGTGAACGTCGCGAACTCGATGCGCGGATCGTCGCCCACCGCGGCCCGCAGGAGCTCGAGCCGCTCCTCGACCGAGAAGAGCGGCTGCTTCGCCGAGTTGCTCGCGACCGCCACCACCAGCCGGTCACAGAGGGCGAGACTCCGGCGGATCAGGTCCTCGTGGCCGCGCGTCGGCGGGTCGAAGGAGCCGGGGTAGATCGCGGTCCGCGTCATGGCGTGCTCTCGGCCTCCGGCGCCGCCGGCGTCTCCGCCGCTTCCGGCGCGTAGCAGAACGTGATGGCGGTGTCGCCGTACCGGCGCGTCGCGTCGCCCGGCACCGCGGCGTCGGCGCGGTGCTCGACGCAAAGAATGGCGGCGAAGGGCGTGCGGCGGAAGTGCGCGACGAGCCGCCCGGCGTAGTCGATCGAGTACGGCGGGTCGGCGAAGGCGACGTCGTAGGCCCCCGGACCGAGCCGCTCGACGAAGCGCTCCGCGTCGCCGCGGCGCACGGTGGCGCGATCGCCGACCGCCAGCGCCTCGATGTTGCGCCGGAGCGCCTCGAGCGACGCCGAGTGCATCTCGACGAAGTCGGCGGACGCCGCGCCGCGCGAGAGCGCCTCGAGCCCCAGCGCGCCGCTCCCCGCGAAGAGGTCGAGCACGCGCGCCCCGACGAGCCGGTCGCCCAGGATGCTCATCCACGCCTCGCGCACCCGGTCGGCGGTGGGGCGCACGCGCGCGTCCTTCGGCACGACCAGGCGGCGGCCGCGGAACTCGCCGGCGACGATCCTCACGCGGCCGCCGGGGCAATCGCCACCAGCCGCGCCTGCAGCGTGCTCGTCCCCTGCCACTCGTTGCATTCGATGCGGAAGGCGGCGTCCACCAGGGCCTCGCGGCCGGTGAGCCAGGGGACCCGGTCGGCCCAGCCGAAGCCGATCGCCGAGAGGCGGGTGCCGTGCTGCTCGAGCGTGCCCTTGAGGTGGCCGTTGCCGACGCGGCTCCAGCCGGTGAAGCGCGCGCCGCGGACGCCGAAGACGGGTGCGGGGTTCGAGGTGCCGCAGGGCTCGAGGTAGCGGCAAAGCCGCTCGAGGTCGCGCGTCACCTCCGCAAGCCCGACGACGAGATCCACGCGCTGCTCGGGACCGAGCGCGTCGGGCGTGAGCTCCGCGCGGGCGACGGCGGTGAAGCAGTCGCGGAACGCCTCGAGGCGGTCGCGGTGCACGGTGATGCCCGCGGCCATCCGGTGGCCGCCGAAGCGGTCGAGGTGCTCGGCGCAGCGCGTGAGCGCCTCGTGCAGGTTGAAGGCGGAGATGCTGCGCCCCGAGCCCTTCCCCACCTCGCCGTCGAACGCGACCATGAACGTCGGCCGTCCGTAGCGCTCCACGACGCGCGAGGCGACGATGCCGACGACGCCCGGGTGCCAGCCGTCGGCCGCGAGCACGAGGGCGGGATGCCGCTCGGGGTCGGCGTACCGCTCCGCCTGCGCGAGCGCCTCGTCGAGGATGCGCTGGTCGAGCGCCTGGCGCTCGCCGTTGTGCGCCTCGAGCTGGCGGGCGAGCCGCCGCGCCTCGCCCTCGTCGTCGGTGAGGAGGAGCCTGAGTCCGTCGTTCGCGTCGGCGATGCGTCCCGCGGCGTTGAGGCGCGGGCCCAGCACGAAGCCCAGGTGGCCGGCGCGCACCTCCTTCCCCGCGAGCCCGCCCGTCTCGACCAGGGCGCGCAGCCCGGGCCAGCGGCTCTCGGCGAGCAGCTTGAGGCCGTGCTTCACGAGCGCGCGGTTCTCGCCCACGAGCGGCACGACGTCGGCCACGGTGGCGAGGGCGACGTAGTCGAGCAGGTGGAACGCGAAGCGCTCGGGCAGCCCGAGCGCGGGGACGAGCGCCTGCACCAGCTTGAACGCGATCCCGGTGCCGCAGAGATAGTGGAGCCCCGACGCGTCGCCCTCCTGCTGCGGGTCCACGACGGCGCGTGCGGAGGGGAGCGCGGGGCCCGGCAGGTGGTGGTCGGTGACGACGACGTCGATCCCGGCGTCGAGCGCCGCCTCGACGGTGCCGACGGCGGTGATCCCGCAGTCCACCGTGACGACGAGCCCGGCGCCGGCCGCCTTCGCCGCGGCGAGCCCCGCGGCGCCGAAGTCGTAGCCGTCGCGCAGGCGATGCGGCAGGAACGGGATCACGTGCGCCCCCGCCGCCTGCAGCGCGCGCGTGAGCACCGCGGTGGCGCACTGGCCGTCCACGTCGTAGTCGCCGTGGACGAGGACGGGACGGCCGGCGCGCACCGCGGCCACGATCGTCTCGACCGCGGCCGCCATCCCCTTCAGCGTCAGCGGATCCGCCAGCTCGGCGAGCGCGGGCCGCAGGAAGCGGCGGCTGGCCTCCACGGTGCCGTAGCCGCGCTGCACGAGGAGCGCGGCGAGCGGCCGCGGGAGCGTGAGCCCCGCGGCGAGCGCCTCGACGGCGGCGGCATCGGGCGGCGGGCTGACGACCCAGCGGAGCGCGGGCGTCGGGGTCGGGGCGAGGGTCATCGAGGGAACCAGTATGGGAACGGCCGGCGCGGCCGCGGCATCCGAATCACGCGGGATCACGCGGGGCGTCGCCCGCGGCGTCGCGCCGCGCGCGCTGCGCCGCGCGGGCCCAGGTGAACCAGCGGGTGAAGGCGTTCGGGAAGCGCGCGCGCGCCTCGTCGCGCAGCCGGCGCTTCTCGCCGATGTCGCGGGTGGCGTCGATCGTCTGGAAGAGCGGGCGCGCCTGCAGCGCCTCCACCGCGGAGGCGTAGATGTCGTCCACCGACTGGCCCGCGAGGCGCTGCGTGCGCTCGAGCAGCTTCGACCAGAGCGCCTGCTGCAGTTCGGAGAGCCCCTCGGGGATCTGCTGCCCCGGGAAGGGCATCCGCCGGCTCTGCAGCACGCCGAAGAGCTCGCGGTAGCGCGGCACCTGGAAGTCCGTGGGCTGGAGCGCGTCGAGGGCGCGGTCCCACCACTCGGCGTCGAGCGCCATCACGGTGAGGATCCGGGCCTCGTCGTCGGCGCCGAACGGCTTGGTCGCCGCCGGGGCGCGGCGCGGCGGGCCCGCCTCGGCCCTCGGCGCGCGCCGCGCCGGTGAGGCGCCCGCCTTCGCCGGCGCGCTGACCTCGCGCGCCACCACCTCGCGCGGGACGCCGATCTTCTCGGCGACGAGCGTCACGTAGAGCTCCTGCGTGATCGGATCGCTCGCCGCGCGCAGGGTGGGCAGCAGCCGATCGAGCGCGCCGCGGCGGTGCTCGATGTCGGCGAGCCAGCCCTTGCGCTCGAGGAGCTGGATCTTCCGCTCGAGCAGATCCACCGCGTCCTTCAGCACGCCCTCGAGCGCCGCCGCCCCGCCCTTCCGTACCAGCGTGTCGGGGTCCTCGCCCGGCGGCATCGAGGCCACCCGCACGCGCACCCCGTGGCGCAGGAGCTCGTCGCCCGCCCGGAAGGTGGCCTTGAGGCCGGCCTGGTCGGAGTCGTAGAGGAGGATCGCCTGCGGCGCATAGCGCTTGAGCAGCGCCGCCTGGTCGCTCGTGAGCGCGGTGCCGAGCGGGGCGACCACGTGCTCGACGCCGGCGAGCACGAGGCGGAGCACGTCGAAGTAGCCCTCGACGAGGAGCACCGCCTCTTCCTTGCGGATCGCCTGCTTCGCCTGGTGCAGGTTGTAGAGCTGGCTCCCCTTGTGGAAGATCGGCGTCTCGGGGCTGTTGAGATACTTCGGCTCGCCCGGGCCCAGGATGCGGCCGCCGAACCCGACGACGCGGCCCCGCAGGTCGTGGATCGGGAAGAGCAGCCGCCCGCGGAAGCGCGGGCCCACGCGGCCGTCGTCGCGCTTGGAGAGGAGCCCGGCCTCGAGCAGCACCGCCTCGGCGATGCCCAGGGTCTTCATCGCCTCCTGGAACGCGCCGCCCGTCGGGGCGAAGCCCAGGCCGAGCTGCGATGCGGTCTCGAGGTCGATGCCCCGATCGGCGAGGTAGTCGCGCGCGACGCCCGCGTCGGCGCGCTCGCGGAGCTGCCGCGCGAACCAGTCGTGCGCCGCGGCCACCGCGCCGTAGAGCGGCTCCTTCGGGTCGGGCCCCGCCTTCTCGATGCGCTCGGGAATCACGATCCCGACCCGCCGCGCCACGTCCCGCACCGCGGTGGGATAGTCCATCCCGAAGCGCTTCATGAAGTACGAGAAGACGTCGCCGGACTCGTGGCAGACGAAGCAGTAATAGCGCCCCTTCTTCGGGATCACCGCGAAGTTGCGGTGCGTCCCGCCGTGGAAGGGACAGGGCCCGCGCCAGTCGGAGCCGGTGCGCTTGAGGTCCACGCCCTCGCCGATGATCGCGACCACGTCCGCGGCGTCGCGGACCTGCTCGATGATCTCGTCGGGGATCATGCTCATGGCGCGGACGCTCGCGGTAGAGAGGGACTCAGCGGAACTCGACCACCGTGACGCCCACGCCGCCCTGGTTGGCGGGGGCGAACTCGTACTTCGCGACGCGGCGGTCGTTCGCCACGACGTGCCGCACCCGCTCGCGGAGCGCGCCGGTGCCCTTGCCGTGGATGATCCGCAGGAACGGCTGCTCGGCGAGCGTCGCCCCGTCGAGCGCGGCGAGGGTCGCCGCCTCGGCCTCGTCGCCCGTCATGCCGCGGAGGTCGATCTCGAAAACCGCCTCATGGGAAACGCCGTCGACCGCGGAGGCGGATTCCGCGCGTGCCCGCTCTTCCTTCCGCTTCGCGACCCCGCCGCCGCCCACGACGACCGCCTCCTTCGCGTCTACCGTGAGGCGCATCGAGCCGGCCATGACGACGAGCTTGCCGTCGCGCACCTCGAGCACGGTGCCGGTGAGGCCGCGCGCCTTGACGCGCTGGCCCGGCTCGATGGCGCCGCCTCCGCCCTGCTGCTCGCGCGCGGCCGCCGCGTCGAGCCGGGAGATCGCCGCGCTCTCGGCCTGCACGCCCTCCTCGATGCGCCGCCGCGCCGCCTTCGCCGCGGCGTCGTCGGCCGCCTGGCGCGCGAGCCCGAGCGCCTGCTCCACCTCCCGGCGCGCGTCCATGAGGTACTGCTTCGCCTGGGCGCGCGCCTCGCGCTCGGCCGCCTTCTCGCGCCGCGCGAGCTCCGCTTCGCGCGCCGCCTGCGCCTCCTGCTGCAGCGCGAGGCGTGCCTGGAGCCCCTCGAGCTCGAGCGTGCGCTCGGCCGCGGCCGCCGTCTCGCGCTCGAGCGCCTGCTGCCGCTCCTCCACCCGCGCGAGGAGCGCGTCGAGCGACTTCTCCGCGTCGGGCACCCGCGCCTCGGCCTCCGCGAGCACGTCGGCCGGCACGCCGAGTCGCCGGGCGATGGCGAGGCCGTAGGAGCGGCCCGGCACACCCTTCACGAAGCGATAGGTCGGCGTGAGCGTCGCGGCGTCGAACTGGAGCGAGCCGTTGACCACGCCGCGCTCGTGGCTCGCGAGGTCCTTGAGCGCGCCCAGGTGCGTCGTCGCGAGCGTCACGGCGTGACGGCGGGTGAGCGTCACCAGCGTCGCCGCGGCGAGCGCGGCGCCCTCCGCCGGGTCGGTCCCGCTCCCCACCTCGTCGAGCAGCACGAGGGTCGCGTCGTCCGCCGCGTCGAGGATGCGCCGCAGCATCGCGACGTGCGCGCTGAAGGTGGAGAGACTGGCCGCGATCGACTGCCGGTCGCCGATGTCGGCGAACCAGCGGCGGAAGACGGGGAGCCGGGTGCCCGCCGCCACCGGCGGCACGACGCCGCTCTGCGCGAGCGCCGCGGCGAGGGCCGAGGCCTTGAGGAGCACCGTCTTGCCGCCGGTGTTGGGGCCGCTCACCAGGAGCGTGCGCTCGCCCTCGGTCAGGGTGAGGTCGAACGGCACCACCGGCTCCCCCTGCGCGAGGAGAAGCGGATGACGACCCGTCACCACCACGAACGGCGCCGGGGCCGCGGCCACCCCGGGCACCTCGCCATCCACCGCGGCGGCGTAACGGCCGCGCGCCACGAGATCGTCCACCGCGACGACCATCTCGACCGCCGCGCGGATCTCGGCGTGCGCCGGACGCAGCAGCTCGGTGAGCTCGCGCAGCACGCGCAGCGTCTCCCGCTCCTCCGCCACCTCCGCCTCGCGGAGCGCGTTGCCGAGCTCGACCGCCTCGCTCGGCTCGACGAAGAGCGTGCCCTGGCTCGCCGACTCGTCGTGGATGATGCCGGCGGGCCGGGAGCGGGAATCGCGCCGCACGGGGATCACGTAGCGGTCGCCCCGCACCGTGACGGTGCCGCCGGTCGCGGCCGACGCGTCGAGGCCGCGGAGGATCCCCTCGAGGCGCTTGAGCAGCCGCTGGCGCGCCGCCTGCACCTCGCGGCGAGCGGCGGCGAGCGCGGGGCTCGCGGTGTCCATCACGCCGCCCTCGTCGTCGATCGCCTGTTCGAGCCGGCGCTCGAGCGTCTTCTCGGGGAGCGGGGCGCGCAGCGCGGCCGCGCGCGGCGCGAGCTCGGCGACCCGCCGCAGGTCGAGCTCCACCCGCCGCGCGGCGGCGAGCGCCTGGCGGATGCCCAGCAGCTCGGGCCCCTCGAGGATGCTCCCCTCGAGCCGCAGCCGAGCGAGCGGGCGCGCGAGGTCGGGCACCGCCTCGGCGAGGAGCGCGTCGCCCCGGCGGAAGAGAGCGATCACCTCGCCCACGCGCGCGAGCTCGTCGCGGATCCAGCGCACGTCGTCGGTGGGCCGGCGCGCGCGCACGCGCGCCGCGCCCTCGGGCCCCGCCGCGTAGCCCGCCACGAGGTCGAGCACCGCCTGGAACTCGATCGTCTCGAGCGCCTCGGCGGTCCATGCCTCGGGCAGCGGCTCCGCGGCGTAGGCCGCGGGCGCCACCGTCACCGATTCCTGGTCTTCCAAAGCCGACGGGGTGCCGGCGACTCCGTCTCGCGGCACCCCGTGGTCGGAGAAATGCTCCGCCGATGGCGTCACTTCGACTGCAGCTCCTCGCGCGCGATCGCGTTGATCTCTCTGCCGTCCGCGCGTCCCTTGAATTGCGGCATCACCTGTCCCATCACCCGTCCCAGATCGGTCGCCCCCGCGGCGATCGCCGCGCGCACGGCGGCGCGGATCTCGGCCGGATCCACCGCGGCCGGGAGGAACTCCTCCAGCACGCGGATCTCGCCCGCTTCCTTGTCGGCGAGGTCGGTGCGCCCCGCGGCGCGGTACTGATCGACCGACTCGCGCCGGGTCTTCACCCCCTTGCGCAGCACCTCGACCGTCTCGTCGTCGGTGAGGTCGCGCCCGAGCTCGATTTCGCGGTTCTTGAGCGCGGCGAGGACCGTCCCCAGCACCAGGGTCCGGTCCCTGGCCTGGGCCTTCCGGGCGGCGTTCAGCTCGCCCTGGATCCGCTCGCGCAGCTCAGCCACGGCCCGCACGCGCGGTCCGGGGAGCGCGGGGCGTCCGCGGACCCCGGCGGTTCTTCCGGATCGCCGCCGCCAGCTTCCGCTTGCGCCGCTCGCTCGGCTTCTCGAAGTGGCGATGCTTCCGGAGGTCGGACAGGATACCGGCCTTCTCGCACTTCTTCTTGAAGCGCTTCAGCGCCCGTTCGAAGCTCTCGTCATCGTGAATGACGACTTCGGACATTCGGGTAATCACCCCTCTCGCGCCCGGTAAGGGCAGACGGTGGAACGAGATAGGGAAAAGTAAGGGGCGGTCGCGGGGACTCGCAAGGTGCCGTTAGGGACTAGGGACTAGGGGCTAGGGGCTAGGGCTCGGTCAAGATGGCTCGGTGCATGGAAGCGAGCATCGGCACGGCGCTCCCTAGCCCCTAGCCCCTGGGCCCTAGTCCCTGCCGTCTCATCCCGGCGGCCACGTCATCCGCCGGCCGCCGAGGAGGTGGACGTGCAGATGGTCCACGCTCTGGCCGGCGTCGGGGCCGGTGTTGGTGACGAGCCGGTAGCCCCGCGCATCGAGGCCGAGCTCGGTGGCGATCTCGGCGGCGGCCTGGAAGACGCGGCCGACGAGCTCGCGGCCGTCCGCGCCCTGGGCGTCGCGCACTGCGGCGACGTGGCGGGTGGGGATCACGAGCACGTGCTCGGGCGCCTTGGGGTCGATGTCCCGGAAGGCGACGATGTCGTCGGTCCGCCTGACGATCGTCGCCGGGATCTCGCCGGCCGCGAGCCGGCAGAAGAGACAGTCAGCCATCCGCATCCTCCTCGTCGTCGTCGTCCGCCGCGATGCCGGAGACCGCCGCCTGGGTGCCGCGCAGGCGCGCGAGGCCGACCGCGGCCGCGGCCACGAGGGCCGCCGTCTCGAACCGCTGGATGTGGGCGCCGAGCCGCACGGGCTCGTAGCCCGCGCCGAGCAGCGTCGCGCGCTCCTGATCGGTGAGGCCGCCCTCGGGGCCGATGGCCACCGTGATCGGCTCGGGACCGAGGCGCACGGGCGGCAGGTCGCCGCGCGGATCGGCGAGCCACCAGCGGCCCGGGCCGCCATGCGGGAGCTGCACCAGCGAGACCGGCTCGTGCACCCGCGGCGCCCACGCCGCGCCCGACTGCTTCACCGCCTCCCGGGCGCGGCGCTGGAAGCGCTCGAGCCCGTCGCCGCGCACGCGCGTGGCGACGCCGCGGGTGAGGGTGGTGACCATCGGCAGGAGATCGGTGACGCCCACCTCCGCCGCCTTCTCGACGAGCCAAGCGAAGCGTTCCCGGTCCCCGGCGCCGACGGCGAGCGTGAGCGCGGGCGGCGCCGGCAGCCGGGCGACGTCGGCCACCTCGACGCTCGCGCGCTTCCCGTTCCAGCGCAGCACGCCGTGGCCCACGAGCCCGCGGCCGTCGCGCAGCTCCAGCGGCTCGCCATCCCTCGCACGGCGCACGCGCAGGTGGTGCGCCTCGTCGAGGTCGAGCTCGACCATCTGGTCGGCGACGACGTCGCCGGGCGCGAGGAGGACGGTGATCACGCGCGGCTCCGCGGCACGCCGCTCACTCCGGCCGCCGCGCCGCGACCGACCACCAGCCCGCGTCGCGCGCCTCGTCCACCACCGCGAGCCCCGCCGCGGCGAGCTCGGGGAGGAAGAGCGGCGCCTCCGGCTCCTCCATGCCGGAGAAGATCGCGAGCCCGCCGGGGGCGAGCGAGGCCCGGATCGCCGGCAGGAGCGCGGTGTTCACGGTGCGGAGGATGTTGGAGACGACGACCTCGGCCGGGCCGAGGAGCGGCGCGAGCGCGCCCGCCTCGCCCGCGAGGAATTCAACGGCATCAGCGACCCCGTTGCGCGCCGCGTTGCGCTCGGCGACCTCGTTCGCCTCCTCGTCGATCTCGATCCCGACGGCGCGCACGGCGCCCAGCTTCACCGCCGCGATCGCGAGGATCCCGCTCCCGCTGCCGAGGTCGAGCACGAGGTCGCGGGGCGCGAGGTGGCGCTCGAGCAGCGCGAGCGCGGCACGCGTCGAGCCGTGCTCCCCGCTGCCGAAGGCGTTCTCGGGATCGAGGACGACGGTGAGCGCCTCGGCTGTGGCCGCGTCCGCCGCCTCCGCGGTCCACGACGGCGTCACCGTGAGGCGGCCGAAGCGCCGCGGCCCCATCCCGTCGCGCCAGCGGACGGTCCAGTCCACCTCCTCGAGCGCCCGCCGATCGGCGGCGAGCGCCGCGAACTCGGGGCGCGCGGCGCGGAGCTCCGCCACGAGCCGCTCGGCCGCCGCCTCGTTCTCGGCGAAGGAGACCACCGTGCCGTCGTCGCGCTCCTCGACCGCCTGTCCGGTCCGGGCCACCAGCCACGCGCTCACCGCGTCGCGCACCGCGGGCGTCGTGCGCACGTCCACCGCCCACCACGTCATCGGGCGGCCCTCGCGTCCAGGCCCCTCATGCGCCGAGCGCTTCCTTGAGCTTCGACCAGAAGCCGCCGGCGCGCTTGGGCGGCTCGCCCTCGACCTTGGCGAGCTCCCGGAAGAGCCGCTCCTGCTCGGCCGTGAGCTTCTCGGGCGTCCAGATGTGGCAGCGGACGTGGAGATCGCCCTGGCCGCTCGCGCCCAGGCGCGGGAGCCCCTTCCCCTTGAGCCGCAGCACCGTGCCCGTCTGCGTGCCGGGGGCGACCTCGACGGCCTCGTCGCCGTAGGGCGTGGGGACGGTGAACGTCCCGCCGAGCGCCGCCTGGCTGAACGAGAGCGGGAGATCGAAGACGAGGTTGTCGCCCTGGCGCTCGAAGCGCTCGTCCTCCCTGATGTCGAGCATGACGAGGAGGTCGCCGCTCGGGCCGTTGCGCGGGCCCGCGGCGCCCTGGCCCCGGAGCGTGAGATAGTTGTTGGCGCTGACGCCCGCCGGGATGTCCACCGTGACCGTGCGCTCGCCGCGCACCCGGCCCTCGCCGCGGCAGACCTCGCACGGTTCCGTCACGACGCTGCCCTCGCCCGCGCAGGTGGGGCACGGCGACACGGAGACGAACTGGCCGAAGATGCTCTGCGCGGCGCGGCGCACCTCGCCGCTCCCGCCGCAGGTCTGGCAGGCGACGGGCCGCGTCCCCGCCTTCGCGCCGCTCCCGGCGCAGGTCTCGCACTTCTCGAGCGACCGGAGCTTGACGGTCTTCTTCACCCCCGTGGCGACCTCGGCGAGGGTGAGCTTGACGGTGACGCGGATGTCCTGCCCGCGCTTCGCCTCGGCCGCGTGGCGCATCCCGCCGCCGAACATCGACTCGAAGCCGCCGAAGTCGCGCATGAAGATGTTGAGCGCCTCGCTGAGGTCGACGTGGTGGAACCCGCCGAACCCGCCGCGCCCGGCGGCGCCGCCGAGCCCCGCCTTGCCGTAGCGGTCGTAGGCCGCGCGCTTCTGCGGATCCCGCAGGACCTCGTAGGCCTCGGTGATCTCCTTGAACTTCTCCTCCGCGTCGGGCGCGGAGTTGCGGTCCGGATGGTACTCCATGGCGAGCTTCCGGTAGGCCTTCTTGATGTCGGCCTCGGAGGCTTCGCGAGCCACTCCGAGCAGCGCGTAGTATTCGCTCACTCCAGCAATCCTTCCACGAGTCGGCTGGTGTGCTCGACCAGCCCGATGATCTTGTCGTACGGCATGCGCGTCGGCCCCATGACGCCGATCACGCCGGTGAGATCCCCGATCCGATAGCTGCTGGTGACCAGGGTGAAGTCGTTGAGCCGCGCGTCGAGGTTCTCGGCCCCGATCGTGATCGTGAGCCCCTCGCGTCGGCGCCGCTCGAGCGCCTCGCGCAGCAGGTCGCGCCGGTCGGTCAGCTCGAGCAACCCGCGGATCCGGTCGGTCGAGGCGAACTCGGGCTGGTCGGCGAGCAGCGCGGTGCTGCCCAGCACGACCGCGCCTCCGTCCTCGCGCAGGTCGAAGATCTCCTCGCCCTCGGCGATGAAGATGTTCAGCAGCTCGCGCTCGCCCGGCGCGCCGTGCGCGTCGCGGAGCCGCTCGCCGAGCGAGGCGCGGATCTCCTCGAGCGAGTGCCCGGCGAGACGCTCGTTGAGGATCGCCGTCACCCGCTGCACCAGTTCCGGCGCCACGGTGCCCGGCACCTGGACGAAGATCGTCCGCACCACGCCGCTGCGCAGGTTGAAGACCAGGAGCAGCCGGTCGCTCGCCACCTGGACCAGCTCGAGCCGCTCGAGCACCACCCGCTCGAGCGCGGGCTTCACGGCCACGCCGAGCTCCTGGGTCAGGACCCCGAGCACCTGCGCGGCGCGCCGGAGCACCTCCTCGATGGCCGACGCGGCCCGCGGGCCGGGCGTCGACTCGATCTCCGCCTGCAGGGTGCGCCGGTCGTGGAGGCTGGGCGGCGCCAGGCGCATCAGGCTGTCCACGTAGACCCGGTACGCCCAGTCCGTCGGGATCCGGCCGGCCGAGGTGTGAGGGTGGTAGAGGTAGCCCTTGGCCTCGAGGTCCGCCATGACGCTCCGGATCGTGGCCGGAGAGATTCCCAGCCCGAAGCGCCGGGCCACGGTCTGGCTCCCGGCCGGCTCGGCCGTCTCGACGTAGACCTGGATCACCGCCTCGAGCACCCGGAGCTCGCGGCCGCTCAACTGCTGATCTGGCACCGGCATGGCGGAAATGTACGGGTTGGGCATCTCCCCGAGAAGCTCCGTCGGCTCGTGGCGCCCGACTCCGCGCCGATTTGGCAGTCTCGCTCCCGCAGGCCCGTCCCAGGATGCCAGGGCCGTGCCGCGGGTAGTCGCGGGGGGAACGGGTGGATGGGGGGCGGGGGTTCCCTGGCGGTCACGCGGCCGCGGCGACGAGCGCGTCGAGCCGGAGCCAACCCTCGGGGGTGAGCCGAAGTCTGCCCTCACGCTCTTCGGCCCAGCCCGCCCCGATCCAGGCGCCGCGAATCGGGGCCGCGAGGCGGTCGGCCGGAAGCCCGTCCATGGTGCGAAGGCCCAGGTAGAGCTCCTCGAGCCGGATCGCTTCGGCGTCGAGCACTTCCCGCGCGGCGGTGGTCGGGTCCCCGGCGCGGATGGCGCGCTCGTATGCCGTCCAGTCGCGGAGGTTCCACGAGCGCTCGGTTCCGTGGCCGCTGTGGGCCGAGGGGCCGAGGCCGATGTAGGCGGCGCGGCGCCAGTAGGCGCTGTTGTGCCGGGCGCGGCGGCCGGGGCGCGCGGCGTTGGAGACCTCGTAGTGCTCGAAGCCGTGCGCCTCGAGCGTGCGGTGCGTCTCGAGGAATTCGGCGGCGTAGCGGTCGTCGCCGACCGGCGCCACTTCGCGCCGCTGGACCCAGCGGCCCAACGGCGTGTGCGGCTCGACGGTGAGGCCGTACATGGAGAGGTGGTCGGGCGCGAGGGCCAGCGCCTGCGCCAGATCGGCAGCCCAGTCGCGGCCCAGCGCCTCCGGCAGGCCGAAGATGAGGTCGAGCGAGAGCTCCGCGATCCCGGCGGCCCGCAGCGTCTCGACCGCCGCGGGCACCTGCTCCGCGGTGTGTACCCGGTGCATCCACGCGAGCACGCGCGGGTCGAACGACTGGACGCCGAGGGAGACGCGGTTGATGCCGGCCTCGCGCCAGGCCCGCGCGGCCTCGGCCGTCACGTCGTCGGGGTTCGCCTCGAGCGTGATCTCCGCGTCGGGCGCGATCGCGCGGTCCCGGGCGACCGTCTCGACGAGGCGCGCGATCGCCGCCGGGGCGAGGTGCGACGGGGTGCCGCCGCCGAAGTAGAGCGTGCGGACGACGGGGTCCTCGTTCCAGGCGGGGTGATGTTGCCAGGTGCGCCACTCGCGCCCCACCGCGGCGGCGTAGGCGTCGGACGGCACCTCGCGACGGACCGCGATGGCGAAGTCGCAATAGCTGCAGCGTCGGGCGCAGAAGGGGACGTGGACGTAGAGGTGCACGAGGGAAAGATACCGGGGCGGCGAATGGGCTGGCCCGGTCGGCCCCTGAAGGGGCCACTCGGCCTGAGAGCCCTGAAGGGCTCTCCGAGGCAGCGGTGCGCCGTGCGCTCTCCGGCGCCCGAGTTCTCGCAGCGGAGCCCTGCGCCCGCACAGGGCCCTTCAGGGGCCTCCGGCCGAGTGGCGGCTTCAGCCGCCGACTCGCCCCGCTCACACCGCGACCACCCGTCGAAATCGCCGCCCGGGCTCCTGCTCCACCGCGCCCGCGAGCTCGAGGCGCAGGAGCACCGAGAGCAGCTGCGCCGGCGGGAGCGCCGTGCGCTCCAGGAGCCGCTCGAGCTGCAGCGGCTCGGCATCCAGGGCGCCGAGGACGCAGCGCTCTTCGGCGTCGAGATCGGGCGGCGCGGGGGCGAAGAGCGAGGGCTGCGCGCCGGCGGCTCCCGCGCTTGCCCCGCTCGCCGCCGGCGGGCGCCGCGTCCCAGCGCCGCCGAGCTCCGGGTAGTGCGCGAGCAGGTCCTCCGCCTCGAGGAAGGGCCCTGCGCCGTCGCGCAGGAGGCGATTGACGCCGAGGGAGCGCGGGCTCGTGATCGGGCCGGGGACGGCGAGCACGTCGCGGCCCTGCTCGAGCGCGGCATCGGCAGTGATCAGGGCGCCGGAGCCGGGCGCGGCCTCGACGACGACCGTGACGCGCGAGAGGCCGCTGATGATGCGGTTGCGGCGCGGGAAGGTGTGCACCCGGGGCCGCTCGCCCGGCGCGAACTCGGTGAGGAGGAGCCCGCGCTCGGCCACGCTCCGGTAGAGATCGCGATTGGCCGCCGGGTAGACGACGCCGAGCCCGTTGCCGAGCACGCCGATCGTGGCGCCCCCGAGCTCGAGCGTGGCGGCGTGGGCCACGGCGTCGAGGCCGCGCGCCATCCCGCTCGCGACGACGAGGCCGGCGCCGACGGCGGCGCGCACCACCTCGTGGCACGCCGCTGCGCCGTAGGGGGTGTGGTCGCGGCTCCCGACGACCGCGACGGCGGGACGCGTGAGGAGCGCGAGCTCGCCCCGGGCGAAGAGCGCGAGCGGCGGGTCGGGAATCGTGCGGAGCGACTCGGGGAAGTCGGCGTCGTCGGCGAGGAGGACGCGGGCGCCCATCGCCTCGGCGCGGCGCAGCGCGTCGTGCCCGAGCTCGGGCCGCGCCTCGCGCACCGCCGTGGCGAGGGCGCGCGAGAAGCCCGGCAGGGCGCATAAAAACGCGAACGGCGCCGAATGGGCGCCGAGTGCGGAACCGCAGGCATCGAGGAGCGTGCGCATGCGCACGGGGCCGATGCCGGGCTGGAGCGCGAGCGCGAGATACGCCGCGCGGGAGTCGTTCATCGCTCCTCCTGGTCCTCCTCGACCGGCGCGTCGTCCGGTGCACCGTGACCGGGCCGGTCGTCCGGACCGTCGTCGTCGAACTCGCCGTCGCCGTAGTCGAACTCGAAGTACTCGTGCGCCGCCTCGTCGGCCTCGTGGGCCGCCTCCTCGACCGCAGCGATGTCCTCCGCCTTGGCGCGCTCGACCGCGCGCCAGAGGTACTCCTTCAGATCGTCGATCCCCGCACCCGTCGCGCTCGAGACGGCGAGCACGCCGGTCGCCTCGGGCGCCGAGAGCGCGGGGAGCGGCACGTCCGGCGGCAGCAGATCGCGCTTCGTCAGCACCAGGACGTGCGGCTTGCCGTAGAGCGCGGGGCTGTACTCGCGCACCTCGTGCCGGAGCCGGTCGTAGGCGGCCTGCGGCTCCTCTGCGTCGAGCGGCACCAGGAAGGCGAGCACCCGGGTGCGCTCGACGTGCTGCAGGAAGCGGAGGCCGAGCCCCTTCCCCGCATGCGCGCCCTCGATGATGCCGGGAATGTCGGCCATCACGAACGAGCGGCTGCCGCTCAGTCCCACGACGCCGAGGTTGGGCTCGAGCGTCGTGAACGGGTAGTCGGCGATCTTGGGCCGCGCGGCGCTCACCACCGAGAGGAGCGTGCTCTTCCCCGCGTTCGGCTCGCCGACGAGGCCGACGTCGGCGAGGAGCTTGAGGACCAGCTCGAGCCGGCGCTCCTCCCCCTCCTCGCCCGGCTCCCACTCGCGCGGCGCCTGGTGGGTCGGGGTGGCGAAGCGCGCGTTGCCGCGACCGCCGCGCCCACCCTTCGCGACGAGGAGCGTGTCGCCCTCGCGGAGCACCTCGCCGAGGAGCTCGCCGGTGTCGGCGTCGCGCACGACGGTGCCCGGCGGCACCGGGAGCACGATGTCGGGGGCGGAGGCGCCGGTCCAGGTCTTCCCCTTCCCGTGCTGCCCGCGCTCCGCCTTCCAGACGCTGCGATAGCGGTAGTCGAGCAGCGTGCCGAGGTTGGCGTCGCCGCGGACGAAGACGCTGCCGCCGCGGCCGCCGTCGCCGCCGTCGGGGCCGCCCTTCGGCTTGTACTTGAAGCGCGCGAAGCTCGACGCGCCGGAGCCCCCGGTGCCGGCCACCACCTGCACGACGGCGCGGTCGATGAACATCAGGCCACCGGCTCCGCCGCCGGGATCCAGCCGTCGCGTACGCCGCGCCAGAGCTCCTTGACCTTCTTCCACTGGTCGAAGGAGAGGAGCGGGTTGACGATCGAGAGCACGCCCTCGATCTGCCCGAACGAGGCACCGGCGTTGAGCGCGCCGCGCAGGTGCGAGTGGAGCTGGCGCGGCGCCTCGAGCACCGCGGTCTGCGCCACGGTGCAGAGCTCGCGGCGCTGCAGGTCGAGCCCCGGGCGCGAGAGGGTGCGGCCGTAACCGTGCAGCACCATCCAGAGGTCGATCGCCGGGTGCAGCTCGCGGACGTTCTCGCGCAGCCGCCGGTAGTTCTCGCCGTAGACGAGCTCGCACGTGGCCTCGCCGCGGCGGAGCCACTCCTCCTCGTGGCCCAGCTCGGCGTCGGGATCGGCCTCCGGCGCGCGCACGCCGCTCACCTTCCGCCAGACGCCGAAGGCGACGAGCGTGCGCGGATAGCCCACCATGAGCACCGACTGCAGCAGCAGCTCCTCGACCCACTGGACCGGGACCTGGGAGCCGCGCAGCGCGCTGGCGCGGGCGCGGATCTCGGGCTCGTAGCCCTGCGCGATGGCGGCGGCGAAGCGCACCAGGTCGCGCGTCTGCGGATCGAGGCTGTCCTGTTTCGCCATCAGTCTACCTCGCGGCTCGGGCGTGCGTGCATCGTTTCCGCGCGCGGCGCATCCTGCGCCTGCGCGCCTCCCTGCGGCCCACGCCACTCCGGCATGTGCCACTCCAGCGTACCGGCCGGCCGGAGCCGGCCGGTGAGCTCCCCGCGCGTGTTGCGGATCGGCACCTCGGCCCAGCGCTCGAGCAGGGCGGGAGCCTCCAGCGGCGTGCCGGCGCCGGGCATCCCGCCGCGCCAGCGCGCGGCCAGCTCGCGCAGCACGGCGAAGAGCGCCACCGGCGCCACCCGCATGTCGCCGTCCGCCACCTTCAGCGTGATGCCCCAGCCCGGCGCCACGAGCGCGGCGCTGTAGACGCCCTCGGCGCCGACCTTCGCCACGACCCCGCCGGGCCACGCCGCCATGAGCTCGGTGCAGAAGCGCCCGGTGCCGGCGACGAGGTCGGGGTGCCCCATCATCGCCGCGCGCAGGCGCACCGCCGCCGGCTCCTCCGACGCGACGAAGCGGGCGTAGGCCGTCGCCATGGCGCGGAGCGGGAGCGCGAAGCAGACCACGGTGCAGCCGTCCACCGCGAGCGCGACGTCCTCGGGCGCCGCGCCGCTCCAGCGCAGCACCGCCTCGAGGATGCGGCGCTGCACCGGATGCCCGGCGCGCTCGTAGCCCTGCGTCTCCCACCCGTGGTGTCGCGCGAGGGCGAGCATGCCGGCGTGCTTCCCGGAGCAGTTGCTCCAGAGGGGCGTGAGCGTCAACCCGCTCTTGAGCACCATCTCCGCCACCGCCGGCCCGAGCGGCGGGTGGGGGCCGCAGGCCAGCTGGTCCTCGGTACAGCCGATCTTCGCCAGGAAGCCCGCCGCGACGTCGAGGTGTCGCCGCTCGCTCGAGTGCGAGGCGCAGGCCAGCGCGAGCTCCTCGGGCGTGAGCCCGAAGGCGTCGGCCGCGCCGTCCTCGACGAGCGGCATCGCCTGGAACGGCTTCGCCGCCGAGCGCCAGTAGGTGAGCCGCCCGGGATCGCCGGCGGCGGCGAGGAGGCGGCCGTCGGCGTCGGTCACGGCGACGCTGACCGGGTGCACCGACTCGACCAGGTCGCCGCGGGTCGATTCGATGCGGAAGGAGGTCTGGTGGGACGGCGTCATATGGTGGGGAAGATAGTCGGGAGGTTACGTTTTCACCCCATGCACATCCCCGGCCGCCTCCGCGGCGCGTTGGTGCTGGCCCTCCTCGCCCTCGCCCCCGCGCGAGCGGCGGCGCAGGCCTCGCCGTACGTGCCCCTCGACGACCCGTCGCTTCCGCTCTTCGAATTCCTCGTGGCCCGCGGCGTCGTGGCCGACCCCACGCCGCAGGTGCGCCCCTTCCGCCAGGCCGACGCGCTGCGCGTCCTCGCCGGGGCCGACTCGGCCTGCGCCTGTGCCGCGACGGCGGACGGACGCATGATCCGCGAGCTGATCGCCGAGTGGACGGAGCCCGCCGGCGACACGCGCTGGTGGCTCGCCGGGCGCGCGGGGGCACAGGCCTACACGCACGCGCGCCGGGAGGAGCTGCAGCCCCTCGGCGAGGGCGGAGCCAATCCGTACGTCGACGTGACGGCGCGGGCCGTCTTCGGGCCGTTCGTCGCGGCGACGCGGCCGGTGATCGAGCCCCGCCTCGCCGACGATCCCGACTGGCCCGGCCGCCGCGACGTGAAGCTGCTGAGCCGGCTCGCCGAGGCGTACGTGAGCGCGCAGGCGCGCTTCGGGCGGCTCCTCTACGGCCAGCTCGACCACAACTGGGGACCGGTCGGGCTTCCCGGCTTCCCGGTGAGCGACTACGGCTACGAGCGCCAGGGCTTCGCCTGGGAGCTCGGCACCCGGGCCGTCCGGCTGGGCGCGGTGGCCGCCGACCTGCACGACGAGACCGACAGTCTCGGCCGCCGGGTGCACCGCTATTTCTTCGCGCACCGGCTCGACGTGCGCCTGAGCCCCCGGCTCCAGCTCGCCGCGTGGGAGAGCTCCGTGCTGGGGGGCGCCGACCGCGGCTTCGAGACGCGCTACCGCAACCCGCTCGCCTTCAGCTATCTCTCGAACGCCCTCGGCCTGGGCGACAGCAGCAACGTCATGCTCGGCCTCGACGCGACGTGGCGCGTCGCGGGGCGGCACACGCTGCAGGCGCAGCTCGCGCTCGACGACTTCTGGTACCAGCACCGCGACCAGAACCGCGACCGCTGGGGCCTGACGCTCATGGCCACGGGCCCGGTGCTGGGCCGCGCCGCCTATCGCGCCTACTACACCCAGGTCTCCGCGCTCGCGCTGCGCACCTTCAACCGGTTCGAGAACTTCACCGACGCCGGCGTCGGCATCGGCCGCAACTTCACCGACCAGGACCGCCTCTCGCTCTTCGTGTCCTGGCCGGTGACGCCGCGCTGGCTCGTCACCCCCGAGCTCACGCTCCAGCGCCAGGGCGAGGGATCGATCGACGCGCCCTATCCGCCCGCCGGCACGCCGGAGCTCCAGGGCACCCCCGCCCTCTTCATCGGCACGGTGGAGCGCACCTGGCGTGCCGCGCTCGGCGTCACCGGGCGGCAGGGCCCGTTCGCGCTCACGGCCGACGCGGGCTTCCACCACGTCGTGAATGCGGGCCACGTCCTCGGCGCGACCGACGACCGCATCGAGGCACGGCTGCAGGCCACCCTGGGCCTGGGCCGGCGCGGCGTGCTGCGCGGCGGCGACTGACGACCGGGGGCGCGAGCGCCGGAGGGTTGCCTCCGGGGCCTCCCCGTGCTAGAATCCCGCTCCCGGAACACCGGGGTCTCGGGCGATTAGCTCAGCTGGTTAGAGCGCGCGCCTCACATGCGCGAGGTCGGGGGTTCGAGCCCCTCATCGCCCACTGTCATCGCCTCCGGAGCGGGGACGGCCAGCCGGTCGTCCCCGCTCTGTCATCCGGCTCATGTCTCCTCTTCCGCCCGCCCGCCCGCGGGCGCCGGCGACCTTCCCGATGGCTCCCTGCCGCACGCCCTTCCGTCCCCACGCTTCGCGTCCCCGCCGGGCCGGCGGGCGGTCGGCCGCGCTGCTCGTCGCGCTGGTGGCCGCGAGCGCGTGCCGCG
>DASTSO010000156.1:0-4166 GCA_035760645.1 Gemmatimonadales bacterium
GAGGTCATCGACCGGATCCTGCGGCAGGACGGGTGCACCGGGCTCCGGATCTATCACGGCCTCGAGGCGGCGGGCGACGAGCGCGGCGGCCCCGAGGCCCTCGTCTTCGTGGGCGTCACGGCCGCGGACGACGACCTGACCACCGTCATCGCCGAGGAGACCTGGAGGTGCCCGCCCATCTGCTCGACCGGGACGACGCTGGAGACGGAGAGCTGACCGGAGCGAGCCGCCGGTGACGCCGGCGATCTACGCGCTGCTCGTGGCCAGCACGCTCTGCGAGCTGGCCCCGGTGGCGGCGGCGCTGCGCTGGCGGCCGCTCCGCGTGCTGCCGGCGCCGCGGCGGCTCGTGGTGCTGTGCTTCCTCCTGATGTTCCTGGAGGACGCGCTCCTCTGGTGGACCGCCCGGCACCAGGGCAACAATCTCTGGCTCGGCTATCTCGCCGCCCCGGTCCAGACGACGCTCCTCCTGTTCGCCCTCGCCTGGTGGCAGACCGGCGCGGTCGAGCGCCGAGCGGTCCGTCTCGCCGCGGTCGGGTTCGTCGGACTCTGGATCCTCCTCGTCCTGGGGCTCGAGGACACGGGCACCTTCAGCCGGTTCGCCGCGCCGCTGCGGGCGCTGCTCGTCGTGGCCGTCGCCGCGTGGACGCTGGTGCGGCGCTCGACGCGCACGCTCGAGTCCCCGACCGAGGAGGCGTGGTTCTGGGTCGCGACGGGGCTGCTGCTCTACTTCGGCACCGGCGTCGTGCTCGACCCGGTGAGCCGGCTCCTCCTCCGCACCGCGCCGCACCTCGTGCTCGCGGCGCACGTGGCGAAGGCCGGCATCAACATCGTCACCTACTTCCTCGTCGCCCGGGGGATGCTGTGCAGGCTGCCCAGTGGGAGCTCTGGTGGATCCTCGTGGCCGCCGGCCTCGTCGCCGTCGTCCTCGGCGCCGCCGTCGTGGTCGCGGTCCTAGTGCAGCAGCGCCGCTTCCTCGCCGCGCACCGCGAGTTCAGCGGCCGGCTGCTCGTCGCGCAGGAGGAGGAGCGCGCCTGGATCGCGCGCGAGCTGCACGACGACCTCATCCAGCGCGTCGGCCTGCTGACGCAGGAAGTGGTCGGCGTGCGGGGCCAGCTGCGCGACCCCGGCATGGCGGCGCACCGCCTGACGGGGCTCGAGGCCGAGCTGCACGATCTCACGGAGGAGATCCGCCGCCTCGCGCACCGGATGCATCCCTCGGTGCTCGACAACCTCGGCCTTCCGGCCGCGCTCCGCGCGCTCGGCGAGGAGGTCGAGACGGCGGAGCGGCTCCCGGTGCGGGTGCTGGTGGACGAGCCGGCGCCGCCGCTCACGCCGGCGGCGGCGCTCTCGCTCTACCGGGTGGCCCAGGAGGCGCTCCGCAACGTGGTCAAGCACGCCGCCGCGAGCGAGGCGACGGTGCGGCTCGTCCGCAACGGCGGCGGCGCGGTGCTCGAGGTGGTGGACGCGGGCCGCGGCTTCGACCCCGCGCGCGACGGCGAGCGCCGGGGCCTCGGCCTCACGAGCATGACCGAGCGGCTCCGGCTGGTGCGCGGCACGCTCCGCGTCGTCTCGGCGCCGGGACGGGGGACGCGCACCACCGCCTGGGTGCCGCTGGCGGGCGGGTGAGAGGAGGATGAGATGAGGGTGGGATGGTGACACAGCCGACGCGCTACACGGCGAGGCCGGTCCGCATCGTCATCGCCGACGACCACGCGCTGATGTGCGAGGGGATCCGGTCGATGCTCTCGCCGCCGCACACGATCGTGGGCACGGTGCACGACGGGCGCGACGTGCCGCACACGGTCTCCACGCTCGGGCCCGACCTGCTCCTGCTCGACATCTCACTCCCCGGCGTCAACGGCCTCGTGCTGCTGCGCGAGCTGCGCGCCGAGCTGCCGGAGCTCAAGGTGGTGATGCTGACGATGCACACCGAGCGGGTGTACGCCGAGGAGGCGCTGGCGGCGGGGGCGCACGGCTACCTGCTCAAGTCGTCGGGGAGCACGGAGCTGCGGTTCGCGGTGGAGGAGGTGATGGCGGGGCGGCAGTACGTGACGCCGCTCGTCCGGCCGGGCCCGGGCGGCGGGCCCGGCGGCGAGCCGGGCGACGTGACGGTGTCGCCGCCGGCGGCCTCGGCGCTGACGCCGCGGCAGCGCGAGGTGCTGACGCTGCTCGCGCAGGGCCTCTCGACGGCGGAGATCGCGGCGCGCCTCGGGATCAGCGTGAAGACGGTGGAGTTCCACCGCCACGCGATCCGGCAGGAGCTCGGGCTCACGAGCCAGGCGGCGCTGGTGCGGTTCGCGGTGGCGGCGGGGCTGGTGGAGGCATAGCGCGCGCCCGCGTCGCTCAGGGCATCGCCGCCCCCGAGGCGCCGGCCCCCTGCTCGGCGAACATCGGCGTGGAGCGCAGGATGGCGAGCTCGTCGGCCGTCATGTCCGCGGGGACGTCGGCGAAGAGCGGCGTCGAGAGATACCGCTCGCCGGTGTCGGGCAGCATGCAGAGGATCGTCGTCCCGGTCGGCGCCTCCCGGGCCACCGCCATCGCCGCCGCGAAGGTGCCGCCGGCCGAGATGCCGACGAGGATCCCCTCCTGCGCCGCGAGCTGCCGGCTCCAGTGGATGGCGTCCGCCCCGGAGACGGGGATGACGCGGTCCACCTCCCCGGCGGCGGCCGCGTCGCCGGCGAGCTTCGCGATGAAGTCGGGGCTCCAGCCCTGGATCGGGTGCGGCTTCCACGCCGGATGCCGCCCGGCCGGCGAGCCGTCCGGGAGCCGCTCCTGCGGGATCCCGCTCGCCAGCATCGGCGCGTCGGCCGGCTCGGCGACGACCACCCGCGTCTCGGGCCGCTCCGCCGCGAGCACGCGCGCGACGCCCTTCAGCGTGCCGCCGGTCCCGAAGCCCGTCACCCAGTAGTCGAGCCGCGCGCCGGCGAAGTCGGCGAGGATCTCGCGGGCCGTGGTGCGCGAGTGGAAGTCGGCGTTCGCCTCGTTCTCGAACTGCCGGGTGAGATACCAGCCGTGCGTGCGCGCGAGCTCCTCGGCCTTCTGCACCATCCCCGTCCCGCCGGCCGCCGTCGGCGTGAGCACGACCCGGGCGCCCAGGAAGCGCATCAGCCGGCGGCGCTCCACGCTGAACGACTCCGTCATCGTCACGACGAGCGGATGGCCCTTCTGCGCGCACACCATGGCGAGGCCGATGCCGGTGTTGCCGCTCGTGGCCTCGACCACGGTCTGCCCCGGCGCGAGCAGGCCCCGGCGCTCGGCGTCCTCGATCACGCCGAGGGCGAGGCGGTCCTTCACCGAGCCCAAAGGATTGAACGCTTCGATCTTGACGAAGAGGTCGATGCCCGCGGGCGCGAGCTTGCCGACCTTCACGACCGGCGTGTTGCCGACCGTCTCCAGTATGTTCGCGAATTTCGCCATCGTACCGCACCGTCCGAGAGAGTCGTGAGGAACCGGACTCCGGCAATCTAGCCCCGGCGCGGGGCGCGGGGCGCGGGCGGGGCGGGCGGTCGTTGCGGAAGGGAGGGGAGGGCGGTAACGTCGAGACCAGGGTCCGGAAGGGGGAGGCATGAGCACGTTCACCGTCGGCTACTTCGTCGGCAGCCTCGCGCGCGAGTCCATCAACCGCAAGCTCGCCCTCGCGCTCACGCGGCTCGCGCCGCCCCACCTCCAGATGCGGGAGATCCCGATCGGCGACCTCCCGCTCTACTCGTACGACTACGACAAGGACTACCCGCCGCCGGCCCGGGCGCTCAAGGAGGCGATCGCCGCCGTGGACGCCGTGCTGTTCGTGACGCCGGAGTACAACCGCTCGATCCCCGGCGCGCTCAAGAACGCGATCGACTGGGCCAGCCGGCCCTACGGCCAGAACTCCTTCACCCGCAAGCCGTCCGCCATCATCGGCACCTCCCCCGGCAAGATCGGCACGGCGGTCGGCCAGCAGCACCTGCGCAGCATCCTCGCCTTCTGCAACTCGCCGCTGATGAACGCCATCGAGGCGTACATCCAGTTCACGCCGGGCCTCGTCACCGACGAGGGCGAGGTCACCGTCGAGTCCACGCGGGAGTTCCTGCGCAACTACATGGCGGAGCTCCACGGCTTCATCACGCGGGTCTACACCGCGCTGCCGCGCGAAGAGGCGTGAGCGGGCGGCGGCGAGTCGGCGTGCG
>DASTSO010000157.1:0-14271 GCA_035760645.1 Gemmatimonadales bacterium
CGGCCTTGACTCTGCACCATGGTATCGGGTGCATCCTTCCCGCCACTGGCCGGCGCGCGCCGCGCGGGCCGATCCCGAGGAGGCTTCCGTCGTGCCCGTTCGTGGTCCCCGTCTCAAGGTCCTGCGCCGTCTCGGCGTCCAGCTCCCCGGCCTGACGCGCAAGGTGGCCGAGCGCCGCCCGCATCCGCCGGGCGCGCACGGCACGACGCCGGCGCGCCGGCGGAAGAGCGCCTACCGGCTGCGGCTGGAGGAGAAGCAGAAGCTGCGCGCCAACTACGGCGTCACGGAGGGCCAGCTCCGCCGCTACGTGGCGGCGGCGCGGGCCCGCGCGGGACACACCGGCGCGAACCTGCTCGCGCTGCTCGAGCGCCGGCTCGACAACGTCGTCTTCCGCCTGGGCCTCGCGCCGACGATTCCCGCGGCGCGGCAGCTCGTCGCGCACGGACACGTCGCCGTGAACGGCGCGCGGGTGGACCGCGCGGGCAGGCTCGTCGCGGCCGGCGACGTCGTTGCGCTCACCCCCGAAGCGCGCCGGCGGCCGGCGCTCTGCGCGGCCGCCGAGGCGGGTCCCGTGCTGCGGCTGCCGAGCCATCTCGCGGCCGAGCCGGGTGACGGTTATGCCGGGCGCGTCCTCGCGGCGCCCGCGCGGAGCGACGTGCCGTTCCCAGTGGACGACGCCCTCATCGTGGAGTTCTACGCGCGCTGAGCGGCGGGCGCGATGCGGCGGCTCACCTCACGCGGCCGGCGTCGAATCGTCCACCCGCACGCCGCCGGCGCGGAGGCGCTCGACGATCTCCGCGAGGTGGCCGCGGCCCCGCGTCTCCAGCTCGAGCGCGATCCGCACCTCGCCCACCGAGATGTCGGCGAAGGCGCGGTGGTGCGCGATGTCGAGGACGTTGGCGCCCGCGGCCGCGACCGTCGCCGTGAGACGGGCGAGCTGGCCCGGGCGGTCGGGCACGGTGACGACGAGGCGGGCGAGCCGCCCGTCGCCGACGAGGCCGCGGGCGATGATGCGCTCGACGAGATTGGGATCGATGTTGCCGCCGGAGAGCACCAGCACCACGCGGTCGTCGGCGCGCAGCGGCAGCGCGCCGCCCAGCAGCGCCGCGAGCGGCGTCGCCCCCGCACCCTCGGCGAGCACCTTGCGGCGCTCGAGCAGGAGGTGCACCGCGGTCGCGATCGCCTCCTCGTCCACGGTGACGATGTCGTCGACCAGGCGCTCGACGATCGGGAAGGTGCGGTCGCCGACCCGTTTCACGGCGATGCCGTCGGCGATGGTGTCGGTGCTCTCGATCTTCACCACGTGCCCCGCCCGGCGCGAGGCGAGCGCCGAGGGCGCGGCCGCGGCCTCGACCCCGAAGAGGCGCACCTCGGGCCGCTGCGCCTTCACGGCGGTCGCGATCCCCGCGATGAGCCCGCCGCCGCCGATCGGCACGACGAGCGCCGTGAGCTCCGAGAGCTGCTCGAGGAGCTCGAGACCGATCGTCCCCTGCCCCGCGATGACCGCGTCGTCGTCGAAGGCGTGCACGAGCACGCGGCCCTCGTCGCGCGCGATGCGCAGCGCTTCGGTCATCGACTCGGAGAGGGTCGCGCCGTGGAAGTGGATCCCGGCGCCGAAGCGCCGCGTGTTCGACACCTTCACGAGCGGCGTGTGCTCGGGCATCACGACCTCGGCCCGGATGCCGAGTCGTCCGGCGTGATAGGCGACGGCCTGGGCGTGGTTGCCGGCGCTCGCCGTGACGACGCCGCGCGCGCGCTCCTCGGGCGTGAGGGTGAGGAGGCGGTTGAGCGCACCGCGGTCCTTGAACGAGCCGGTCCGCTGCAGGTTCTCGAGCTTGAGGAACGCCGCACACGGCAGCCGGTCCTCGAGTCCGACGAGCGGGACCACCGGCGTGCGGATGGCGCCGTCGCCGATCCGCTCCCGGGCGCGCGCGACATCGGCCGCGGTGACGCTCGCGGGCGTGGCCGCCGCGTCGGCACTCACAGCGCCCCCGGCGCGGCCATGCCGGGATGCCACGCGGGATCCCAGACGAGCCGCGGCTCGATGGTGTCGATCGCGGGGACGCCGCTCACCGCCTCGCGGATCCCGGCGGTGATCACGCGCTCCATCGGACAGCCGGGCGTCGTGAGGGTGAAGGTCACCGTCGCCCAGCCGTCGTCCACCGCGACGTCGTAGACGAGGCCCAGGGTGACGATGTCGACGCCGAGCTCGGGGTCGATCACGCGGCGGAGCACGGCCCAGACGGCTGCGGCGGTGGCGTCGTTGCTCATGATCGCGAATCATCGCCGAGCCGGGAGAAGCGGGGTGTGATCATTGTCACAGGGCACCCCTGAGACAATCGTCACACCGCCGGGGCCCGCCCCCGGGCAACGTTCGTAGAACGAGGACTTCATCACCATGGCACACTCCGCGGGCTCTCCCGCTCCGGCGCTCGACGCCGATCGCATCCTCGCCGCGCTGCGCGAGGTCCCGTACCCCGGAATGACGCGGGATCTGGTCTCGTTCGGGCTCGTGGATCACGCGAGCGCCTGCGGCACGCTCGCGAAGGTCCGGCTCGCGCTCCGCACGGCGGATCCGGCGATCCCCGGTGCGCTCACCGACGCCGTCACCGCTCGCCTCCAGGCGCTCGGCGCCACGCAGGTGACGGTGGAGATCGTGGACCCGCCGGCCGCGCACCCAGGACCGGGAACGAAGCACGGCGGCGTCGCCGACCCCTGGGGCGACCAGGTCCGGCTGGGGCGCGTGCGCCACGTCGTCGCCGTGGGCGCCGGCAAGGGCGGCGTCGGGAAGAGCACCGTCGCGGTGAATCTCGCGCTCGCGCTCGCGCGCGGCGGGCTCCGCACCGGGCTGCTCGACGCGGACATCTACGGCCCCAGCCTCCCCGTCCTGCTCGGCCTCGAGGACGGCGCCCGGCACGCGCGCATGACGCCGGAGCGTCACCTCGTGCCGCTCACGGCGCACGGGCTCCCGCTCATCAGCTTCGGCTTCTTCCTCGGCGACCAGTCGCCCGCGGTGTGGCGCGGGCCGATGGTGTCCAAAGCGGTGCGGCAGTTCGCCCGCGGCGTCGCGTGGCCCGAGCTCGACGTGCTCGTGGTGGACCTCCCGCCGGGCACCGGCGACGTGCCGCTCAGCCTGGCGCAGTCCATCGAGGTGTCCGGCGCGGTCGTCGTCACGCAGCCCGCGCGCCTCGCCGCGGTGGAGGCGGCGAAGGCGGGCCGCATGTTCCAGAAGCTCGGCATCCCCGTGCTCGGCGTCGTCGAGAACATGACGGGCGCCTTCGGCCACGGCGCCGGGCGCGACGTCGCGGAGGGGCTCGGCGTACCGTGCCTCGGCCGCGTCCCGTTCGACCCCGAGGTCGTCATCGAGGGCGACGCGGGCACGCCGACCGCCGTCACGCGGCCCAACGGCGTCGTCGCGCGCGCCTTCGCGGTGATCGCCGACCGGGTGGCCGAGTCGCTCGGCTGGCGCGAGGAGCCGGTGGAGTCGCGCGCATGAACGCGAGCACCGGCGCCCCGCCCCGCTCCGGGCCGATGGCGGGGATGCCGATGACCACGGGCTCGCTCGTGCTGCCGGGCGCGCACTTCGCCGCCGCGACGCTCTTCCTGGTGGCCGGCGGGCTCGGGGTCGCGCGCGTGGCGCCCGAGCTCGCCGCCGGGGCGCACCTCTCGCCGCACGTCGCCGGCGTCACGCACCTCTTCACTCTCGGCTGGATCACGACGACCATCTTCGGGGCGCTCTACCAGTTGCTGCCCGTCGCGCTCGGTACGCCGGTGCGCTGGCCGTGGCTCGGGCACGCCAGCTTGGCGCTCTTCGCGCCGGGCGTCGCGGTGTTCGCGGCGAGCGTCTTCCTCGTCTCCGCGACGCTGCACCACGTCGGCATCGCCCTCGTCGCGAGCGGTATCCTCCTCGTCACGGCGAACGTCGGCGCGACGCTCCTGCGGGCGCCGCAGCGCGATGCGAGCGCGCGCGCGGTCGCCCTCGCCCTCCTCTTCCTCGTCGCCACGCTCGCCCTTGGCATCCTGCTCCTGCACAACTTCCACACCGGCTTCCTCGGCGCACGGCGGCTCGCCTTCCTCGCGGCCCACGCGCACGTGGCGCTCGGCGGCTGGGTGCTGGTAATGATCGTCGGGATGTCGCACCGCCTGCTGCCCATGTTTCTCGTCGCCCACGGCGTGGAGGCGCGCTGGACCGGGCGCGCACTCGCGCTCCTCGCCGCGGGCGTGCCCCTCCTCGCGGCGGGGCTGCTGGGTGACGTGGGCGCGCTCGCCTGGATCGGTCTGCTGCTCATGGAGGCGGGGCTCGCCTGCTTCCTCGTGCAGGCCCGAACCTTCTACCGGAAGCGCATCCGGCGCCGGCTGGATCCCGGACTGCGGTTCGCCGCCGTCGCCCTCGGCCTCCTCGCCGCCGCGGCGCTCCTGGCCCCCGCGGTGCTCGCCCGGGGCGCCACGCACCCGCGACTCGCGACCGCGTACGGCCTCGTCGGCCTCCTCGGCGGCTTCGCGATCTACGTCGCGTGCCTCGGCTACAAGATCGTCCCGTTCCTCGCCTGGCTCGGCCGCTACCGCGACCGCATGGGCCGCGAGCCGGTGCCCGCGGTGGCCGATCTCTTTTCGGCGACGCTCGCGCGCTGGCAGCTCGGGCTCATGGTGGCGGCCGTCGCCGCCCTCGCGCTCGCCGTCGCCGGCGGCAGCGCGGTGGCGGCGCAGCTCGCGGCGCTCGCCTACGCGCTCTCGACGCTGGGCTACGCGGGACAGATGCTGCGTGTCGCCGTCGGCGCACCACGGAAGGCGACGCATGGCTAGAGCGGCCGAGGGCCCGGTGCGTCCGACCGATCGCGTCGCACAGGTGCTCGCGCGCGACGAGGCGCTCGTCGAAGTGTTCGTGCGCCACTCGCCGCGGTTCGCGAAGCTGCGGAACGGGGCGCTGCGGCGCGTCATGGCGCGGCTCGTCACCGTCGCGCAGGCCGCGGAGATGGTCGAGGTCCCGGTCGCGCCGCTCGTGGCGGACCTGAACCGCGCGCTGGGCTACGTGCCCGCGGATGCGGCGATGCTCCCCGGCGCGGACGGAGCCGCAGCCCCGCGCGCCGATGCCGCCGACGAGGCGCCCGTGACCGACGAGGAGCCCGCTCCGGTCGAGCCGCCGGCCGGGGCCCCCGAAGTCGAGCTCGACGTGCGAGACGACCTGCGCCGAGGCGCGGAGCCGTTCACCCGCATCACGGCGGCGCTCAACGTGCTCCCGCCGGGCGGGGTGCTCCGGCTGCGCGCGCCGTTCCGGCCGGTGCCGCTGATCCGCCTCGTCGCGCGCCGCGGCTTCGCGCACCACGCCACCCGGGTCGGCGACGAGGACTGGGTCGTGCGCTTCTTCCGCACCGGCCGAGCGACGCCGATCGAGGCGGCGGCGGCACCACCCGCGCCGGCGGCCGAGCCCGTCGGACAGGGCGACGAGGTCTGGCTCGACGTGCGCGGGCTCGAGCCGCCGGAGCCGCTCGTGCGCACACTCG
The DNA here is from genome assembly GCA_035760645.1 of Gemmatimonadales bacterium. Lineage (GTDB taxonomy): Bacteria > Gemmatimonadota > Gemmatimonadetes > Gemmatimonadales > GWC2-71-9 > DASSTY01. Next base: position 5,502 of record DASTSO010000157.1, read on the forward strand.
CCGCCGTCGAGCGGCTCGCGCCGGGGGCGACGCTCGTGCAGCTCAACCACCGCGTCCCGCAGCACCTCTTCCCGGTGCTTCGCGAGCGGGGCTTCACCTACGCGGTCGAGCAGACGCCCGACGGGCGGGTGCTGACGCGCATCCGCCGTGTGCCGGCCTGAGCGCGGCGCCGCCACATCGTTTCCCGTCGACCCACCCTCACCAGCCGGAGTCAAGTATGTCCGTGGAGAAGACCCGCATCGACGTCCGCCGGATTCCGCCGCGCGAGCGGCACCCGTCCATCTTCGCCGCCTTCGACGCGCTCCAGCCGGGCGAGGCGCTCGTCATCGTCAACGACCACGATCCGCGCCCGCTCCGCTACCAGCTGATGATGGAGCGGACCGAGCAGTTCGAGTGGATCTACGAGGCCGAGGGGCCCGAGGTCTGGCAGGTACGGATCGAGCGGCACTGAGCCGGGCTCCGAGGGGGCAGGCGGCGTGACTCTCGTCACGTCGCCCCGGGGGTGTCCGTTGGATACTGGGGAACCGTCCCGTGTGCATCCCCACCTTTCGCTTTGGAGCCCCCATGCCCCGGTCTCCCCTCCTGTGGCTCGGCGCGGCCGCCGTGCTCGCCGTTGCCGGCTGCTCGGACAGCTCGACTCCCACCGCCGCCTCGAGCGCCGCCGCGCGTCCCGACCTCGCGCAGGCCTCGTCGCGGAGCGGCCCCACCCTCACGCCCCAGAGCAGCGGGACGGACAAGCTGCTGATCAGCGTGAGCGCCGTGAACCAGCGCGTCGCCTGGGCGGCGGGCGATGGCGGGACCTTCACCGTCACGACCGACGGCGGCGCCACCTGGCGCGCCGGCGTGGTGCCCGGGGCGGAGGGCCTGCAGTTCCGCGACGTCGAGGGGGTGAGCGCGAAGGAGGCGTACCTCCTCTCGATCGGCAACGGCACCGACTCGCGCATCTATCACACGACCGACGGCGGGCAGACCTGGGAGCTCCAATTCGAGAACCAGGACCCCGCCGCCTTCTACGACTGCTTCGCCTTCTGGACCCCGAACCGCGGCTACGCCTTCAGCGACGCGGTGGACGGCCGCTTCCCCGTGCTCCGCACCACGAACGGCGAGACCTGGCAGGACATCGGCGACAACCTTCCCGCCGCACAGGAGGGCGAGGCGGGCTTCTCCTCGGGCGGCACCTGCACGGCCGTGCAGGGCGGCAAGCGCGGCTGGATCGTCACGGGCGGCCCGGGCCAGGCGCGCGTGCTCCTCACCACCGACGGCGGCGACACCTGGACCGCCTACCCGACGCCGATCGAGACCCAGGCCACCCCGGAGGGCGCGGCAGGGGCCTTCAGCATCGACTTCCGCGACCCCAACCACGGCATCCTGGCCGGCGGCGACCTGGTGCGCGAGAGCGAGGTGCTCCAGAACGTCGCTACGACGAGCGACGGCGGCCGCACCTGGACGCTCGCCACCCCGTTCCCCTTCGGGAACGTCTTCACCCTGAGCTACGCCAACAAGGCGGGCCTCCGCACCGTGGTCGCCGTCGCCCGCGGGGGGGTGGCCTGGTCGCCCGACGAGGGGACGACCTGGATCCCGCTCCCGGACCTGGTCGGCTACTGGGCCGTGTCGTTCGCGAACCAGAACGCCGGGTGGATCGTGGGGACCGGGGGCAGGATCGTGAAGGTGAGCTTCTAGCCCTTGAACTAACCGCCGCCCCGTGCCACATTTCCCCGCTCGCTGGAGCCGTGGCCGAGTGGCTGAAGGCGGCGGTTTGCTAAGAGCATCGGGCGCTTTCCCGCCCTGTCCGGCTGAGTCCGATCCTGTTGCGCGGCGCCCTCTTATCCCGAGCGGCGCCGCGTTCGTTTTCCTGCCCTGTCCTGTCGGATCCCGCCCTGTCTGTCTGAGGAAGTGTCTACGCCGACGTCGTGCGCGTTCACCCGGTGCACGTCCCGCAGCACGTCCCGCAGCACACTCGCCCGCTCGATCGCATAGATGGCCAACGTCCATAGATGGCCATCCAGATGGCCAACCCATGACCATCTATCGAGTCCACTGATTACACAACAACTTAGATCGTGTCTGAACGATAGATGGTCATCCCAATGTGTATCGGGAGCCGATCGGGCCAGTCGCTCGCGACCGGAGCAGCGTGGGCGAGCACCGTCGTCGCCTTTCCACCACGCGGTGCACGCAGTACGTTGCGGTTGCCTTCACCAAGGAGGTCGCCCATGACCAAGCTCGTGAGGCACAGCCGGTAAACACCCAGATGCGGGGATAACCACACGGCTCCCGGCTGCCGCGGCTCAGGCCGCGGCTCGAGAGGACCGAGCCAACGGGATGTGGGATCGCGGCATGGCATGGGACGGCGCCCGGAGCCTGAGCTCCTGGGCGCCGTCGTCATGTGCTCCTAGCCCTACCGCTTGTGGCCGGTTGCTGCAGCCGTGCACGTCGGGCCGCCGGAGAAGTGGAACACGGGACCGGCCCCCGGCATCGGGTCCGTGATCGTCCCGTCGAGTGATCCGTCGGCGCCGAGTGTGCCGGTGAAGAGCAGCGCGTGCGTGCGGTCCCCCGACCCCCACATGTGGAACTCCGCCGCCCCGGACTCGAGGTCCACGCTCCCGTCGAGCGGCCGGAAGAAGCCAAGGTCCGCCTCGTTATTGGTCCAAGCGTTGGTCGCGCTCGTGAGCGCTCCCCCGGCCGTGGCAGTCAGGCGTACCGGCAGGCTGCCGCGGAGACAGCTCCCCGAGACGTTCAGGTCCCAGGTCCCATTGATGTCGGCGGCACCTAGACCACCGGAGGGCCCGCCATCTCCGCAGCCGGCGGCGAAGGCGACAGCCGAGCACACGACAGCAACGACGGCGAGACGCATACTCCCTCCATGTCTGGTTGGTGCGCGACCGGCAGGGCGCGCGAATGCTGGGCGATGGTTACGGGGTAGATCTACGGCCACGGTGTGACAGCGCGGCCGGAGGTAGAGCGAGAATGGAGATTGGAGCGTCACGCCGGCGTCAGCCATCGAGCGCCCCTGGGGAAAACCCCAGGTGGCGGCCCTCCCGATCCGACGGTACCTTCGACGACGCCCGTTCCATGGGCGCGACTCCCCGCACATAGCCGTTGGTCGAGACACCCACCCCCGAGGAGGGACCCATGGGCATTGTCGTCGAAGACCCGCCAGTGAGGGAGAAGCGTGAGACATGGAGTGCGACGCCCTGTCTCGCGCTCGGCCTGCTCTTCCTGGCCGGGGGATTCTACTTCCTGATCACCTCCGGGACCCCGGTGCCCAACACGGGTCTCGAGGGGCTCGGTGTGGCCCTGCCCCGCGAGGTGGTGAACCTGCAGCGCCTCGCCTTCGGGCAGACGTTCACCATCAGCGGCGCCGTCTTCTTGGCGGTCGGGCTTCGTCCGCGCTGACCAATGCCTCGGATGGCCGACGTAGGCGATGCCCTCGGGCCCTCAGGGGGCACGGCTCACGCCCGAGCATACCTGACGGCTGCCGCCAGGACATGCCAGCGGCCACCGCTGCGCCTGTGGCTGGTGCTGGTGATCGCACTAAGAGAGGACTCGAACGCCGATGCCAGATATCGCGACGATCTCAGCAGCGTTGACGAGCCTGAAGACCGCGACGGAGATCGCGAAAGCCCTCCGCGACCTGCCAACCACGCTGGAGAATGCCGAGCTCAAGCTGAGGGTCGCCGATCTCACGGGCGCACTCGCGGATCTCAAGCTGCAACTGACCGAGGTTCGCGAGGACATCGCGGCGCGGGAGACTCGGATCGCTGAACTGGAGGTGGCATTCGAGCGCCGAGAGGATCTCGTTCGGCACGGGGATGCGTACTACCGGAAGGGCGAAGGAGGAGAGGCAGTCGGGGATGCGTTCTGTCTCCGATGCTGGGAGGTGGAGCATCGACAGCGTCCGCTGGTCGACCACTTCGCGGATCGCTCGGTTCGCTTTTGCCCAGCCTGCAAGGCGCAGTATGATGGGCTCGCCACTCCCCTGCGGCGCCAAGCCACGCCGTCGAGCCGAGGCGCCCCCCTCTAGCGGAGAATATCGCCGCCCTCCTCGGGCGGCGACTCTGTATTCGGTCTATACCCTGTGTCAGCGGCGAACTGGGTAAGCCCGCCCGGGCAGCAGCGAATCGAAGCTCATCGAGGGCGGCGCCTCCGCCGGCGCCGTCCACCGCTCCCCGTACCACGCCGCGACGGCCAGCGCGAGCACGAGGTCGTCGTGGCTCCCCTCGCGCCACGCGCCGTAGCTGTCGTGCCCCTGCTCGCTCACCTTGACCCGGAACGCCTTCAGCTCCGCGACGAGCGTCGACACGAGCGGCATCTCCGCCGCGAACTTGAGCCGCTGCGACTGCAGGAGCACCTGCACGGCGCCGACGAGGTCCCGCTTCGGCACTCGCCACCCCGCCCCGTCCCGGCTCACCGCGTCCCCGCCGGTGATCGTGACCGGAATGGGCTTGAGCCCCGCCTCGCGCAGCATGTCCACCACCGGCCGCCCCACGCCCGTCGCGTCCACGACGAGCGCCGTCTGCCCGCGGATCGCGGGGTCGAACATGAGCCCGCGCACCCGGGCCACGATCGTCGGGTACGAGGTCCCGAGCGGTGCGCGCTCGAGGTGGCGGCACGGGAACTCCGCCGGCAGCGCCTCCCGGTAGCGCTCCATACACGTCACCCCGTTCACCTTGATCGGCCGCTCCGCGTCGCGGACGGTGACGATGCGCTGCAGCACGGCCATCGCGGTCCAGTCGCTCGCCTGCCCCAGGTCGAGCCCCAGGATGTATTTCACGCCACCTCCCGCATATCGAAGAGCGGCCGCACCTCGGGGGTGATCGCCGCCATGATCTCGTCGTAGCTGAACACGTCGTCCTCCGTGCCCACAAACTCGCAGAGGTACTCCGAGCGGAATCGGAGCGGCGGGAGGCTCCGCCGCTGCTCCTCGAGCCACGCGGGGCTGATGCGCGGGCACTCGTGCGCCGTGACCTTCGCCCGGTGCCACGCGGGCCCGCCCTCCGTCCATTCGTGGTGGAAGAAGCCCCGCTGGCCGAACGGCGTGGAGAGGAGGAACACCCCGCCCTGGCTCACCGCGAGCATCGGGAGCACCGCCTCATAGGTCGAGTCGCGGACCCAGGCCGCCTCGTCGATGACCAGCAGGGAGACGGCCGAATAGGAGCGGATCGTCGCTTCCTTGTCGGGCAGGCAGACGATGCGGCTGCCGTTGGCGAGCCACAGCTCGTCGGCGGTGTTGCGGTCGGCCGCCGTGTCGAGCTCGCCGCCGGCCGCGGCGAGCACCCGCTTCACCGTCTCGAAGAGGTTGCGGGACTGCCGGAACGCCGGGGCGATGATGAGCACGAGCGCCGGCGCGTAGAACAGGGCCTCGTGCACCGCGCGCACGGCGGTGACGGTGCTCTTGCCCGACTGCCGGCTGCAAAGGAGGATCGTCTTCGGCGCCCGGCGCTGCAGGATGTCGGCCTGCCACGGGTCGGGCTCCAAGCCCGCGGCCCGGGCCAGCCGTACCGGGTCGAGGCCCATGGCGAGCCTACGGGCGAGGTCCATCCGCCGTCCCCAGGTCGAGCGCGGCGGCGACGGCGAGCCGCGCCTCCGGATAGGGCTCGAGGGCGCGCAGCACGCGCCCGAGGAGCTCGCGCACGTCGCCCGCCATCTGCAGGTTCACCGTGGCGCCGTCGCGGAGCTTCCCCTCGAGCTTCGCCCGGAGGTCGAGGTTGCCGCGCGCCTCACGGATGGCCCCCAGCGCGAGTCGATGCTCCTTCGACTGCTCTGCGGCCGCAAGCACCGCCAACGTGCGGCGGTGGAGGTCGACCATCTCCGTGAGAAGGTCGTCCCCTCGCGCGGCCTCCTCAGCCTCGGCCGCCTTGGCGAGTGTTTCGGGCAGGTGGTTCTCCCGGTGGCGCCGCACGGCGATCTCCGAGAGGCCGTGCTGCGACGCTATGCGACGATTCCCGTCCCGGTCGGCCACGAGGGCGGCGTCGATCGCATCCCGTTCCGGATGCGCGCAGACGGTGCACCGGCGCGGCATGGGCTCAGCCGCCGGCCTGCGCGGCCTGCACCGCGATGTTGACCGCGCCCTCGAAGGCGCCGAGGCGCGCAGCCCGCAGGCCCGGGCGGTCGATGTTCGACGTCCCGCCGACGCCCCACAGGGCGAGCACGGCCGACAACTCCCCGCCGCGACGCTCCACCTCGGCGAGCAAGGCGGCGTGGCGCGCTGTGGCTGCCAGATCGCGCTCCGGCGGCACCCACCCGCGCACGGTCGGCTCGACCGTGGCCGCCGTCGTGAGGAACGCCTCCCGCAGCTCCGCCAGGCGTGATTGGGCGGCGACGATCTGTCGTGCCAGGGGTGCCAGCCGAGCCGCCGCCTCCTGCCGGGCGGCCTCCCAGGCGGCATGAGCCTCCATGGCCGTGCGCGCCAGCTCCGCGAGCCGGTCGAACGTGGCCTCCCACTGGGCCGCCTGCTCGGCACGTGCGAGCGCGGCGCCGCAATCGCTCCGGCGCGCTGCCTGATGCGCCAGGACGTCCTGCAGGGCGCTCAGGCGGGCTTGCGCAGCCGCGAGCGCCTCGAGGTCTGCCCCGTCGCGTAGCAGCGCATCCCGGTGCGCGGTGGCTTCCGTACGCTCCGCCTCGCAGCGCGCGATGGTGGCGTCGAGCGCGGCCACGTCCTCTCGGAGCGTGGCGAGGCCGAGCGGCGTGGCCGGCGGCGCCGGCGTCAGTGGCGTGGCGGTCGTCATGCGCCCCCCTCAGAACGGCCGGTAGGTGACCGAGGTCCGCTTCTCAGCGGCCAAGGCCTCGATGCTCGGCGCCTGCCGCGCCGCCTGCACTTCGGCGAGGATCTGCCGCGTGACGTGGTGCAGCGCCGGCTCCTCATAGAGCAAGTGTCCCGCGCCGTAGCCCTGGATGGCATCACCGCCCGCCGGGAGCCGGGTCGCGATTCGGCCATCGGTCTCGCGCCAGATGCGCCGCTCGGCACGCGCTCGCGCCTCGGCGCGCGGGACGCCGGCGTGGGCGAGCCGATCGGCCACGAGGTCAACCGGATCGGGGCCGAGGCTCTCGAGGTGCGCCCGCTCGCGGATCATCTGCGCCAGGTGCCGCGCGCCCTCGCGGCCGGTCGGTTTCCCGCCGCTCTCGATGGCGACGCTCACGGTCGGTCCCGACGTATAGCGGACGATCTCGAGCCGGTCGCGGTGCGCCTCGGCGAGCCGGGCCGCGGTCTTCGGCTCCACGCCGGCGAGGATGGCCTCGGTGCGTGCCGCGGCGAGCGTCTCCTCGATGAGCGCGCGCTCCTCGGCCTCCTGCTCGGCGACCGTGTCTTCGGCGCCCTTCGGAAGAATGGGCGCCTGCCCCGGAACGAGGATGGTGCCCGGCGGATAGGTGGTCATGTGATGTCGCTCCTGCGTGCGAGGCGCCCCGTGGGCGCGCGGTTTGAGCTTCGGTTGAGGGTCAGGGCCTACCGTGGTCCTCAGCCCGTCCCGGAGGTCTCATGGACTTCGTCTGGTTCGATCCCTGGACTCCCCTGCCGGTACCGCGCCAGACGCTCGAGGACACCGTCGGTAAAGGCGTGCCCGGCCGCAGTCATCTCGGCCGGGGAGCGGAGCCCATCGCCGACCGCGGCGCGCACGACGGCGGCCGCGGCCCGGAACTCCCCGCCCGCGAGCGCCTCGCCCCGGGCGTGCACGAGGTCGCGCGCGAGCACGAGGCCAGGCCGGAGCTCGGCCGGCCGGATCCCAGCGTCAACCCCAGCGAGCTGTAGGACGATCTCGCGATAGGCCCCGATCAGAGCCTCGCACGCGTCGGGAGCCATCAGACAAGCCCGCCGACGTTGAGGGTGTCGCCCGACTGCGCGAGCGCCATCTGCCGCAGCTCGGCGTAGATCTCGCGCGCGAGCGCGCGAGCGTCGCGCTGGCCGGCGTCCACGTGCAGCTCGAGGCGCGCGATGTGCTGCTGCACGATCGGCCGGCCCGCAGCGGTGTCGGTACGCCTCGGATTCGCGCCCGGCACGGGGGCCCCCGGCCGCGCGCCGCCCATGAGGTCGGCAAACCGCCGGAACCCGGCCGCACTCCCGCCACTCGTCCCGCTCGTCCCGAGCATCGCCGCCTTGAGCTCGTCGAGCTTCGCGAGGAGGTCGTCCGGCGTCTTCGTCTGGCCCTGCCGGAAGCGATCCAGCACGTCGGCCAGCGAGCCCTCGCCCGTGAGGCCACGACCGATGGCGCCGGGGTCCATGTTCGGCCCCTGACCGGGGGCGAAACCGTTGGGCCCGAGCCCCGGGATCTCGGCGGCGAGTCGCGCCGCCCCGAGCTTGAAGACGGTGGGCACGTTGAGCATCTGGCCCGCCGCCTGCCGGCTCGCGTCGGCGAGCTGACTCAGGGCGTCGGCCCCGTGCCCCAGGAACGCGAGGAACGCATCGGCGTCACCGAACTGGCCGAACGCCTCGGGCGGGATGAGCCCCTGCTCGATCTGGTCGATGAGGGCGAGGTAGCGCTGCCGGAGCTCTTCCTGCCCCTGCGCGGTCGTCGTGTCGAGCCCGTCGAAGAGCCCGGCGAGGGCCCCGCCCACGTTCATCTTGGCCAGCAGGTCGCGGTCGATGCCGAGCTGGGTGAGCGGGTCCGAGACGTCCACGCCCTGCAGCTTCGCCCGCGTCTCGGCGAGCGTGCGCTGGGTGTCGAGGTCCTTGGAGAACGTCTTGAGCGCCTCAACCGAGAGCCCGATCGACTCGGTGAGCTGCGTCAGGGCCGCGGCCGACAGGTGGCCGTTCTTGTCGAGGAGCTCGATGCCG
>DASTSO010000158.1:0-21105 GCA_035760645.1 Gemmatimonadales bacterium
ACGCCGTACTCGGTCTGCAGCCGGTGCTGCAGCACCTCGAACTGCAGCACGCCCACCGCGCCGAGCAGCGGGAAGTGCTCCATCCGGAAGCGGTCGTAGAAGAGCTGCACCGCGCCCTCCTCCGAGAGCTGCGCGAGCCCCTTCTCGAGCTGCTTGCGGCGCCCGAGGTCCTTCGGGCGCACCCGCACGAAGTGCTCGGGGCTGAAGCGCGGCATCCCCTGGAACTCGACCGGCTCGCCCTCGGCGAGCGCGTCGCCGAGGCGCAGCACGCCGGGGTCCCACAGCCCCAGGATGTCGCCGGGATAGGCCTCCTCGACCAGCGCGCGGTCCTGCGCCATGAACTGCAGCGGGCGGTTGAGCGCGAGCTTCTTCCCGGTGCGGACGTGCTTGACCTCCATGCCGCGCGTGAACTTCCCCGAGCAGACCCGGATGAACGCGATGCGGTCGCGGTGCTTCGGGTCCATGTTCGCCTGGATCTTGAAGACGAACCCCGTGAAGTCGGGCCGCTCCGGCGGCACCGCCCCCTCGTCGGCCGTCGGCCGCGGCCGCGGCGAGGGCGCGAGCTCGACGAAGCGCTCCAGGAACGGGCCGACGCCGAAGTTGGTCACGGCGCTGCCGAAGAAGACCGGCGTCACCTTGCCGCCGAGAAACATCTCGCGGTCGAACGCCTGCCCCGCCGCGTCGAGCAGCTCGAGATCCTCGCGGAGCCTCGCGTACGCGCTCTCGCCCAGGAGCTCGGCCCAACGCGGGTCGTCGATCGGCGCGCTGAAGCTCTGCGCCTTCTTCAGCCCGCGCTCCTCGCGCTCGAACCAGTGCACCGTGTTCGACCAGCGGTCGAAGACGCCCTGGAAGTCGCGCCCCTGCCCGATCGGCCAGTTCACGGGCGTGCACGGGATGCCGAGCACCGTCTCCACCTCGTCGAGCAGCTCGATCGGCTCGCGACCGTCGCGGTCCATCTTGTTGATGAACGTGACGACCGGAATGCCGCGCATGCGGCAGACCTCGAAGAGCTTGATCGTCTGCGGCTCGACGCCCTTCACGCTGTCGATGAGCATGACGGCGGTGTCGGCCGCCGTGAGCGTGCGGTAGGTGTCCTCGCTGAAGTCGTTGTGGCCCGGCGTGTCGAGCAGGTTCATGCGCCGACCGTGATAGTCGAACTGCATGACCGACGTGCTCACGCTGATGCCGCGCTGCCGCTCGAGCTCCATCCAGTCGCTGCGCGCGTGACGGGCCGCGCCCTTGGCCTTCACGGCGCCGGCGAGGTGGATGGCGCCGCCGTAGAGCAGGAGCTTCTCCGTGAGCGTCGTCTTGCCGGCGTCGGGGTGCGAGATGATGGCGAAGCTGCGGCGGCGGTGCGCCTCGGCCTCGAGGGAGTCGGACAGGGAAACGCCCGGCGCGGCGGACGGGTCGGGCGCCACGGCGGGCGTCTCGGCTTCGGTATGCATACGGGGGCGGAGTGTCGTGCCCCGGCCGCGCGGTGTCAACCCCGCGGCTCTTCCGGGATTCCGTAGCGCAGCGCACATTGGACGATTCCCGTCAGATATATGCTTGGGGCAGTGGCTACCCCTGACCGAGGAGAGTGTTGATGGCCGTCACCACCGAGCGTCGTGCCCGCGCCTGGGCCGACCTTCCACCAGACGCCATGACGCAGGTGCTGGAGCAGAGCCAGTGGATCGGATGGCGGCAGGCGCTGGACAGCGTGGCCGGCGCGGGCTCGCCGTTTGCCCGACGGCTGGGGAACCTGGGCCTCGGCACCTGGCACATGCTGCTCCTGGCGCCCCGGACCGCCCGGGCGCTGGATGTGGGCTGCGGCTACGGCTCCCTCAGCCTCGGCCTGGCCGAGTATTACCGGGAGGCGGTCGGGATCGAGCCGCTCGAGCAACGGGTGAGCTTCGCGGCGCTCCGTGCACGGCAGGAGGGTTCGCCCGCGGCCTTCCTCCAGGGTGGCGGGCACGACCTGCCGTTCGAGGACGGGAGCTTCGGGCTGGTCACGATGAACGGGGTCCTGGAATGGGCGGCGCTCTTTCGAGAGGGCCCGCCCGAGGCGCTGCAGGTGTCGATGCTGCGGGAGGCGCGCCGCGTGCTCCGCCCCGACGGCCACGTCGCCGTGGCGATCGAGAACCGCTTTGCGCTCGAGACGCTGCTGGGGCTGCGCGATACCCACACCGGCCTCCACGGCGTGCCGGCCCTCCCGCGTGCCGTAGCCGATCGGGTGATGCGCTGGCGGAAGGGCGAGCCGTACCGCACCTATCTCTACAGTCGCCGCGGCTATGAGCGTCTGCTCCACCGTGCCGGCTACGCGCACGTCCGTGTGCTCGACTTGGTTTCGAGCTACAACGACTACGACTTCATCGTCGATCCGCGCGACGCGGCGAGCTACCGCTTCCTCTATCGGCATGGCCTGGTCTCGGCTTTCTACCCGCCCGCGGGCCGGGCGCGCGGCTGGCTGAGCCACGCGGCCCCCCGCCTGCTCGGCGAGGTGAGCTACGCCTACCTCGTCATCGGCAGCCGCGGAGGGCCCACTGCGCTCGAAACGGGACACCATCTCTGGCATGCCCTCCGCGGCTGGGGTATCGAGCCGGGCCGATACCGCTTCGCCTGTCGCGGGGCGCGGCCCAACGAGCTCGCGATCGTCTGCCATGATGGCACCCACGTGCGCACCCTGGTCGAGCTGGGCGATGGCATCGCCGACGCCGGGCGGCCCTCGCTCCTGCCGGAGCGGATCCACCGGCGCCTCACGGGGGGCCTCGCCCCCTGGAAGACGGGCCGGGTCTTCGGCACCCGCTGCCGGGTCTGGCGGATGCCCTGATGCCGGCGGCGGCGGGCGGATCGAATGCGAAAAGGCCGCCGTCCACTGGACGGCGGCCTTTTCATGCTCGTGTCGTCTGTCAGCTCCCGAGGAGGGACTCGAACCCCCGACCCGCTGATTAACAGTCAGCTGCTCTACCGGCTGAGCTACTCGGGAAGGCGGAGCGGCGGTAAGAATAGCCGGGGGGTCGGGCGAAATCAAGGCGGACTCCACCGCCGTTCACCCCCGGGCCAAGCCGCGCGCAGGGCGCGAGTTAGCACCCCAAGCCCCGCGCCCGCAGCCCGCCGCCCCTGCCGCGCCGATCCCGCCGGGCGGCCGGGCAATCCGCACCCGCGAGTGAAGCTTTCTTCACCCCCACCCTGCCCCTGCCCATAACCCGCGCCAGCTACGATTGGGCGTCGCCGTCCGACCCCGGTCACGCTTTCGCACAGGCAGGCGCAGCATGTCGTTCCCGCTCTCGACCTTCCCCCGGCGCTCCGCCGCTGCCGGCTTCGCCGGCCGCGCGGCCGCGGTGCTCGGTGCGCTCGCCGCACTCGCCCCGGCCGTACCCCTCGCGGCGCAGACCGCGCCGGGCGCGCCGGGCGCGCCGGGTCGCCCGCCCGCGTTCCAGCCGCTCCGCTTCGACGAGGACTGGTCGGCGCCACCCGCCGCGGAGGCGCTCGAGAGCGATCCGCTCCTGCGCGTGAAGCACATCGGCTTCGCGCGCGCGGGCGACGTGTACCTCAGCGTCGGCGGCCACGTGCGCGAGCGCGCGGAGGCGGTGCGTCACTTCGGCCTCGACGCGACGCCGGGGCGCAACGACGGCTATCTCCTCTCGCGCGTCTACGCCCACGGCGATCTGCACCTGGGCTCGCACCTGCGCGTCTTCGTCGAGGGCAAGCGCGCCGCCGCCACCTCGCGGACGCTGCCCGGCAGCCCGCGCCCGACCGACGTGGACCACATCGACCTGCAGAACGCCTTCGCCGACGTGACCGTCGGCGCGCGCGCGGCGCTCCAGGCGACGGCGCGGGTGGGCCGGCAGGAGATGGTCGTGGGCCGGGGCCGCCTCGTCGACATCGTGGACTGGGCCAACAACCGCACCATCTACCAGGGCGCGCGCGTGCGCCTCGCGCACGGGCCGCTCGCGCTCGACGCCTTCTGGGTGAATCCGGTGACGATGAGGATCGACGCCGGCAACGCGCGCGACACGCTCGCGCGCGCCTGGGGCGTCGCGCTGGGCCGCGGCGCGGGCACGGTGCGCAACTACGAGGCGTACGTCATCGCGTGGCGCGGCCCGCGCGCCTCGACGCCGCAGACGAGCGTGCACGAGAACCGCGTCACCGTGGGTCTGCGCGCGAAGACGCCGTTCGCCGCCGGCGTCGCGCTCGACGGCGAGCTCGGCCGCCAGGACGGCCGCGCGGGCACCGCGTCGATCGACGCCTGGTTCGCCGCCCTCGAGCTCACGCGCCCCTTCCCCACGGTCGCGACCACGCCCGTGCTCGTCGTCGGCCTCGACTGGGCGACCGGCGACCCGAACCCCGCGGACGGCGTCGCGCAGGGCTTCAGCACGCTGGTGAGCACCGGCCACGGCTTCCTGGGCGACGCCGATCTTCTCGGCCGCCGCAACCTGCTCGCACCCCACGTCGGCGTGACGGCGAGGCCGGCGCCGCCGCTCGCCCTCAAGGCGATGCTCTACGACTACCGCCGCGTGCGCACCGCCGACGGCGTCTACGGCAAGCCCGGCGCCCTCTTTCGCGCCGCCGGCGCCTCGACCGCGCGCCACGTCGGCACCGAGCTCGATCTCGGTGCCAGCTACAGGCTCGGCCGCCACCTCAAGCTCGACGCCGGCGTCTCCCGCTTCGCGCCCGGCGCCTTCCTCACCGAGACGAATCCCACCACGGCGGCGCTCACGTGGGGGTATCTGGGGACGACGTTCACGTTCTGAGGGGGCGGGCCTATCTTTCCCCCATGCCCCTCCTCCCCGTTCTCGGCCACCACGACGCCCGCCAGCGCCTCGGGCAGGCGGTGCGCGCCGACCGGCTGCCGCAGGTGCTCGTGCTCGCGGGGCCCGCGGGCGTCGGCCGGCAGCGGCTCGCGCTCTGGCTCGCGCAGCGCGTCTTCTGCGAGCGGCCCGGCGCGGACGACGAGCCCTGCGGCGCGTGTCGCGCCTGCCGGCTCGTGCTCGACCTCGCGCATCCCGATCTCCACTGGTTCGTGCCGATCCCCCGCCCCAAGGCGGGCGAGTCCGACAAGATGGTGGACGAGGCGGCGGAGACGCTCGCCACGGTGATGGCCGAGCGACGCGCACAGCCGCTGTGGAGCGCGGCCGACGGGATGGCGAGTCACGGGGTGGCGAGCGTGCGGCTCCTGCAGCGGCGGGCGGCGCTCACCTCCGTCGAGGGCGGCCGCAAGATCTTCCTCGTGGGCGACGCGGAGCGGCTCGTGCCGCAGGAGTCGAGTCAGGAGGCGGCGAACGCGCTGCTCAAGCTGCTCGAGGAGCCGCCCGCCGACACGCTCTTCATTCTCACGACGACCGACGTGCGGCGGCTGCTGCCCACGATCCGCTCGCGCGCCGTGCCGCTCCGGCTCGGTCGCCTCGGCGACGCGGAGGTGCGCGAGTTTCTCACGACCCACGCCGCGCCGCTCCGGAAGACCGCGCTGTCGGCCGCCGAGATCGACGAGCGGGTGCACGCGGCCGACGGCGCGATCGGCGTCGCGCTCGCGGGGGGCGAGGAGGCGGGGGGCGCCCAGCAGGCCGCGGCCGCACTGCTCGAGGCGGTGCTCGCGGGGCCCGGGCCCCGGCTCGAGCGCGCGCTCAAGCAGAACCCGTTCGCCGCCCGCGGCGACTTCAGCGCGATGCTGGACGCCCTCGCCGACACGCTGGGCGAAGCGGCCCGCGCCGCCATGGGCGAGCGCGCCCGCCGCCCGCTGCCGCGCGCGCTCCAGGAGCCGCGCGACCCGGCCGCGCTCCTCGACGCGATCGACCGCGTCGCCGCGGCGCGCGAGGCGGCGGCAGGCAACGTCAATCCCCAGCTCCTGCTGGCCGTCCTGGGCCAGCAGCTCGCGGAGGTGCTGTGAGCGAGGGCGAGACCGGGCGCCTCACGCACCTCGACGCCGAGGGGCGCGCGCGGATGGTGGACGTCTCGGAGAAGCCGGTCACGGCGCGCACCGCGATCGCGGAGGGCGCGGTGCGGATGTCGCGGGAGGCCTACGCGCTGGTGGCCGCGCACGGCGTGAAGAAGGGCGACGTGCTCGCCGTCGCGGAGCTCGCCGGCGTGATGGGCGCGAAGCGCACGGGCGAGCTGATTCCGCTCTGCCATCCGCTCGCCCTCGACCAGGTCGAGGTGCGCGCGCGGCTCGACGCGGCGCTGCCCGGCGTGCGGCTCGAGGCCACCGCGCGCACGAGCGGCCGTACCGGCGTGGAGATGGAGGCGCTGACCGCGGTGACGATCGCGGCCCTCACCGTCTACGACATGGTGAAGGCTGTGGACCGCGCGATGAGCATCGAGGCGGTGCGACTCGTCGCGAAGACCGGCGGCACCCGCGGCGACTGGCGCCTCAGGCCGGAATCCTGAGGCGCTGCCCCACCTTCACCCGCGTCTTCCAGCTGATGTGGTTCGCGGCGGCGAGGTCCTGCACCGACACGCCGTAGCGGTTCGCCACGCCCATCAGCGTCTCGCCCCGGCGCACGACGTGCGTCCGTCCCGCGGCCTTCGTGGCCGGCGGCTTCGCGGCGAGCTTCGTCGTGGCGCGCGCGGGCGCCGCCTTCTGGGCCGCCTTCGGCGCCGCCTTGGGGGCGGCCTTGGGAGCGGCCT
Organism: Gemmatimonadales bacterium; assembly: GCA_035760645.1. Lineage (GTDB taxonomy): Bacteria > Gemmatimonadota > Gemmatimonadetes > Gemmatimonadales > GWC2-71-9 > DASSTY01. The sequence continues at coordinate 6,604 of DASTSO010000158.1, forward strand.
TGGCCTTCGCGGGCGCCGCGTCGCGAGCCGCCTCCCGCGCGCGCGGGGCCGCGCCGCCCGGCGGGCTCACGCGCAGGCGCTGGCCGATGCGGATGTGCCCCGCCCGGCCGAGCCCGTTCCAGGTGCGCAGTTCCTTCTGGGAGATCTCGTAGCGCTGCGCGATGACGGAGACCGACTCGCCGCGCCGCACCGTGTGATACAGCGGCGCGCCGCGCCGGCCCGCCGGGGCGGGATCGGCCACCGAACGGGCGACCACCGGGCTCACCACCCCGCCGGTCGGAATCACCAGGCGCATGCCCGCCTGCAGCCGCTTGCGGCCGCGCAGGCGGGAATTGGCGCGCACGATGTCGTTCTCGGGCACGCCGTAGGCCGCGGCGATGGTGCGCAGCGTCTCGCGCCGCCGCACCACGTGGGTCAGGAAGCTCACCCGCTTGCTCGGCGGCAGCTCCTCGTAGGCCGCGAGCGTGCGCTCGCCGCGCCCGACCGGCACCCGAACCACCGAGCGCGCGTCCGGCGGGGTGATGAGCCGCAGGTACTGCGGATTGAGCTCGCGGATCGCCGTGAGCGTGGTGTCGCTGAGCCGGGCCACGATGTCGAGGCCGACCATCCCGCTCACGACCAGCGAGTCGTAGGCGATCGGCTTCACGCCCTCGGGCACGGTGAAGCCGTAGCGCCCGGGCTCCTTCGCGATGAGCGCCGCGGCAATGAGCTTCGGCACGTAGTCGCGGGTCTCCTGGTGCAGGAGCTCCGCGTCGTAGAGCCGGAAGAAGGTCGCGTCCGAGTAGAGCGGCGCCGAGGCGTTCTGCACCGCCGCCTCCGCGGCGGCGGAGTCCGCGGTGGCCACCGAGTCCTCCGCCGCGTCCGCCGCGTCCGCCGCGTCATCGCCCGCCGCGGTCGAGTCGTCCAGGGCCGTCGGCTCCTCGTCCACCGCCGGGTCGTCAGCCTCGGCGCCGCCGCCCAGCGCCGGCACCGGCAGCCGCTTCACCGTGCGCGAGATGCGCCCGCCGCCGGCGTTGTAGGCCGCGGCCGCGAGGTAGAGCGAGCCGAACTGCTTGTAGAGCGCCGAGAGATAGCGCGAGGCGGCGATGGTCGCCTTCATCGGGTCGCGACGGTCGTCCACCCAGCCGTCCACCCGCATGCCGAGCCCCTTGGCGGTGCCGCGCATGAACTGCCACATGCCGACGGCGTTCGCGCGGCTCACCGCCTGGTTCGACATCCCGCTCTCGATGAGCGCGAGATAGACCAGGTCGGTCGGCAGGCCCCGCTCCTTGAGCCGCTCGCGGATCATCGGCTCGTATTTCGGCAGGCGGCCCAGCCAGATCTGGAAGCGCTCGTGGGCGGGGCCCTGGAAGAAGTCGAGCCAGTACTTCACCCGCTCGTGGTTGCCGTAGGTGGTGACGTCGATGTCCCACGTGACGCTGCTCGTGGCGAGCTCGCTCGCCTCGTCCTTCACCCCGGCCGCGGCGTGCGGGGCGAGCGGCGCGCCGCGCCGCCGGGCGGCGGCGAGCGCCCGGCGGCCGGCGTCGGGGGCGTTGATCTGGTCGAGCACCGCGGCGTCGGCGGCGGAGTCGGCCTCGAGCCGCAGCTCGGCGGCGATCTCGGCGTCGATGAGCGAATCGAGCACCGGGGCGGGCGGGATCCGGTCCTCGGGCGGGGTATCCACCGCCGCTCGCGAAACGGCAGGAGTCTTGGCGACATCCGGTACTCCCCCCCGGGCTGTCCCCTGGGCGGGGGCCACGGCCGGAGCGGACGCGGGGCGACCCGCGCAGGCGGCCGCCACGGCGGCCAACAGGAGCACCGAGTATCGCTTCATGGGATCCTCCCCGGCGGGCGGAACGGCCGTGCCCGGAGCCGGCGCCCTAAGGCGCGTTCCCGGGACGACTTGCGCCCCCGGCACGACGGCCCGGAGACGTCCGGATGATGGGATGTGCCGCCGCACCCGGCACCGGGGGCGGCGGCGTGCCGCGGTCACACGAGTGGGTCGCGACGCCCGAGCGCCGGCCCGCGCGCGGAATGCAGCGGCCTGACCCCGGCCGGCAAAGCCAATTCCATGCCATCGGGGTCAGGCCGCCGTCAGCGGCAGCGGAAACGGGGCGAATCTACTTGGGTCGGGGGTGGGGCGGAGCCGAGGAGAGACCGAAGGGGCGGCCGCCGCTCACCGCATGAACAGCCGATTCCCCAGGATCCGGTTCGTCGCGTTGAGCACCGCGAGCGCGGAGCCCCGGGCGGGATCGGCGTCGGTGAGGTAGGAGCCGACCACGCGCTGGCCGCCGCCGTCGCCCTGGACGGTGAGGGAGACGATGACCACCGTGGCGTCGAAGGCGCGCACCGCCTTGACGCCGAGGAGCTCGAAGCTGAGCTGGCCCTGCACCGCGTCGGTGAGGGCGTGGACGCAGGCCTCCGCCGCGCAGCGCAGCTCGCCGGCGGGCGAGGCGAGCCCCTCGGCGGTGCCGCGGAACTTCTCGGCATCGCGGTAGGTGAGGCCGACGCCGACCTGACAGCGCCCGTTGGGCAGGCGCGCGAGGGAGAACTCGGCGAAGCGGAGGCGATCGGTGGCGTTGAAGGATTCCATGATGTCCCGTACTATAGGGCGACGATGCGCATCCTCTCCTGCTCCTGCCTGCTTCTGACACTCCTCGCGACGGCACCCGCCACCCGGGCCGGCGCGCAGTCGCGCGCGGCGGCGCGGGCGTCCGACGGTCTCGCCGCGCTCGACGCGGGCATCACGGCGCGCATCGCGCAGGACTCCGTCCGCGAGCCGCTCGCCGTGGGGCTGGTGCTGCTCGATCCCGTGAGCGGTCTCGCCCTGCTGCACGACGCCGACCGGCGGATGCACGCGGCGAGCACGATGAAGCTGCCGGTGCTCATCGAGCTCGCGCGACGCGTCAACGCGGGCGACGAGGGCTGGGACGACTCGCTCCTCGTGCGCAACCGGTTCGCGTCGATCGTCGACGGCTCGCCGTACACCCTCGACCGGGCCGACGACACCGACTCGACGCTCTACGCGCTCGAGGGCCGCCGCGTCAGCCGGCGGCGGCTGGCCGAGCTGATGATCACGCGCAGCAGCAATCTGGCGACGAACCTGCTGATCGGCGAACTCGACCCGAAGCGGGTCCAGGCGACGGCCCGCGTGCTCGGGGCCGACTCCATTGAGATACGCCGCGGCGTGGAAGATGGCAAGGCCTATGCCGCGGGCCTCAACAACACCACGACGGCGCGCGACCTCGCCCTGCTGCTCGACGCCGTCGCCCGGGGCGCGGCCGCGCCGCCCGCGGGCACCACGGAAATCCTGCGCATCCTGGGCGCGCAGGAGATCAACGATCGCATCCCCGCCGGGCTCCCGCCCGGCACCCGCGTCGCCCACAAGACGGGGGAGATCACCGGCATTTCGCACGACGCCGCCCTCGTCTACCCGCCCGACGGCCGGCCCTACGTCCTCGTGGTCCTCACGCGCGGCTACGCCGACGGCACGTGCGCGGCGCGCGCGATCGCCGATCTGTCGCGGCTCGCCTGGAGCGCGGTCCTCGAGGCTCGCGCGACGACGACCACGACCTCGCTCCGCTGACCGGCCGCCCGCATGCGAACGGCCCCGGACACCAGGTGTCCGGGGCCGTCGCGGCGTCAGGGCCGGCTCGCCTCCGCCAGCGCGGCGAGGAGCAGCGAACGCAGCTCGTCGGCGCCGATCCGCTCCGCCTGCGTGAAGAGCGCCGCCTGCGAGCCCGACTGCGCCGGGTAGACGACCCAGAGCGCCCTGGGGCGCGGGCCGGCGGCGGCGGCGCCGGTGGAGCCGCTGGAGCTGGTGCCGGCGGGGGCGGCGGCGGGACGAAATCCCAGGACCAGCGACCAGCTCGCCGCCCCGCCCCGGCGCTCGGCCGCGCGGGAGACGCTCCAGGTCGTCCCTTCGTGCTCGAGCGTGCGCCAGGGCATCGGAGCGCGGGGTCCTAGAGGCCGCGGACCAGGCGGTGGAACCGCTCGGCGAGGTCGCGCGTGACGGGGCCCTGCCGCCCGGCGCCGATCGTGCGGCCGTCGAGCTCGCGGATCGCCACCAGCTCGCTCGCCGTGCCGGTGAGGAACGCCTCGTCCGCCGTATAGACGTCGTAGCGGTTGAGCACCGTCTCGCGCACCTCGTAGCCCGCCGCGCGCGCGAGCTCGATCACCGCGTCGCGCGTGACGCCCTTGAGGATGCCGGTGTAGGCGGCCGGCGTGCTCACGACGCCCCGCTTCACGACGAAGAGGTTCTGCCCCGAGCCCTCCGCCACGTGCCCCGCGCTGTCGAGCATGAGGACCTCGTCGGCGCCGGCCTGGATCCCCTCGACCTTGGCGAGGATGTGCGCGAGGTAGTTGAGCGACTTCACGCGCGGCGAGAGCGCCTCGCGCTGCGGGATCGGCGTGCCGGCGGTGACGACCCGCAGCCCGCGCTCGTAGGTCTCCTGAGGCCAGAGCCGGATCGAGTCCACGATGAGGAGCACCGTGGGCCGCGCGCATTTGCGCGGGTCGAGGCCGAGGTCGCCGACGCCGCGCGTGACGATGTGGCGCAGGTACGCCTCCGCGAGCCCCGAGCGGCGCACCGCCTCCTCGGTGATCGCGGCGAGCTCGTCCAGCGGCAGCGGGATCTCGAGCCAGATCGCCTTGGCCGAGTCGTAGAGCCGCTCGAGGTGCTCGCGGAGGCGGAAGATCTTCCCGCCGTAGACGCGGATCCCCTCGAAGACCCCGTCGCCGTAGAGGAAGCCGTGGTCGTAGACCGAGACCGTCGCGGTCTCGCGGTCGTACCACGCGCCGTCGAGCCAGACGGTCGCCACGCCGCCCGCCTCAGTACTTGGCGTAGACGGAGGACCTGCCCGTCTTGTCGAACGCGACGACGTCGTAGTGGTCGGGCGGCGTGCCGGGCATCTCCATCCCCGGCGAGCCGGTGACCATCCCCGGCACCGCCACCCCGGCCACCTTCGGCTTCTCGCGCAGCAGCCGGTCCACCACTTCCGCCGGGACGTGCCCCTCGACGACGTAGCCGCCGACCACCGCGGTGTGGCACGACTGCGCGTCGGCGGGCACGCCGTAGCTCAGCTTCGACTGCTGGAGATCGGCGTCGTCGAGGTCGCGCACGGTCACCGCGTAGCCCTTGGCCTTCATGTACTCGACCCACTTCTCGCAGCAGCCGCAGGTCGGCGACTTGTAGACCGTCATCGCCGGCTTCGCGGCGACGGTGGCCCCGGCGGAGGCGGCCGGCGCGGCCGAGGCGGCAGGGGCCGACGCGGCCTCGGCGGTGGGATCGGGCGTGGCCGCCGGGGCGGCGGAGGCGGGCTGGGCGGCGGCGGGCTGAGCGGCCGGGGTCCGGTCGGCCGCGGCGCCGTTGCAGGCGAGCGCGCCCGCGAGGAGCACGGCGCCCAGGGTCAGGGTCGAGCGCATGGAAATCCTGTTCTCCTGAAGAGGGACGGCAGAGTGCGCCCCGTGGGACTCGAACCCACAACCTACGGCTTAAAAGGCCGCTGCTCTACCATTGAGCTAGAGGCGCGCACGCCGTCGAAACGTCGCATCCGGCGCGGGCAAACTCAAGATGCGGGCGAGCCCGCGAGCTTCGCGATCGCGGCCGCCACGGCCGCCTGCGCCGCGGGGCGGCGGAGCCCGGCGGCAGCATCGCGGAGCGTGGCGAGCGCGGCATCCCGTGGGAAGACGCGGGTGATGGCGTCGATCGCCCAGCCGCGCACCCAGCCGCGCTCGTCGTCGAGGTGGCCGGTGAGGAGCGCGAGCGCACGGCCCCCGCCGGTGCGCGCGGCGAGCGCCCCCAGCGCGAGCGCCACGGTGGGCTGCTGGCCGATCGCCTGGTCCATCGCCTCGAGCATCGTGGTGTCGCGCCGCTGGACGAGGACGCCCAGGGCGGCGTTCTGGATCACGTCGCGATAGCTCGGCGTCGCGAGCGCGGCGCGCACCACGTCGGTGGCGCCGGTGGCATCGAGCCGCGCGAGCGCGCCCACGGCGGCCGCGCGCACCTCGTAGCTCGTGTCCCGGGTCCACGCCGTGCGCGCCGCGGCGAGCCCGCGCGGGTCGCCGAGCTGGCCGAGCGCGCGCACCGCCGCGGCGCGCACCGCTGCCGCGGTGTCGCGCGCGGCGTCGGCGAGCGCGGGGAGGCTGATCGCCGCGGGCATCGCCGCGAGCGCGCCCGCGGCCTGGACGCGGATGCTGAAGTAGTCGGCCGAGCGCGCCGCCTGGGCGAGCGCCTGGGCCGCCAGGGTGTCGGCGCGCCGGGCGGCGAGCTGGTCGATCACCCAACCGCGGTTCCAGAGATCCGGATCGCGCGCGAGCTGGGTGGCGAGCCACGCCGTGGGCTGCGGGAAGGCGAGCGTCTTGAGGATGCGGTTGCCGTCGTCGAAGACGACCATCGTCGGGGCACTCGGAACCCCGTCCACCACGAGCGTGTCGGCCCGGCGGCGGACGTCGAAGGCGCGTACCACGTCGCCCTGCGCCGTGCCGACGCGCACCGCGAGCGGCATCCGGAACGCCGCGGGCGTCGTGAAGCGCACACCGGTGCTGTCCACGGTCGCGGTGTCGGTCTGCGTCTGCTGCACGGCGAGCACGACGCGGCGGCCCGCCGAGTCCCACTGCGCCGTGACGCTCACCGCGGGATAGCCCGCCTGGTAGACCCACTGGCCCCAGAACCAGTCGAGGTTCTCGCCGGTGGCATCGAGCACCGCCTGGCGCAGGTCGTCGCTGACGGCGTTGTCGTAGGCGTGACGCGTCAGGTAGCGATTGAGCGACGCCCAGAAGCGCTCGGGGCCGAGCTGCTTCTTGAGCATCCAGAGAACGAGCGCACCCTTGGGATAGATGTTGTTCGAGCCGCTCGAGGCGAGCGGCATCCGGCGCCGCGCGTCGATCTGCATGAACTGGTCGTACTCGTCCTGGTAGTACTCGTCCTCCAGGTGGCGCCCGTGCGCCGCCCCGCCCTTCGTCGCCCAGTACTGCCCCGGCAGGAACTCGGCGAAGCCCTCGTTGAGCCACATGTTCGCCCAGTTCTCGATCGTCACGAGGTCGCCGAACCACTGGTGGGCGAGCTCGTGCGGGATGAGGATGTACTCGTACCACGGCCGGTCGGCGTAGGCGCGCGCGTCGGGGAGCCAGTCGACGAGCGTCGTGGCCGAGACGTTCTCCATCCCGCCGAAGAAGTCGGCCACGGTGGTCTGCGCGTACTTGGCCCAGGGATAGGGGACGCCGAGGAGCCTCGAGTACGTCTCCATCATGTCGGGCGTCGAGCGGAAGAGCCGGGGCGCGAGGGTGCTGTCCTCGCGGTAGACGTAGGCGTCCACCGGCCGGCCCCGCCAGGTGTTCGGCACCCGTGCGAGCGGGGCGACGACGATGGAGACCAGGTAGGTGGACGCCGGCTTCTCCTGCGCCCAGTGCATCGTGCGGGTGCCGTCCCGGTTGCGGCGGTCGGCGACGAGCCGGCCGTTGGAGACCAGCGTGAACCCGGCCGGCACCGTCCCGACGACCTCCCACGTGGTCTTGTCGTTCGGGAAGTCGTAGGTGGGGAACCAGTAGTGGTTGTTCATGTCCTCGCCCTGGCTCCAGACCTGCTGCGGGCGATGGGGCCGGCCCGGCTCCGCCTTGAAGAAGGTCAGCCCCTTGCCGTTCTCGATCTTCGCGCGGTACTCGACCTGGAAGCGCACCGTGTCGCGGAACTTCGCCGGGCGCATGAGGTGCACGACCAGCGTGTCGCCGACGTGCCGCCACCGGAGCGCGCCGCTCGCGCTCCCCGCCGGCCGCGGCATGGAGACGCTCGTGATGGCGAGCCCCTTCGCGGCGTCGAGCACCAGCGAATCGAGCCCGGGCCGGAGCGCGAGCGCCGTCGTCACGACGCGCCCCGTCAGCGCGGTCGAGTCCCAGTCGAAGTCGCGGAGCTCGATGCGCTGGTGCACGAGGTCGTAGTCGTGCGAGCGGGTGTAGCGGTCGTTGAGGATCCGCAGGGCGTTCGACGTGCTGTCCTGCGCCGCGAGCGGCGCGGCGGGCGCCGCCAGGCCGACCAGGGCGAGGGCCAGGGCCGCGAGCGCGGCGAGCGGGAGGCGAGGGGGTCGCATGCGCGTTCCGGGTTGGGGACCGCATGCAAGATAGCGGGGGCGGCAGCCCCGGAGGTCAGAGCAGGCCGAGCTGGGCGACGGGACCGAAGGAGCGGCGGTGGTGGCGGGTGGGGCCGAGGGCGCGGAGGCCCGCGTGGTGGGCGGCGGTGCCGTAGCCCATGTTCGACTCCCAGGCGTAGCCCGGGTGCCGGCGGGCGAGGTGCAGCATGAGCCGGTCGCGGACCGTCTTGGCGACGATCCCCGCGGCGGCGATCGAGACGCAGTGCGCGTCGCCGTCCACCAGCGCGTCGTGCGCGCAGCCCAGCTCGGGCACCGGCAGCCCGTCCACCAGGACGCGCCAGGGCCGCTCGTCGGCGGACACCCGGGCGGCCAGGCGCGCGAGTGCCCGCCGCATGGCGAGCGCGGTGGCGCGGCGGATGTTGAACCGGTCGATCTCGGCCACCGACGCCGCGCCGAGGCCGATCCCGAGGGCGACGGCGCGGATCCGCGCCTCGAGCGCCGCGCGGCGGGCGGCCGGGAGGGTCTTGCTGTCGCGCACCCCCGCGAGCGCCTCCGCGGCGCAGGCGGGGGGCAAGACGACGGCCGCGGCCACCACTGGACCAGCCAGGGGGCCGCGGCCGACTTCGTCGACACCGACCAGCAGACGCGCATCGGCCCACGCCGCCGCTTCGCGGTCGAGCGTGGGCACGATCACCGCCATCGTCTCAGCTCAGTCGCGCTTCTCGCGAATGCGCGCGGCCTTGCCGCTGAGGTTGCGGAGGTAGTAGAGCTTCGCGCGGCGCACCCGGCCGCGGCGCACCACGTCCACCGAGGCGATCGTCGGGCTGTGCATCGGGAACATGCGCTCCACGCCGACGCCGGCCGAGACCTTGCGCACCGTGAAGTTCTCGCTGATGCCGCCGCCGCGCTTGGCGATGACGACGCCCTCGAACGCCTGCAGGCGCTCCTTGTCGCCTTCCTTCACGCGCACCATCACTCGCACCGTGTCGCCCGCGTCGAACGCCGGCATGTCCGTGCGCAGACCCTCGCGCGCAATTTCCGCCAACCGCTCCATCGTCGTATCCTCCGCGCCTGTGCGGCGCTCTTCAGGGGCGCGCCCTGCGCGCGCCCTTACCGTTGCTCATGCTGGGCCCAGAGGTCCGGCCGCCGCTCGCGCGTCAGCCGCTCGGCCTCCATCCGTCGCCACGCCTCGATGTCGGCGTGGTTGCCCGACCGCAGCACCTCGGGCACCGCCAGCTCCCGGTAGACCGGGGGCCGGGTGTAACTCGGAGGGCTCAACAGCCCGTCGTAGTGCGAGTCGGAGCTCGCCGACTCGTGATCCCCCAACGCGCCGGGCAGCAGCCGCACGACCGCGTCGAGGATGCAGAGCGCCGCGGGCTCGCCGCCCGTCAGCACGAAATCGCCGATCGACCGCTCCTCGTCGGCCAGGTGGTCGGCCACCCGCTGGTCGACGTCCTTGTAGTGCCCGCAGAGGAGCGTCAGGCGCTCGCCGAGCGAGTAGCGGACCGCGTCGGCGTGCCCGAAGCGCGCCCCGCGCGCCGACATCAGCACCACCGGTCCCGCCTTCGGTCCCAGCGCCTCGACCGCCTCGAAGAACGGCTCCGGCTTGAGCACCATCCCCGCGCCGCCGCCGTAGGCGTAGTCGTCCACGGTGCGGTGGCGGTCGTGCGTGTAGTCGCGCAGCTGGACCAGGTTGTACCGCACCAGCCCGGCCGCCGCGGCCCGCGCCGGGATGCTCGCGCGGACGAACGCCTCGACCACCTCGGGGAAGAGCGTGACGACGTCGATCGTCAGCATCCGCGGCTTCGCGTCCCCGCCCTACTCGTCCAGCAGCCCCGCGGGCGGCTCGACCGTCAGGCGCCGCTGCGCCCGGTCCACCGCGACCACGAACTCCTTGCGATAGGGCAGCAGGAACTCGCGCTTCGGTCCCTGCACCTCGATCGTCACCCCGCTCGGCAGCTCGTAGACGTCGGTCACCAGCCCGAGCGGCGCGTCGTCGCGCCCCCGCACGCTGAAGCCCACGAGCTCGTGGAGGTACACCTCGTCGCCCTCGGGCGGCGGCAGCGTCGCCGGCGGGGCGCCGAGGAAGTGGCCGCGCCACGGCTCGATCGCGTTCCGCTCGTCGGCGCCGGCGAACTTCACCAGCCACTCGCGGTGGTAGCCCCGGCCCCGCTCGATCACGAGCGGCCCCGCGACGACGTCGCCCGCGAGGTCGAGCACCCACACCTCGCGCCCGGGGGCGAAGACCACCTCGGGCGCGTCGGTGAGCGGGAAGAGCGTCATGTCGCCCTTCAGGCCGTGCGGCTTGCGCAGCCGGCCCACCACCAGGTACGCGGGGGCCTCGGGCGCCGCCGCGTCGGTCATCGGGCCCGGCTTACGCCTGGGCCGGAACGACGCCGGCCTGCTTCAGGAGCGACTCGACCGTCTCCGACGGGGTCGCGCCCTTGGCCAGCCAGTCCCGCGCCTTCTCGGCGTCCACCTTCACCTTGTCGGCGGCCGTCTTCCCCTTCGGGTCGTAGGTGCCGATGATCTCGATGAAGCGGCCGTCGCGCGGCGACTCCTTCTCGGCCACCACGATGCGGTAGAGCGGGAGCTTCTTGCGGCCGACACGGCGCAGACGAATGCGAGTTGCCATTTCCGTTCCTGGGTTGTGCGCCGGGACTCAGCGCGGGAATCCACCGCGACCGAAGCCGAAGGGGAGCTTCCCCCCCGACTTCCCGACGGTCTTCATGAGCTTCTGCATCTGCTCGAACTGCTTGAGGAGCGCGTTGACTTCCTGCACCGTGCGCCCCGAGCCCTTCGCGATGCGGATCCGGCGCTTCCCGTCGATCAGGTCGGGATCGCGCCGCTCCTTCGGCGTCATCGAGAGCACGATGGCCTCGACGTGCTTCAGCTTCTTGTCGTCGACGTTCGCCGACTTGAGCATCGCCGGGTTCACCCCCGGCAGCATGCCGAGGACGTTCTTCAGCGGCCCGAGCTTCTGCATCTGGCGCATCGCGCCGAGGAAGTCCTCGAGATCGAGGCCCTTCTTCGACGTGACCTTCTTCGCCAGCCGCTCGGCCTCCTTCTCGTCGACCGTGGCCTGCGCCTTCTCGACGAGCGAGAGGATGTCGCCCTGCTGCAGGATACGCCCGGCGAGCCGGTCGGGATAGAACGGCTCGAGCGCGTCCACCTTCTCGCCGACGCCGATGTACTTGATCGGCGCGTGCGTCACCCCGTAGATCGAGAGCGCCGCGCCGCCGCGGGCGTCGCCGTCCATCTTCGTGAGGACGACGCCGGTGACGCCGAGCGCCTCGTGGAAGCCCTGGGCGATGCGCACCGCGTCCTGGCCCGTCATGCCGTCGGCGACGAGCAGGATCTCGTGCGGGTTCACCGCCGCCTTGAGCTTCTTCAGCTCCGTCATCATCTCGTCGTCGATCTGCAGCCGGCCGGCCGTGTCGACGATGACGGTGCGGGCGCGCGCCTTCTGGGCGGCGGCGAGGCCGTTCTTCACGAGCTTGACGACGTCGCGCGTCCCCGGCTCCTGATAGACCTCGACCCCGACCTGCTGGCCCAGCGTGGCAAGCTGGTCGGCGGCGGCGGGCCGGTAGACGTCCGCGGCGACGAGGAACGGCGCCTTCTGCTCGCTCTTGAGCCGCCGCGCCAGCTTGCCGGCGGTGGTCGTCTTGCCCGAACCCTGCAGGCCCACGACGAGCACGACCGTCGGCGGCACCGAGGCGAAGACGAGCGGCGCCTGCTTCTCGCCGAGCATCGCCACGAGCTCGTCGTAGACGATCTTGACGAGCATGTGGCCGGGCCGCACCGACTCGAGCACCTGCTGGCCGACGGCCTTCTCCTGCACCCGCTCCAGGAACTGGCGGGTGAGGTCGAAGCTGACGTCGGCCTCGAGCAGGATGCGCCGGATCTCGCGCAGCCCCTCGCGGACCGCATCCTCGGTCAGGACGCCGCGGCCGGTGAGGTTCCGCAGCGTGGCGGTCAGTTTGCTGGACAGCTCCTCGAACATAAGCCCGGAATCATAATCAGCTTACGGGGTTTGAGCAACCGGCGGGGGTGCCCGGCCCCGGTGGGCGGGCGTGTTAAGTTCCGTTCCCATGGAGGCATCCATCCAGCCGACCGCTCCCGCTGAGGGCCCCGGCGCCCCGACGGCCACCCCCGGCGGGGCGCCGGGGCCCGGCGTCCCGCCCGCGCCCCTCGCCCCGCTGCCCGGGACGGTCCAGCCGCCCCCGGTGGTGGACGCCGAGCAGAAGCAGCGCAACCTCGACCGGATGAAGCGCCGGGCCACGGGGCTCCTGGTCGCCATGACCGGGGTCTTCGTCGTGACCCGGATCTTCGAGGGCCGCCACCCGTGGCTCGGCTACATCCGGGCCACGGCCGAGGCGGCCATGGTGGGCGGTGTGGCCGACTGGTTCGCCATCACCGCCCTCTTCCGGCATCCGTTCGGGCTCCCGATTCCCCACACGGCGATCGTCCCCCGCCGGAAGGACCGGATCGGCCGCAGCCTCGGCAACTTCGTCCAGAACAACTTCCTCGCCCGCGACGTGCTCGCCCGCAAGCTGCGCGCGGCCCGGATCGGGCACCGCGCGGCCGAATGGCTGACCCGGCCCGAGTCGGCCCGGAGCCTCGCCGGGCACGCCGCCCAGGCGCTCCGCGGCGCGAGCGTGGTGCTCCGGGACGAGGACGTGCACGCCTTCCTCGACCGCAGCGTGGTGGACCCGCTCCGCCGGGTGCCGATCGCGCCGGTGCTCGCCCGGGGGCTCGCGCTCCTCACGACCGACGACCGGCACCAGCAGCTCCTCGACCGCGTGCTCCAGGGGCTAGCGCGTCTCGTGGCCGAGAACGACGAGCTGATCCGCGAGCGCATCCGCGAGGAGACGCCGTGGTGGATCCCCAACGCGGTGGACGACAGGATCCACGACAAGGTCGTCAACGCGATCGAGAACACCCTGGCCGACGTGCGCGCGAACCCCGACCACCCGCTGCGGCACCAGTTCGACGAGCTGCTCGACGACTTCATCGTGAAGCTGCAGGAGGACCCGCGCGTCATCGCGCGGGCGGAGGAGCTCAAGGGCCAGTTCCTCGACGGCACGGTGGGCCGGGGGATCAGCCCCTCGCTCTGGATCGAGGTGAAGAAGGCGCTCGCCAAGAAGGCCGAGACGCCCGCGGACGGGGCGCCGAGCGGCCTGGAGCGCGGGCTCACCGCGCTGGGCGAGGCGCTGCTGCGCGACGAGGCGCTGCAGGAGAAGGTGGACGGCTGGGTGGTGGAGGCGGTGCTCGCGGTCGTGGAGCAGTACCGCCACGAGGTGGGCGAGCTGATCGCGCACACGGTGAGCAGCTGGGACCCGGAGGAGACGAGCCGCCGCATCGAGCTCCAGGTCGGGCGCGACCTCCAGTTCATCCGCATCAACGGCACGCTGGTGGGCGGGCTGGTGGGGCTGCTGATCTACACGGTGACGCGGCTGGCGGGGGGGACGGGGTTCTAGGCGCTAGGCATGGGTCGGCGGCGTCAGCCGCCGACCCGCGCGCCGCCGGCGCGCGGCAGCACCGTCGCCGCCGGCAGCGCCTCCCACCCGCGCCACCCCTCGGGCGCGAGCACGTAGCGCACCGCGGGCCGGCCGCCGAGCGTGAGCGGGGCGACGTCGGCGCGGTAGCCCGGGCGCGAGCGCTCGAGGAGGCGCGCACCGGTGGTGGTGCGGAAGCGGTCGGCGGCGGACCGGGTGTCCCACACCGAGTACCAGACGAGGGCCGGACCCGCGGGTGTCTGGTAGACGCGATAGCGGTCGCCGCCCCAGCCGATCGCGTTGGTGCCGACCTCGTTCGAGCCGGCGAGCACGGCCTGCAGGATCTTCGTCTCGTGCGCGCCGAGGACGTCCTCGTGCAGCACCGCGCCGACGGGCGACGCCGCGGCCGCGGGCCCCGAGTCCGCGAAGGCGAGCGCGACGGGCTCGTCGCCCAGGGCGTAGCGCTCGGGGTGCATCACCTGCTCCGTCGAGCGCGGCATGCGCGGGCCGTAGGGGACGGTGTCGCGGTGCGTTTCGCCCCACCAGCGCATGAACTCGGCCCCCGCGAGATACGGGAAGATCAGCCCCTCGCGCACCACGAGCGGCGCGCGCGCGAGCTCGGGCATCGTGGTCTGCGCCGCGCGCACCTGCTCGCGGTACGCCTCCCAGAAGGCGGGGTTGTCGAGCACGTTGCGGCCCGGGGCGAGCACCTTGAGCGAGGCGAGCGTCGCCTGGCCCTCGAGGATCGCCTGGGCGGCGCTCTGGCGGTCGTTGTCGCCCTTCGCCTTGAGGATCGAGTCGAGCGGGAGATACTGACCCTGCAGCGCGTGCACCATCTCGTGCGCGAGGACGAGCTTGAGCTGCTGGGGATCGGTGCCCGCCACGCCGAAGAGCGTGAGCGAGTCGGGATCGTAGTAGCCCACGACCTGCTCGGTGAGCAG
>DASTSO010000159.1:0-2811 GCA_035760645.1 Gemmatimonadales bacterium
CCGCCGGTACGCGCAGATCCACCCCTTCATCACCGTGATCGGCGCCTTCGCCGGCATCCGCTGGTTCGGCCTCCTCGGCCTCATCGTCGGCCCGCTCGCCATCAGCTACTTCTTCGAGCTGATCCGCATGTACCGCGAGGAATACCTCGAGGAGGACGCGGTGGGCGAGACGGTGATCACCGAGGAGCCGCGCGGCGCGCGGGAGAAGCGGGCGGCGAGCTAGGGACTAGGGACTAGGGACTAGGGACTAGGGCGTGGTCGAGGGGGCTTGGCGCGAGGAGGCCGGCACCTCCTTGGAGCCCCTAATCCCTAGTCCCTAGTCCCAAGCCCCTAGCCCCTGCTTTCCGGTTCCAGAACCAGAACACCGGCACCCCGAGCCCCAGGAGCAGCACGCCCTTCACGGCGTTCGCGGGGTTCGAGGCGATCGAGCCGATGACGACGTAGGCGGCGGCGGCGATGAAGAGGAGCGGGGTGAGCGGCCAGCCGGGGACGCGGAAGCTGGGCGGGGGGAGCGCGCCGCGGCGCTCGCGGGCGCGGTAGACGAAGAGCGTCGCGGCGGTACTGCCGAAGAAGAGCCAGTCGGCGAAGACGACGTAGTCGAGCAGGTCGCCGTAGGTGCCGAGGGTGAGGAGGACGAGCGCCCAGGCGGCCTGCAGCACGAGGGCGGCGACCGGGGTGCGGTAGCGCGGGTGCAGCCGCGCGAGCTGCGGGAAGAAGAGGCCGTCGGCCGCCATCGCCTGGTAGACGCGTGGCGTGACGAGGATGACGAGATTGAGGAAGCCGAAGGTCGAGACGGCGATCCCCGCGGTGATGAACGTGTGCCCCGCGGGACCGAGGAGCCGCCCCATCGCGTCCGCCGCGGGCGCCTCGCTCGCGGCGAGCCCGGCAGGGCCGAGCGTGGCGAGATAGGTGTAGTTGGCCGCGAGGTAGACGGCGACGACGCCCAGGACGCCGATGACGAGCGCGCGCGGGAGGTTGCGCTCGGGGGCGACCATCTCGGCCGCGATGAAATTGGTCTGCTGCCACCCGCCGTAGCTGAAGAGCACGGGGACGAGCGCGGCGCCGAAGGCGAGCACCACCGAGCCGCCGCCCGCGGCGCCGCTCCCGGCGCCGCTGCCGGCCGGGCTCGCCGGCGCGGGTGCCGCGGCGTCCGGCAGCAGGTGCGCCGCCGCGGCGAGGCCCGCGAGGATGACGCCGGCGAGGGCGGCGAGCTTGAGCACGGTGAAGACGTTCTGGGTCAGGGCGCCCGGCCGCACGCCCAGGATGTTGACGACCGTGAGCAGCACGATCGCCCCGGCGGCGAGCAGCCGCGGGTCGAGCGCCCAGCCGACGAGCGCGAGGAAGTAGCTCGCGAACGTCACCGCCACCGCGGCGATCGCCCCGGTGGCGATCATCAGCAGCAGCGCCCAGGCGTACAGGAACGCCGGCAGCCGGCCGAAGGCGTCGCGCAGGTAGACGTAGCCGCCGCCCGCTTCGGGGAAGCGCGCTCCGAGCTCGCCGTAGACGAAGGCGCCGATCAGCGCCACCAGGCCGCCCGCGATCCAGACGCCGAGGATGAGGGCGGGCGTGTCCACCCGCTGGGCCACGACCTGCGGGTTGCGGAAGATCCCCGAGCCGATGATGCCGCCGATCACCATCATGACGCCGGAGAAGAGTCCGACGCCGCGCGCGTAGCCGACGCTGTTTGTAGAAGGCATGGTGGAAGGTACGTCGGCGCGGCGGGATTGCCACCGGGGTGCCGGGCGATTTCTCTTCACGCCCCATGAACGCCCCGACCCACGCCACGACCGCCACGCCGCCCCGCTGGCAGGTGCTCGCCGCCTTCGCCGCGATCTACCTCATCTGGGGCTCGACCTACCTCGCCATCCGCTTCGCGATCGACACGGTGCCGCCCTTTCTGATGGCCGGCACCCGGTTCCTCGTGGCGGGACTCCTCCTCACGGGGTGGGCCCGCCTGCGGGGCGCGCCCCGGGCCGCGCCGCGCCACTGGGCGAGCGCGACCCTCCTCGGCTTTCTCTTCCTCGTCTGCGGCAACGGCGGCGTGGTGTGGAGCGAGCAGCGGCTCGCCTCGGGGCTCGCCGCCCTGCTCGTGGCGATCGTGCCGGTGTGGACGGTGCTCTTCGACTGGCTGCGGCCGGGCGGCCGACGCCCCGGCGCGCTGGTGGTGGCGGGGCTCCTCATCGGCCTCGCGGGGGTCGCGATCCTGGTGATCCCGGGCGGCGGGACGGGCGGGGCGGTGGATCTCGTCGGCGCGCTCGCCGTGATCGGCGCGACCATCGCCTGGGCGATCGCCGCGGTGAGCCAGGGGAGCCTGCCGCTCCCCGCCTCGCCGCTCCTCGCCACCGGCATGGAGATGCTCATGGGCGGCGTGCTGCTGCTCGCCGTCGGCGCCGCGCACGGCGAGCTCGCGCGCTTCCACCTCGCGGCCGTCACCCCACGCTCGGCGCTCGCGCTCGCCTACCTCATCGTCTTCGGCTCGCTCGTCGCCTTCACGGCCTTCGTCTGGCTGCTGCGCGTCACCCAGCCGGCGCGGGTGGCGACCTACGCCTACGTCAACCCGGTCGTCGCCGTGCTGCTGGGCTGGGCCTTCGCCGGCGAGGCGCTCTCGGCGCGCACGCTCGTCGGGGCCGGCGTCATCGTGGCGGGCGTCGTGCTCATCACGACGGCGCGGGCGCGAGCGGCGACCCCCGCCGCTCGCGCCCGCGAGGTGCCCGCCGAGGTCACGGGCTAGGGAGCGACCCGGTCAGCGCGAGCGCCGGGCGGTCGCGCGCTTGGCGCCCGCGCGCTTCGTGCTCGCGCGCTTCGCCGTCG
>DASTSO010000160.1:0-2489 GCA_035760645.1 Gemmatimonadales bacterium
CCAGAGCCGCGCGTTCGAAGAGGCGTTCCGGCGCGCCGGCGTGCCCTATCGCCTGATCGGCGCGATCAGCTTCTACGAGCGGCGCGAGGTGAAGGACCTGCTCGCGTACCTGCGGCTCATCGCCAACCCGCGGGACGACGAAGCGTTCCTCCGCGCCATCGGCGTGCCCAAGCGGGGCATCGGGGACACCAGCCTCGCCGCGCTGCAGCAGGCGGCGGCGCAGTGGAGCAAGCCGCTGCTGGAGACCGCGCGCGCCGGCGACCGCGTGCCCGACCTGCGCCCCAACGTGCGCGAGGGCTTCCGCCGGTTTGCCGAGTTCATCGACGCCCTTGCCATCCGCGTCCGCAGCCTCGCGCCGGCCGAGGTGCTCGAGCAGCTCATCCGGGGGCTCGACTACGAGGCGGTGCTGCTGGCCGAGGGCCCCGAGGGTGCCGAGCGCTGGGAGAACGTCCGCGAGTTGGTCGCCAGCGCGGCCGAGTGGTCCGAGGTCGTGACGCCCGAGGCGGACAACGACTCGACGCCGCTGGAGCGCTTCCTCGCCGAGGCGGCGTTGCTCTCGTCGGTGGACAGTATCAGCGGCAATAGCGACGGCGTCACGCTGATGACGCTCCACACCGCGAAGGGCCTCGAGTGGCCGGTCGTGGTGCTGGGAGGGCTGGAGCACGGCCTCTTCCCGCTCGCCCGCGCCGAGGAGCAGCCGGAGGGGCTCGAAGAGGAGCGGCGCCTTTGCTACGTTGGCCTCACTCGCGCCAAGGACAAGTTGTATCTCACCTGGGCGCGGGCCCGGCGGCGCGGCGGGGAGCTGCGGCCCGGCATTCCTTCTGCGTTCTTGCGCGCGCTGCCGCCCGCCATCATCGATGAGCGGCGCACCAACGCGCTGTGGGCACCGGGCTGGGATAGCGGGTCCAGTCGGCGGAGCGGCGGCTGGGCGGGCAGTTCCGGAAGTCGCTCCGGAAGCGGCGCGGCGAACCGCTCAAGCCGCTGGGGCGATCTGCCGACGCCGGCGCGAGCCCGGCAGCCCGAGCCCGAGCCGGAAGAGGCCTCGCAGGATGCGCCCCGCTTCGTGAAGGGCGAGCGCGTGCGGCACCGGCGCTTTGGCAGCGGCACGATCCGCGGCCTCACCGGCGGCGGGCGCGACCTCAAGGTCGAAGTCGCCTTCGATGACGCCGAGGTGGGCGTCAAGCAACTCCTCGTGGCCTATGCGGGCCTCGAGCGCGAATGGGAGAGTGCATGAGCATCGGCGAAAAGGACGTCCTGCACGTCGCCAAGCTGGCGGAGCTCGCGGTGGCCCCGGGAGATCTTCCCAAGCTGGTCGCGCAGCTCGGCGAGATCGTGAACTACGTCGCCCGCCTGGAGGAAGTGCCCGCCAGCGAGCAGGCCGCGCCGTACATCGCGGGCCCCGACGCGGTGCGGCTCCGGCCCGACGAGGTGAACCCGGTGCCGCTTGCCCGTCCGCCGGCCGCCATGGCGCCGGAGTTCATCGATGGTTTCTTCACCGTGCCCAAGATGGGCGCCCAGGAGGCCTCGTGAGCGCCGCCGCCGTCGCCCGCGAGGTCGGGCGCAAACTGGAGGAGACACGCGAGCTCAACGCGACGCTGCATTGGTCGCAGGACCTGCTCGACGCCGAGGCGCGTCGCGTCGATGCCAGCCCCACGCCGGGGCCGCTCGCGGGCATGCCGATCGCGGTCAAGGACAACATCGTCACCGTCGAGCAGCCGACGACCTGCGCCTCGCGGATTCTCGAGGGCTACGTCTCGCCGTTCACGGCGACCGCGGTGAATCGCCTCCGCGCCGCGGGGGCGATGGTCGCCTGCAAGACCAATCTCGACGAATTTGCCATGGGCTCGTCCACCGAGCATTCGGCGTTCGGCCGAGTGCTGCATCCGCTCGACCATTCGCGGGTCCCCGGCGGGTCGTCGGGCGGCTCCGCGGCGCTGGTCGCGGCTGGTGTGGTGCCCGCGGCGCTCGGCTCCGAGACCGGCGGGTCGGTGCGCCAGCCCGCCAGCTTCTGCGGCGTCGTCGGCGTGAAGCCCACGTACGGGCGGGTGAGCCGCTACGGCCTCGTGGCGTTCGGCTCGTCACTGGACTGCATCTCGGTGTTCGGGCGCACCGTCGCGGACGCGGCCCGGGTGCTCAGTGCGATGAGCGG
The DNA here is from genome assembly GCA_035760645.1 of Gemmatimonadales bacterium. GTDB lineage: Bacteria > Gemmatimonadota > Gemmatimonadetes > Gemmatimonadales > GWC2-71-9 > DASSTY01. The sequence continues at coordinate 2,150 of DASTSO010000160.1, forward strand.
CCTCGACCCGCTCGACAGCACGACCATCGAGCGCCCGCCGATGCCGGTCCCCACGGCGCGAGCGGACCTCAAGGGCGTTCGCATCGGGCTGCCGCGCGAGTACTTCCCGGCCGACCTCGATAAGGGCGTGCGCGCGGGCGTCGATCGCGCGATCGAAGTCATGCGCGGCCTGGGCGCCGAGATCGTCGAGGTCTCGCTTCCGCACGCGGCGTACTCGGTGCCGACTTACTACATCATCAACCCCGCCGAAGCCTCGGCCAACCTCGCGCGCTACGACGGCGTCCGCTACGGCAACCGAAAGCTCGGCCCCGAAGGCGATCTCCGCTCGCTCTACCGCGCC
>DASTSO010000161.1:0-3496 GCA_035760645.1 Gemmatimonadales bacterium
TAGGAGGTGCGGGCGGTGATGCGGGTGGAGAAGGTTTCGTCGTGCGCGGTGACGAGCACGAGCAGCTCGGCGCGGCTCTCGCGCAGCTCGTCGGGGGTGATGCCGGCGAGGGGGCTGTCCTGGTCGATCGGGTGGACCACGGTGAGATAGAGCGAGAGGAACTCGACCCGCCGCCGCTCGAGGGCGAGGTCGTGGAAGCGCCGCTCGCGCGTCGCGCCGGCGCGCTCGAACCAGGCGAGGCTCACGCGGATCTCGGCGTCGCTGATCTCGCCGGGGTCCACGTTGGCGAAGCGGAACATCAGCCCCCGGCCGCCGCGGTAGGGCGCGACGACGGCGCGCTGCGAGAAGCGGATGCGCGCGCGGGGCCGCGAGAGCCGGGCGAGGGTGAGCCCGGCGGCGAGGACGAGGCCGAGCAGCCCGGCGAGCGCCTCGAGGATGGTGAGCCACTGCGCGGTCGAGCCGACCGCGACCACGGGCCCCGCGCCGACGCCGGTGAGGATCCCGACGCTGTAGGCGAAGGCGGCGAAGAACGGATCCATGAGGCCGAGCCGGTCGGCGCCGTCGAGCGCGGCGGGCCCGAGCGCGCGGTAGCCGAGGGCGAAGACGCCGGCGCAGAGAAGCGCGAGCCCGAGCGTCCAGACGAGGAACTGCGCCCAGGAGAGGTCGAGCGCGCGGCGGTAGAGCGTCGCCCAGGTGCGCCCGCCGAGGCCGTAGCGCCGGCTGTTCGGCGTCCCGTCCTTGTTGAGGAAGCGCCCCCGCGTCTGCTCGGCGACGACCCGCCCGAGCCCCAGATCGTTGTCGTTCATCCGCCCCAAGATATCGCCACCAGTCCAACGAGTGCGAGCGCCCCCAGCCCCCAGCCCCTAGTCCCTAGTCCCTAGTCCCTAGTCCCTGCCCTTCCTACCTTGCCCTCATGCGCCTCCGCTCCCTCGCGCTCGCCACGGCCGTCACGCTCGCCGTCCTCGCCTGCCGCGGCGCGCCGGCCGACGCGCGCCCGGTCGTGACGATGTCGGGCAGCGCGCTCGGCGCCGAGGGCGCGGTGCTCGCGCGCCAACTCGAGCGCTTCCGGCGGCTGCATCCCGAGATCGACGTCCGCCTCCAGCGCACCCCGGACGACGCCACCCAGCGCCACCAGCTCTACGTCCAGTGGCTCAACGCCCGGGTCGGCGACCCCGACGTCCTCCAGCTCGACGTCGTCTGGACCCCCGAGTTCGCCGCCGCCGGCTGGCTCCTCCCGCTCGACCGCTTCCACCCCGACACCGCCGCCTTCTTCCCGAACATCCTCGACGCCAACCGCTGGCGCGACTCGCTCTACGCGCTCCCGTGGTTCGTGGACGTGGGGCTCTTGTACTGGCGGACGGACCTGATGGCGCGGGCACCGGGGTCGATCGAGGAGTTGATGGCGGGCGCCGTCCCGCCCTGGCGCATCGTCTGGCAGGGCGCCCGCTACGAAGGCCTCGTCACCGTCTTCCTCGAATACCTCGGCGCCTTCGGCGGACGGATCCTGGACGACTCGGGGCGGGTGCTGGTGGACCGGCCGGAGGCGGTGCGGGCGCTCGAGACGATGCGCGCGCAGCTCGTGCGCGGGCTCGCGCCGCGCGAGGTGCTCACGTGGCACGAGGAGGAGACGCGCTTCGCCTTCCAGAACGGCGAGGCGGCGCTGATGCGCAACTGGCCCTACGCGTACGCGATGCTCGCCGACTCGACGCAGTCGAAGGTGGCGGGCCGCTTCGCGGTGGCGACGATGCCCGCGTCGCGCACGGCGCCGCACGGCCACCCCACCGCCGCGCTCGGCGGGAGCCCGCTCGCCATCAACGCCTGGACCGAGCACCCGCGCGAGGCGTGGCTGCTGCTCGCCTATCTCGTCGCCCCCGAGCAGATGCTCGAGCGCGCACGGGTGGTGGGCCAGTTCCCGACGCGCACCGCCGTGTGGGACGACCCGCGGCTCGCCCAGGCGCTCCGGATCCCCGTGGCCGAGGCGCGCGCGGCGGTGACGAGCGCGATGGCGCGGCCCGCGACGCCGGTCTACACCGAGCTCTCCGACCTCCTCCAGGTGCAGCTCCACCGCGCGCTCGCCGGCCAGGCCGAGCCCGCCGCGGCGCTCCACACGGCCGCGCGCGACATCGACGCGCTGCTCGAGCGCACCGGCGTCCGGGCGATGATGCGAGGGGCGCCGGTGCCCGGAGCCACGCGATGACCGACCGCCGCCTCGCCTGGGTCTTCGTGCTGCCGGCCGTCGGCCTCGTCGCCCTCATCGCGCTCTTCCCGCTCGGCTGGACCGTGTGGGAGTCGTTCCACCTGCACGACCTCCGCATGCCGTGGCGCGGCCAGCCGTTCGTCGGCCTCGCGAACTACGCCGAGCTCGCGCGCGATCCCCGCTTCCGGGGCGCGCTCCTGCACACCGCCTTCTTCACCGGCGTCTCGGTCGCGCTCGAGCTCGTCCTGGGGCTCCTCGTCGCGCTCGCCCTGGACCGCGCCTTCCGCGGCCGCGGCGGCGTGCGCGCCGCGGTGCTCCTCCCGTGGGCGATCCCCACCGTGGTCGCCGCGCTCCTCTGGCGCTTCATGTTCGAGTCGCCGGCGGGGATCGTGAACGCCGCGCTCGCGGGCGCGGGGCTCGTCGACCGGCCGGTCGTCTGGTTCGTGCGCGCCGCGACCGCGTGGGTCCCGGTCATCCTCGCCGACGTCTGGAAGGCGACACCGTTCGTCGCGCTCCTGCTGCTCGCGGGGCTCCAGGGCATCGACCGCTCGCTCTACGAGGCCGCCGCGGTGGACGGCGCCGGCTGGTGGTGGCGGCTCCGCCACGTCACCCTCCCGCTCCTGAAGCCCGCGATCCTCGTCGCCCTCGTCTTCCGGACCCTCGACGCCTTCCGCGTCTTCGACCTGATCTACGTCATGACCGGCGGCGGCCCCGGCACCAGCACCGAGCCGCTCGCGCTCTACACGTTCAACGCGCTCCTGCAGAACCTCCGCTTCGGCTACGGCGCGGCGATGGCCGTCGTCGTCTTCCTCGTGACGTTCACGCTCGCGCTCCTCTACATCCGCTGGCTCGGCGCGGGGGCGGAGCAGCGATGAAGCGGCTCGGGCTCGTCCTGCTCGTCCTCGCGGCGCTCTTTCCCTTCTACTGGGCCGTCGTCGCCTCGCTCACCCCCGAGGCGGTGCTCTTCGCGCGGCCGTCGCTCTGGCCCGAGACGCTCACGCTCGCGCACTACCGCGCGCTCTTCGGCGAGCGCGCCTTCTGGCTCCCGATCCGCAACTCGCTCGTCGTCGCCGGCGCCACGACGCTCCTCTGCGTCAGTCTCGGCACGCTGGCCGCCTACGCCCTCGCGCGCCTCGAGTTCCGCGGGCGCAATCTCATCCTCAGCTTCATCCTCGCCGTGACGATGTTCCCGCAGATCGCGATCGTGAGCCCGCTCTATCTCCTGCTGCGCGCGCTGCGGCTGATCGACACCTACCCGGGGCTCGTGCTGCCGTACGTCACCTTCGCGATGCCGCTCAC
>DASTSO010000162.1:0-5281 GCA_035760645.1 Gemmatimonadales bacterium
GCCCAGACGGTGGTGGAGCAGGAGCGGCCGGTCACCGCCTTCACGATCCGGGCGCAGTTCGAGAAGGCCGACTCGGCCTACATCCGGACCGTCCCCTTCAGCCAGTCGGTGAGGTAGCGATGGCCCTGTCCGACGATCCGAAGACGACGCCGCTCCTCCTGATCCTGCTCGCGGGCATGGTGGGCTACATCGGCTACACCGGGGCGCTGCTCGACAATGTCGGGATGAACGGCCTGCAGGCGCAGACCGCGCGGGTCGAGGCGGTGCGCGACACGATCGCGCGGCTCGAGGCGCAGACCGACAGCGCCAAGCAGGAGCTCGCCCGCGGCACGGCGGAGGACCTGCGCAAGCGCATCGAGCAGGACCGGCAGAGCCTTCTGCTCCTGCGGCAGCTCGTCCCCGAGCGCAGCGAGGTGCCCAACCTCCTCGACGACATCTCCACCCGCGCCAAGATCCGGGGCCTCAACCTCGCCCAGGTCGTGCCGCAGGCGGTAGAGGCGGGGCCGGCGCCCTTCAACACCGACCGCTACCAGATGCAGGTCATCGGCCGCTACGACCAGGTGGGGCAGTTCCTCGCCGACATCGCCTCGCTCAAGCGGGTCATCGTGCCGAGCGACGTGAGCATCGGCGTCGCCAACAACGCCGCCGCGAAGGCGCTGGGCGACACGAGCGGCGCGCTCCTCGAGGTGAAGTTCCAGGTCCGCACCTACGTGAAGTCCGCCGCGCAGGCGGCAGAAGAGGAGGACGGCAGTGGCACCTGATCGCTTCCTCGCGCGCGCCGGCGTCCGCCTCGGCCTCGTGCTGGCGCTCGCGGCGGCCGGCGCCCTCGGCGCCTGCGGCTCGAAGGCCGACGAGGCCGCCGACGAGCAGGTGGACCTCGCGGCGGTCCGCGCGCGCAATGACAGCATCCGCAAGGCGCGCGCGGGCGCGACGGCGGCCGCGACGAGGGGTGCCGCCGACAGCGCCGTCGCCGATTCCCTCGGCCAGCCGCGCCAGCCCGACGTCGTGCGCGAGACCTTCTCCTACGGCGGCGGCGCGCGCGATCCGTTCGCGTCGCTGCTGAAGGAGAAGAGCACCGGCCCCGAGTTCGTGGACCTCCAGCTCGTGGGCGTCTACGAGAACCTCGCCGACCCGGCGCAGAGCGTCGCGGTGGTGCGCGAGAAGAGCGCCGACAAGCGACACAAGCTCCGCACCGGCGACCGGCTCGGCCGCCTGCGGGTCGCCGCGATCCGTTCGAAGGACGTCGTGTTCACCGTGCAGGACTTCGGCTACGAGCGGCAGGAAACGCTCTCGCTCCGCAAGCCCCAGGAGGACGATACGCCATGAAGGGCCCCATGAAGGGACTGTCTCGCAGGCTCCTGGCCGCCGCCGCGCTCGGCCTCGTCGTCCCCGCGGCCGCCCAGGCGGCCGGCCCGGCCGGCGGCCGCGCGCCGAATGCCGAGGTCACGGGCGTGAGCGTGCTGCCCACCGCGGGCCGCGCGGAGGTGGTGATCGCCGTCCGCGGCAGCGTCGAGGTGAAGGACTTCACGCTCCGCGGCCCCGAGCGCCTGGTGCTCGACATCAGCGGCGCCCGCCTCAGCGCGCCCGCCGTGCGCTACGACGGCGTAAGCCGCGCCGGCGTGAGCAACGTGCGCTACAACCAGTTCAGCGCCGAGGTGGTGCGCGTCGTGCTCGAGCTCGACGCCGCCCGGCCCTACAAGGTGGAGCGCTCGGCGGACGCCGTGCGCATCGTCCTCGAGGGCGCGGGCGACTTCGCCGCCTGGAGCTCGGGCGAGGCGCGCGGCGGCGATGCGACCGACCAGGGCGAGCTCGCCGCGGTGACGCCCGTGCGCCCGGCCGCGACCGCCTACGCGCCGGCCTACGCCGCGCCGGCCGTCGAGCCGCGGATCACCGTCACCTGGGACAACGCGAGCATCGCCGACGTCGTGGCGGGCTTCGCCGCCTTCAGCGGTCGCACCATCATCCTCGGCAAGGACGTGAAGGGCAACGTCACGGCCGAGATCAAGAACCAGCCGTGGCCGCAGGCGTTCGCCGCCATCCTCGCCACCCAGGGCCTCACCGCCCAGGAGATGCCGGGCGGGATCATCCGGGTGGACGCCCCCTCGACGCTCGCGGCGCTCGACTCGCTCGAGCCGCTCGAGACCCGGGTGGTGCGCATCAACTACAAGCAGGCCGGGACGCTCTCGAACAGCGTCGCGAGCGTGCTCACCAAGGGCCGCGGGCGGGTCGTGGCCGACACCAGCTCGAACGCGCTCATCATCACGGACACCCGGAGCCGGATCGAGACCGTCGCCGACTTCGTGCGCGGCCTCGACGTGCGCACGCCGCAGGTCTCGATCCAGTCGAAGATCATCTTCGTGGACCGGACCCGCATCGAGCAGCTCGGCGTCAAGTACGACCTCGGCTCGAGCTCGCAGTTCTTCAACAAGATCGTTCAGCGCACCGACCCGACCACGGGCAAGGCCTTCGACAAGAACACGCAGGTCGTGGACCTCGGCGGCAACCAGCTCTCCGCCATCTCCAACGCCGACGCGACGATCTCCGGCTCCGCCCTCGACCTGGTCTTCTCGACCGCGATCGGCGGCTTCAAGCTCACCAGCTTCCTCAGCGCGCTGGAGCGGGTGGACCTCTCCGACATCCAGGCCGAACCGACGATCTCGACGGTGGACAACCGCCAGGCCGACATCCTCGTCGGCGACGAGATCCCGGTCCGCGTCCTCGACGCGAGCAGCGCCGGCGGCGGCGCGAACGGCCCGCGCGCCACGGTGCAGTTCAAGCAGACCGGTATCCGGCTCACCGTCACGCCGCACGTGACGAACAACGGCCAGATCCTCATGGACCTCGCCACCGAGCGCTCCGCGGTCCGCGAGATCGCCGCCGGCGACCTCGGCTACACGATCCAGACGCAGAAGGCCTCGAACCAGCTCCTCGTCAACGACGGCGAGACGGCGGTCATCGGCGGCCTCACCGTCACCCAGGTCACGAAGAGCCGCCAGGGCATCCCGCTCCTCTCGGGGCTGCCGATCGTCGGCAAGCTCTTCAGCTTCTCGAACGACCAGGAGAACCGCCGGGACCTCATCATCCTGGTGACGCCCCGGGTCATCGACGACGGCGTCAGCGCCCAGTAAGGCGACGACATCACGGAGGGGCGCTCCCCTCCACCGCTCCACGCAGGAGCCCGGCGCCGAGTCGGGCTCCTTGCGTTAGGGGCTAGGGGCTAGGGGCTAGGTGCTAGTGATGCCGTGCCCATGGTAGTTTCCCCGCACCAGGCCCGGTCGACCGCGCCCTAGTCCCTAGCCCCTAGTCCCTAGCCCCTGCCCTATGCACCTGACTTTCACCACCGCCGGCGAATCGCACGGCAAGGGCCTCGTCGCCATCGTCGAAGGGCTGCCCGCGGGGCTCCCCATCTCCGCCGAGGGGGTGGATCGCGAGCTCGTGCGGCGGATGCAGGGGTATGGCCGCGGCGCGCGCATGAAGATCGAGCGCGACCATGTCGAGCTGCTGTCAGGGGTGCGCGCGGGCGAGACGCTGGGCTCGCCGGTGGCGATGCTCGTCGCCAACCGCGACTGGGCCAACTGGGAGGACGTGATGACAGCCGAAGGCGCGCCGGGCGAGCTCCGGCGCCGCCGGGTGGTGCGTCCGCGCCCCGGGCACGCCGATCTCGCCGGCGTCCTGAAGTACGACCGTGCCGACGCGCGCGACATCCTCGAGCGCGCGAGCGCCCGCGAGACCGCCGCGCGCGTGGCCGCCGGAACCCTCGCGCGCTGCCTGCTCGACGCCTTCGGGGTCGAGATCGGCAGCCACGTGATCTCCCTGGGCGGTGTGCGCGCCGCGCTGCCCGCCGCGCTCCCCGTCCCGCTCAACCCGAGCGCCGACCTGAGCGAGGTGCGCGTCCTCGACCGTGCCTCCGAGGCGGAGATCATCCGCCGCATCGACGCCGCGAAGCAGGCGGGCGACACCCTGGGCGGCGAGGTGGAGGTCGTCGCGCGGGGGCTGCCGGTCGGGCTCGGCAGCCACGTGAGCTGGGACCGCAAGCTCGACGGCCGGCTCGCCGGGGCGCTGATGTCGATCCACGCGGTGAAGGGGGTGGAGATCGGGCTCGGGTTCGAGGCGGCGCGCCGCCCGGGCTCGCAGGTGCACGACCCCGTCGCGGCCGCGCCCGGCACCGAGCCGCCCGTGCCGGGGGAGCGCGGGGGCGGCTTCGTGCGCGCGACGAACAACGCCGGCGGGCTCGAGGGCGGGATCACGACCGGCGAGCCGCTCGTCGTGCGCGTGGCGATGAAGCCGATCGCCACGCTCATGTCGCCGCTCGGCACCATCAACCTCGTCACCGGCGAGCCCGCGCAGGCGCAGAGCGAGCGCTCGGACGTGACGGCGGTCCCGGCCCTGGGCGTCATCGCCGAGGCGATGGTGGCGCTCGTCCTGGCCGACGCGATGCTCGAGAAGTTCGGCGGCGACTCGCTCGCCGAGATGCGCCGCAACTACGAGGGCTATCTCGCCGCCCTGGGCCAGGGCTGGCTCGACCGCCGCGCCGCGGCGGCCGCCGCGGAGGACGAGCCGGCACTTTGAGCGCACCATCGCGCCACTGTGTCCTCGTCGGCCTCCCGGGCTCCGGCAAATCCACGGTGGGTCCGCTGCTGGCAGCCCGCCTCGGGCTTCCGTTCCACGACGTGGACGCGATCCTCGCCGGGCGGGCGGGGAAGCCCGTCGGACGGATCTTCGGCGAGGACGGCGAGGCGCGCTTCCGCGCGCTCGAGCGCGCCCTCGTGCTCGAGCTGCTCGAGGCGCCGCCGGCCGTGCTCGCCCCGGGGGGCGGCTGGGCCGCCCAGCCCGGCGCGCTCGAGGAGGTGCGTGAGCGCGCCCTCCTCATTTATCTATGTGTCGCACCCGAGACCGCCGCGGCCCGCCTCGAGACCACCGGGGCCGCCGAGCGCCCGCTCCTGGCGGGCGCCGCACCGCTCGAGCGCCTGCGGAACCTGCTGGCGGCGCGCGAGGGTTACTACCGGCGAGCGCACCTGACGGTGGCCGCCGACGGGGGGGATCCCGACCTCGTGGCGAGCCGGCTGGCGCGGGCGGCCCGGATCGCCGAATCCCAAGTCGCTGACTAATAAGGACTTACGGTTTACGTCCTTGCCAACCGCGGACCGGCGGCGTTTTTTGTACCCTCGCCCCGGTTGACGGGGGCGTGACCCGCACATGCAGACTGGACGTATGGCAACCACCAAGAGCACGTCGAAGAAGAAGACGCCGGCCAAGGGCACGGCCAAGGGCACGGCCGCGA
>DASTSO010000163.1:0-33203 GCA_035760645.1 Gemmatimonadales bacterium
CACCGGCCAGATCACCTTCGGCGAGCGGTACAACAAGGTGATCGACGCCTGGACCCACGCCAACAACGACGTGGCCGAGGCGATGATCAACTCGATGCGGGTCTCCCGCGGCGGGTTCAACCCGGTGTTCATGATGTTCGACTCGGGCTCGCGCGGCAGCCGCGACCAGATCCGGCAGCTCGCCGGGATGCGCGGCCTGATGGCCAAGCCCCAGAAGAAGCTCACCGGCGGGATCGGCGAGATCATCGAAAGCCCGATCAAGTCGAACTTCCGCGAGGGGCTCACCGTGCTGGAGTACTTCATCTCCACCCACGGCGCCCGGAAGGGCCTGGCCGACACGGCGCTCAAGACGGCCGACGCCGGGTACCTCACCCGCCGCCTGGTGGACGTGGCGCAGGACGTCACGATCACCGAGGAGGACTGCGGAACGGTGCTGGGGCTCGAGATCTCCTCGCTCAAGGAGGGCGAGGACGTGATCGAGCCGCTCAAGGAGCGGATCGTCGGCAGCGTGGCGGCCGAGGACGTCTTCGACCCGCACGAGCTCGACGACGACGGCGACCAGAAGCTGCTGGTCGAGGCCGGCAAGCTGATCGACGAGGACGTGGCCAACGCCATCGACGACGCCGGGATCGAGAAGGTCAAGATCCGCTCGGTGCTCACCTGCGAGGCGCGCCGCGGCGTGTGCCGGATGTGCTATGGCCGCAATCTGGCCACCATGGACATGGTGGACATGGGCGAGGCGGTGGGCATCCTGGCCGCGCAGTCCATCGGCGAGCCGGGCACGCAGCTCACGCTGCGGACGTTCCACATCGGCGGCACCTCGTCGCGCATCGCCGAAGAGGCGGAGCGGCGGGCGCGGTCCGACGGCAAGGTGCAGTACACCGACGGCCTCGAGTGGGCCGACGTGCCGGTGGAATTCGAGGACGGCACGTCGGGGAGCATCCGCGTGGTGCTCACCCGGGAGGACGAGTCGGCGTCCGAGGAGAGCCGCGAGGGCATCCTCGTGGTGGACCCGAAGGACGCGAAGCGCGTGCTCAACCGGTATCCGGTGCCCGAGGGCGCGCAGCTCCTGGTGAAGGAGGGCGATCCGGCCACGCGGGGCGACACCGAGCGCCGGGCGACGATCCTCTACACCTGGGACCCGTACAACGACCCCTCGATCATCAAGATCGACGGCGAGCTGCGGTGGAAGGACCTCGTCCCGGGCGTCACGCTCCGCGAGGAGCTCGACGAGGGCACCGGGCTGCGGTCGGTCGTCGTCATGGCCGACCCGGACCGCGAGCTGCACCCGTCGGTGCTCGTGTACCGCTCGGACCGCAAGGATCCGCAGGAGTACACGCTCGCCGAGGGCAGCCGCGTGATCCTCGGCTCGCCCGCCGACCAGGCGAGCCGCGCGATGGACATCCCCGACCAGGCGAACCCCTGGAGCACCAAGTTCTCGGTGGAGGAGGTGCCCATCAACGTCGCCTGGCCGTCGAAGACCAAGAAGGAGGCGAAGGACAAGACCGTCTTCCTCTCGCCGCCGGTCAAGGTCTCCAAGGGCGTCACGGTCACCAAGATCCCGCGTCAGGCCTACAAGACGCGCGACATCACGGGCGGCCTGCCGCGCATCGCCGAGCTGTTCGAGGCGCGCCGGCCGAAGGACCCGGCGACGATCAGCGAGATCGACGGCGTCGTGAAGTTCGGCGAGATCAAGCGCGGCAAGCGCGAGATCTACGTCTACCCGCACGCCGCCAACGCCGACGAGCCGGTCGAGCCGCGCGTGTACGAGGTGGCGGCGGGCAAGCACCTCCGCGTGCACGAGGGCGACCGCGTGCGCGCCGGCGACCGCCTCACCGAGGGGCCGGTCAACCCGCACGACATCCTGCTCATCAAGGGGCCGCGCGCGGTGCAGGAATACCTCCTGAACGAGGTGCAGGAGGTCTACCGCCTCCAGGGCGTGCGCATTTCGGACAAGCACATCGGCACCATCGTGCGCCAGATGCTGCAGAAGGTGCGCGTCACGAGCCCGGGCGACACCGAGATGCTCGAGGGCGAGACCGTCGACCGCCAGACGTTCCGCGAGGAGAACGAGCGGGCGCTGAAGCGGAAGGGCGAGCCGGCGGAGTGCGAGCCGGTGCTCCTCGGCATCACCAAGGCCTCGCTGACGACCCAGTCGTTCATCTCGGCGGCGTCGTTCCAGGAGACCACCCGCGTCCTCACCGACGCGGCGATCCGCGGGGCCAAGGACGACCTCCTCGGTCTCAAGGAGAACATCATCATCGGCCACCTCATCCCGGCCGGCAGCGGCATCTACCGCTACGCCGAGATCGACATCGAGCCGCCCGCGGGCTACGAGCCCCCGCCGGCCCCGATGCCCGAGGAGGTCGCCCCCGCCGAGGCCGCCCAGGTCCCGGTGGAGCAGGAGGCCGAGGTCTGACCTCGGCGCGAGCCGGCAGACACAGGGCCCGGAGCGGTACGCTCCGGGCCCTGTGTCGCATCCGGCCGCTGCGCCGGCGTCCCCGCGCCGTCCGCCCCTCAGAAGATCGATCCCACCCGCACCAGCCACGCGCGCCGATGGCCCGTCGCGATGCCGTATTCGAGGCGCACGAGCCCCACGCGCGGCAGCGCCACACCCACGCCGCCACGCACGCCGGCGAGCCATTCGTCGCCGTCCACGAGCGCGCCACCGCTCGCCACGCGGCCCACGGCGGGCAGGAGCCGCAGCGACACACGGCCGACGAGCGGCCGACTCAATCCCACTCCCCGCATCGCCTCACGGTCGCCGCGCCCTTCGCCGGGAGGCAGGCCGGGGAAGCTCTCGAAGCCGCCGAGCCAGAAGCCGGAGAGGAAGGGCAGATGCTCGCCCCAGCCGAGCCGCGCATAGGGCCGCATGAGGAGCGCACCCATTTGCGTCGGCGCCGCGACCTCGAGCGCGAGGCGCTGGTAGTCGTCGTTCCACGCCCACTCGGCGAAGAGATGCGCCCGGTCGGGCGCGGTCGCCTGGATGAGCCGCACGGTGGCGCCGAGCCACTGCTGGTCGGGAATCCCCGGCGTGCGGTAGGCGATCCCCTGACCCCCCGCCTGCACCAGCCACCCCGGCGCGACGAGCTTCTGGTAGCCCGCGAAGAGCAGGAGCGCCCGCGTGTCGGCGCCGGGCACGCCGCGGCCGTCGGTGCCCACGAAATACATCGGCTCCATCCCGAGCTCGACGCGGCCCCCGTCGCCCAGGGCGAAGCCGGCGCTGCCGCTCGCCGCCGACGGCGCGAGCAGCGGGCGCGTCGTGCGCCAGAGCTCGATCAGAAGCCGCGCCGCGGCGCCCTGGAGCCCGGACATGAGCGGACTGTTCGACGTGGCGCCCGCCCAGCCGCGCAGCCCCGCCCCCGGATCGTAGGCGAGACTCGCTCCCGAGCCGCGGTCGCGCTGCGACGCGGTGACGAACGGCTGGAAGTCGAAGACGAGGCTGTCGGAGGCGGCCCCGCGCAGCCAGAGGCCGTGATAGAGGGGGAGGGCGGCGAGGTTGGGATCGCGCCGGCGCAGCCGTTCGAGGTCGAGTACGCGGCGCCCCTCCCAGGCGAGGATCTGCAGCCCCTGGTGGCCCGCGGAGGCGAGGAGGGAATCGAGCGGGGGGGACGGTGGCCGTGGCGGCGCCCGCGGCGTGGTCAGGACCGGCGGTGGCGCCCCGGCGAGCGCCCGCAGGTCGAGAGTGTCGGCGCCGCCGAGCCAGGGTGGGTCCGCCGCGAGCTTCGGGGGGAGCCGGTGCTGCGCCCGCAGCACACCCGGCGCGAGGAGCCCGAGGCCGAGGGCGAGGAGAAGGGGCCGCAGGGTGACGTGCCTCACATGACAGACCGACCGGTCGTGGCCATATAGCGTAGCAGGACAGCGCGAGACCCGCCGCCGCAGCGCGGCCCAGAGCCCGATCGAGGCCCACGGGGGATGCAGGGAGAGTACGTCGTGATGGAGCCGCGCCTCGAGCGCGCGCCGGAGGAGCCGCGCGGGGAGCGGTCCGCCGGACGGGCGCGCCCGCGGCTTCGGGCCGCGCTGGACACCCGTGCCGCGCTCGTGGTCGTCGTGGCCCTCGGCATCGGCGTGCGCGCGTGGCACGTGCTCACGGAGGACTTCCCGCTCAACGACGGCGGGATGTTCTTCCAGATGACGCGCGACCTGCAGCGCGCCCACTTCCTGCTCCCCGCCTGGACCTCCTACAACGCCGCGGGCATCCCCTACGGCTACTCGCCGCTCGGCTTCTACCTCGCCGCCGCGCTCGACACGCTCACGCCGCTCGACCTCACCCAGGTCTTCCGCTGGCTGCCGCTCGCCGTCGCGTCGCTGACGATCCTGGCCTTCCTGGGCCTCGCGCGCCGGCTCCTGCCGTCGCGGCCCCACGTGGTGATCGCCGTCGCGGCCTTCGGGCTGCTGCCGCGCAGCTTCATCTGGCTCATCATGGGCGGCGGCGTCACGCGGTCGCTCGGCTTCCTCTTCGCGCTGCTCACGCTCACGCAGCTCCACCGGCTCTACGCCGATCGGAATCGGCGCGCCATCGCGCTCGCCGCACTCTGTGCGGGACTCACGCTGCTGAGCCATCTCGGCACCGCGCCGTTCACCGCGGCGAGCGCGCTGCTGCTGCTGCTGGCCTACGGGCGGCATCGCCTGGCGCTCGCGGGCTCGGTGGCGGCCGCCGTCGGAGCCCTGCTCGTCGCCGCGCCGTGGTGGGCGAGCGTCGTCGCCGCGCACGGCCTCGGGCCCTTCCAGGCGGCGAGCGCCACGGGCGGGTGGGTCTTCTCGGGGCTCAGCGGGGCGGCGATCGTCCGCACCCTCGCACAGTCGGGCCTCGGCACCGGCGAGCCGATGCTCGCCGTGATCGGCATGCTCGCCGCGCTCGGCTTCTTCGCCGCGCTCGCGGGCGGCACGTGGTTTCTGCCGGCCTGGTGGCTGCTGATCACCGCCGTCGACACCCGCCAGGGCGCCACCTTCGCCACCGCGCCGATCGCCATGCTCGCGGCGATCGGCGTGCTGGAGCTGCTGCTGCCCGTCCTCCGGCGGCGGAGCCATCAGGGTGGCGCGCTGCGGCGCCGCGCCCCCGAGTTCGCGCTGGGCGGGCTCGCGCTCTTCGCCGTCGTCGGCGCGCTGCTCCGGACGCCGGCGGCCGCGATCGGCCTCGGCGACCTCGCCACCCTCTCGCCCCCCGAGCGGCAGGCGATGCGGTGGGTCGCGCACAAGACCCCGGCGAACGCCCGGGTGCTCGTGGTGGCCAATCTTCCCTGGCAAGTCGATCGTACCTCCGAATGGCTCCCCGTCCTCGGCCGGCGGGTGACGGTGGCGACGGTGCAGGGGACCGAGTGGCTGCCCGACCACGCCTTCCGCCGGCGCGAGACCGAGTTCAACGCGCTCCAGGTCTGCGCCCAGCGCGAGGCGGTCTGCCTCGACCGCTGGGCCCAGGCGACCGGCCGCGCATTCACCCACGTCTACGTCCCCCGGTCCTCGGCCGGCGTGTGCTGCGTCACACTCGTCGCCTCGCTCGACCGGGACCGCCGCTACCGGCGGGTCTTCGACGGCCCCGGAGCGGTGATCTTCGAGCGCCGCGCCGCGACCGCGCGGCCCGCGACCGACGCGCCCGCCACCGCCGAGACGACGACACCCGGGCGCGATACGACGACGGTGGCGCCTGCGGCGACCCGCGCGGCGGCGGACGGCCGCCATCCGTCCCGCGCGCGGCACCTCGCCCGTCTGCTCGCCGCGCGGCGCGGGACGGAGTGAGCGCGCCGCGCGGGCGTGGGCGGTTATGCCCATGACCCCCCGCCGTCCGCTCCCGAATATTGTCCGCGTTCGTCGTCATTCGTCGCCGCACCACACGGGGCAGGGTATGGCCGCTCCCACCGGGTCCGTGGTTCTGGGCATCTCCGCGTTCTATCACGACAGCGCCGCCTGCCTGCTGCGCGACGGCGCGATCGTCGCCGCGGCGCAGGAGGAGCGCTTCACCCGCCGGAAGGGCGACGCGGACTTCCCGGCGCACGCCGCCGCCTGGTGCCTGCGCGAGGGGGGCGTCGGCCGCGGGGAGCTCGACGCGGTGGCCTTCTACGACAAGCCGCTCCTCAAGTTCGAGCGCATCCTCGAGACCTACCTCGCCGTCGCGCCGCGGGGCTTCGCGTCGTTCCGCAAGGCGGGACCCCTCTGGATCAAGGAGAAGCTCTTCACCGACCGCATGCTCCGCGACGCGGTCGGCGGCGTGCTCGACGAGGTGGCAGGGCGGACGACGGACGGCGCCGTCGGCGGTGGCGGGGACCGCTGGGAGGGCCCGCTCCTCTATGCCGAGCATCACGAGTCGCACGCGGCGAGCGCGTTCTATCCCTCGCCGTTCGAGGCCGCGGCCATTCTCACGATCGACGGCGTGGGCGAGTGGGCGACCGCCTCCTTCGGCGTGGGGCGGCGCGAGGAGCTCGAGCTGATCCGCGAGCTGCGCTGGCCCGACTCGCTCGGGCTCCTCTACTCGGCCTTCACCTACTACACCGGCTTCAAGGTGAACTCGGGCGAGTACAAGGTGATGGGCCTCGCGCCCTACGGGGAGCCGAAGTACGTGGACCTGATCTACCGCGAGCTGGTGGACCTCAAGGACGACGGCTCCTTCACGCTCAACCAGAAGTACTTCCACTACCTCGACGGGCTCACGATGACGAGCCCGGCGTTCGACGAGCTGTTCGGCGGCCCGCCGCGCGTGCCGGAGACCGAGCTCACGCAGCGCGAGATGGACCTCGCGCGCTCGGTCCAGGTGGTGTGCGAGGAGATCGTGCTGCGCATGGCACGCGCGCTGCACCGGGAGACCGGCTTCGCGGACCTCTGCATGGCGGGCGGCGTCGCGCTCAACTGCGTCGCGAACGGGCGGCTGCTGCGCGAGGGGCCGTTCAAGCGGCTCTGGATCCAGCCCGCCGCCGGCGACGCGGGCGGCGCGCTCGGCGCCGCGCTGCTCGCCCGGCACCGCTACTACGGCCATCCGCGCACGGTGCGCGCCGACGGGCAGGATGCGATGCAGGGCGCCTATCTCGGCCCCGCCTTCGACGAGGCGGACATCGAGGCCTTCCTGCGCTCCGAGGGCGTCGCCTACCGGCGGCTGGAGCGCGCGGCGCTGCTCTCCGAGGTGGCGTCGCTCCTCGCGCAGGGGCGCGTGGTCGGGTGGTTCAACGGGCGGATGGAGTTCGGCCCCCGCGCCCTCGGCGCCCGCAGCATCCTCGGCGACCCGCGCGACCCGCGCATGCAGGCGCAGATGAATCTGAAGATCAAGTTCCGCGAGGGCTTCCGTCCCTTCGCGCCGAGCGTGCTGCGGGAGCGGGTGCAGGACTACTTCGACCTCGACGGCGAGTCGCCCTACATGCTCCTCGTCGCCGAGGTGAAGCGGGCGCGGCAGCTCCCGATGACCGACACCGAGCAGGGGCTCTGGGGCATCGCCAAGCTCAACGTGCCGCGCTCCGACATCCCTGCGGTGACGCACATCGACTACTCGGCGCGGGTCCAGACGGTGTCGCGCGAGACGAACCCCGACTACTACGACCTCCTCGCCGAGTTCGAGCGGCAGACGGGGTGCGCGGTGCTCGTCAACACCTCGTTCAACGTGCGCGGCGAGCCGATCGTCTGCACGCCGGTGGACGCGTACCGCTGCTTCATGCGCACCAACCTCGACCACCTGGTGCTCGGGCCGTTCGTGCTCGACAAGACGGCCCAGCCGGAGTGGAAGGAGAGCCAGGCATGGCAGACGGAGTTCCAGCTCGACTGAACGGGAGCGCGCGGCTCTCGCCGCAGGCCGAGGCGCGCGAGGGCCGCCGCTTCGGCCTGCAGGTCGGGAGCGCCTTCCTCGTCCTCGCGGCGATCGCGCGCTGGCGCGGCCACACGACGAGCGTCGCGGTGCTGGGCCTCCTCGGCCTCGCGCTCGTCGCGGGCGGGGTCGCGATGCCCGCGCACCTGGGGCCGGTGCGGCGCGGCTGGATGCGCTTCGCGCTGCTGCTCTCGAAGGTGACGACGCCGATCTTCATGGGCCTGGTGTACTACCTCGTGCTCACCCCGATCGGATTCGTCATGCGCCTGCTCGGCCACCGGCCGCTCGCGCCGGCGCCTGGCGCAGCGAGCCGCTGGGTGGCGCGCGCCCCCGACCGCCGGGGTGCGGCGGGGATGGAACGGCAGTTCTGACGGTCTCGAACGAATCCGTGGGAGGATGCGATGGCACGCACCGGACTGGGCGGGGAGCTCTGGGCCTTCATGCTCGAGCGGCGGAAGTGGTGGCTCCTGCCGCTCATCCTCGTGATGCTCGTCGTCGGCGCGCTGCTGGTCTTCGCGCAGGGCTCGGCGCTCGCGCCGTTCATCTACACCGTCTTCTGAGGCTCGCCGGGTGCGGCTCCGCCGGCTCGCCCTGAGCGCGGGGCTCGCACTGCTCGTCACGGGCGGCGCGCTCGTCGCCGGCGTGGCCGGGCACGGGGGCGTGGCCGTGCGCGGCGGGCTGCTGCTCCTGCTCGTGGGCGCGCTGCTCGCCGCGGCCGGCGCGCTGGGGCGGCGCTTCGCCGCCGCGTGGCAGGGCGCGGCGCTCGTCCTCCTCAACACGCTGCTCCTGCTCGTCGTGCTGGAGCTGGCGGCGGGCCTCGTGCGCCCCCCGCGCGACGAGATCCGGCAGGACCTCTTCGGCCGCGCCGACCAGCGCACGCCGACCCTCCACTGGACGATCCCCTACTACCGCGCGCGCGCCTGGAGCGGCGACTACTGGCGCGAGCTCCACGCGATCGGCACCTGGTATCACCCGTACGTGATCTGGCGCCGCTTTCCGTTCCGGGGCCGCTACATCGCGGTCGACTCCGCGGGCGTGCGCCGCACGCCCGGCGCGGACTGCGGCCCGGGCGCGTTCCGCGTCTTCGCGATCGGCGGCTCGGTCATGTGGGGCTTCGGCGCGCCCGACTCCGCGACGATTCCCTACTACCTGCAGCGCGCGCTCGCCGAGCGCCTGGCGCCGCGGCCCGTGTGCGTCGTCAACCTCAGCGAGCACGGCTTCAACACCACGCAGGACGTGATCGAGCTGCAGCAGCGCCTGGTGCGCGGCGACGTGCCGGACCTGGTCCTCCAGCTCCAGGGCGCCAACGACGTCTGGGCTGCCTACAGCAGCGGCCAGGCCGGCGTGCACGGCTTCCTCGGCGAGATCGCCGGGAAGCTCGAGCAGGGACAGGGCACCTCGCCCGCGGCGCGCCTCCTCGGCCGGCTCGCGCTCGTGCGGCTCCTCCGGCCGCCGGCGCCGCCGCGCGAGGTGACGCGGTGGACGATGCCCGACACGACGCTCGCCGACCGCGTGGTGGACATCTACCTCGAGAACTACCGCCTCCTCCGCCTCCTGGGCGAGGCCTACGGCTTCGAGGTCCACGCCTTCTGGCAGCCGGTGATCTACGAGGGGCGGAAGCCGCTCCTGCCCGAGGAGGAGGCGATGCGCCGCTATAGCCTGCAGCAGGAGGTCCCGGCATGGCCGCACATGTTCGCGCGCAGCTTCGCGGACGTCGCACGCCGGGCGCCGCGGGACGGGCACTTCCACGACCTGCGCGACGCCTTCGACGACCGGCGCGACGACATGTACATCGACTGGGCCCACCTGACGCCGGAGGGGAACAAGGTGCTCGCGGCGCGGATGCTGGCGGCGGTGGACCTGGCGCGCTGGGAGGGCCGGTCCCTCGGGCGGCGCGAGGGTGCGCCCCCCGCGGCGCCTACCTCGTCGAGGCCGAAGGGCTCGCGCCGTCTGGTCGCCGCCGCGCGATCACGATGAAGAACCCGCCCTGCCGGCTCCCGGTCAGGGCCATCGGCAGCTCCACCAGCGCCCGCTCCAGCGCGCTGCCCGGCCGCTCGGGCTCGAAGAGCCGCTCCTGCTCGCTGAAGGGCTCGAAGGGCGTCGAGCGCGGAATGCTCTTCACGAAGTCGAAGCCCGTCTGCCGCAGCCAGCCCAGCACCTCGCCGATCGTGTGCTTCGACTCGTGGGGATGGCGGTACTGGTCCATGAGCCAGGCCCGGCGCTTGGCGGCGCTGGTGTGGGCCTGGCGGAGGTTGGGGTCGAGGAAGGCGAGGCGCTCGCCGAAGAGGCGCAAGAGGAGCCGCCGGGTGTCGGTGATCAGCCGTCCGTAGCGGTGATAGAGCCCGACGAGGAGATAGCCGCCGGGCCGCACCAGGGTGCCGATCGTCCGGAAGGCGAGGAAGGGGTCGGCCGTGTGGTGCAGGACCCCGTTGCTGAGGACGAGATCGAAGCTCCCGGGGCGGAAGCCCGGCCGGAAGAGGTTCATCTGGAGGAAGTGGGCGCGACCGAGGTCGTTCCGCTCCTTGAACTGCTGGCCGAGGCGCAGCGAGTTGAGGCAGAGATCGGCGCCGAAGACGGTGCGGTTGGCGACCGAGAGAAAGTTGCTCATCTGTCCCGTCCCGCACCCCACCTCGAGGACCCGGGTGCCGAAAGGGATCTGCTCGTCGAGGAGCCGGGCGAAGATGCCCTGCCGCGCCTTCGCCATCAGGCTGCCGACGTCGTCGAAGTCGTCGTAGTTGGGGAAGGGGGTCTCCTCGTAGAAGGCCCGGACCTGCTCGGTGACGTCGGGCTTCGTGGGGTCCCACTCGGTGGGCCAGTAGAGGAGGGGGATGCCCTCCTCCACCGGAAAGGCGTGCCCGCCGGCGGCGCAGCGCAGGTGGCCGTCGTCGGCCCGGAGCACGCCCTGACAGGCCGGGCAGGCGAGCAGGTCGAGGTGCCGTTCGGTGAGCGCGGACGCAGCGGCCGTCATCTGTTCCCCCTGGATCCATCCCCGCTCCACCGTAGGACTTGGCCCGCGCGGCTGTCAAGCGGCGCCCCCGGCCCGGCTGCCCCCGGACGATTCCGGCCGAACTCCCCGGTCTTGACCTAAATCGGTGGGCCGACTACCTTTGCCTGTCTACCCCGGAAATGGGGATCTTCGGGGCTGTTCGACACGTTCAGTCTCACGCGGGCTCACTGTCGCAGGGTTATTACGAGTGCCGACTATCAATCAGCTCATCCGGCAGGGCCGGAAAGACGTCGAGGCGAAGGACAAGGCGCCCGCGCTCAAGGCGAATCCGCTCAAGCGTGGCGTCTGCACCCGTGTCTACACCACCACGCCGAAGAAGCCGAACTCGGCGCTTCGCAAGGTGGCGCGCGTGCGGCTCACCAACGGCTTCGAGGTCACGGCCTACATCCCGGGCGAGGGGCACAACCTGCAGGAGCACTCGATCGTGCTCATCCGCGGCGGCCGCGTGAAGGACCTGCCGGGCGTGCGCTACCACATCGTGCGCGGCGCGCTCGACTCGGCCGGCGTCAACGATCGGCGGCAGAGCCGCTCCAAGTACGGCGCCAAGCGTCCCAAGGCGGGGGCGGCGGCCGCGGGCAAGGGAGGTAAGAAGTGAGCCGGCGCAAGACGGCGGTGAAGCGGGTGACCCCGGCGGATCCGCGCTACGACAGCCAGACGGTCTCGAAGTTCATCAACAATCTGATGTACGACGGCCAGAAGTCGATCGCCGAGGGCATCTTCTATTCGGCGATGGACATGATCGAGGAGCGCACGGGCCAGCCGGGCGTCTCGGTCTTCAAGCAGGCGCTCAACAACGCCAAGCCGATGCTCGAGGTGAAGAGCCGGCGTGTCGGCGGCGCCTCGCTCCAGGTGCCGGTCGAGGTGCGGCCGGAGCGCCGCACGGCGCTCGCGATGCGCTGGATCATCTCCTTCGCCCGCGGGCGCAACGAGAAGACCATGGCCGAGCGGCTGGCCGCCGAGCTGATCCTCGCCTCGAAGGGCGAGGGCAACACGATCAAGAAGAAGGAAGACACGCACCGCATGGCCGAGGCCAACCGGGCCTTCGCGCACTACCGGTGGTAGTCTGAGGGCGGGACCGGCCCCTCGGGGCCGGTCCCGCCGCGGTATCGAAGGACAATCGGAGCACGTGACGGCGGCGCCGCCGCCGGACACCTCTGCTCTTCCGAACGACAACGCGTACCGCCGGATGGCGGTCATCCAGGGGTGACACCCGGATGCGCGCGGAGCGATACCACCTCCTGCGGGAGGGCTCGGTCGCCCCGCTTTTTCGCTGAATAGAGACCTGGGAAGCTATGCCGCGTACCACTCCGCTCGAGCACTATCGCAACATCGGCATCATGGCGCACATCGATGCCGGCAAGACGACCACGACCGAGCGCATCCTCTACTACACCGGCAAGACGTACAAGATCGGTGAGGTGCACGAGGGCGCGGCCACCATGGACTGGATGGAGCAGGAGCAGGAGCGCGGCATCACGATCACGTCGGCCGCGACGACCGCCTTCTGGACCCGCCACGACACCCAGTACCGGATCAACATCATCGACACGCCGGGCCACGTGGACTTCACGGTCGAGGTCGAGCGCTCGCTGCGCGTCCTCGACGGCGCGGTGACGCTGCTGGACTCGGTGGCCGGCGTCGAGCCGCAGACCGAGACCGTCTGGCGCCAGGCCGACCGCTACGGCGTGCCGCGGATGATCTTCTCGAACAAGATGGACCGCATCGGCGCCAACTTCGAGCGCTGCGTCGCGATGATCCGCGACCGGCTGACCAAGAAGGCGTTCCCGCTCCAGCTCCCGGTGGGCTCGGGCGAGCTCTTCACGGGCCACATCGACGTGCTGCGGCGCGTCGAGATCGTCTTCGACGAGGCGACCCTCGGCAAGACGTTCACCGAGATGCCGGTGCCCGAGGCGTACCAGGAGGCCGTCGAGACGGCCCGCCGCGAGGCGATCGAGGCCGCGGTGGAGTACGACGAGGAGCTGATGGAGAAGTACCTGGGCGGCGAGGAGCTCACGCTCGAGGAGATCCAGCGGGCCATCCGCAAGGCGACGATCGCCGGCGGCATGGTGCCGGTCTTCTGCGGCGCGTCGTTCAAGAACAAGGGCGTCCAGGCGCTGCTCGACGCGGTGATCGACTACCTGCCGAGCCCGGTGGACATTCCGCCCGTCAAGGGCCACCTGCCGCAGCACGACGACACCGTGGCCGAGCGCTGCGCGTCGGACGCGGAGCCGTTCTCGGCGCTCGCGTTCAAGATCATGACCGACCCCTACGTCGGCCGCCTCACCTTCTTCCGCGTCTACTCGGGCTCGGTGAAGTCGGGCAGCTACGTCTACAACTCGACGAAGGACAAGCGCGAGCGGATCGGCCGCCTCCTGCAGATGCACGCCAACAAGCGTGACGAGATCGAGGAGGTGATGGCGGGCGACATCGCGGCGGCGATCGGGCTCAAGGAGACCCGGACCGGCGACACGCTCTCCGACGAGGACAAGCCGATCATCCTCGAGGCGATGAAGTTCCCGAACCCCGTCATCGACGTCGCGATCGAGCCGAAGTCCAAGGCCGACCAGGACAAGATGGCGGTGGCGATGCAGAAGCTGGCCGAGGAGGATCCGACCTTCAAGGTGCGGACCGATCCGGAGACGAGCCAGACGATCATCGCCGGCATGGGCGAGCTGCACCTCGAGATCATCGTCGACCGCATGAAGCGCGAGTTCAAGGTCGACGCCAACGTGGGCCGGCCGCAGGTGGCCTTCCGCGAGACGATCACGAAGAAGGTCGAGAACGTCGAGGCCAAGTTCGTCCGCCAGTCGGGCGGCAAGGGCCAGTACGGCCACGTCGTCATCCACCTCGAGCCGACCGAGCCGGGCGCCGGCTTCCAGTTCGAGGACAAGATCGTCGGCGGCGTGATCCCGCGCGAGTTCATCAAGCCGATCGAGGCCGGCATCCGCGAGGCGCTCGACAACGGCGTGCTCGCCGGCTACCCGGTGGTGGACGTCAAGGCGACGCTCGTCTTCGGCAGCTACCACGACGTCGACTCGAGCGAAATGGCGTTCAAGATCGCCGGCTCGATGGCCTTCAAGGAGGCCGCCAAGCAGGCCAAGCCGGTCCTGCTCGAGCCGATCATGGAAGTGGAGGTCGTCGCCCCCTCGGACTACCTGGGCGACATCATCGGCGACCTCTCGTCGCGCCGCGGCAAGGTCGGCGGCATGACCCAGCGCGGCGACGCGCAGGTGATCGCGGCCCACGTGCCGCTCGCCGAGATGTTCGGCTACTCGACGCAGCTGCGCAGCATGAGCCAGGGCCGCGCGGTCTACTCGATGCAGTTCGCGCACTACGAGGAAGTGCCGAAGGCGGTGGCCGAGCAGATCATCAGCAAGGCGAAGGCGTAAGCCCCCGGGCGCAAGCCTTCACTTATGGGCAAGCCGGCCCACGAGGGGCCGGCCTCTACCACGAACGAGGAACACATGGCTGGCAAGATCCGCATTCGCCTCAAGGCGTTCGACCACGTGGTGCTCGACCAGGCCGCGGCGGACATCGTGCGCACGGCGGAGAAGACCGGGGCCCAGGTCTCGGGCCCGATCCCGCTCCCGGTGAAGACCGAGCGGTGGACGGTGCTCCGCAGCCCGCACGTGGACAAGAAGAGCCGCGAGCAGTTCGAGCTGCGCACGCACAAGCGCCTGCTCGACATCAACGACTCCCGCCCGCAGACGATGGACGCGCTGACGAAGCTCGATCTGCCGGCCGGCGTCGACGTCGAAATCAAGGTCGAGTAGGCGAGGCGCGCGACATATGACGAACGGACTCATTGGGCGCAAGCTCGGCATGACGCGCGTCTTCGCCGAGGACGGCAGCGCGGTGCCGGTGACGGTCATCGAGGTCGGCCCGAACAAGGTCGTCCAGGTCAAGGACGCGGCCGTCCAGCTGGGCTTCGGCGCGCGCAAGGCGAGCCGGGCCACGAAGGCGGAGCTGGGCCACGCGAAGAAGGCGGGGCTCGAGGCGGCGCCGGCCATCATCCGCGAGTTCCAGGTCACGGGCGAGGCGCCCGCGGCCGGCGCGGACGTGACGGTGGACATCTTCGCCCCGGGCGAGCTCGTGAAGGTGACGGGCACGACGAAGGGCCGCGGCTTCCAGGGCGTCGTGCACCGGCACGGCTTCGGCGGCGGGCCGGCGACGCACGGCAACACGCGCCACCGCAAGCCCGGCTCGATCAGCCCGGGCACCGACCCCTCGCGCGTCATCAAGGGCAAGCGGATGCCGGGCCACCACGGGGCCAAGCGGCACACCGAGCTCGGGCTCCGCGTCGAGCGGGTGGACGCCGAGCGTAACCTGCTGTTCATCCGGGGCGCGGTTCCGGGCTCCAAGAACGGCATCGTGATGGTCGCCAAGCAGGGAGGACCGAGCCGCCATGATTGAGGCGCTCCACTATTCGGCGGCCGGGGACCGGCGCGACGCGACGTTCGCGCTGCCGGCCGAGACGTTCGACGGCACCGTCAACGAGCCCGTGCTGCACCAGGCCGTGAAGGTGTTCCTGAACAACCAGCGCCAGGGCACCGCGAAGACCAAGGGTCGCAGCGAGGTCTCGGGCGGCAACCAGAAGCCGTGGAAGCAGAAGGGCACCGGCCGCGCCCGCCAGGGCTCGACCCGCGCCCCGCACTGGCGCGGCGGCGGCACCGTCTTCGGCCCGCAGCCGCGGGACTACACGACGGCGATCCCCAGGAAGGTCAAGCAGCTCGCCCGCAAGAGCGCGCTCAACGCGCGCGCCCGCGAGCAGGCGCTCGTGGTCGTCGAGCGGCTCGCCTTCGAGGCGCCGAAGACGGCGCAGCTCGCCGGGCTGCTGGAGAAGCTGGGCCTCGGGGCGCGGAAGACGCTGGTCCTCACGGCCGGGCACAACCCGAACGCGTACCTCAGCGGCCGCAACCTCGAGCGCGTGGACGTGATGAACTACGCCGAGGCCTCGGCCTACGACATCCTCTGGGCCGACGCGATCGTGGTCGAGGAGGCGGCGTTCACGGGCGTGCAGCCCGAGGCGAGCGCGGCCGCGACGGCGACCGGGACGGCGCCGGCGAAGAAGCGCGCCGCGAAGAAGGCGGCGAGCGCCGCGGCCGAGAAGCCGGCGGCGAAGAAGGCCACCAAGAAGTCGGCCGAGGGCGCGGCGAAGAAGCCCGCCTCCCGCAAGACGAAGGAGACGGAGTAAGCCATGCCCGCTCTGCATGAGGTCATCGTGCGGCCGCTGATCACCGAGAAGAGCTCGGTGGCGTACCAGGATCAGCAGGCCTACACGTTCGAGGTGCATCCGGAGGCGACGAAGTACCAGATCCGGAACGCGCTCCAGCAGCTCTTCAACGTCCGCGTCACCGACGTGCGGACGATGCAGATGCGCCGGCACGCGGTCGTGCGCGGCCGCACCGTCGGCACGACGAAGCGCTGGAAGAAGGCGATCGTCACGCTTGCGGAAGGGCAGACCCTTCCGGTCTACGAGGTCTGAGCATGAGCATCCGTCAATTCCGGCCCATGACGGCCGGCACGCGCTTCCGCTCGGTCTCGGGCTTCGACGAGA
Source organism: Gemmatimonadales bacterium (assembly GCA_035760645.1). GTDB lineage: Bacteria > Gemmatimonadota > Gemmatimonadetes > Gemmatimonadales > GWC2-71-9 > DASSTY01. Next base: position 16,348 of record DASTSO010000163.1, read on the forward strand.
TCACGCGCTCCGAGCCGGAGAAGAGCCTGCTCGAGCCGATCAAGAAGACCGGCGGCCGCAACAACCTGGGGCACCTGACCAGCCGCCACATCGGCGGCGGGCACAAGCGCCAGTACCGGAAGATCGACTTCAAGCGCAACAAGTTCGGGATCCCGGCCCGGGTGGCCGAAATCGAGTACGACCCGAACCGCACGGCGCGCATCGCGCTCCTGGTCTACGCCGACGGCGAGAAGCGCTACATCCTGCACCCCAAGGGGCTCAAGCAGGGTGACGTGGTCGTGGCGGGCCCGGGCGCCGACCCGCGCCTGGGCAACGCCCTGCCGCTCGGCGAGATGCCGCTCGGCACCACGGTGCACAACATCGAGCTCAAGATCGGCAAGGGCGGCCAGCTGGCCCGCACCGCCGGCGCCAGCGCGCAGGTGGTGGCGAAGGAGGGCGACTACGTGACCCTCCGCATGCGCTCGAGCGAGATGCGCCTCGTGCACGCCCGCTGCCTCGCCACCGTGGGCGAGGTGGGCAACGCCGAGCACGAGCTGCTCTCGGTCGGCAAGGCGGGCAAGAGCCGCTGGCTCGGCAAGCGGCCCAAGGTCCGCGGCGTGGCGATGAACCCGGTCGACCACCCGCTGGGTGGCGGCGAGGGCAAGACCTCGGGCGGCCGCGCGCCGGTCAGCCCGTGGGGCAAGCCCGAGGGCCGGAAGACCCGTCATCCGAAGAAGGCGTCCACCAAGCTCATCGTGCGCGGCCGGAAGCGCGGGAAGGCGACCAAGTAATGGCGCGGAGCATCAAGAAGGGCCCGTTCGTCCAGGAGGCGCTCCTCCGGAAGGTCCAGGGGCTCAACAGCAAGAACGAGAAGCGGGTCGTGAAGACCTGGAGCCGGGCGAGCACGATCCTGCCCGAGTTCGTCGGCCACACCTTCGCCGTGCACAACGGGAACAAGTTCGTCCCCGTCTACGTCACGGAGAACATGGTGGGCCACAAGCTCGGCGAGTTCGCCCCGACGCGCCTGTTCCGCGGCCACAGCGGCAAGCTCGTCGCCGACAAGAAGGCGAAGCCGGAGTGAGCGAGACCATGACTGGATACGCGATTCAGCGCGGGGTGCGGCAGAGCCCCCGGAAGATGCGGCTCGTCATCGACGAGATCCGCGGCAAGAACGTGAACGAGGCGTACGCCTACCTCAAGTTCTCGAAGAAGCTCGCCGCGAAGCAGATCGAGAAGACGCTGCGCTCCGCGGTGGCCAACGCCGAGCAGCTGGCGATGCGGGACAACCGGGCCTTCGACGTCGACGCGCTCGTCGTCACCAAGGCCGTGGTGAACATGGGCGCGCCGCTCAAGCGGTTCACGGCCGCCGCGCAGGGCCGCGCGACGCCGATCCGGAAGCGGACCAGCCACGTGGAGATCCACGTGGGCAGCGAGGAGAGCAAGTAATGGGTCAGAAGACGCATCCGATCGGGTTCCGGCTCGGCGTGGTCAAGCCCTGGCAGTCGAAGTGGTTCGCCACCAAGGACATGCCGGCGCTGCTGAAGGAAGACGAGCTCATCCGCAAGTATCTCAAGGCCCGCCTGGGCCATGCGGCGATCAGCGAGATCACGATCGAGCGCAAGCCGGGCAAGGTCACCGTCACGATCCACACCGGCCGGCCGGGCGTGGTCATCGGCAAGCGGGGCGCCGAGGTGGACAAGCTGCGCGACGAGCTCGCCCAGCTGACGGGCAAGGAAGCGGCGATCAACGTCGAGGAGATCAAGCGGCCGGAGATCTCGGCCCAGCTGGTCGCCGACAACATCGCCCACCAGCTGCAGCAGCGCATCAGCTTCCGCCGCGCCATGAAGCGCGCGGTGCAGAGCGCGATGCGCATGGGCGCCCAGGGCATCCGCGTGCGCCTCTCGGGCCGCCTCGGCGGCGCCGAGATCGCCCGCACCGAGGGCTACCGCGAGGGCCGGGTGCCGCTCCACACGCTGCGCGCCGACATCGACTACGCCACCAGCACGGCGAAGACGACCTACGGCACGATCGGCATCAAGATCTGGATCTTCAAGGGTGAGGTCGTCGAGGACGTCTCGGGCCGCACCTACAGCACGGGGGCGTGAGCGATGCTCGCACCGAAGCGAATCAAGTTCCGCAAGACCTTCAAGGGGCGGACCAAGGGCATCGCGCAGCGCGGCAACACCGTCGCCTTCGGCGAGTTCGCCCTCATGAGCCTGGAGCCGGGCTGGGTGACCAACCGGCAGATCGAGGCGAGCCGCGTCGCGATGACGCGTGAGATGAAGCGCGGCGGCAAGGTGTGGATCCGGATCTTCCCGGACAAGCCGATCACCAAGAAGCCGGCCGAGACGCGCATGGGCAAGGGCAAGGGCAACCCGGAGGGCTGGGTGGCCGTCGTCAAGCCGGGCCGCGTCATGTTCGAGATCGAGGGCGTGAGCGAGGAGCTGGCCCGCAAGGCGATGGCGCTGGCCGCCGCCAAGCTCCCGGTCAAGACGCGCTTCGTCAAGCGCGAGGAGGCGTGAGCATGAAGGCGCGCGAGCTGCGCGACATGTCGGTGGACGAGCTCCAGGCCAAGAAGGCCGAGCTCGAGCGGGAGCGCTTCAACCTGCGCTTCAGCTCCGCCACCCAGACGGTCGAGAACCCGATCCGATTCCGGACCATCCGGCGCGACATCGCCCGGATCAACACGATCCTGCGCGAGCGGGCCGAGGTGAAGAGCCATGGCTGAGAACGAGCAGCAGACCGCGGGCGCGCCCCGGGCGCGGCGGAAGACCCGCCAGGGCGTCGTGGTCAGCGACAAGATGCAGAAGACCGTCACCGTGGCCCTGGTGCGCCGCTACGCCCACGCGGTGTACGGCAAGCAGGTGACGCGGACGAAGACGGTGAAGGCGCGCAACGAGCTCGAGGCCAAGGCCGGCGACACGGTGCGCATCATGGAGACCCGGCCGCTCGCCAAGACCGTCTGCTGGCGGGTCGTCGAGATCGTCGAGCGGGCGAAGTAAGGGGCCGAGGAGACCATGGTTCAACAGGAAACGATCGTCCGCATCGCGGACAACTCGGGGGCCCGCCAGGCGCTGGTCATCCGCGTCCTCGGCGGCTCGAAGCGGCGCTACGCCGGCCTCGGCGACCGGGTGGTGGTGGCGATCAAGGACGCCATCCCCACGGGCCAGGTGAAGAAGGGCGACGTGCAGAAGGCCGTCATCGTCCGCACCGCCAAGGAGACCCGCCGCAAGGACGGCTCCTACATCCGCTTCGACGAGAACGCGGCGGTGCTCATCAACGACGCCGGCGAGCCGAAGGCGACGCGCATCTTCGGGCCCGTCGCGCGCGAGCTGCGCGAGAAGAAGTACATGAAGATCGTCTCGCTCGCGCCGGAGGTGCTCTGACATGAAGCCCCTGGTGTACAAGAAGGCCAAGCGCGTGCGCACGAAGCCGGTCGTCCGGCAGAAGCTGCACGTCACGAAGGGCGACGTCGTGCGGGTCATCTCGGGCGACGACAAGGGCAAGGAGGGCCGCGTCCTCGCGGTCTTCCCGAAGACGGGCCGGGTGAAGGTGCAGGGCGTGAACATCGTCAAGCGCCACCTGCGCCCGACGCCCCAGAGCGAGGGCGGGATCGTGGAGCGCGAGGCGCCGATCCACCACTCGAAGGTCATGCTGCTCGACCCGAAGGCGGGCGTGCCGACGCGGGTGCGCCGTCGCCGGGATCAGGACGGCACCGTCGAGCGGATCGCCGTCAAGAGCGGGCAGCCGATTGCGAGGAGCCGGTAAGCGATGGCGAAGACGACCGACAAGCAGGGTGCCAAGGGCGCGGCCAAGGGCGGCGCGAAGGGCGGGAGCAAGGGCGGCCAGCCGCAGGGCCGGCCGGCCGCGGCCGCGGGCGGCGAGCGCAAGCGCCCCGCGGGCCCCGTCGAGGCGCAGCCCAAGGCGGCCGAGGGCAAGCCCCGGCTCCAGACGTACTACGAGACGACCGTGCGCGCCAACCTGGCCAAGCAGTTCGGCCTGACCAACCCGCACCAGGTGCCGCGGCTCGTGAAGATCGTCCTCAACGTCGGCATGGGCGAGGGGGCGAAGAACCCCAAGCTCATCGACACCGTCGTCGAGGAGCTGGGCACGATCAGCGGCCAGAAGCCGGTGATCACCCGGGCCAAGAAGGCGATCGCCAACTTCGGCCTGCGGGCCGGGATGCCGGTCGGCGCGAGCGTCACGCTCCGGGGCGCGCGCATGTACGAGTTCCTCGACCGCTTCATCTCGCTGTCGGTGCCGCGCATCCGCGACTTCCGCGGGCTGCCGAACCGCAGCTTCGACGGGCGGGGGAACTACACGTTCGGCATCAAGGAGCAGATGATCTTCCCCGAGATCGACTTCGACAAGGTCGAGCAGATCCACGGGATGGATATCACCCTGGTCACGTCCGCCGGGCGTGACGACCTGGCGATGGCCCTGCTCCGCGAGTTCGGCTGGCCGTTCCGCGGCGAGACGCCTCAGCGCGTCGTGGCCTGAGGAGAGATAAGGACCTATGGCGAAGACTGCATGGATCGAGCGGGCGAAGCGCACGCCGAAGTTCAAGTCCCGGAAGGTCAACCGGTGTGAGCGGTGCGGGCGCGCGCGCGCATATCTGCGCAAGTTCGGCCTCTGCCGCATTTGTTTCCGTGAGCTCGCGCTGCAGGGAGCGATCCCCGGCGTGCGCAAGGCCAGCTGGTAAGGATAGGATAGAATGAGCCTCAGCACAGATCCCGTGGCGGATATGCTGACGCGCATCCGGAACGCCTGCTCCGCGGGCCACCGGCGCGTCGACATGCCGGTGAGCAAGCTGAAGACCGAGCTGGCGCGCCTGCTGCGCGACAACCACTACGTCGCCGACTACAAGGTGCTCGACGACAACGGGCGCGGCGTGTTGCGCCTGTACCTGAAGTACCACAACGAGATGCCGGTCATTCGCGAGCTGCACCGCGTCTCGACGCCGGGCCTGCGGCGCTACGTGAAGTGCCGCGAGATCCCGCGCGTCAAGAACGGCCTCGGCATGGCCATCGTCTCCACGCCGCGCGGCCTGATGACCGACCGCGAGGCGCGCAGCCAGAACCTCGGCGGCGAGCTCCTCGCCGTGGTCTGGTAAGGGAGGGCGCACGATGAGCCGCATTGGCAAGAAGCCGGTGGTGGTGCCCCAGGGCGTCACCGTGACCGTGCACGGCCAGACCGTCACGGCCAAGGGACCGAAGGGCGAGCTGAAGCGCACCTTCCAGCCCGAGATGCAGATCGCGCTGGCCGACGGGCAGGTCACCGTCCAGCGCCCCAGCGACGAGCCGCGCCACAAGGCGCTGCACGGGCTGACGCGCACGCTGATCCAGAACATGGTCGAGGGCGTCTCGAAGGGCTACACGAAGACGCTCGAGATCCAGGGCGTCGGCTACAAGGCCGAGACGAAGCCCTACGGCGTGCAGCTGAACGTGGGGCTGTCGCACATCGTCGAGTACAAGGCGCCGGCGGGCATCAAGCTCACCACGCCGAACCCGACGACGCTCACGATCGAGGGCGCGGACAAGGAGACCGTCGGCCAGGTGGCCGCCGAGATCCGCAACGTGCGCCCGCCCGAGCCCTACAAGGGCAAGGGCATCCGGTACCAGGGTGAGCAGATCCGCCGCAAGGCCGGCAAGACTGGAGCGAAGTAACCCATGCGCCCGATTCACGCACCCAAGAGCCGCAGCGAGCTGCGCTACCGCCGCCACATGCGCGTCCGGCAGCGGGTCGCGGGCACGGCCGAGCGGCCGCGCCTGGTCGTCTTCCGCTCGCTCAAGCACATCTACGCGCAGCTGGTCGACGACGACCGCGGCGTCACCCTGCTCGGCGTCGGCGACACGAGCGAGGGGCTGCAGGTCGACGGCCAGGGCAAGGTGGGCAAGGCCAAGGCGGTCGGCAAGCTGATCGCGGAGAAGGCCAAGGCCGCCGGGATCACCACCGTGGTGTTCGACCGCGCGGGTTACCGTTACCATGGTCGCGTGCAGGCCGTCGCCGACGGCGCGCGCGAAGCCGGACTGGAGTTCTAAATGGCAGACGAGACGAAGGGCCCGGCGTCGGCGGAGCCCGTGGCGGAGCGGCCGGGCGGCGACGCCCAGGCGGCCGAGCGCACGTCGGAGCGCACGCAGGAGCAGGGAGCGACGAGCGAGCGCGGCCAGCGCGGCGCCCGCGGCCAGGGCGGCCGCGGCGGCCGGGGCGACCGCGGCGGGCGGCGCGACCGCAACGAGCCGCGCGGCGACCGCGAGGAGAAGGACACGATCGAGAACGTGATCGCCATCAACCGCGTCGCGAAGGTGGTCAAGGGCGGCCGCCGCTTCTCGTTCAACGCCCTCGTGGCGGTGGGCGACGGCAAGGGCAAGCTCGGCATCGCGACCGGCAAGGCGAACGAGGTGAGCGAGGCGGTGCGCAAGGCGGTCGAGGCCGCCAAGCGCGGCATGGCCGAGGTCGCGCGGAACGGCACGACGATCCCCCACGAGGTGATCGGCGAGCACGGCGCGGGCCGCGTCCTCCTCAAGCCCGCCGCGAGCGGCACCGGCGTCATCGCCGGCGGCCCGGTGCGCGCGGTGCTCGAGTGCGCCGGCATCACCGACATCCTGACCAAGAGCCTGGGCTCGACCAACCCGCACAACATGGTGCGGGCCACCGTCGAGGGCCTCCGCAGCCTCGTGAGCGCCCGCCAGGTGGCGCGCGAGCGCGGCGTCGAGGTCGACCAGATCGCGTACAAGCCGCGGCAGAAGCAGGAGGCCTGAGGCAATGGGTAGAAATCCCGTCGTGGGCCGCCAGGGCCCCGGCTACCACGCGGCCGTGATCCCCACGGCCGACGCCGCGCCGAAGGTGCGCGTCAAGCAGATCCGCTCGGAGATCGGGCACGCGGAGACGATGCGGCGCACGCTGCGCTCGCTCGGCCTCCGGCACCACCAGCAGACGGTCGTCGTGGACAACACGCCGGCGATCCAGGGGATGCTCTACAAGGTGCGCCACCTCGTCGAGGTGACGCCGGCGCAGGAGGCGTGATGGCCGACGACACGAAGAAGATCACCCTCTCGAGCCTCCGCCCCGCGAAGGGCTCGACCCAGGCGCGCAAGCGCGTCGGCCGCGGCCCCGGCTCGGGGCTCGGCAAGACGAGCGGCAAGGGCCACAAGGGCCACAAGGCCCGCACCGGCGGCTCGACCAATCCGGGCTTCGAGGGCGGCCAGATGCCGATGTACCGGCGCCTGCCGAAGCGCGGCTTCACGAACCCCTTCAAGGTCGTGGCGCAGGCCGTCAACCTCGGCCAGCTCAAGGGCCTCCCGGTCACCGACGTGACCCCGGAGACCCTCCACGCGGCGGGCCTCGTCGGCAAGGCCGACGCCCCCGTCAAGCTCCTGGGCACCGGCGACGCCGACCGGGCCTATACGGTTCGTGGCGTGGCCATTTCCGCGTCGGCGCGCGCGAAGATCGAGGCGGCCGGCGGCAAGATCGAGGGCTAAGTGACCGCACCCCGCGTCCCGGGCTTCGCCATGGACGACGAGCTCGGCCGGAAGCTGAAGTTCACGCTGCTGGCCCTGCTCATCTACCGCATCGGCGCGCACATCGCCGCGCCGGGCGTGAACGTCCAGGCTCTGTCCGACTACATCCGTAACTCCGGGGCCAGTGGGTTCTTCGGCCTCTACGACACGCTGGGCGGCGGGCTGAGCCGCGCCACGGTCTTCGCGCTGGGCATCCTGCCCTACATCTCCGCCTCGATCATCTTCCAGCTGGCCGGCGGCATCGTGCCGTCGGTCGGCAAGATGCAGAAGGAGGAGGAGGGCCGGAAGAAGATCGAGCAGTGGACGCGGTACACCACCGTGCTCATCTCGCTCGCCCAGGCGTGGACCTACGCCCTGTTCACCGAGTCCATCCCCGGCGCCCTCTCCGGCGGCGGCGGCTTCGGCGAGCGCATGACCATCGTGCTCACCCTCACGGCGGGCGCGATCTTCGTCATGTGGCTCGGCGAGCAGATCACCGAGCGCGGGATCGGCAACGGCATGAGTCTCCTCATCGCCTTCTCGATCCTCGAGCGGCTGTGGCCGGGCACGCTCAACCTGGTCCAGTTCGTCAAGAGCGGCATCGTCTCGCCCCTCGGCGCGGTGTTCTTCCTCGCCGTGATCGTGGCGGTGGTGGCCGCGGTCGTGGCCATGACGGTCGCCGCGCGCCGGATCCCCATTCAGATCCCGCGCAAGGTGATGGGCCGCGGCCGCATCCGCGAAGGCCAGAAGACGTTCATCCCCATCCGCCTCATCACGGCGGGCGTGATGCCGATCGTCTTCGCCCAGACCATCATCATCGTCCCGACGACGATCGCCAGCTTCACGAAGAACCCGACGCTGACGGAGTTCGCGAACTACTTCACGCCCGGCGAGTGGGCCTACGACCTGCTCTTCGCGGCGATGATCATCCTGTTCACGTACTTCTACACGTCGATCGTCTTCAACTCGGTGGACATCGCCGAGAACCTGAAGAAGCAGGGCGGCTTCATCCCGGGCGTGAAGCCGGGGGCGGCGACCGCCGACTACATCGACGGCGTCCTGTCGCGCGTGACCTTCCCGGGCTCGCTCTTCCTCGCCGCGGTGGCGATCCTGCCGATCCTGGTCTCCAACGCGACCGGCATCCAGGCCCACTGGGGCGGCACCTCGGTGCTCATCGTCGTCGGCGTGCTGCTCGACACGATCGCCCAGGTGGAGCAGCACCGCGTGCTGCGGAAGTACGACGGCTTCATGAAGACCGGCCGGGTGAAGTTCCGGGGGCGGCAGCAGCGCTACATGTGAGCAGGTGCTGGGTGCTAGGTGCTAGGTGCTAGGGTTGGGACGCGGACATCGGAGCCTCGAATCCGCCTCTGAGCCACTAGCACCTAGCCCCTAGCACCTAGCACCTTTTTACCTTCTCAGGACGAGCCGACCAGATGGACATCCTGCTGATGGGCCCGCCGGGCGCGGGGAAGGGGACCCAGGGCGCGCTGCTCAGCGAGGCGCTCGGGCTGCCGAAGTTCGCCACCGGCGACCTGCTCCGCGACGCCGTCAAGCGCGGCACCCCGGTGGGGCTGCAGGCCAAGGCGGTCATGGAGGCCGGCCACCTCGTGAGCGACGACATCATCCTCGGCGTCGTGCGCGACGAGCTCGCCAAGCCCGACGCGGCCCGCGGCGTGCTCTTCGACGGCGTGGTCCGCACGATCCCGCAGGCCGAGGGCGTGGACCGGCTCCTCGCCGAGCTGGGCCGGAAGATGGACCTCGTCCTCTTCTTCGACGTCACCGACGAGGAGATCCTCGCCCGCATCGAGCGGCGCCGGACCCTCGAGGGCCGTGCCGACGACGATCCGGCGGCCGTGAAGGTCCGCCTCGACGCCTACCGGGCCCAGACCGCCCCGGTGCTCGACTACTACGAGCGCCGGGGGCTCGTCCGCCGCATCCACGGCGTCGGCGAGGTGGCCGAGATCCAGCAGCGCGCGCTCGCCGCCGTGCAGGAGGCCCGCGCCGCCGGAGCTTCCGGCGCCCGGGCCGGCTGACCGCCACCTCGTGGGACACCCCGGCATGATCACCCTCAAGTCCCCGCGCGAGCTCGAGCGCATGGCGCAGGCGGGCCGCATCCTCGCGGCCACGCTGCAGCGCATGCGGGAGATCCTGCGGCCCGGCCTGACGACCGAGGACCTCGACCGCGAGGCCGAGGCGTTCATCCGCAGCCACGACGGCGCCACGCCGTCCTTCAAGGGGCTCTACGGCTTCCCGAAGTCGCTCTGCATCTCGGTGGACGAGGAGATCGTGCACGGGATCCCGAGCCCCAAGCGGGTGCTGCGCGAGGGCTCGATCGTGAGCGTCGACGGCGGGGTGCACTTCGAGGGGATGCACGCCGACTCGGCCGTCACCCTCCCGGTGGGCGAGATCGCGCCCGAGGCGGCGCGGCTCCTCGAGGTCACGGAGCAGTCGCTCTACGCCGGGATCGCCCAGGCCGTCGTCGGGAACCACGTCGGCGACATCGGCCACGCGGTGCAGACCGTGGCCGAGGGGGCGGGCTTCGGTGTCGTGCGCGAGCTGGTGGGCCACGGCGTCGGCTCCAAGATGCACGAGGAGCCCCAGGTGCCGAACTACGGCGCCCCGCGCCGCGGCCCCCGGCTCCTGGCCGGCATGACGCTCGCCATCGAGCCGATGATCACGATGGGAAGCCCCGTCACCAGGACCCTCGCCGACAAGTGGACCGTCGTGACCGCCGACGGCTCCCTGGCCGCGCACTTCGAGCACACCGTGGCGGTAACGGCGGAGGGGCCGAGGATCTTGACCAGGGGCTAGGGGCCAGGGAGTAGGGGCTAGGGAGCCCCGGTGTAGAGCGGCCCTCCGGTTTCTGTAAACCGGAGGGCCGCGACGTTTCGGAGCCCCTAGCCCCTAGCCCCTAGCCCCTAGCCCCTGCTCCCTAGCACCTCCAGCAGCCACGCATGCATCGCCGGGCTCCCCGCCACGATGGGGCCGTGGGCGATGGCGGCGTCGCGACCCTCGAGGTCCGTCACGCGGCCGCCGGCTTCGCGGACGAGGAGGGTGCCGGCGGCGATGTCCCAGGGGGCGAGGTGGAGCTCCCAGAACGCCTCGAAGCGGCCGGCGGCGACGTCGGCGAGGTCGAGCGCGGCGGAGCCGGCCCGGCGCACGCCGCTCGTGGCGGCCATGACGCGCGCGAACTGCGCCTGGTACTCGTCGAGCCGCTCGAGGTGCTTGAACGGGAAGCCGGTGCCGACGAGGGCGAAGCCCGGCTCGGTGATCGCCGAGACCTCGAGCCGCCGCTCGCCGAGCCAGGCGCCGCCGCCGCGGGTGGCGTGGAAGCACTCGTTGCGGGGGACGTTGAGCACCACCGCGGCCTCGAGCACCCCGTCCACCGCGGCGCCGATCGAGACGGCCCACCACGGGTAGTCGTGCAGGAAGTTGGTGGTGCCGTCCAGCGGGTCCACGATCCAGGCGAGCCCCTCGCCGGCGCGCGCGAGCTCGCCGGGGCTCAGCTCCTCGCCCACCATCCGTCCGCCCGGCTCCGCGGCGAGCAGCACCTCGGCGATGATCTCCTCCGCTCCGCGGTCCACGCCGGTGACGAAGTCGTGCCGGCCCTTGGCGGTCCAGGCGCGCGGATCGGCCGGGCGCTCGACGGTGCGCAGGAAGTCGGCGGCGCGCGCCGCGGCGGTCCGGGCCAGGTGCAGTAAGTCGAGTGCCGACGCCATCTTGGAGACCTCGGGTGGTGCGGGGGAGCGGCTTGTGAGTCCGTGCGCGGCGCGGTAGCTTCCGCCCCTATGCCTCGCATCTTCTCCGGAATCCAGCCCTCGGGCGAGCTGCACATCGGCAACCTGCTCGGGGCGGTGCAGAACTGGGTGCGCCTGCAGGAGCAGGGCTACGACTGCATCTTCTGCATCGTCGACCTGCACGCGCTCACCGGCGCGCTCTACGAGCCCGAGGCGCTGGCGCAGCGCACGCGCGACATGGCCGTGGGCCTGCTCGCCGCCGGGATCGACCCCGAGCGCGTCACGCTCTTCGTGCAGTCGCACGTGCCGGAGCACAGCGAGCTGATGTGGCTGCTGAACACCGTCACGCCGCTCGGCGAGCTCGAGCGCATGACGCAGTTCAAAGATAAGACGGCCCAGCTCGAGAGCATCCCCGCCGGGCTGCTCAACTACCCGATCCTCATGGCCGCCGACATCCTCCTCTACCGCGCCGACCTCGTGCCGGTGGGCGAGGACCAGCTGCAGCATCTCGAGCTCGCGCGCGAGGTGTGCCGCCGCTGGAACGCGCGCTTCAGCCCCGACGCCCCGTTCCTCCCCGAGCCGCAGCCGATGCTCGGCGCCGCCCGCCGCGTCCTGGGCCTCGACGGCGACGCGAAGATGTCGAAGAGCAAGGGGAACACGATCGGCGTGCTGGAGGAGCCCGAGGCGATCTGGCAGAAGCTGCGCCCGGCGAAGACCGATCCGGCGCGCGTGACGAAGAAGGATCCCGGCACCCCGGAGCTCTGCAACATCTACCACCTCCACAAGGCGTTCTCGCCCGAGGAGACGGTGGCGCTCGTGGCGCGCAACTGCAGCGGCGCGCTCTGGGGCTGCCTCGAGTGCAAGCGCGTGCTCGCCGACAACATGGCGGCCGCGCTCGCCCCGCAGCGCGAGCGCGCCCGGGAGCTCGCGGCGCAGCCGGGGCTGGTGGACGAGGTCCTCGCCGCGGGCGCCGCGCGGGCGCGCGCCATCGCCGGCGAGACGCTGCGCGAGGTGCGCGAGCGGATGGGCTTCTGGCTGGAGCCGGCGCGCGCGGCGCGGTAACCCGGCACGGCAGGTCTCGCGCGTCTCCCTCACGGCTTCCACGGATTCCGCCAATGGAAAAGATCATCAAGGCCGCGGTTGAACGGGGCGCGTCGGACCTGCACATCAAGGCGGGCGACGTCTTCCGCGCGCGCATCAACGGGAAGCTGGTGCCGCTCACCAAGCAGCGCCTCACGCCCGATCAGACCCGCGCCATCGCGCTCAAGCTGCTCCCCACCGACGAGGACCGCGCGCGCATCGACCGGCTGCGCGACTTCGACTGCTCGTGGGGCATGCCGGGCGTCGGCCGCTTCCGCGTCAACGTGCTCCGGCAGCGCTCGTCGTTCATGATCGTGATGCGGGTGATCCCGTTCACCGTGCCGACGATCGAGGCGCTGGGCCTGCCCGAGGCGGTGCGCCGCATCGCCGACGCCGAGCGCGGGCTCGTGCTCGTCACCGGCGTGAGCGGGAGCGGGAAGAGCTCGACGATCGCCGCCCTCGTGCACCACATCAACACGAATCGTCAGAAGCACATCGTCACGGTGGAGAACCCGATCGAGTTCCTCCACCGCGACCTCAACAGCTCGGTGACGCAGCGCGAGGTGGGGGTGGACACCGACGGCGTCGCCGTGGGGCTGCGGGCGGCGCTGCGGCAGGATCCCGACGTCGTGGTGCTCAGCGACGTGGACGGGGGCGAGACGATGGACATCGCGATCAAGGGGGCCGAGACGGGGCACCTGGTCGTGGCGGCGATGCCGACGCCCGACGCGGTGACCACGGTACACCACGCGATCGCGATGCTCCCGCGCGAGGAGCGCGAGATCGGTCGCATGCGCTTCGCCGAGGCGCTCACGGCGATCGTGTCGCAGCAGCTCCTGCCGCGCGCCGACGACCAGGGGCGCGTCGTCGCGGTCGAGGTGCTGCTGCCGACACCCGCGATGCGCGACGCGCTGCGCGACCCCGCCCGGCTCCCCGAGCTGCGCGGGCTGATCGCCGAGAGCCGGGCGCAGGGGATGCAGACGTTCGAGCAGCATCTCGGCGAGCTCGCGGCGCAGGGGCTCGTGAGCGCGGAGACGGCGCGCGCCGCCGCGGTGCCCATGCCGGCGCCGGCGGTGCGGCGGATCCGGCGCGCCGCGCGCGCCTGAGCCCGCGCACCCGCGCCCGGGACGTGGGGATGGACGCGGAGCTCCGGGCGCTGCTCCGCGTCCCGCGCGAGGCCGGCACGCCCGAGGCGGCCGCCACGCGTGCCGCCCTGCGCGCCCGCCTCGAGGCGCTGGGCTACGCGGTCACCGAGCACCGCTTCGCCTTCGCGCCCGCCGCGCTGAACGCCTTTCCGCTCTTCGGCGCCGGGCTCGGCTGGCTCGCGATCCTCCTGCTTCCACTCCTCCTCCTGCCGCCCCTCGCGCCGTGGGCGGCCCTCGCGGTCTGGCTCCCGGGCCTCCTGGCCCTGGGGGCGTTCGCGTGGGGGCTCGGCCTCGGGCACACGCCGCTCTGGGGACGGGTGCGCGAGGACGCGACTCTCGTCGTCCGGCGGCCGGAGGCCACGGTGCGCCGCTGGCTCGTCGCGCACGTGGACACGAAGGCCCAGGTGCAGTCCACCGCGGGCCGCATGGTCGCGATCTGGGTGGTCGTCGCGGCGTGCGTCGCGCTCACCGCGCTCGCGGCGTGGCGCCTCGCCGGCCCGGTGCCGCTCGCGGCGGCGGCCGCGGGGGCCGCGCTCGCCATCGTGGCCGGCGCGCTCGCCGGGCGCGGCATCCGCCGGGGACTGTCGCCCGGGGCGCGGGACAACGCCACCGGGCTCGTCGCCGCGCTCGCGGCCGCCGCCGCGACGCGCGAGCCGGGGGTGGGCCTCCTCCTCACCGGCGCCGAGGAGTTCGGGCTGGTGGGGGCGCGCGCGCTCGCGACGGCGCTGCCGGAGCTCGTGCGGGGCACCGAGGTCGTCAACCTCGACACCCTCGACGACGTGGGCCCGCTCTTCCTCGTGCACCACGACGCGCCGGGGGCCGCGCTCGCCGCGGCGCTCGCGCCGGTGCTGGGCGGCCTGGGCTACGAGCTCCGGCGCCGGCGGCTCCCGGTCGGAATCCTGGTGGACAGTCTCCCGCTCGCGCGCGCCGGCGCGCGGGCCGTCACCGTGGGGCGGCTCACCTGGGCCACCCTGCGGCGCATCCACACGCCGCGCGACACCGACGACGGGCTCGCCTTCGAGACCGCCCGGCGGGTGGGGGCGGCGCTCGCCGCCCTGCCGGCGCCGGCGCAGGCGCCGGCGGCCGCGGCCGCGGGCGGGCCGGATTGACCTTCCGGCCCGGCGCGGCTACGTTGCCACGAGGATTCACGAGCCCCGCGAGGGGCTTTTTTGTTGTTTTCCGAGCCGTTTCGAGCCGTCCGTCAAATCGGGTCAGTCCGGAGCCGACATGTTCGAGTCAGGGACCAACTGCGTCGTGGTCGTGGGGGCCCAGTGGGGCGACGAGGGGAAGGGGAAGCTCGTCGACGTCCTCGCCGAGCGGGCCGACTTCGTGGTGCGCTACCAGGGCGGCGCCAACGCCGGCCACACGGTCGTCACCGGCGACTCCCAGTTCATCCTGCGACAGATCCCCTCGGGCATCCTGCACCCGAGCGTCACGTGCGTGATCGGCAACGGCGTCGTGCTCGACGCCGAGACGATGTTCACCGAGCTCGACGGCCTGCACCAGCGCGGCATCGAGACGAGCGGCCGGCTCTTAGTCTCCGACCGCGCCCACCTCGTGCTGCCGTACCACAAGCTCCTCGACGCCGCGCACGAGAAGAGCCAGGCGATCGGCACCACCGGCCGCGGGATCGGGCCCACGTACGAGGACAAGACCGGCCGGCGCGGCATCCGGGTCGGCGACCTGCGCGACCTGGGGTGCACGCGCAACCTCCTGGCCGAGCGCGTGGCGCGCGCCAACCGGCTGCTCGAGCTGATGGGCAGCGAGGCGCGCGCCTCGCTCGAGGAGCACGTGGCGCTGGTCGAGCGCCTCGCGCCCCGGCTCCTCCCGATCACGGCCGACACCGGGCTCCTCGTCTACCGCGCGCTCCAGCAGGAGCGGCGCGTGCTGCTCGAGGGGGCGCAGGGCGCGCTCCTCGACCTCGACCACGGCACCTACCCGTACGTGACGAGCTCGAACACCACGGCCGGCGGCGCCTCGGTCGGCGCCGGCATCGGTCCCACCGCGATCGACGGCGTCCTGGGCGTGGTGAAGGCCTACACGACCCGCGTCGGCAACGGCCCGCTCCCCACGGGTGCCGATCCCGTGATCGACGAGGAGCTCCGCCGCCTGGGCGGCGAGTTCGGCGCCGTGACGGGGCGGCCGCGCCGCTGCGGCTGGTTCGACGCTACCGTGGTGCGCTACGCCGTGCGGGTGAACGGCCTCACCGGGCTCGCCGTCACCAAGCTCGACGTGCTCGACACCTTCGCCGAAATCCCGGTGGGGGTGGCCTACCGCCTCGACGGCGAGCTGTGCGAAGAGCTGCCGAGCCAGGTGGACGTGCTCGAGCGCGTGGAGCCCGTCTACGAGACGCTCCCCGGCTGGCAGACCGGCACCGGCGGCGCCCGCACCCTGGCCGACCTCCCGGCCAACGCGCGCCGCTACCTCGACCGCATCCAGGAGCTGGCCGCCACGCCGATCCGCTACGTGAGCGTGGGGACGCGCCGGGATCAGATCATCGAGGTCTGATCGTAGCCGCCCCATGATTCCCCTCCTCGTCGTCGGCGCCGGTCCGTGCGGACTCGCGGTGGGAATCGCGGCGCGCCGCGCCGGGGTGCCGTGCGTGCTGCTCGACCGGCGCACCATCGTGAGCACGATCGAGCGCTACCCGCTCAACATGACGTTCTTCTCGACGCCCGAGCGGATTGAGATCGGCGGGGTGCCGCTCACCACGGTCAACGACAAGCCCACGCGGCGCGACGGCCTCGTCTACTACCGGCGGGTCGCCGACCACTTCGGGCTCGACGTGCGCCCCGGTGAGGAGGTGGTGGACATCCGGCGGCTCGCGGAGCACTTCGCGGTGGAGGTCGCGACGCGCACCGGCCGCACCGAGTACCGCGCGGGCGCGGTCGTGCTCGCCACCGGCTACTACGACTGGCCCAACCGGCTCGGCGTCCCGGGCGAGGACCTCCCGCACGTCACGCACTACTTCACCGAGGGCCACCACCACTGGCGGCAGCGCGTCGTGGTGATCGGGGCGGGGAACAGCGCGGTGGACGCCGCGCTCGAGTGCTGGCGCGCCGGCGCGCAGGTGGCGCTCGTGCACTTCCTCGAGGGCTTCGACCGCGCGGTGAAGCCGTGGGTGCTGCCCGACATCGTGAACCGGGTGAAGGACGGCAGCATCGCCGCCCACTGGAACTCGCGCGTCGTGGCGATCACGCCCGAGGCGGTCGAGATCCGCGCCGAGGCGACCGGCGCCGTCACCTGCCTCCCCGCCGACGCGGTCCTCGCCATGACCGGCTACCACGCCGACACCGCGCTCCTGGCGCGCCTCGGCGTTCCGGTGGACCCCGCGAGCGGCATCCCCGCGCACGACGAGGCGACGATGGCGACGCCGGTCCCCGGCTGCTACATCGCCGGCGTGATCGCGAGCGGCA
>DASTSO010000164.1:0-1807 GCA_035760645.1 Gemmatimonadales bacterium
GAGGCCTGACGGAGGGTGAGGAGAGCCATGGGGGAGGAAAATAGGCGGATGGCGCGCGCATTTGGCCCCATCTGGACTCCGCTTTTTGGCGCTTTTCCCCGGGCCAACTTCTTCGCACCTTGGGGGCGTCCGCTCGACCCGCCGATGCACTCAACGCCGAGGGAGCCATGTCGCAGACCCGTCCCGCTCGTCCCCGCTTCGACCTCGAGGCCGTCGCGCCCGGCGCCGAGAGCGCCATCGGGGCGCTCGATACGTACGTCGCCAAGCTGTCGCTCGAGCCGGCGCTGCTCGAGCTGGTGCGGGTGCGCGCCTCGCAGCTCAACGGCTGCACCTACTGCCTCGACATTCACACCAAGGACGCGCGCGCCCGCGGCGAGAGCGAGCAGCGGCTCTACGCCCTCCCGGCGTGGCGCGAGTCGCCCTTCTTCACCGACCGCGAGCGGGCGGCACTCGCCTGGGCCGAGGCGATCACGCTGGTGAGCGCGGACCGCGTGCCCGACGCGGTGTACGCCGAGGTGCGGGCGCAGCTCAGCGAGGCCGAGCTCGCGGGCATCCTGCTCGCGACGCTCGCGATCAACGCCTGGAACCGCGTCGCCATCAGCCAGCGGCTGCAGCCGGGCGGCTACGTCTCGCCCTTCGCGCCGCGGCCCGCCCGGCCGGCGGCCACCGCAGCCGCGGCGGCGCTCGAGGAGGCCGGCTCGTGACGCCGCGGGACGCCGCGGCGCTCCTCGCGCTCGCCACGCTCTGGGGCGGCTCGTACCTCTGCATCCGCGTCGCGGTGCCGGCGTTCGGCCCCGCGGCGCTCGTGGCGGCGCGCGTGGCGATCGGCGCCGCCTTTCTCCTCGCGTTCGCGCGCCTGACGCGGCGGCCGCTCGTGCTGCGGCCGCACGCGGCGCGACTCGTGGTGCTCGGGCTGCTCAACGCGGCGCTGCCCTACGTGCTCATCTCCGCGGCCGAGCTGCGGCTCACGGCCTCGTTCGCGGCGGTGCTCACCGCGACCGTCCCGCTCTTCGCCGCGCCGTTCGGCGCCCTCTGGCTGGGCGAGCGGCTCACGCCGAGGCGCGTCGCGGGGCTCGCGGCCGGGGTCGTGGGCGTCGCCGTGATGGTGGGCTGGAGCCCCGCGCCGCTCACCGCGCCGACGCTGCTCGCCATTGCCGCACTGCTCGCCGCCTCGGCGAGCTACGCGGGCGCCGGGATCTACGCCCGGCTCGCCCTGCGCGGGGTACCGACGCACACCCTGGCGCTCGGGCAGCAGCTGGGCGCGCTCGCCTGGCTCGCCGTCCCCGGCCTCGTCTGGGCGCCGCGGCACGTGCCGCCCGCCCCCGCGCTCTGGGCGACGCTCGCCCTCGGCGCGCTGTCGACCGGCGTGGCCTACCTGCTCTACTTCCGCCTGCTCGAACGGCTCGGCCCCACCGGCACCTCGACGGTCACCTACCTCCTGCCGGTCGCGGGGCTCCTCTGGGGCGCCGCGCTGCTGGGCGAGCCGGTGACGGCGGGGCTCATCGCGGGGCTCGCGCTCGTGCTCGCGAGCGTCGTGCTCGTCAACGAGGTGCGCGTGGGCGCGCTGCTCCAGGCGCTGCGCGCGAAGCTGCGCGCCGGCGCGGTGCGGGTGGCGCGCACGTCCGCGACCTGACGTCGTCCCTCCCCTCGGCTCTGGACCCTCACTCGGGAGCGCTGACCGATCATGTACGTCGTCACGCAGAAGGACCTGCCCCAACGCGGGATGTCGCACGCGTTCGTGGGCGCGGATCACGGGCCCGTGGGCATCTCGGTCTACCTCGTCGAGGCGCCACCCGGCCGCGGCGCG
>DASTSO010000165.1:0-2076 GCA_035760645.1 Gemmatimonadales bacterium
CGCTCTACCTCGCCGGCGCCGCGCACGGCGACACGCTGGCGCGCGCGGCGTTCCGGCGCGACCTCACCTGGATCGCCGATTCCGCGAAGCTGGAAGCGTTCGACCGCGCGCCGGCCGATTCGGTGGGCGCCTGGGTGCGGCGGTTCTGGGCCGAGCGCGACGCGGAGGCCGTGCGGCCCGAGGGCGAGCGGCTGCGCGAGCATCTCCGGCGGTGGTGGTACGTGCAGGACCACTTCGCGCTAGTCGGCCGGCGGAAGAAGGCGCGCTTCGGCTGGGGCGTGAGCGGCGCGTTTGGGCCGATCACCGCGGAGAGTGAGGGGATGGGCGTGTGGGCGCTCTTCGCCCCCGGCGCGCTCCCCGCGAACGATCCCCGCGCCCTCGGCGTGGACGACCGCGGCGCGGTCTACATGCGTCACGGGGAGCCGCTGGCGCGCGCCTCGTCGCACGCGGCCAAGCCCTTCGGCGCGAAGGAGTGCTACGTCGCCAACGAGAGCTGGAAGTACGAGCTGCCCACCGGCTCGCTGCTGCTGCACTTCTGCGCGAGCGAGGCACTCGGCGCCGTCGCGCCGACGACGCTCGTCTCCATGCTGCCGCTCGACGCCGATATCCTCGGCGCGCGGATGGACCTGGACACGCGGTTCGCGACACTCGAGCTCGAGCTCCGGCAGAACGAGCTGTCCGCCAATCTCCGCAAGCGCGGGCTCGGCCCGAACCGGGCGCCACGCGTGAACCTGCTCACGGTGCAGCAGCTTGCGACCTATGCCCAGGCGAGCGTGAAGCACGCGCTCACGACCGACAGCTACGCGCTCACCTACGCGCACGACCTCGCGCCCACCGTGCAGATCTATGCCCTTGGCGATGGGCCGCGGCAGGGGCGGGCCCTCGTCGTCTTCGCCGTCCGCGGGGACCGGCTCGCACCGACGACGCGCGAGGGCCGGCTCGTCTATCCCCTGAAGCTGCGCGTCACCGCGGTGGACACCGCGCAGGGCGTCACCAGGAGCGCCGACACCCTCCGCCTCTTCGCCACCCGCGACACGCTCGCGAAGGGCCAGTACCTCTACGGCACGATGGAGCTGCCGCTCCCGGCCGGCAGCTACTACGTGCGCGGGCTCGTCGAGGAGACCACCCGCCATGCCGCGGGGGCCGCGGGCCGCGCGGAGGTCGAGGTGCCGGGTGCGCCGGGCCGGCTCACGGCGAGCGATGTCGTCACCGGCAGCGCCTCGCGCGGGCTCGCGTGGACGCACGGCGGCCGGCGCATCGCGCTCAACCCGCTCGACACCTACCGCGTGGGCGAGGCGCTCGAGCTCTACTACGAGCTCGCCGGCACGCGCGCGGGCGGGCGGTACCGGACGACGGTCGAGCTCGCGCGGCTCGGCGGCGGGGGCGGGAAGGGGAAGGACCGCGTGAGTCTCGGCTTCACCGACGTCGCCGAGGGCGGCGCGCTCGCCGTGCAGCGCACCCTCGCGCTCGACGGGCTCGTGCCGGGGCGCTACCTGCTCACGCTCACCGTGCAGGAGGACGGCAGCGACCGGTCGCTCACGCGCGAGCGGATCGTCACCGTCGTCGCGCGGTGAGCGCGCGCGCCGCGGCGACCTACCAGCGAGATCACCCACGGTAAGCGGGAGGACATCCGATGACCCTCGGCACCGAGCCGATCGCCCGGGCCACCATGCTGATCCGCCGCCCGGTCGCGGTGGTGTTCGACGCGTTCGTCGATCCGGCCGTCACCAGCCGCTTCTGGTTCACGCGCGGCAGCGCGCGCCTCGCGGCGGGCGCCACCGTGGTCTGGTCCTGGGACATGTACGGCGCCGCGGCCGAGGTCGCCGTCCGGGCCGTCGAGCCGCACCGCCGCATCCTGATCGAGTGGCCCACGCCGGTGGAGTGGGTCTTCGCGCCGCGGGGCGACGATCGCACCTTCGTCACCATCACGGCGTCCGGGTTCACCGGCACCGACGACGAGAAGGTCGCCCAGGCCCTCGACTCCATGGGCGGCTTCAGTCTCGTGCTCGCCGGGTGCAAGGCGTTCCTGGAGCACGGCATCGAGCCGAACCTCGTCGCCGACCACAACCCCGACGC
>DASTSO010000166.1:0-8848 GCA_035760645.1 Gemmatimonadales bacterium
CGCCCCGGCCTGCAGCAGCCCGCTCGCGGCCAGCGCCAAACGCAGGTCGGCGTTGCCGGTGTAGAGCATCAGCGGCTCGAGCACCAGCCGCAGCAGCAGCCCGGCGTTGAGCAGCACGTAGGTCAGGCCCTCGAGGCCCTCCTGGCGGATCTGGCCGGGACGCGGCATCATCCAGTAGGCCACGCCCATCACCATCGAGAGGAAGAAGCCCACCAGCCCGGCGTGGACGTGGGTGGTCTTGAAGTAGCCCACCAGCGCGGGCCAGAGGTAGAAGGCCGAGCCGGTGAGGGCGGTGTAGAGCAGGTAGAACAGGCTCGAGCGCACGAACAGGAATTGCCAGAACGACACGGGGGCTCCTCAGGGTTCAGGCACGGTTGCGGCGGAAGTGCTCGCGGTTGAGCCGGGCGTACTCGGCCCAGGCTTCGGGGAGGTCTTCCTCGAGGAAGATGGCCCCGCTGGGGCAGGCCTCCTGGCACAGGCCGCACTCGATGCAGCGGTCGGGGTCGATGTACATCTGCGGGTCGTGGTAGCCGCCGCCGATGGCTTCCGCCGGGCAGACCGCGTAGCAGGCCGCGCAGCGCTGGCTGCGGCAGGGCTCGGCGATCACGTAGGCCACGGCTCAGCCCTCCCGGCGGTGGAGGTTGGGCCCGCTCGAGAGGGAGCGGTTTTTCTCGATGTAGCTCTCCCACTGCTCGGGCAGGTCCTCCTCGGGGTAGATGGCCGAGACCGGGCACACCGGCACGCAGGCCCCGCAGTCGATGCACTCGTCGGGGTGGATGTAGAGCTGGTCCTCCCCCTCGTAGATGCAGTCGACGGGACAGACATCGACGCACGCGCGGTCCTTCACGCCGATGCAGGCTTCGGTGATCACGTAAGGCATAGGATCCGTGGTCCTCCGGGAGGTCGGGCGGCGGTCGAGGGGGACGGCCGCCGGCGCGCAAAGGGGCGCCTGACGAGCCGTATGGATATGCGGCACACCACCGAGGCGCAAGGGGCGTCGGCGCGCTGCGACGGCATGCTTATCTTTGCGCGATGCTGCGCCGCTCCGCGACGGCCTTCGCCGCCGCTCTCACGCTCCTGTCGGCCGTGCCCGGCTTCGCCGCGGCCCAATCGCCCACCCCCACCGCGATCCCCGCGGGCGCACCCGCGTGCACGCCCGGCCCGCTCGCGCTCGTCCTCTCGGGCGGCGGGGCCAAGGGGCTCGCGCACATCGGCGTGCTGCGCGAGCTCGACCGGCGCGGCATCCGGCCCGACCTCGTCGTCGGCACCAGCATGGGGGCGATCGTCGGCGCGATGTACGCCAGCGGCTACAGCGGCGCCGAGATCGACAGCCTCGCGCGCGCGCTCCCGATCGCCACCTTCTTCCGCAGCTACGAGCCGCACGCGCCCCAGTCGCTCGGCGCGCTCCGGCCGCTGGTGACCTGGGCGCAGGGCGAGCGCGGCTTCGCGCTGCAGAGCGCGGCGGTGCGCGAGCCGGAGGTGAACGCGCTCGTGAACGCCGCGATGCTGCGCGGCAATCTCCTCGCCCAGGGCGACTTCGACCGGCTGCCGATCCCCTTCCGCGCCGTCGCCACCGACCTCGCCGACCGCGCGCCCGTCGTGCTCGCCGGCGGCGATCTCGCCCGCGCCGTGCGCGCGAGCTTCGCGATCCCGCTCATCTTCACCCCCGAGCGCATCGGCGGACGCACGCTGGTCGACGGCGGGCTCGCGGCGAACATCCCGATCGGCGTCGCGCGCGCCGCGGGCGCGACGCACGTCATCGTGAGCGACGCGACCGAGCACGGCCGGCGCAGCCCCGAGGAGCCCGACACGCTCAACCCCGACGACCCGATCCGCGTCGCCGACCGGCTGCTCGATTTCCTCTTCACCCAGCCGCGCGACTCGCTCGGCGCGCAGGACGTGCGCATCCGCCCCGCGGTGGACGCGTTCCGCAGTCTCGACTTCTCCGACGGCAACGTCTCGCGGCTCATCGCGCTCGGCGTGGCGGCCGCCGACAGCACGCTCGCGCGCGCCGACTGCCTCGGGGGCACGGACGGGGACGGCGGCCGCGGCTCGGGCGAGCCCGGCACGACGCCCGCGCGGCCGCTCGCGGCGGTGCAGGCGCTCGCCCGGCTGCATCCGATGGTGGACACCGTCGTCTTCGGCGACGTCCCCGCCGGGGAGCGGCCGGCGCTCGCCCGCTCGCTCGGGCTCGTGGCGGGCGAGGCGGTGGACCCGGTGCAGCTGCGCCAGCGGCTGCGGCGCATCGGTGATGCGGAGACGTACCGCGCCGTCTGGCTCCGGCCCACGCGCACCCCGCGCGGCGTGCGCTTCGACGTCGCGGTGGAGCACGCGCCGCGGCGCGTCGCCGGGCTCGGGCTCGCCTACGACAACGAGCTGGGCGGACGGATGTGGGTCGGCCTCGTGGACCGCCGCTTCCTCGGCACCAACGCCGAGGCGAGCGGGCTGCTCGCCCTGGGCGAGCTGCGGCGCTCGCTCGAGCTCGGGCTGCGCTACGGCCGCGGCGTGGGGCCGCGCTTCGTGCGCCCGACGCTCACCGGCCGCATCGGCACCGAGTCGGTGCGCAGCTTCGATCCAGCCGGGGTCGAGCTGCCGGCGCTCAAGACGCGCGAGGCGGTGGGGTTCGCGGGGCTCGAGCGCGCCTTCGGCGGCGGCTGGCTCGCGAGCGGTGGCGCGGAAGGACGCCTCTGGCGCAACCCCGACCTCACGAGCGCGAGCGCCTGGGGCGGCACCGCGCGGCTGGTGCGCTTCGACCGCGCCAACCGCCAGACCGTGGCCGGCGACGTCGCCTGGACCAACGTCTATCATCGCGCCAGCGTGCAGGTCGACCTGCCGCTCCACGCCGGCCCCGTCGCCGTGGCGCCCCGCCTCCGGCTCGGCTGGGGCGAGCGGCTCCCGGTGCAGCTCGCCTTCCCGCTGGGCGGCTACGAAGGCTTCCCGGGGCTCCACCTCGGCGAGCTCCGCGGCGCGCGCGAGGCGCTCGCCGGCGTCGCCGCCACCCTACCGCTCCGCGGCCCACTCGATCTTCGCCTCGAGGTCGCCACCGGGCGCAGCGCGCTCGCCGGCCCGCTGCTCGACCGCCACGGCTGGCTCGCCGGCGCCCGCGCCGGCCTCGGCGCCGAGACCCCCATCGGTCCCGTCCGGGTCGAATACGGCCGCGTGCTCGCCGGCGCCGGCTTCAAGGGGCGGGACGCGGTGGTGGTGCGGATCGGGAGATGGTTCTAGGGGCAGGGGCTAGGGGCTAGGGGCTAGGGGCTAGGGGCTCCGAAACACTGCGGCCCTCCGATTCCAGCGATCGGAGGGCCGCTCTCCATCGGGGCTCCCTAGCCCCTAGCCCCTAGCCCCTAGCCCCTACAAAAGTCCCGTCAACGGCGTCGCATAGGTCGCCGTGCGCGACTCGGGGGGGCCGAAGCGGCCCTCGTGGGAGTGGAGACGGTTCCACTCCTGCTTGAGGCAGAAGGGGTCGAGGCCGTGCGGGCGGTCGACGGCGAGCACGCCGTCGAGGTGGTCGAGCTCGTGCTGGAGCAGCTCCGCCTGGTCGCCCTCGAGCTCGGTCTCGTGGCTCTGGCCCTTCACGTCCTGCCAGCGGACCCGGATGCGGTAGGCGCGCTGCACGCGGACGAGCAGGTTGGGGAAGGAGAAGCAGTCGTCCCAGACGGTGAAGTCGTCGGTGCCGACGTCGGTGATCTCGGGATTGATGAGCACCCACGGCTCGTCGGGCGAGAACTCCACGTACACGATGCGCACGGGGGCGCCGATCTGGGGGGCGGCGATGCCGCGGCCGTAGCCGTGGCGGCCCCGGAAGTCGCGCAGGGTCTCCTGAAGGTCGTCGATGATGACGCGGACGGCCGGCGAGTTGGGCTTCGTGACCGGCTCGCAGCGGGTGCGCAGGATGGGATCGCCCAGGAGCCGGATACGATGGATCGTCATGTCGGGCCTGAAGTAGTGAAAGTCCGCGACGCGGGGGGGACGCCGCGGGTCCAATATGGGAAGATCGGGAGAGGGGGGCCAGAGCGAGACGGGACGTCGCACGCGCGCCTGAGCGTAGTACGCGACAATACTAACATCAGATTCTCGCGCCATCTCCCGAGATGGGCTTCGCGAATTTGCATCGCTCCGTTCCCCGGGCTCACGCCCGGGGCTACAAAGGCTGTCGCCCCTGCGGGGCTCGCCGCCGCTGACCCACGGATCTCCACGCGCCCGCCCGTGGGGCCGACCCACGGGCCTCCGCGACCACCCGGCGGCGAGCCCCGCAGGGGCGACAGCTTCTGGAAGCCCCGGGCGTGAGCCCGGGGTGCCCGGGCGTGAGCCCGGGGATGGAGCGATACGTCCACGCGGGATCTCGAGAATGGGATGGGATGTGTGCGTACAAAACATGCAATTTCAACGATTTCGGAATTCGCACCAGAGAATCTGTACGAATTGACAATTCCGAGTGGTCGCCCTACAATTCCGGCCCATGGGAGCCCCCGTCCTTCCCTCCTCGCCGACCGGGACGCCGCTCGATGCGCGCGGGCCGCGGGGTGCGATCCTGGTCGAGCTGAAGAAGTCGCCGGGGCGCACCGTGCGGGCGCTGACGGCCCAGCTCGGGCTGTCGCTCAACGCCGTGCGCGGGCACCTGAAGGAGCTGGAGCGCGAGGGGCTGGTCTCGCACGAGCGGCTGCCCCACGGGGTGGGGGCGCCGGTCTACGCCTACCGGCTCACGGCCGCCGGCGAGGCGCTCTTCCCCCGCCGCTACGAGGACGCGCTGCTCCGGCTCCTCGACCACGTGGCCGAGCGGGAGGGGCGGGAGGCGGCGGTGGCGCTGCTGGCGGCGAGCCGCTTCGACGCGCTGCGCGAGCGGCTCGCCGGGGAGCTGGCGGCGGCCCCGCCGGCCGAGCGGATGCGGGTGGTGGTGCGGGCCCTGAACGACCAGGGCTACATGGCCGAAGGGGCGGCGACGTTCTGCTGCGGCACCCTCGTCCAGCACAACTGCGCCATCCGGGCGGCGGCCGAGCGGTATCCGGAGATCTGCGCGCTCGAGCGCCGCTTCCTCGAGGAGGTGCTGGGCGGGCGGGCGGAGCTCCGCAGCCACGTCCTCGAGGGCGGCTGCGCGTGCGAACACCGAGTGAAATTCGAGTCAGAGGCCTGAGATGAGCTCGTCGGTCGAGACGCTGGTCAACAAGGAATACAAGTACGGCTTCGTCACCGACATCGAGATGGATGTCGCGCCGGCGGGGCTGAGCGAGGACATCATCCGCCTCATCAGCGCCAAGAAGGAGGAGCCCGAGTGGCTGCTCGACTGGCGGCTGAAGGCGTACCGGCGCTGGCTCGAGATGAAGGAGCCGCACTGGGCCAACATCCACTACCAGCCCATCGACTACCAGGCGCTCCACTACTACGCGGCGCCGAAGACGAAGGCGCCGCTGGGCTCGCTCGACGAGGTCGATCCCAAGCTGCTCGAGACCTACGAGAAGCTCGGCATCCCGCTCAGCGAGCAGAAGGTGCTCGCCGGCGTGGCGGTGGACGCCATCTTCGACTCGGTCTCGGTGGGCACCACGTTCAAGAAGACCCTCGGCGAGTACGGGATCGTCTTCTGCTCCTTCGGCGAGGCGGTGCGCGAGCATCCCGAGCTGGTGCGGAAGTACCTGGGCTCGGTCGTGCCGGCGAACGACAACTTCTTCGCCGCCCTGAACTCGGCCGTGTTCAGCGACGGGTCGTTCTGCTACGTCCCCAAGGGCGTGAAGTGCCCGATGGACCTCTCGACCTACTTCCGCATCAACGCCCAGAACACGGGGCAGTTCGAGCGGACGCTCATCATCGCCGACGAGGGCGCCGAGGTGAGCTATCTCGAGGGCTGCACCGCGCCGAAGCGCGACGAGAATCAGCTCCACGCCGCGGTCGTCGAGCTGGTGGCGCTCGAGGGCGCGACGATCAAGTACTCGACGGTGCAGAACTGGTACGCCGGCGACGCGGAAGGCCGGGGCGGGATCTTCAACTTCGTCACCAAGCGCGGCGCCTGCCGCGGGGCGCGCGCGAAGATCTCCTGGACCCAGGTCGAGACCGGCAGCGCGATCACCTGGAAGTACCCGAGCGTCATCCTCCAGGGCGACGACTCGGTGGGCGAGTTCTACTCGGTGGCGGTCGTCAACGGCGCCCAGCAGGCCGACACCGGCACCAAGATGATCCACCTGGGCAAGCGTACCCGCTCGACGATCGTCTCGAAGGGGATCAGCGCCGGCCGGGGGCAGAACAGCTACCGCGGGCTCGTGCAGATGATGCCGAAGGCCGAGGGGGCGCGGAACTACACGCAGTGCGACTCGATGCTCATCGGCAACCGCTGCGGGGCGCACACCTTCCCCTACATCGACGTGCGCAACCCCACGGCGAGCCTCGAGCACGAGGCCTCGACGTCGAAGATCGGCGAGGACCAGATCTTCTACCTCAAGCAGCGCGGCCTCAACACCGAGAACGCGATCTCGATGATCGTGAACGGGTTCTGCAAGGAAGTGTTCAAGGAGCTCCCGATGGAGTTCGCCGTCGAGGCGACGAAACTGCTGGGGGTCTCGCTGGAAGGCAGCGTCGGGTGAGGAGGTGCTAGGTGTTAGGTGCTAGGTGCTGGGGCGGAGACCCCGGCATCGCGTACCGACACCAGACCTCACGACCTAGCACCTAACACCTAGAACCTAGCACCTAATTGGAGACGGACGTGCTGGAAATTCGCGACCTGCGGGCCTCGGCCGGCGACAAGGAGATCCTCAAGGGCATCAGCCTCACCGTCAACGCGGGCGAGGTGCATGCGATCATGGGCCCGAACGGCTCGGGGAAGAGCACGCTGGCGCAGGTGCTGGCGGGGCATCCGGCCTACGAGGTGACCGGCGGGCAGATCCTCTTCGAGGGGCAGGACCTCCTGGAGCTGGAGCCCGAGGCGCGGGCGCAGGCGGGGCTCTTCCTCGCCTTCCAGTACCCGGTCGAGATCCCCGGCGTCTCGAACGCCTACTTCCTGCGCGCCGCCTACAACGAGCTCCGCAAGGCGCGCGGCGAGGAGGAGATCGACCCCATGGACTTCATGGACCTCCTCGAGGAGAAGCTCCAGGTGGTCGAGTGGGGCCCCGACATCATGAGCCGGGCGGTGAACAGCGGCTTCTCGGGCGGCGAGAAGAAGCGCAACGAGATCCTCCAGATGGCCGTGCTCGAGCCGAAGCTGGCGATCCTCGACGAGACCGACTCGGGCCTCGACATCGACGCGCTCCGGATCGTGGCCGCCGGGGTCAACAAGCTCAAGCGCCCCGACCACGCCACGATCGTCGTGACGCACTACCAGCGGCTCCTCAACTACATCGTCCCCGACGTCGTGCACGTGCTCGCCAACGGGCGGATCGTGAAGTCGGGCGGCAAGGAGCTCGCGCTCGAGCTCGAGGCGCGCGGCTACGACTGGATCGAGGAGGACGCGGCCGCCGCCGGAGCGCCCGCGCAGGTGGAGGCCGGGGCATGACCGACGTGCTGACCGAGGTCGTCACGCCCGCCTGGCTCGAGCCGGTGCGCCGCGCCGGCGCCGAGCGCTTCGAGCAGGTCGGCTTCCCGACGACGCGCGACGAGGAGTGGCGCTTCACGCCGGTCGCGCCGATCGCGCAGACGGCGTGGCAGCCGGCGCCCGGCGTCGTCGAGGGGGTGACGCGCGCGCAGCTCGAGGCGTTCGAGTTCGGGCACCCCGAGTGGCACACGCTCGTCTTCGTGAACGGCGCCTTCAGCGAGGCGCTGAGCTCGATGGACGCGATACCCGAGACGGTGCGGGTCGCGAGCCTCGCCGAGGCGCTGCGCGACGGGAGCGGGAACGGCCCGGCCGACGTCGCCGTGCTCGAGGCGCACCTGGGCCGGCACGCCCCCGTCGAGGCGTCGCCCTTCGTGGCGCTCAACGCGGCCGCGTTCCGCGACGGCGGCTTCGTGCACGTCCCCGCGGGGGTGGAGCTCGAGCGGCCGGTGCACCTCGTCTTCGTGACGACCGCGGAGGCGGAGGGGACCGCCGCGCAGCTGCGGAACCTGATCGTGCTGGGCCGCGGCGCGCGCGCCGCGGTGGTGGAGAGCTACGTCTCGCTCGCCCCGGAGGGGCGGTCGTTCACGAACGTCGTCACCGAGGTCGTGGCCGACCGCGCGAGCTGGCTCGAGCACACCCGCCTCCAGCGCGAGGCGGAGCGCGCCTACCACGTCGGCTTCACCCACGCCGACCAGCAGCGCGACAGCCACTACCGGCACTTCTCGATGCAGATGGGCGGCGCGCTCGCGCGGCACAACCATCACGTGCGGCTCAACGACGAGGCCATCGAGACGCTGATGTACGGCCTCTACCTGACGCGCGGCGAGCAGCTGGTGGACAACCACACGGCGATCTTCCACGACCAGCCCAACTGCAACAGCTGGGAGGTCTACAAGGGGATCCTCGACGACCGCTCCCGCGCGGTGTTCAACGGGAAGGTGTTCGTCCAGCCCGCGGCGCAGAAGACCGACGCGAAGCAGACGAACCGCAACGTGCTCCTGAGCCCGGGCGCGTCGGTGGACACGAAGCCGCAGCTCGAGATCTTCGCCGACGACGTGAAGTGCACCCACGGCGCCACGGTGGGCTTCCTCGACCCCGTCGCGCTCTTCTACGCCAAGAGCCGCGGCATCCCCGCCGCCGAGGCGCAGCGGCTGCTCACCTACGCCTTCGCCGCCGAGGTGGTGGACGAGGTCGCCCTCGAGCCGGTGCGGGCGCAGCTCAACCGGCTGGTGCTGGCGCGGCTGAACGGGGAGGCGTGATGGCGGCGGGACGGCGGGACGGCGGGACGGCGGGAACGACGCTCCCGGTGGCGGAAGACTGCGGCGCCCGGGAGCC
>DASTSO010000167.1:0-6510 GCA_035760645.1 Gemmatimonadales bacterium
CGTGGTGGGGCTCCCGTTCACCCAGGCGCGCGAGCGCCCCTCGGCGCTCACCTCGCGCCGGATGACGATGCGGCCGTCTTCGGCGTCGAGCCCGAGCTCCTCGATGCGCCGCCGCATCGCGGCGTCGAGCCCCTCGAAGGCTCCCTCGACGATCGTCTTCGGCGCGCCCGGACGCACGCTGCCGCTCGTCGCGCGCTCGCCCAGGAGGAGCGAGAGCGCGTCCACCAGCATGGACTTCCCCGCCCCGGTCTCGCCCGTGAGGACGTTGAGGCCCGGCGCGAGTTGAAGGGTGACGTCGGCGATCGTGGCGAGATCGCGGACCCGGAGCTCGGTGATCATAGGGACTAGGGACTAGGGGCTAGGGACTAGGGGACACAGCAGGTGCTAGGTGCTAGGTGCTAGGTGCTAGGGCGTGGTCGAGGGGGCTTGGCGCGAGGGAGCCGGCATCGGCACGGAGCCCCCTGGTCCCTAACCCCTGGCCCCTAGTCCCTACCGGACCGTTCCCCGCTCGTTCAGATCGCCCCACTGGAGCTTTTCGCGCATGCGGCGGAAGAAGCTGTCGCCGCCGAGGCGCACGAGGAGGACGGGGGCCTCGTCGCGCCGGACCTCGACGCGGGCGCCGGGGGCGAGCGCCGCGCTCACCTGGCCATCCACCGACACCAGCATGTCCTCGGCCCAGTCGGTCACGGGGCACACGGAAACGCGGGCGGTAGCGGGAATCACCACGGGGCGGACGGAGAGGGTGTGGGCGCAGATCGGGGTGACCACCATGCCCTCGACCGCCGGGAGCACGATGGGGCCGCCGGCGCTCAGCGAGTAGGCGGTCGAGCCGGTCGGGCTCGCGACGACCATGCCGTCGGCGCTGACCGGGCCGAGGTCGTCGCCGTCGATGACCACGTCGAGCCGCACCACGCGCGCGACGCCGCCCTTGTGGATCACCACGTCGTTCAGCGCGTGGTGCGTGCCGACGACGGCGCCGTCCTGCGCGTGGATCGTCGCCGCGAGGGCGAGCCGGCGCTCGATCTGGAACTCGCGCCGCTCGAGCGCGTCGAGCGCCGCGTCGATCGTGCCGCGCGTCGCGGTGGTGAGGAAGCCCACCCGGCCGAGGTTCACCCCCAGGATCGGCGCGGGGCGCCCGGCGAGGAGCCGGGCGCCCCGGAGCAGCGTGCCGTCGCCGCCGAAGGTCAGCAGGTAGTCGAGCGGGGCGCCGTCCTCGAGCACGGGGAGCGGCGCGTCCCAGCAGTCGGCGAGCCGCGCCTCGGTGGTGAGGGCGAAGCCGCGCCGCGCCGCCTCCTCCGCGAGCCGCTGGAGGATCGCGCGGAGCTGGCCGTACGCCGGGTTGCCGACGACCCCGACGCGCGTGGTCACCGCGCCTCCGCGCTCATCGCGCCTCGAGGCTCTCCTCGTGCCGGAGCGCGGTGATGCGGCGCGCGATCCCGTCGGCCGTGAGCCCGAACGCCTCGAGCTGCTCGGGCCGCGGCGCCTGCTCGACGAGCCGGTCGGGGATGCCGAGCGCGACGACGCGCACCTCGGGGTGGGTCGTCTGCAGCGTCTCGGCGAGGTAGGCGCCGAAGCCGTTCACGACCGTCCCCTCCTCCACCGTCACCAGCGTGCGGTGCTCGCGCGTGAGCTGCTCGAGCATCGCGGCGTCCATCGGCTTGAGGAAGCGGCAGTTGACGACCGCCGCGTCGATGCCGTCGCCGGCGAGCCGCTCGGCCGCGGCGAGCGCGGGCTGGACCATCGTGCCCACCGCGAGGATCGCCACGTCCTTGCCGGCGCGGAGCTGCTCCCAGCTCGCGTAGGGCACCGCCGGGACGTCGCGCGCGTGGCGCGGCTCGGCCGGCGCCTTGTCGCGCGGGTAGCGCGTCGAGAACGGCCCGCCCCGGTGCTCGAGCGCCGTCTTGAGGAGCCCGATCAGCTCGTCGCCGTCCTTCGGCGCCGTCACGGTCATCTCGGGCACCGCGAGCATGTAGGCGATGTCGTAGAGCCCCATGTGGGTCTGCCCGTCCTCGCCGACGAGCCCGGCGCGGTCCATCGCGAAGATCACCGGCAGGTGCTGCACCGCGCAGTCGTGGATCACGTTGTCGTAGGCGCGCTGCAGGAACGTCGAGTAGATCGCGACGACGGGCCGGATGCCCTGCGTCGCGAGCCCCGCGGCGAACGTCACCGCGTGCCCCTCGGCGATGCCGACGTCGAAGAAGCGCTCGGGCCACGCCTTCTGGAAGACGTTCGTACCCGTGCCGCTCGGCATCGCCGCCGTGATCGCCACCAGGTCGGGGTGCGTCTCGGCGAGCTGCGTGATCGCGTCGCCGAAGACCTGGGTCCAGGTCGGGGGGCCGCTCGCCTTCCTCCGCGGCTCGCCGGTCACGGGGTCGTACGCCGCGAGGCCGTGCCACTTCTCCTGGTTCGCCTCGGCGTGGGTGAAGCCCTTCCCCTTCTGCGTCATGACGTGCACGACGCGCGGCCCCGTCATCCCGCGCACGAACTCCAGCGTCTCGCAGAGCTTCTGGACGTCGTGCCCGTCGATCGGGCCGAAGTAGCGGAAGCCGAGCTCCTCGAAGAGCATCCCGGGCGAGAAGAGATTCTTGGTGCTCTCCTCGACCCGCTTGGCGAGGTCGACGATCCCGTCGCCGAACCGCTCGCCGAGCTTGAGGGTGACGGCCTTGATCCCCTCGCGCACCTTGTTCGTCGTGGGGCTCGCCACGATGCGGCCCAGCATCTTGCTGATCGCGCCGACGTTCGGGCTGATGCTCATCCCGTTGTCGTTGAGGATCAGGATGATGTCGCGGTCGGAGTGCCCCGCGTTGTTCATCCCCTCGTACGAGAGCCCGCAGGTGAGCGCCCCGTCGCCCACGACGGCGACGACCTTGTGGTGCTCCCCCTTGAGGTCGCGCGCCGTGGCCATGCCGAGCGCCGCGCTCATGGCGGTGCCCGCGTGGCCGGCGCCGAACTGGTCGTGCTCGCTCTCGTTCCGCTTGAGGAAGCCGGAGATGCCGCCGGTGGTGCGGAGGGTGTCGAAGCGGTCGTTCCGGCCGGTGAGGAGCTTCCAGGCGTAGGCCTGGTGGCCCACGTCCCAGACCACCTTGTCGGTGGGCGAGTCGAACTCGTAGAGGAGCGCGATCGTCAGCTCGACGACGCCCAGGCTGGCGCCGATGTGCCCGCCGGTGACCGAGCAGGCGGCGATCATCCGCTCGCGGATCTCGCGGGCGAGCTCGGGAAGCTGGTCGCGCCGCAGGCGCTTGAGGTCCTGCGGGCCGTGGATGGCGTCGAGAAGCGGCATGCCTATATCCGTCAGAGGTCAGGAGTTCCGATGCACAATATAGTCGGCCAGCGCCCCCAGCGCCGAGTCCGGGAGCCCGGCGTCGGCGAGGTGCCGGACCGCCCGCCGGGCGAGCGCCGCGGCCTCCGCGCGGGCGCCCGCGACGCCCAGCACGCCGACGTAGGTGCTCTTCTGGAGCGCGGCGTCGCGTCCCGCCGTCTTGCCGAGCTCCGCGCTCGTCCCCACCACGTCGAGCACGTCGTCGGCGATCTGGAAGGCGAGGCCCACGTCCTCGCCGAAGGCGCGAAGCGCGGCGAGCACGGGCTCGGAGCCGCCGGCCGCGAGCCCGCCCAGGACGCAGGAGGCGCGGATCAGCGCGCCGGTCTTGGCGCGATGCACGGCGATGAGGCCGTCGAGGTCGAGCGCGCGCTGCTCGGCCTCGAGGTCGCGCCACTGGCCGCCGACCATCCCTTCTACCCCGCTCGCCTGGAGCAGCTCGACCGCCATGCGACCCAGCGTCGCGGCGTCGAGCCCGAGCGCCGCGGCCGCCTCGGCGAGCACTTCGGCCGCGACGGGCACGAGAAAGAACCCGGCGCGGGTCGCCGTCGCGACGTCGAAGGCGACGTGCGTCGTCGGGCGCCCGCGCCGGAGCGCGTCGTCGTCCATGCACGGCAGGTCGTCGTGCACGAGACTGTACGTGTGGACCGTCTCGACCGCGGCGGCGACGCCGGCGATCTCGCCCGAACGGCCGCCCGCGGCGCGGTAGGCGCCGAGGACGAGCGCGGGGCGCACCCGCTTCCCCGGGCTCCGCAGCGCGTAGGCGAGGGCCTGGCCGCGCCGGCCCGGCACCCGCTCGCCGAGGCGCGCGGCCCACGCCTCCAGCCGCGCGTCCACCAGCGCGCGCGCCTCGGCGAGGAGCTCGCGCGGGTCCGGCGGGGTCACGCGTCGAGGTCGACGAGCCGGAGCGAGCCGCCCGCCTCCTCGAGCACCGTCTGCACCTTGAGCTCGGCGGCCTCGAGGGTGTGGCGCGCGCGCTGGAGGCGCCGCACGCCCTCCTCGAAGAGCGCGAGCGCGGCGTCGAGATCCATGTCGTCGGCCTCGAGCAGGCGCACGATCTCCTCGAGCCGCCGCAGCTCGTCGGCGAGGGTCGGCGCCTCGGCGGCGGCTTCGGCGGCAGCGGTGCCGGCCGTGCTGGGACGCTTGGGCATGGGGCTCACTCCACGCGGGCGCGGACGTCGCCGTCGCTCACCCGCAGGTTGAAGACGAGGTCGGGGGGGAAGTCCGCGCGGCGCTTGAGCACGCGGCCGTCGGCGCCGGTGGGCATCGCGTAGCCGCGGCCCAGCACCTTGAGCGGGCTCAGCGCGTCGAGCTGCGCCGCGAGCCGCTCGAGCGTGGCCCGGCGCCGCTCGCGCAGCCCGTCCAGCGCGCCCTGCATCCGGTCGGCGCTGCGCTCCAGCCGCTCCGCCGCGAGGCGCGTGCGGCGCGTGAGCCCGCCGGCGAGCCGTGCGGCCATCCCGTCCACCCGGTGCAGCACCTCCGCGCGGTCGGCCACGGCGAGCTCGGCGGCGTTCGACGGCGTCGCCGCGCGCACGTCGGCGACGAGGTCGCAGAGGGAGACGTCGGTCTCGTGGCCCACGGCGGAGATCGTGGGGACCCGCACCGCGGCGAGCGCGCGGCAGACGGCCTCGTCGTTGAAGGCCGCGAGGTCCTCGCGCGCCCCGCCGCCGCGGCCCACGATGCAGAGATCCACTCCCTCGAGCCGGTCCACGAGCGCGAGCGCGCGCACGATCTCCGCCGGCGCCCGCTCGCCCTGCACGCTCGTCGGCACCACCACGATCCGCGCCAGCGGCCAGCGGGCGCGCGTCACCGAGATCACGTCGCGCAGCGCCGCCCCGTCGGGGCTCGTCACCACCGCGATGCCCCCGGCGAACTCCGGCAGCGGCCGCTTGCGCGCGACGTCGAAGAGCCCCTCCGCCTGGAGCAGCCGCTTCACCCGCTCGAACGCGAGCGCCGCGTCGCCCATCGCCTGCGTCGCCATCAGCTTCGTGACGCTGAGACGGAACTCCCCCTTCTCCTCCCACATCCCCGGCGTCGCGAGGGCGAAGACGCGCGTCCCCTCGGCGGGGGGCTGCTGCCCCGCCTCCCGGTGGCGCTGCGCGTAGGTGCGCCACATGCAGCAGCGCACCTGGCTCGACTCGTCGCGCAGCGTGAAGTACCAGTGGCCGCTCGAGTAGGCCTTGAAGCTCGTGACCTCGCCGTGCACCCACAGCGGGCCGAACTCGCCCTCGATCACCTCGCGCACCGCCTGGTTGAGCTGCGAGACGGTGATCGCGCCGAGGTCGATGGTGGGATCGAAGAGGGAGAGGGACATCGGAAGGCCGCGAGCCATGGGGACGGTCGAGGCCGGTCAGCGACCGGCCTGGACCGCCGCCTTGAGCGTGTTCCGGAGCAGCATCGCGATCGTCATCGGGCCGACGCCGCCGGG
The DNA here is from genome assembly GCA_035760645.1 of Gemmatimonadales bacterium. Lineage (GTDB taxonomy): Bacteria > Gemmatimonadota > Gemmatimonadetes > Gemmatimonadales > GWC2-71-9 > DASSTY01. The sequence goes on from DASTSO010000167.1 coordinate 5,745, forward strand.
CACCGGCGTGATGGCGGAGGCCACCGCCGCGACGGGACCGTAGGCCACGTCGCCGACGAGGCGGTAGCCCTTCTCCCGCGAGGGATCGGCGACGCGGTTCATGCCGACGTCGATCACCACCACGCCGGGCTTCACCATGTCGGCGGTGACGAGGTCCGGCTTGCCCACCGCGACGACCAGGATGTCGGCCTGGCGCGTGAACGCGGCGAGGTCCTCGGTGAAGCGGTGGCAGACCGTCACCGTGGCGTCGCCGGCGGGCCCGCCGCCGAAGAGGAGGTTCGCCATGGGGCGGCCCACGATGTTCGAGCGGCCGACGACGACGGCGTGCCGCCCCTTGGTCGGGATCCGGTAGCGCTCGAGCATCTGCTGCACGCCCGAGGGCGTGGCGGGCAGGAGCGCCGTGGGATCGCCCAGGCAGAGCTTCCCGATGTTCACGGGGTGGAAGCCGTCCACGTCCTTCGCGGGGTCGATCCGGTCGATGACCTTGTCGGCGTCCACGTGCTTCGGCAGCGGCAGCTGGACGAGGACGCCGTGGATCTGCGGGTCGGCGTTGAGCTGGTCCACGGTGGCGAGCAGCTCCGCCTCGCTCGTCTCGGCGGGGAGCGTGATCTGCACCGAGTGCATCCCGGCCTCGATGCACGCGCGGTGCTTGCTGCGCACGTAGACCTGGCTCGCCGGGTCCTCGCCCACCAGCACCACGGCGAGGCCGGGCCGGAGCCCGTCGGCCGCGAGCCGGGCGACCTCGGTGGCCACCTCCGCGCGGATC
>DASTSO010000168.1:0-10593 GCA_035760645.1 Gemmatimonadales bacterium
ACGCTCTTCGTCTCCACCGGCGACACCGGCGAGAGCGGCACCAAGCCGGAAGACGAGATCTCCCTCACGCGCATCAAGGCGTTCGAGGAGAAGAACAAGCTGAGCGGCCACCACTGGTCGCGCATCACTGACTCGGAGCGCACGGGACAGAACCTCCAGGAGCTGCGCGGCAAGGTGCTGCGCATCAACAAGGACGGCTCCATCCCGCACGACAACCCGTTCTACGGCAAGCCCGGCGTGCGCTGGGAGATCTTCGCCTACGGTCTCCGCAATCCGTATCGCATCAAGTGGGACGCGCCGACGAGCCGCCTCTTCATCGGCATCGTCGGCCCCGACGAGAACGTCACCTACGACTGGTACGACATCGCGCGCGGCGGCGAGAACTTCGGCTGGCCGCGCGCCAACGGGCGCCTCTTCTACAACGAGTGGACGCCGGGGATGATCCCGAACTACGTGCCCCCCGCGTGGGAGTACACGTACGCCGGCGGCAGCCGCTCCGCGGGCGGCGGGCGCTTCTACCGCTCGACGGGCAAGTACGCCTTCCCGCAGCTCCAGAACAAGCAGCTCATGTTCGACTGGTCCCGGAAGTGGATCAAGTACGGCGAGGTCGTGAACGGCATCTTCGAGAGCGACACGATCGCCGACGTCCGCCAGCAGAAGCACCAGTTCAGGATCCCGGCGAAGCGGATTGCGAACATCAAGACCTTCGATATGCTCGGCGCCACCAGCCCGATCTCGATGGAAGTCGGACCGGATGGCTGCGTCTACATCGCCGAGTTCGCGGGCTTCTGGAAGCCGGGCGCCGGCGCGAACGTCAGCCGCTACTGCTGGGTCCACGGCGATTCGCCCACGGCATCGACGAAGAGCGCTGCACCCGCGAGTGGTGGCGGATCACGCTGATCTCGACGCTGCCCGCTGGAAAGACGAAAGGGGGAGGAGCCGACGGCTCCTCCCCCTACGTCATACCGACCGAGCGTCTGCTACGGGGTCAGACCCCAGAGGGGTCTGACCCCGTAGCGCCCTCACGTTAGAGCTTCACGATCTCGACGCGCCGGTTGTTCGCGCGCCCCTCGGGCGTCGTGTTCTTCGCCACCGGCTTCGTGTCGCCAAACCCCCTGGCCGTCATCTGGTCGGCGCTCACTCCGTAGTCGCTCGTCAGCGCCGCCTTCACCGCGTCGGCGCGCGCCTGGCTCAGCGTCAGGTTCGACGCCGCCGAGCCGACGTTGTCGGTGTGGCCCTCGATCGTGAGCTTCAGGTCGGGATGCTCCTTGAGCATCGTACCGATCTCCTTGAGGGTCGGCGTGGACTCGCCGCGGATCACGTCGCTGCCGGTGTCGAAGTAGATCCCCTGCGTCGCCACGCGCCCGCTCTCGGCCAGCGCGTCGTAGAGCTTCTTGCCGCCGGCCATCACGCGGAGGTTGCCGATGAAGACCGGCGAGTCCTCCGAGGCCGAGATGCGGAAGTAGAGCTTGTTGCTCCGCACCACCGTGGCGTTCGGCACGTTCGCGACGCGCTTGGTGCCGTGATAGACCTTCACGTACTTCCCGTCCACCATGACGCGCACCGGCGCGAGCTTGTTCACCAGCTCCTGGCCGGTCTCCGAGATGGCGCGCACCGGCCCGCTCACGCCCGAGCTGTGCGGATTGAACTCCACCGAGCTCTGCGTGACGTTCCGGTCGGGGCTGAACTCCAGCTCGCTGCTCCACCCCGACGGCCCGGCGAAGTCGAACTCGACCGTGAAGCGCTGCGGGAGCGTCTCCGGCAGCGGCACGTAGAAGCCGCCGAAGGCGGTGGCGCGCAGCAGCCGCTTCCCCTGCCACTCGGCCACCTCGAAGTTGCCGCTCTCGAGCTCGAGCCGGCGCGGGAAGTCGCCCACCTCGTCCTTCGTGAAGTCGTCCACGAAGATCGGCCGCTCGCCGGGCTTGAAGTCGTAGTTGACGAAGGCGCCCTTGCCCGGCGTGCCCGCGTCCGCCGCGCCGCCGGCGCCCGCCTCGGCCGCGCCGCCCTCGCTCGTGACGACCTCCTTGCCCGCGGCCTTCGCGTCGGCCTGGCACTTCTTGTCGGTCGCCGCGCAGGTGACGGCGTCGTCGGCCGAGTCCACCGCCTTCTGCGCCGCGGCGTCTTCCTTCTGGTCGATCTTCTGCTGGGCCTTCTGCTTGAGCTTCCGGCCGAGGCCGCCGAACTGGGCCTCGGCGGGCGTGGTCGCAGCGGTCGCGCCGACGAGGGTGAGCAACAGGAACGCGTACGGGACCTTCGAGGACCGCATGGATCACTCCATTGGCGCTGAGGAAAGCTCCGCCCGGAGGGCGTGACGGGCCCGGGATGGCAGGGAGGGGACGGAGCGATGATGGCGAACGCGTGCCGACCAAGATCGGCGCGCGGTCGCACCTCCGCAATAGAGCGCCCCGCCGTCAGCCGTCCGTCAAGCCGCGGGCCAGCCGTCGCCCCGCTCCCGCGCGGGCTTGACGGGCCCTGTACCCCTCCCCACATTGGCCCCTCGCACCCCCACGGAGTGACGCGTGATCGACCAGCTCTTCCTCCTCGACTCGCCCTACGAGCGCCTGCGCCTCGCCAAGGCCGGCACCCTGCCGCTCGGCACGATCATCGTCGCCGACCTGACCGGCGACACGGCCGAGCGTCCCACGGCGGTGCTCGATGCGGTCGCCCTGCACCGCGAGTCGCCGTGGTGCCCGATCTGCTTCGTCACCGATGGGCGCGCGCCCTCGGCGCCGCTGCTCGAGGCGCTCGCGCAGGTCCCGGGCGACCCCGCCTGGGTGGCGGGCATCGACGGGGCGCGGCCGATGGCCGAGGACGTGGCCGAGGCGGTGCGCAGCCGGCTCTCGCCCGACGCCGAGCGGCTCGAGGACTTCGTCACCTTCCGCCTGGGCGGCGCCGAGGCGCTCGGCGCGACGGCGATCGAGGCGACGTTCGCCGACGCGATCGACGCCGACGGCGACGTGGACGTGGACGCGCTGCGCACCGACGCGGGGCTGCCGGCGCTCGACGTCGTGGGCTGGGAAGCGGTCGTCGAGACCGCGCTGCGCCGCCGCGGCTACGTGCGCGGCGCCGCCGGCAGCGACTCCGAGCTCACCGCGGCCGACGGCCTCTGAGCCGCCCCGCGCGGCGCTGAGTAGACCCGAGGGGCGCACCGTTCGGTGCGCCCTTTCCATTTCCCGGCCGGGCTCCGGCGCCCCGCCCCGGCGCGTGACACGGCTCACACCCGGGGCCGTTTCGTTTCCTCTACCTTCCCAGGTACAAACCGTCGTCCCTCGTCCCTCGTCCCTCGTCCCCGCATCGCCGTGCCACTGCTCCGCCGCTCCCTCGCCCAGCTCGCCCTCCCCGCGCTCACGAGCGCGCTCGCCGGCTGCGGCGCCGACATCGCACTCCCCTCCGACGCGACGCCGGCCACCATCGTCGTCGTCTCGGGCGACGAACAGACGGGGACCGCCGGGAGCCGGCTGCCGCAGCCGCTCGTCGTCGAGGTACGGGACGCGCAGGGCCGGCCGGTGCCGGGGGTGAGCGTCGGATTCCGCTTCGCCCACTCGGCCGCCGGCGCGGCGCTCTCGCCCGGGAGCGCGCAGACGAGCGCGACGGGGCGCGCCGCCACCCGGGTCGATCTGCCCGACCTTGCCGGCAGCCAGATCGTCGAAGCCTACCTCACCGGCGCGGGGATGCCGGCCCTGCGCGCGACCTTCCTCCTGACCGCCCGCGCCGCCGCGGCGGAAGGTAGTGGTAGTAGCGACGGCGGCAACGGCAAGGACAAGGGCGGCGGGAAGGGTGGAAAGGGAAAGGGCGGCCACGGCAGCGGCGGGCACGGGTAGCCCTCGCCCGAACGGCGGGACCGGAAACGACGCGAGGCGACCGATTTCGGTCGCCTCGCGTCGTTTCCGGTCCCGCGAATCCCGCCTACATCCGGTCTCGTACGAGGAGCACCGTCTCGGCGCCGCGACCGGTGAGCCGGTCGGTCCGCGGCTCGACCACCTGGCCGATCGGCCGGCCGCGGTCGTCGAGCACCGGGCGGGTGAGCGAGGGCGCGTGCCGCCCGATCGACGTCATGGCCATTTCCATCATTACTTCCGCCTCCTGCCTGAGCACACGGGTGTCGTTTCCCGTTGGGATGCAGGAATGAGCCGAATGGTTGCTCGGAACCTCGGGCGACCGTGGCGCCGGCCCGCCGCCCAGGCCGCGCAACCCTTTGCCCCGCCCCCGTGTCACAGGGTCGGTGCCGACGGAAACCCTCACCCTCCGGAGCCCGGTGGACGACCGTGGACTGATCGCCCGAGTGCTGGCCGGTGACCCGGCGGCCGAGCGAGCGCTGTACGACGCGCACGTCGACCGCGTCTTCCGGCTCGTCTACCGGATCGCCGGCGACATGGATCTGGCCCAGGACTGCGTCCAGGAGACGTTCATCCGGGCCTTCCAGCGGCTGGCCGACTTCCGGGGCGAGGCGCGGCTGTCGACCTGGCTGGGCTCGATCGCCATCTCGGTCACGTTCAACGGGCTCCGGAAGCGGAAGCGGTTCCGCGAGCGTGAGGTCGCGCTCGACGACGCCGCCCCCATCGGCACCACGGCGCGCGAGGCCGACCCCGATCTCAAGACCCGGCTCCGCGCCGCGATCGAGGCGCTGCCGGACGGCTACCGGGCGGTCTTCGTGATGCACGACGTCGAGGGCTACACGCACGAGGAGATCGCCGCGACCCTTGGCGTCCAGCCCGGCACCAGCAAGGCGCAGCTCTTCCGGGCCCGCGCCAAGCTGCGCACCGCGCTCGCGGATTTCGCGACGGGCTGAGCGAACGGTCGAAGGCGGGCGAGGGCGGGCAGGCAGGCGGCAGGACCACGACGGAGACGAGCAATGGACGATCGGGACCCGACGAACGACTCGATGGACGATGCGCTGCCGCCGGCGCTGCGCGAGCTCGTGCGCGACTACAACGCGCCGCCGACGGTGCCGCGCGAGGCGATGTGGGAGCGGATTCGGGCGGGGCGGCGGGACGGCGGGACGGACGGAGAAAGCTTCGAGCCCGGGATCCTGCCGCTCGCCGAGCGCCCCTCCCGCCGGTCCGCCAGCCCGCCGCCGCGTCGGCGGCCGCCGGTCTGGATCCCGTGGAGCGCGGGGATCGCCGCGCTCCTCGCGCTGGGCGTGGGGATCGGCCGCGTGTGGGAGCGCGAGGCCGCGGGTGGCGCGCGCGCCGGCGCCGACTCGAGCCGCGCGCCGGTCGCGGCGGCCGTCCCGTCGACAACGACCGACTCGGCGACGGCCCCTGCCCTCGAGCCTCCCGCGGCGCCCGGCGAGCGCGGCGGCAACGGGCAGCTGACGGTAGCCGCGCGTGCGCCGCGGGCTGGCCGGGAGCCGTCTCCCGCCGTCCCGCCGTCCCGCCGTCCCGCCCCCGAGGACGCCCTCAACCCCGCCTACCGCCTCACGCTCACCCAGCACCTGAGCCAGTCGGAGGCGTTCCTCACCCTCTTCCGCGCCTCGGTGCGCTCGGGCCGGACCGAGCGGCTCGCGGGCGCGACGGCCGAGCAGCTGCTGGCGACCAACCGCCTGCTGCTCGACTCGCCGGCGGGGGCGGACCGGCGGACGCGGCACCTGCTCGAGGACCTCGAGCTGGTGCTGGCGCAGATCGCCCAGCTCAACGGCGACACCCAGGCGGCCGACCGATCCACCGAGGCGCGGATGATCACCGAAGACCTCGACCAGAGCGACATGCTGCCCCGCATCCGCACGGCGGTGCCGGCGGGCGGGCAGCTGACCTTCTCTCAAGGAGAGCTGTGATGCGCACCGTTCACGCGGGACTCGTGCTGGCGGCGCTCGCCGGGCTCGGCGCGACCGGGCCCGCCGCCATCGGCCATGCGGCCACCCAGGGCCGGTCCCTCGCCCTCGCGGCGGCGCGGCCCGGCGAGCTGCCGCCCGCGGCGTGGCTCCAGGCCGACCCGGCCGACTCGCTCTACCGCGCGGCCCGCACCGCACTCACGCGGGGCCGCTATCAGCAGGCCGCCGAGCTCTTCCATCAGATCGGCGAGCGCTACCCGGCCTCGGGCTACGCGGCCGACGCGCTCTACTGGGAGGCGTTCGCGCGCTACCGGCTGGGCGGCCAGCGCAACCTGCGGGAGGCGCGCACCCTCCTCGAGCGCCAGACGCGCGACTTCCCCGAGGCCGCGACGCAGGGCGACGCCGCGGCGCTCGCCACCCGCATTCGCGGCGAGCTCGCCCGCCAGGGCGACGCGCAGGCCGCCGCGGAGCTGCAGGAGCAGGTGGGCGCGATCGCCCCACCGGCGGCACCGGCCACCCCCGCGGCGCCGGCCTCTCCGGCCCCCGTGGCCGCGCCGGCGACGCCCGCGGCGCCGATGGCCGGGCCGACCGGACGGACGCCGCGGCCGCCCCGCGCCCCCCGCGCGCCGCGGCTGCGCGAGGCCGGCGACCGCGCCTGCGACGACGAGGACGACGTGAAGCTCGCCGCGCTCAACGCGGTGCTGCAGATGGACGCCGAGCGGGCGATGCCGATCCTGCAGCGCGTGCTCGCCCGGCGCGACTCGGCCTCGGTGTGCCTGCGCCGCAAGGCGGTGTTCCTCGTCTCGCAGAAGGCGACGCCGGCGACCGAGTCCACGCTGCTCGACGTCGCGCGCAACGATCCCGACCGCGAGGTGCGCGGCCAGGCGATCTTCTGGCTCTCGCAGGTCGGCACCGAGCGCGCCACGACCGCGCTCGACTCGATCCTGCGCTCGAGCACCGATCCGGCGGTGCAGGAGAAGGCGCTCTTCGCCCTCTCGCAGCAGTCGAATCCGCGCGCCACGACGGCGCTGCGCGCCTTCGCCGAGCGCAACGACATCGACGAGGAGATGCGCGGCAAGGCGATCTTCTGGCTCGGCCAGAGCAACTCGGCCGACAACGCGCAGTTCCTGCGCGGCCTCTTCGGGCGGCTGAAGAGCGAGGAGCTGAAGAAGCGCGTGCTCTTCTCGATCTCGCAGATGCGCGATCCCGGCGCGCAGCGCTGGCTCCTCGACGTGGCGCGCGAGCGCGCGCAGCCGATCGAGATCCGCAAGAACGCGCTCTTCTGGGCGGGCCAGAGCGGCAAGATCCCGGTCGCCGACCTCGCCACGCTCTACGGCACGATGGACGACCGCGAGATGAAGGAGCAGCTCATCTTCGTCCTCTCGCAGCGCGACGAGCCCGCGGCGCTCGACAAGCTGATGGACATCGCCCGGCGCGACCCCGATCCCGAGCTGCGCAAGAAGGCGCTCTTCTGGGTGGGCCAGAGCAACGACCCGCGCGCCGCGCAGCTCCTGCAGGACATCCTCGAGAGCAAGTGAGGAGGGGACGATGACGACGGGGACGACGATGACCACCACACGCCTCGCGCTCGCGCTCGCCGCGGCGGCGCTGGCGGCCGCGCCGGCCGCGGCCCGGGGCCAGACCGCCGACCTCGCGCGCCGCGTCGCGGCGGCGCCCGACGGGCGGGTGCACTTCAGCTACGCCGCGCGCCCCGGCGTCTGCGGCACCGGGCGGAACATCCAGGTCCGCACCCGGGAGGAGAGTCTCGAGTGGGAGGGCGACTGCGAGAGCGGGCCGGTGCGCGTCGCGCTCACGCTCGAGAACCACCGGGTGACGCGGCTGCGCACCTACGTCGGCGGCCGCTGGCGCCCGGGGAGCGGGACCGATCTCGGCACGGTGAGCGCGCCCGCGGCGGCGGCCTGGCTCCTCGACCTGGCGCCGCGCCTCGGCACCAGCCGCGGCAGCGACGGCGGCGACGCCATCTTCGCCGCCACGCTGGCCGACAGCGCCGTCGTCTGGACCCGGCTGCTCCACCTCGCCCGGGACGGCGGCGTGCCGGTGAAGACCCGCAAGTCGGCCGTCTTCTGGCTGGGCCAGGCGGCGGGCGACGCCGCGACGAAGGACCTGGCCGACCTCGCCGCGAGCGACACCACCGACCGCGAGGTGCGCAAGTCGGCGATCTTCGCCCTCTCGCAGCGGCCGAAGGACGAAGGGGTCCCCGCGCTCATCAAGGTGGCGCGCACCAGCCCCGACCCCGAGCTGCGGCGCAGCGCCCTCTTCTGGCTGGGCCAGAGCGACGACCCCCGGGCGCTGGCGCTCTTCCAGGAGCTGCTCACGAAACCCTGAGCCCGGGGCCGCCGTATGGGTGTTTCAGTGCGAAACGCCCGGGCCGCCTCCGTCTCGCTCTCCGCGCCCGGGCGTCTTCGACCCCGGGCGCAACCTTTTTCGGGGCGGCGCCATCAAAGCACCCGGTCGGCCGGCGCGGCGACCTCCGAGACGCATCTGCGATCCACCCGTTCGAGGCAGCTCCCATGGCTCTGCTGACCCTCCCTCTCGTGCTCGCCGCGCTCGGCGCCGGGCAGCCGACGTTGCCCCAGCCCCAGGGCGCCCTGGCGGCCGACACCACGCGCCGCCACGTCGCCCTCGGCGCGCGGCCGGGGCCCGGCCCTGCCGCCGCGGCCCCGGTGCGCGCCGCGCGCACCCCGCAGCCGATCGCGCTCGACGGCGCGCTCACCGAGCCGGCGTGGGCGCAGGCCACGGTCTTCAGCGACTTCACCCAGAAGGACCCGAACGAGGGCCAGCCGGCGACCCAGCGCACCGAGGTGCGGGTGCTCTACGACGCCGACGCGATCTACGTCGGCGCCGACCTCTTCGACACCGCGCCCGACTCCATCCGCGCGCAGCTCGCGCGGCGCGACAACCTGGTCAGCGCCGACCGCTTCTTCGTCTTCCTCGACCCCTATCACGACCGGCGCACCGGCTTCTACTTCGGCGTCAATGCCGCGGGCACGCTCTACGACGGCACGCTCTACAACGACGACTGGGACAGCGACACCTGGGACGGCGTGTGGGACGCGAAGGTGCAGCGGACCGACCGGGGCTGGTCGGTCGAGATGCGGATCCCGCTCTCGCAGCTCCGGTTCCCGAAGCGCGACGTCTACACCTGGGGCGTCAACTTCCGGCGCGACATCGCGCGCTACAACGAGAACGCCTGGCTCGTCTACACGCCGAAGAACGGCAGCGGCTTCGTCTCGCGCTTCCGCGAGCTCACGGGGCTGACGGGCATCGTGCCGCCGCGGCGGCTCGAGATCCTCCCCTACGCCACGGCGAAGGCGGAGTTCCTGCAGCACGACGCGGGCGATCCGTTCCACGACGGCTCGCGCTACAGCCCGGGCGTCGGCGCCGACCTCAAGTTCGGCGTGAGCGGCAATCTCACGCTCGACGCGACGATCAACCCCGACTTCGGCCAGGTGGAGGCCGATCCGGCGCAGCTCAATCTGAGCGCGTTCGAGACCTTCTACGGCGAGCGACGCCCGTTCTTTCTCGAGGGCGCGGGGATCTTCAAGTTCAACACGAACTGTGGTGACATCGACAGCGGCTGCACGGGGCTGTTCTACTCGCGCCGCATCGGCCGCCGCCCGCAGCTCACCGACGACTACGGGGACGCGACGAGTCCCACCGTCACCCCGATCGCCACGGCGGCCAAGCTCACCGGTCGCCTCGCGAACGGGTTCTCGATCGGCGTGCTCGACGCCGCCACGGAGCGCGTCGACGGCGTCGCGACGGTCGACGGAATCCGTCCCGCCATCGAGCCGCGCACCAACTACAGTGTGCTCCGCGTGCAGCGCGATCACGACGACGGCCGCGGCGACATCGGCTTCATGCTCACCGGCGTCAACCGGGCACTCGACGCCGGCGGCTCGCCCTACCTCGCGAACAGCGCCTACTCGGGGGGCGTGGATCTCCGGCGCCGCTTCGTCGGCAACGACTACGAGCTGCGCACCTTCGTCGCGGGGAGTGACGTCCGTGGCTCCCGGGAGGCGATCGCGGCGCTGCAGAGCAACAACGTGCACGCCTTCCAGCGCCCCGACGATCGCGTCGCGTACGATCCGACACGCACCGAGTTGCGTGGCGATGCGGAGCGCGTGTCGTTCAGCAAGTTCGGCGGCGGCATCACTCGCTTCCAGTCGGTCTATCAGCGCTTCTCGCCCGGCTTCGAGACGAACGACATCGGCTACCAGCAGCGCGCCGATCAGCAGCTGTTCCGCAACTGGTTCTCGCTCCAGTTCCAGAACCCCACGAAGCTGTATCGCAAGGCGTCCCTCAACTTCAACGCCCAGGAGCGCTGGTCGACCGACGGACTCGCGGTCGGCAACGGGTTGAACTACAACATGCACCTCCAGTTGCCGAGCATGTGGTGGGTGCACCTCGGCCTGAACGCGAACGATCTCCTCCCGGCGTACGGCGATCGCGATGCGCGCGGCGGACCGGCGCTGCGCCACTCGAAGAGCGCGAGCGGCTGGACGGGCTTCCAGACCGACGACCGCAACGCGCTGGCCTATTCCGTCTTCACGTCCTGGTGGAAGGGCGACGACGGGCACTCGTGGGGGATGGACGGCGGACCTGGCGTCAGCCTGCGCGTCTCGAGCCAATTCTCCGCGTCGATGAACGTCAACTACAGCCGCAACGTCGACGACGGCCAGTTCTACGAGAGCTACGGCGACGTCGGGAGCGACACGGCGCACTACACCTTCGCCCGGCTCGACCAGACGACGGTCGGCATGAGCTCGCGGGTCAACTTCACCGCCACGCCGAACCTCTCG
>DASTSO010000169.1:0-25543 GCA_035760645.1 Gemmatimonadales bacterium
GCCTGAGGCCCCTGAAGGGCCCTGTGCGGGCGCGGGGCTCCGCTGCGAGAACTCGGGCGCCGGAGAGCGCACGGCGCGCCGCTGCCTCGGAGAGCCCTTCAGGGCTCCCAGGCCGAGTGGCCCCTTCAGGGGCCGACTCATGCGCAGGGGCCGCCTCGCGCACCGTCCTACAGAATCTCTCTGACCTCCACCGCCCCGCCCGCGAACCGCTCCGGCCGGAGCTCGGTCGGGTCCACCGACGGCACCTCGCAGGAGAGCAGCTCGCTCGCGAGCTGGCCCAGCGCGGGGGCGTGCATCACGCCGTGGCCCGAGCAGCCGTTGACGAGGAAGAGGTTGTCGAGGCCGGGCGCGGGGCCCACGATGGCGAGCTTGTCGGGGCTCACCTCGTAGAGCCCGGCCCAGCAGCGCGCGGGATCCACCGGCACGTCGGCGAGCACGGGGACGCGCTCGGCGGCGGCGCGGCGCGTGGTCTCGATCCAGGCGGGCTCGACCGCCGTGCTCCACGGGTCGGCCGGATCGCCCGGGGTGGGCCAGGCGTAGAGGACGCGACCCTCGCGCCAGCGGAAGTGGAAGCCGTCGTCGGCGACGATCGTCATCGGGACGTCGTCGGGGAGCACCGTCGTCGGCACCGTCATCGCCACCTGGCGGCGGAGCGGTGCCACGGGGAGCGCGTAGCCCGCGTCGCGCGCGAGGGACGCGGCCCACGCGCCGGCGGCGTTCACCACCTGCCCGCAGGCGATCTCGCCCCCCGTGGTGCGCACCGCCGAGATGCGGCGCGCGCCGGCGCCGCCCTCGCGGTCGTCGGCGAAGCGCACGCCGCACGTCTCGACGCCCCAGTGGAAGCGCACGCCCAGGCGCTCGGCGCCCGCAATGTAGCCGCGCAGGATGTCGAGCGGGACGATGTAGCCGTCGCTGGGACAGAAGACGGCGCCGGCGACGTCGTCCACCCGGAGCGCGGGGACGAGCTCGCGCGCCCCGGCGGCCGAGAGCTCGCCCGCCTCCGCGAGGCCGCAGGCGTGCTGCACGCGCTGCGCCGCGCGGAGCGTCGCGAGCGTCGCGGGCGTGCGCGCGAGCCAGAGATAGCCGACGGGGCGGTAGCCGGGATCGACGCCCAGCTCGTCGTGGAAGGCGCGCAGCTTCTCGCGGGCGAGGAGACTGAGGCGGACGTTCACCGCGGTGGCGAACTGGGCGCGATAGCCGCCGGTCGCGCGGCCCGTGCTCCCTTCGCCCGGGCGCGCGGCGCGGTCGAGCACGACGATGTCGCGCCACCCCGCGCGCGCGAGATGATAGGCGACGCTCGCGCCGATGGCGCCGGCGCCGACGATGACGACGTCGGCGGACGTCACGGGTGCGCCTCGGGCATGCGGGGCTCCGGGGTGGGAGAATGGGGTAAGGTGCATCGGAGCTGGCGGGAGCGGGAGAGGTCTCCCGCCCCGCCCGCCGTCCCGCCTACTGCCGCATCCGCACCAGCGTCGCGTCCTCCATGCGCGCGCCCATCTGACTCATCATGCCGAGGGCGTCCCAGGCGGTCCACGCCTCGGTGATGTGGGCGTGGGCGTCGAAGCGGAAAAGCACCATCCCTTCCGCGTAGATCTTCCGGTGCGTCGGGGCGATGGTGCGGAACTGGCCCTGGTGCGTCCCCGAGGCGGTGAAGCGCACGACGACGCGGTCGCCGGGGGCGGCGAAGATCTCGTCGGGCATGAGCGCGAGGTCGGGGAAGATCGAGCGCCACATCGCGATCGTCTGCTTCACGCCGGCGGGCCCCGGCGGGACCTCGGGCTGGTTGGGGTCGTGGTTGACGAAGCTCGGCGTGTAGATCGCGTCGGCGAGGGCGAGATTGCCGCGGGTCCAGACGTCCTGGATCGCCTGCATCGCAACGCTCTCGAGCCGGCCGGCCGTGTCGTCGAGACGGCCGCCCGCCGTCCTGGGGGAATCGGCCATGAGGTCCTCCTTACTGCACTGCGCGTGCGTCTGATGCGTCTAGTGTGTCGCGAAGACTTCCTCCGGGCGCCGGAACGCCTTGAACTCGAGGGCGTTGCCGCTGAAGTCGCGGAGGAACATCGTCGCCTGCTCGCCGGGCTGGCCGGCGTAGCGCAGCCGCGGCTCGATGATGAAGTGGGTGCCCGCCGCCTTCAGCCGCTCGGCGATGACGTGGAACTCGTCCCAGTCGAGGATGGCGCCGAAGTGCGGCATCGGCACCGCGATCCCTTCCACCACGCCGGTGTCCTGCGTCGGCACCGGGGCGCCGGTCGTGTGCGCCGAGACCTGGTTGCCGAAGAAGTCGAAGTCGACCCAGGTGTCGGTGCTGCGGCCCTCGGTGCAGCCGAGGAGGCGGCCGTAGAACTCGCGCGTGCTGGCGAGGTCCGTGACGAAGAAGGCGTAATGGAAGGGATGCTGGGGCATGGACGGGGGGGCCAGGTGGGTGGTGGTATGTCGTCGCGTCTGCTCCGGAACGGCACCGGGAAGGGTTAGCGGTTTTCGGGGAGCGGGGCAAGGTGAGTCGGCGCCGCCGATGCGCCCGCACCACAGGTGCCGCGCACCGCGGCCCGCGGCCGGCGGGCGCCAGGTGGCGGCGTGACGCGCGAACGACAAGCGGCGCCGCGACTTGCCGGATTGCGTCACGGCGGCCGGCAGCATCTGTCGCAGCGCGCACGCGAGGCCCGCTTCCTGCGACTCGGGTCCGCACCACCGGCCCTTCCCCCCTGAGCCGGCCCCGCCCGCCGCTCGACCGTCGTCGCAGGAGACCGCATGTCCACGCTGCGCCCCTATCGCCTCGTCCACTACCCCGTCGCCGGGGAGTGCCTGCTCAAGGTCGTCCACCTCTCCTGGCACTGGGACTGGCGCTACGGCCTCGACCCCGCGCTCGAGTGCCGCCGTGCGGCGGAGGCGAACCAGACGCTCGAGGCGCGCGCCGCGGCGATCGTCGACTCCATCAACGCCGAAGTCGAGACGGCCACCACCGCCATCAACCGCCGGCCCCACCTGCTCGCCCCCACCGACCGCCTCGGCCCCGCCGACCGCGACCGCATCCGCCGCGACCTCCTCACCGTCCAGGTCGGCCTCGCCATGCTCGGCGCCCTGGCGGCGAAGGTGGCGCTGGAGCGGTATCGGGGGAACGGCTAGGGCGGGACGGCGGGCGAGGCGGGACGGCGGGAAACTCATCTCACACGTGAGCCTCCGGTGCAGACACCGGAGGCTCGTCGCACATCGGGGCCCTCCCGCCGTCCCGCCCTCCCGCCGATGCTCACCGCCGCGCGGAGTCTCCCGCCGTCCCGCCGATGGTCACCCCCGCCGGCAGCCCCGGCAGCGCGACCGGCGCCTCGGTCGTGTCGGGTCCCGCGCCGGCGGCGCCGAGGGAGTCGTCGGGCGGGACGCTGTCGGTGGGGGCGACGACGAGGGGCGCGGGGACGCGGGGGCGCCAGTTGCCGGGCCACGGCTCGACCTCGCGCTTCGCGCCGAGGAGCGCGGCGCGACGCTTCCGCGCCTCGCGCATGATCGTGGCCCAGAGGGGGCCGGCGAGCTGGCCGCCGGTGCCGTACTCGCCGCCCAGGATCTCGCGCGGCTGGTCGAAGCCGAACCAGACGCCGCCCAGCAGGTGCGGTACGCCGCCGACGAACCAGAGATCGGTCGAGAAGTTCGTCGTCCCGGTCTTGCCGGCGGCGGGGCCGGTGAAGCCGCTCTGGCGGACCGGCCACCCGGTGCCGTGGTCCACCACCGCGGCGAGCATGTCGCGCACCCCCAGCGCGACGACCGAGTCGAGGCCCCGCGGCGCGCGCACCGGCTCGGTGTAGACGGTGTCGCCCTGGTGGTCGACGACGCGGGTGACGAAGCGCGGCACCAGCCGGTGCCCGTCGCCGCGGATGAAGGGCGCGTAGGCGACGACGAGATCGATCGGCCGCACGTCGGCCGTGCCGAGGGCGAGCGAGGGCACGGCGGGGAGCGAGTCGTCGAGCCCCGCGCGCCGGGCGGCGGCGCGCACCCGGTCGATCCCCACCTGCTGGGCGAGCCGCACCGCGGCACGGTTCCGGGACTGCATGAAGGCGCGCCGCAGCGTCACCGTCCCGCCCGAGTGCATCGCGTCGTACTCGAAGTTGGCCGGCTTCCAGATGGTGGTGTCGTCCACCACGACCGTGATGGGATCGTCGTTCACCAGACTGTCGGGCGTCTGGCCCGCGGCGAGGGCGGCGGCGTAGACGAACGTCTTGAACGCGCTCCCCGGCTGGCGGTGCGCCTGCGTCATCCGGTTGTAGGGCGACTCCTCGAACGAGCGCCCGCCCACCAGCGCGAGCACGTCGCCCGAGTCGGCGTCGATGACGACGGCCCCGGCCTGGAGATACGGCGTGCCCGCCGCGCTGTCGACCGGCTCCGCGCCCCGGCGCGGCGCGGCGAGCCGCCCGAACTGCCCGCGCTCCACTCGGCGGGCCTGCGCCTCGAGCGCCTCCTCCACCTGCTGCTGCAGGTCGTGGTCGAGCGTCGTGTAGATCCTGAGCCCGCCGCGGTAGAGCGTGTCGCCGAAGCGCGCCTGCAGCCGCTGGCGCACGAACTCGACGAAGTAGGGACCGACGTCGGTCGTCGCGCGGCGCTCGTCCTCCTCCGTCGCCGTCTTCACGACGCCCAGCGGCGCGGCCTTCGCCCGGCGCGCCTCGGCCGCGGTGATCGCGTGCGTCTCCACCATGCGGTCGAGCACGAGGTCGCGCCGCTCGCGGGCGCCCGCGGGGTTGGTGAAGGGGTTGAGACTGCTCGGCGCCTTCGGCAGCGCGGCGAGGAGGGCGGCCTCCGCGAGATCGAGCTCGGCCGCGGGCTTGTCGAAGTAGGTGTGCGCGGCGGCGTCGATGCCGTAGGCGCCGGCGCCGAGATAGATCGTGTTGAGATAGGCCTGGAGGATGCTGTCCTTCGAGAAGGCGTGCTCGAGCTGCCGCGCCACGGCCATCTCGCGGAACTTGCGCACGAAGCTCTTCGAGCGCGGCAGCAGGTCGGGATACATGTTCCGCGCGAGCTGCATCGTGAGCGTCGAGCCGCCCTGGCCGCGGTTGCCGCCCCGGAGGTTCGCCACGAGCGCGCCGCCGGTGCGCCACCAGTCCACCCCGCCGTGCTCGCGGAAGCGCGCGTCCTCGACCGCCACGAACGCCTGGGGCACCAGCGCCGGCAGCTTCGTCAGGTCGACGACGTGCCGGTTCTCGACGAAGAACCGGCCCAGCTCGCGGCCGGTGCGGTCGTAGACCACCGAGCCCTCGCCCGGGAGACTGCGCAGCTTGTGCAGGTCGAGCCCCCGCACCGGCGCGAGCACCAGCGCGGCGAAGACCAGGACGCCGGCCACGACGGCCGCGGCGGCCAGGGCGAGGAGCCCCCGCGGGCCGGGCCGCCGCAGGCCCCGGAGGCGGTCGCGCCAGGCGCGCCAGGAGGGAATCGTCATAGGCTTCTCAATGTAACGCGATGGCGGAGCGCAATCGCGCGCGCCCTACACGGAGCCGGTACCGGCCGTTACCTTCCCCTTCCCCCTTCGTTGCGCAGTTCTCAGCTCTCACAGGCCCGCATCTGAGCGTCGAGCACCAATCGGCGATCCTCGGCTCGCCGTCCCGCGTTTCGTCCGCCGTCCACCTCGAGGGCCGGCGGCTCCGGCTGGACCACGCCGGCGTCCGCCTCACCGTCGAGGCGGTGGCCGACGGGATCGTCAAGGTCCGCCGCACCCGCGCCACGAGCGCCACGGGTGCCGCGGGCGACGACGAGCCCGCCTCGCCCGCCGTCGTCTTCGGCGCCGCCGACCGCACCGCGGCCGACGACGCCGTGTGCGAGCCCTGGACCGAGCGCGAGGGGCGGCTCGTCGCGCGCGCGGGCGCGCTCGTCGTGGAGGTGGACCCCGCGAGCGCGCTCGTCACCTTCCGCGACGTCGGCAGCAGCGTGCTTCTCGCCGAAGCGGCGGCGCACGTGGCGGCGGACGACGGCGACGCCGCGGAGCACCTCCTCGCCTGCCGCATGGGCCCGACCGAGCAGTTCTACGGCCTGGGGCAGAAGGTGCGCGGCGCCGACGACACCAGCCTCGGCTGGCGCGGCCGGGTGCGCGCCTTCGGGCCGTTCGGGAACGTGCGCGAGAAGAGCTGCCCCGGGGTGGCGGGTCAGGGCAACGGCAACACCACCATCCCGCTCCTCCTCTCCTCGGCCGGCTTCGGCCTCTTCCTCGACAATCACTACCGGCACGGCTGGGACTTCACCGCCGACGACCGCTGGACGGTGACCGCCGCGGCGGGCGAGCACCGCTACTGGCTCTGCTACGGCCCCGACGCGGCGGGCGTGCTCCAGCGCTACACCCGACTCACCGGCCGGCCGCCGCTGCCGCCGAAGTGGGCGCTCGGGCTCCTGCAGTCGAAGTTCGGCTACCGCAGCTGGGACGAGGTGGACGAGGTGGCACGCCGCTACCGCGCGAGCGGGATCCCCTGCGACGCGATCATCCTCGACCTCCACTGGTTCGGCGGGGTGCCGCACTTCGGCGGCGCGCACCGGATCGGCGCGCTCGAGTGGGACGCGACGCACTTCGCCGACGCGCGCCGGCGCATCGCGCGGCTCCGCGCGCAGGGCTTCCGCACGATCGTGATCGAGGAGCCGTACGTGGACGCGGCGCTCCCCGCCTTCGACGAGGCGGCGCGCGCCGGCCATCTCGCCACGAGCGCGACGCCCGACGGGACGGCGCCGACGGTGCTCGAGAAGTGGTGGGGCCGCGGCGGCATCGTGGACATGACGAGCCCAGACGCGCGCGCCTGGTGGTGGCGGCGCCATCTGCCGCTCGTCGCCGACGGCGTGGCGGGGTGGTGGACCGATCTCGGCGAGCCCGACACCTTCGACGCGGAGAGCCGCTACGCCGGGGGCGCGCACGCCGACGTGCACAACCTCTACGCGATGGAGTGGGCGCGCGCCCTCGTCGAGGGCGCCGCGCGCGATCTGCCCGACGAGCGGCCGTTCGTGCTGACCCGCGCGGGCTACGCCGGCATCCAGCGCCACGGCGCCGCGCTCTGGTCGAACGACGTGATGACCGCCTTCGAGTGGCTCGCGCCGCAGGTGGCGACGGGCCTCAACGTCGGGCTCTCGGGGATCCCGTGGTGGGGGACCGACGTCGGCGGCTTCATCGGCCCCGTCGCCTCGGACGAGCTCTACTGCCGCTGGTTCCAGTTCGGCGCGCTCTCGCCGGTGTTCCGCCCGCACGGGCAGGAGCGGCCGACGGCGCCCTTCGAGTTCTCCCCCGAGACGGAGGCGATCTGCCGCAGGTTCGCCGAGCTGCGGTACCGGCTCCTCCCCTACCTCTATACCGCCGCGCGCGAGGCGCACGACACGGGGCTGCCGCTCATGCGGCCGCTCCTGCTCGACGACCCCGACGACGCCGTGGCGCCCGACCTGGGCCACGAATACCTCCTCGGCCCGTCGCTCCTCGTCGCCCCCGTGCTGCACGCGGGCACGACGCGCAACGTCTATCTCCCGCGCGGCGCCTGGGTGGACTTCTGGACCGGCGAGACCTATCACGGCCCCACCTGGCTCCGGAACTTCCCCGCCCCGCTCGACACGGTGCCGCTCTTCGTGCGGCGCGGTGCGGTGCTCCCGCTCGCCTTCGTCGCCCCGCACACCGAGGCGCAGCCCGAGGACGAGCTCGCCGTGCGCGTCTATCCGGGCCCCGCCGGCAGCGCACCCACGAGCTACGTGCTCTACGAGGACGACGGCCACACGAACGACTACCGCGAGGGGGCGTCCAGCCGCACGACCGTGACCGTCACCCCCGCACCGGACGGCTTCGCCGTCGAGATCGCGCCGCCCGAGGGCTGGTACGCCGGTCGCCCGACGAGCCGCCGCTGGTACGTCGAGGCCCCGCTCGCCGAGCGGCCGGACGAGGTGCGCTGGAACGGCGAGGTGCTGGTCGAGGGGAGCTGGGACGCGCACGTCCCCACCTGGTGGTGGGACCCGGCGACCCGTCTCCTGCACGTGCGGGCGCGGCGGCTGCCGACGGGGAGGGAGCATCGGTTCGAGGTGCGGTGTTAGGTTGCAGGGAGACAGCAACCCCGCACGGTCGCAGGATCCGGAGGACCCGATGGCGCAGGACCCGAAGCGAGACGTCGAGCAGGAGATGCAGCGGGACGTGAACCCGGCGGCGGCGCGCAAGGCGCAGGCGGCCGACGTGCCGGTGACGGACGAAGAGGTGCGCGAGGAGAGCTACGCGGGGGCCGAGCCGCAGGGCGACGGCGACCCGGGCGAGGGCCGGCCCCAGCGGGGCGACACCCTGGAGGACGTCGCCCTCGACGACCGGCCCCACCCGAAGCGCTAGCGCGCGCCCAGCGCGCGCGCCCGGCGCGCGCGGCTACCGCCGGGTCGTGTCGCCCGGCATGCGCATGCGGGCCGTGTCGGTCCGCATGCGCATGCGGCTCGTGTCGGCACCCGCCTTGGTGCCGCGGGTGTCCTTGAGCGTGTCGCGCGGGGTGTTGGCGGCACCGGTGCCCCGCTTCACCGACGTGTCGGTCTTCACGGTGGTGTCGGTCTTGACGACCATCGTGTCCTGCACGGCGCGCTGCGTGACGATCGTGTCCTGGACCGTCTTCGTCGTGTCACCGCCCCCACCGCCCATCGCCGACCGGCGGCCCTTCTCGCACCCCATCACTCCCACGGCCAGAGCCAGCCCGGCCGTCAGCGCCACTCGCATCGTCATACGTCTCTCCCCGGGGCTCCGCCCCGTTCACCGACAGGGCCGGTCGACCGCGTGTCGACCGGCCCTGTGACGTTCGGGGCCCCGCGGGGCGGGGGCGGTGACTGCGCTCACATCCCGCCTCTCCCGCGGCCGGCGCTCAGCGGCCGGCGCTCAGCGGCCGCTGCCGGCGAACATCGCCTCCCGGTGCAGGACCAGCTCGCCCTCGATCACGTCGCGCCGCTCGACGCCGCGGCTGGCGAAGCGCTCGCGGACGTAGTCGGCGGCGCGGCGGGTGGACTCGGCGGCGCCCTCGCGCGACTCGAAGACGCTCACCGTGCAGAAGGCGTCGTCCCCCTCGCTCATGAACTCGTAGGAGACGAAGCCCTGAATGTTGCTCGCGATCGGGAGAAAGTTCTGCTGGACGTCGCGCGCGAGCTCGTCGATCGTGCCGCGCTTGGCGCCGTAGCGCCGGATCACCATGTACATGCTGCCCTCCTGCCGGCGTCGGGGCCGGCGTGCATCGGAGCCGGTCGAAGGGACGCGGCCCATCACTCAGGGAACGGGCAGGTGTCCTCGCGTGGACACCACCGTCCCCCGGGCAGGACAGCATCCCGCCCTCCGCTGCAGGATCGTGCAGCGCGCCGGGCGCCCGGCACGGTCGGCGGGGCCGGGGGCGGCGCGCCGAACACCTTCTTCTACATACGTTTGCGCGCGCCGCCTCCGGCGCCCGCGGCCGCACGCGCGCCGGTGCACGCTTCTTGCTTTTGGGGCCGGCGGGTTCCACGCATCGCTTTCCTTCTAAGGAGATCCTCCATGTCGGCCATGTCGGCAGGATACCGCCGCATCGCGTTCGCGCTCGCCGCCGCGGGCCTCGTGCTCGCCGCTCCCGCTCACGCCCAGGGCCGCGGCAACGGCAAGGGGCACGGCAAGGACCACGGCCGCTCGGAGCGCGAGTACCGCGAGTACCGCGAGCGCCGCGAGTACCGCGACCGCCGCTACGTCCCGATGGACCGCGCCGTCGTCGTCACCCGCGAGGTGCTGGTCGAGCGCGGCTACGTCGTCGAGCGCGTCGAGCGCGTGCGCGACACGCAGGTCATCTACTACTACCGCGGCAACAACGGCCGCGGCCGGGGCCGCGGCCGGCTCGAGCGGATGGTGATCCGGCCCCACGGCGACGTCTACGTCGTCGACGACGCCCCCTCGGGCGTGCTGGTGGACCTCCGCGTCCGGCTCCCGCTCTGAGCGGCTCGACGCCGGCCAACGACGAGGGGCGACCGGTTGGTCGCCCCTCGTCGCTTTCCATCCTTCCGTACCTTCGCCTACTTCAATCTCCCCACGAAATCCTCCGCCGCCCGCCGCACGTCCGCCCGCGCCGCCTCGATCGCCGCCTGCACACCCGCGTCGGGGCCGTCGACCGGCACCTCCGCCACCGCCCGCAGCGCGCCGTCGTACCACTCGCCCCAGGTCGCGACGATGCGGCGCTGCTCGGCCCGGTCGCCGCCCTTCGCGATCGCGTCGCGGCTCAGCGCGAACTCGCGCGCGAGCCGGTCGAGCGCGGCGGCCCGGGTCTCCGCCGCGACGAAGCGCGCGGTGGCCGCGTCGGCCGTGGCGAGCGGGACGGCGGTGGCGAGCGCGCAGCGGCCCACGCGCGCCATCTCCTCCGGCGACACCTTGTCGAGCCGGTCGAGATCGGTGTGGTAGAACTGGTCGGTGAAGTGCCACATCAGGAGCCCCGGCTTCCCCGCCTCGAGGAACGGCGTGTGGTCGCTCCCGCCCTCGTAGGGGTTGGCGCGCACCACCCAGCCGCCCGGCGTCGCGCGCGCGACCGCGCGGCAGCGGCCGAGGACGAAGTCGTTGTACCAGTGCGGCGTGAGCTGCTGGACGGTGAGCGGCTCGCCGCCCCACTCGGTGTGGTGGTCGTCGCCGCGGGTCCAGACCGCCGACGGATCCGGCATCTTCTCGATGAGGAAGGTGCCGCCCGTCTTCGCGGTGTTCTCGCCGACCATGTCGAGACTGAGCCCGAAGCGCACGTCCCGCGCGCGCACGCTGTCTTCCTTCAGGTAGCGCGCGATCGCGCGGATCTCGTCGCCCCAGACGAAGGTGATCGTGCGCTCGAGCGCCACGGCGCGCGTGCGCACGAGACTCGCCAGCACCCGCGCCATCTCGGCCTGGGTGCCGACCCCGCTCGCGTTGTCGTTGGCACCCGGCTCCTGCACGTGCGCGCTGAAGACGAAGCGCTGCGGCGTGCGCCCGCGCGCCTCCGCCACGAGGGTGAGCTCCGGGGCCGCGCGCCACGCGACGCGGGTCGCGACCCGCGCGCGCACCGGGCCCCGCGCGAGCGCCTGCTTGAGCCCTTCGCGCGCCTCGAACGAGAGCGCGATCGCCCACTGCGTCCCGGTCGAGTCGGCCGGCACGCCGCGCGGGAGGGCGCCGAACTGGATCGCGGTGCGGTTCGTGGCGGGCTGCGTGTAGGCCGGCATCCGGTAGACGAGGACGCCCGCGGCGCCCGCCTGGAGCGCGGGGCCGAGGAGCCGCGCCTCGGCACTGTCGGCGAAGACGATCTTCCCGGCGACGTCGCCGAGCGTCTGCGGCGTGCGGCCGGCGAGGCTCACCACCTCCGCCACCACCCCGGTGTCGGGCGTCGAGGCCGAGCCGATGAGGAGCATGTTGCGGTTCGTGGCGAAGCGCAGCAGCGTCGGCCCGCCCTCGAGCGCGAGCGTCGCGTCGAGCGGCGCCCAGCCGGGGCGATCCAGCGGCCGCCGCTCGATCCGGTAGACGAGCGGCGCGCCGGCGGGAGCGGCGTCCTCGGGGACGTAGCCCGCGCGCCGGAGCCGCGCCGCGACGTCCGCGATCGTCGTGTCGAAGCCGACGCTGCCCGGCTGGCGCCAGAACTGCTCGACGAAGGCGACGGTGCGGTAGGCGCTGTCGCCCGAGACGTCGCGCGCGAGGCGCGTCTGCAGCTCGTCGAGCGCGGCGAGCCGGGGCGCGGGGGAGGCGGGCGCCGGCGGGCGCGCGGGCGCGCAGGCGGAGGCCGCGGCGGTCGCGAGCGCGCCGGCGAGCGCGGCGGCGGCCGCCGCGCGGCGCGCCGGGAGCCGGAAGCTGATGGAGGGCATGCGGGAATGTACTCGCGCCGGCCAGATCTTGCGCAGCGCGCGGGCGGACGGAAAGTTCGGGAAGCCCCCTCTCCCTTCCGGAGTCTCCATGACGACCCGCCGTGCCTTCCTCGGCAGTCTCGCCGGCACCGCCGCGACGCTGCCCGCCTTCCACACGAGCGCCGTGCGCCGGCTGCGCGAGAGCCTGGCCATCGCCGGCGACCGCCCGGCCGCCGTGCTGGCCGACGACGAGGCCTACTGGAGCGAGATCCAGCGCGCCTTCGACGTGGACCGCACGCTCGTCAACCTGAACAACGGCGGCTGCTGTCCCACGCCGACGCACGTCCTCGAGCAGATGATCCGCGACCTCCGGTTCTCGAACGAGATCCCGGTGGACCACATGTGGGCGGTGCTCGAGCCCCGGGTGGAGGCGGTGCGCCGCGAGCTCGCGCGCGAGTTCGGGTGCGACCCGGAGGAGATGGCCATCGTGCGCAACGCGAGCGAGGCGCTCGAGACGATGATCTCCGGCATCGATCTCAAGCCGGGCGACGAGGTCGTCGCCACCAACCAGAACTACCCGCGCATGCTCACGAGCTGGGACACGCGGGTGCGGCGGCACGGGATCGTGCTGAAGGAGATCTCCTTCACCGTGCCGCCCCCGTCCACCGACTACGTCGTCGAGCAGTTCCGCAAGGCGATCACGCCGCGCACGCGCGTCATCGAGGTCACCCACATCACGAATCTCACCGGGCAGATCCTGCCGGTGCGCGAGATCGTCGAGCTGGCGCGGCCGCGGGGGATCGAGGTCTTCGTGGACGGGGCGCACGCCTTCGCGCACTTCCCCTTCACCCGCGACGAGCTCGGCTGCGACTACTACGGCACGAGCCTGCACAAGTGGCTGCTCGCGCCGATCGGCACCGGCTTCCTCTACGTGCGCAAGGCGAAGCAGAAGGCGCTCTGGCCGCTGATGGCCGCACCGGCGGCGATGGACGAGAACATCCGGAAGTACGAGGAGATCGGCACCCACCCCGCGGCGAACCACAACGCGATCGCCGCGGCGCTCGCCTTCCATCGGGGGATCGGCGCGGAGCGGAAGATCGCGCGGCTCCGCTTCCTCCGGAACCGCTGGGCGAAGCGGCTGCAGAAGGAGAGCGACCGGGTGCGCATCCTCACCCCGCTCGACGAGCGCTCGGGCGGCGCCATCGGCCTGCTGCACGTCGACGGCCTCAAGCCGAACGACCTGGTGGCCTGGCTCCGCACGAAGCACAACATCGTCACCACCCCGATCAACCACCCCGAGTTCGACGGCGTGCGCGTCACCCCGAACGTCTACACCACGCTCGAGGAGGTGGACGTCTTCGGCGACAAGGTGCTCGAGGCGATCCGGCGCGGCCTCGCCTGACGGGTCCCCTCGCGGGTCCACCGGAACGATCCGACCGACCGACCTGTAACGCTTCGCTACAGGTCGGTCGCTTCGTTACGCCCGGGCGCCGGGGCACGCCGGATCACCGAATCGCAAGCCGTTGTCACGCAACGACCTGCCGCCCTGGTCCAGGCGGCCCGCGTGGCATCCGCCCTGCTTCTCCGGCCGACCGGCGCGGGGCATGCGGCCCCGGCTTCGGATCCCCAGACACCGGAGAGACCACCTCATGACGATCACCCGCCCCCTCGCCCTCGGCGCCGCGCTCACGCTGGCGCTCGCTTCGACCGCTGCCGCGCAGGTCGGCGCCGGTCTCGTCGGCGGCGCGACCGGCGCCGCGACCGGCGGCCTCGGCGCCGGCAGCCTCTCGAGCGCGGGATCGGCCACGTCCGGCGTGGCCGCGAGCGTAACCGGCGCGCCCGGCGGCGCGGGCGCGCTCGGTGCCACGCTGGGCAGCACGACTTCGATGGGCGGCAGCCTCGCCGGCGGGCCGGGGCTCGCGGGCGCCGGGGCGGCCGACCTGCGGAGCTCGACCTCCGTCGCCGCCGCCGTGGCCGACGACATGGTGCGCGCGCAGCGCGCCGCGCTCCTCGGCGGCATCGCGCTCACCGCCCGCCAGACGGCGCAGGTGAATGCCTCACTCGCCGCCTACCGCGAGCGGGTGCAGCAGGTCGCCCTTCAGACCTCGGCCGCGGCCCGGGCCGAGGCGACGGCGGGGGCCACCGGCGCGAAGCGCAGCGCGAAGCGCGGTGCGGAGCGCGGTGCGGAGCAGCGCGACGCGCAGATGCAGCAGGCGGCGGCGCGCCTGCACGGCGAGATCCGCGGCACGCTCGACGCGCCCCAGCGGGCGCAGTTCGATCGGAACCTCGCCGCGAACGCGAGCACGTCGACCAATGCGTCGGCGGCGTCGGCCGCGGCGTCGGCCGCCGCGTCGGTGGATGCGAGCGGCAGCGCGCAGGCCGAGCGCGCGCAGGAGCAGCGCGCGCAGCGCTGAACGGAGCGGAGGGGCCGATAGACGACGGGGCAGGCCATTCGGCCTGCCCCGTCGGCGTCGATGTCCGTGCCGTCCCTCACCCCGCGTCGTGCCAGTGGCCCGGTGCGCCCGGCGGGATCTTGCCCTTCCGGGCCCGCCGGCCCTGCTGCGTCAGCTCCTCCTTCTCGATCCGGGGCACCTCTTCGTCGCCCGGCTGCAGCGAGCCGGCCACCTTGAAGTAGTCCTGATTGTAGTTGCGGGGTTTCTTCGTCATTCGGGCCTCCTGCACCAGAAACGAGCGGGCCGCAGGCGCTCCGCGGCCGCGGGACCGGCCAAGGTAGCGCCGCCCGCGGCCGCGGAATGCGTCGTGGCTCACCGCGCGCCGCGCGGGCGCGGTGCGAGGGTGGCGGGCATGCACGCGGTCGCGTTCGCGTTCGCGCGCGAAGGCGCGGAGGAATGCAGCAGTGAGGAGGAGCGAGAGCATGGCACAGCGCGATTCGTACGGGCGGCGGTCCCGGCCCGGCTTCGAGCAGGACTATCGGTACGGCGACGGGCCCAACGGGCCCACCTGGGACGCCGGGCCCCACGTCTCCCGGCGCGGCGGGCCCGGCGCCTACGGCCCCTTCGGCGGGAGTCTCTATGCCGGCGGGGGCGGGGCGTTCCCGATGACGCCGGGCTACATGGACTGGGGCGCCCGCACCACCGGGAGCGGCGACCGCACGGTGCCCGGCCGCGGGGGCGACGATTTCCCGGGCCAGGACACGTGGGGCGAGGCCCAGTACCGGCGCGAGGCCCGGGAGGCGAGCGGTCTGCGTGCCGGCGCCGGCGCGCCCCGCGGCGGCCACGCCGGCCGCGGGCCGCGCAACTGGCGCCGCTCGGACGAGCGCATCTGCGAGGACGTCAACGAGGCGCTCACGCGCGATCCCGACGTCGACGCCACCGGCATCGAGGTCTCGGTCGAGCACGGCGAAGTGACGCTGAAGGGCGACGTGGACGACCGCCGCATGAAGCGCATCGCCGAGGACGTGGCGGCGAGCGTGTCGGGGGTGCACGACGTGCACAACCGGCTGAAGGTGGTGCCGAGCGGGGTGACGGAGCCGGAGTAGCTACCGCTCCAGCTCCCCGCCCCCGGCCACCCAGTCCTCCTTGCCGCCGACGTAGTCGCGCACGTCGGTGTAGCCCATCGCCGCCAGAGCACGGGCGGCGTTCCGGCTGGTGGGTCAGGTGAAGCCGGCGCAGTAGACCACGATGGGCGCCGACTTGTCGGGGAGGCGCTTCGGGGCGAGCTCGCGCACCTGCGCGGGCGGGATGTAGATGGCGCCCGGCAGATGGCCCGCGCGGTACATCGGCGGCGGCAGGATCTCGACGAGGGTGAGCGGCGCGCCCGCCTCCAGCCGGGCGCGCAGCTCCTCGCGCGTGATCGTGCGCACGGGCTCCTCGGCGGGGGCGGAGGCGGCGGATTCGGTCGCTTCGGGCATGCTGCAGGCGAGGATGGGGCAGCGAGTTAGCCGAGGGATGTGACCCGGGTCACGAGCCGGTCGCTCCCACACTCACAGACCGCACCCGCAGGGGGCGACCTATCTTGCCGGGGCGAAGACAGATACGCAGGGAGCCACGGGGTGGGTTCGTCCGCAGCCTTTCAGCAGTCGGAGTGACCATGAAGCAGAGAAATCTCCTGGGCCTGGCCGCCATGGCGCTCGTCGCCGCGGCCTGCGGCCCCAAAAATACCGAGACCGGCGTCGCCGGCGCGAGCGCGAGCGACACGACCGGCGTCGCCGTCACCACGGATACGACGCACCGCGACACCGTCGGCTACGGCGTGAGCGGCCAGCGCGACACCAGCCACATGCGCGACACCAGCCACATGGGCAACATGGGCGATACCAGCCGGATGGGCGTGCCGAGCGACACGAGCATGCGGCGCGACACCAGCGGCTACTCGCGCGGCGTCACCAGCGACACGAGTCGCATGGGCAACATGGGCGACACGTCGCGGATGGGCGTCCCGAGCGACACGTCGCGCATGGGGAACATGGGCAACATGCGGGACACGAGCCGCATGGGCGTCTCGCGCGACACCAGCCACATGGGCAACATGGGCGTCCCGAGCGACACCAGCCGCTCGGCGAACATGGACATGGGCAACGCCGCCGGCGCCGCCGGCGCGACGACGCTCACGCTCGAGGCGACGCACAACTCGGGCGCATCGGGCGAGGTGACCCTCACGCCTCTCGGCGCCAACCGCACGCGCGTCGAGCTCGAGCTCGAGCACCCGGTGATCAACCGCAAGGGCCACGCGGCCATGATCCACAGCGGCACCTGCGACAACCCGGGCGCGGTCACCGCGACGCTCCGCACCGCGACGGGCGAGCGCAAGGGCCACGCGAAGAGCACCACCACGGTCAGCAAGGGTCTCGAGCAGCTCGCCGACGGCAACCACGTCATCGCGGTGCACAAGACGACGAGCAAGTCCAGCGCGACGATCGCCTGCGCGGCGATCACGTCGAGCGGTACCGGCTCGATGAACGACATGCACCACATGAACAACCCGAGCGACACCACGCGCAGCGACTCGAGCCAGGGCTACCAGCCCGGCAACTCGCGCCTGCAGAGCGACACGTCGCACGTGCAGAGCGACACCTCGAGCATGATGCGCTCCGACAGCTCGAGCATGATGCGCTCGGACAGCTCGCACATGATGCGCTCGGACTCGACGCGGTCGGATTCCACCAGCTCGTCCTCGAGCTCCTCGAGCTCGTCGAGCACGAGCAGCTCGCCGCGCTGAGCCGGGCCGCACGGACCCGGTAGGCAGTTGTCACGGGAGACGGGGGAGCGCAAGCTCCCCCGTTTCATTTGTCGGCGGGAGCCGCCGGCGCGCCCGCGCGCCAGCCCAGAAGCCAGAGCACCACGAAGCCGAGCTCGGGCGGGACGTCGAGGAGGTAGACGGGCCGCAGCGTGCCGTCGGCGACGTAGACGACGTCCACCGCGGCGAGCGCGAGCGCCGCGGCCGCGGCCGTCACCGCCACCTCGCGCGCCACCCGGCCCCGGCGTGCGGCGAGCAGGAGCCCCAGCCCGATGGCGGCCACGAGGAGGCCCACGGTGCGGACGAGCCAGTCGTCGGTCTTGGGGCCCGTCACCCACTCGAAGCTCGGCAGGTGCAGCAGCGGCCAGAGGCCGGTGAGGAGGTAGTAGATCCCCTGCGCCCACGCGGCGAGCCGCAGCAGCGGCCCCGCGCGCATCTCAGGCGCCGCCCGCGCCGGCGCCCGCGTCCGGGTCGTCGAGGAGCCGGAGGCGCCGCACGTGGCGCCCCCCTTCGAAGGGCGTCGTGAGCCAGACGTCGAGGATCCGCTCGACGAGCGCGAAGTCGAGCAGCCGCTCGCCGAGGGAGAGGAGGTTGGCGTCGTTGTGCAGGCGGGCGAGGCGGGCCGACTCCTCGCTCCAGCAGAGCGCGCAGCGGGCGCCGCGCACGCGGTTGGCGGCCATCGCCTCGCCGTTGCCGGAGCCGCCCAGCACGATGCCGCGCTCGAACTCGCCGCGCGCCACCGCTTCGGCCACGGGCCGGATGAAGACGGGGTAATCGACCGGCGCGGTCGAATGGGTGCCGAAGTCGGCGACCTCGTGCCCGCGCGCGGCGAGGAGGGCGCGGAGGCGCTCCTTGTAGGCGAAGCCGGCGTGGTCCGATCCGATCGCGATCCGCATGCGGGCCCTCGCTCCCTCAGGCCGGCGCCATGGCCTGGAATCCCTGCGCGCGCAGGCGGCCGAAGAAGCGCCGCAGGCGCCGCGCGTTCGCGCCGACGTCGCTCTTCCCCACCCGGCTCAGCGAGCGGGCGTCCACGCGCGCGCCGCTCGCCGTGGGCGTCACGCGGATGACGACGTCGTCGTAGAAGCCGAACCAGCGGGTGCGCGCCGTCGCCTCGATCCGGCCGTCGGCGGAGTCGGCGGCCACGATGGTCCAGCCGAGCGCGCGCGCGGCCTCGAGCGCGTCGTGGAAGGCCGCGCCCGGCGCGACCGGCGCGACGTAGGGGACGATGTCGGGATAGGCGGCGCGCTGCTGCCGGGCGATCTCCTCGCCGCCGTAGGAGACGGGGTTCTTCGCCCCCACCCGCTTCGAGAGCACGGCGAGGAACCGCGGCGGGTTCTCGGTGTCGGTGGTGATGTCGTGGATCGGCGGGACGCGCCGCGCCTGGCGGGCGCCGATGTAGGGAATCGCGAAGGCGACGGCGCCGAGGAGGAGCCCGGCCAGCGCGAGCCCGACGGGGCCGCGGCGCCGGCCCAGGAGCAGCGCCAGGGCGCCGAGGACCATCGCGGCGATGCCGCCGTACGCGGCCCAGCGCAGCAGGACGAAGCCGGTGCCGAAGCTCCAGAGGCCGAAGCGATGGCCCGGTCCCGCGACGAGCAGCAGGAGCGCGGCGGCGAGCCCCAGCCCGCAGGCGAGGCGGGCCGCCGTGCGCGCGGTGGGCGAGGGGGCGGGCACGTCGGCGGTCGGCGCGGTCATGGCGTCTCCTCTCGGGTACGTCCTGCGAGTTCTTCATGTTACGCCCGGGCCGACCGGTCGCGCCATCCCGCCCGCGCCCGGGCCGGCCGGCCGCAACTTTTTTGCGGTGCGCCGCGTCTATATTCCGGAGTATCGGCTGCACCCAGATCCCCGGCAACATCCGTACGTCCACCCTTCCTCGAACCTGGCGGGAATGCCTCGTGGAACGACGTGACTTCATCCAATGGTCCGGCCTGGCGGCCGGCGCGCTCGCCCTGCCCATCCGGGGCCGGCCCAGCGAGTTCTTCGGGGCGCTGACCCCGATCCCGCGCGCCGACAGGAAGGCGCTCGCCGACGTCGCGCTCGACGCGGCGCGCGCGAAGGGTGCCACCTACGCCGACGTGCGCATCGGCCGCTACCTCAACCAGTTCATCAGCGCGCGCGACCGGAAGATCCAGAACGTCACCAGCACCGAGTCCTACGGCGTGGGCGTGCGGGTCATCGCCGGCGGCACCTGGGGCTTCGCGGCGACGAACGACGTCACGCCGGACGGCGTGGCGCGGGCGGCGGCGCAGGCGGTGGCGATCGCGAAGGCGAACGCGCCGCTGCAGACGGAGCCGGTGCAGCTCGCCCCGGTGCCGGGCTACGGCGAGGTCACCTGGCGGACGCCGCTCGAGAAGAACGCCTTCGAGGTGCCGATCTCGGAGAAGGCCGACCTCCTCATCGCCGCGAGCGACGCGGCGCTCACGGCCGGCGCCAACTACGTCAACAGCCTCCTCTTCCTCGTCAACGAGCAGAAGTACTTCGCCTCGACCGACGGGACCTACGCCGACCAGGACGTGCACCGCATCTGGCCCACCTTCGGCGTCACCGTGATCGACAAGGCGACGGGGAAGTTCGAGACCCGCCAGGCGCTGAGCGCGCCGATGGGCATGGGCTACGAGTACCTCTCCCGGCGGCCCGCCGGGAAGGGCACGACCCCCGCGGGCGCCGTCGTCTACGGCACCGCGTACGACATGGTCGAGGACGCGCGGCTCGCGGCGAGCCAGGCGGCGATGAAGCTCAAGGCGAAGTCGGTGGTGCCGGGCAAGTACGACCTGGTGCTCGACCCCTCGCACCTCTGGCTGACGATCCACGAGTCGGTGGGCCACCCGCTCGAGCTCGACCGGGTGCTGGGCTACGAGGCGAACTACGCCGGCACCAGCTTCGTCACCCTCGACAAGTGGCGCTCGAAGGCGTTCAGGTACGGCAGCCCCCAGGTGACGATCGTGGCCGACAAGACCCAGCCCTACGCGGTGGGCACGGTGGGCTGGGACGACGAGGGCGTGAAGACGAAGGAGTGGCCGCTCATCAAGGACGGCATCCTCGTGGACTACGAGAAGACCCGCGACCAGGCCCACATCGTGGGCCAGACCGACTCCGACGGCTGCTGCTACGCCGACTCGTGGAACGACGTCCAGTTCCAGCGCATGCCGAACGTCTCGCTGCAGCCGGGGCCGGCGCCGCTCACCCCGGCCGAGCAGATCGCCAAGGTCGAGAAGGGGATCTACATCATCGGCGACGGCTCGTTCTCGATCGACCAGCAGCGCTACAATTTCCAGTTCGGCGGCCAGCTCTTCTACGAGATCAAGAACGGCCGGATCGTCGGCCCGCTGCGCGACGTGGCCTACCAGTCGAACACGCAGGAGTTCTGGAACAGCTGCGCCGCCGTCTGCGACCGGCGCGACTACCGGCTGGGCGGCAGCTTCTTCGACGGCAAGGGCCAGCCGGGCCAGGTGAGCTCCGTCTCGCACGGCTCGGCCACGGCGCGCTTCACGGGGGTGAACGTCATCAACACGGCGAGGAAGATCTGATGCCCTGGATGAACGAGGCCGAGGCGCGCGCGCTGCTCGAGAAGGTGCTCAAGCTGTCGCAGGCGGACGCGTGCGAGGCGAACCTGAACGGCAGCGTGGGCGGCAACATCCGCTACGCCCGCAACACCGTGAGCACCGCCGGGGGACGCCAGGACACGACGCTGGTCATCCAGTCGAGCTTCGGGAAGCGCGCGGGGAGCGTCACGGTGAACGAGTACGACGACGCGACGCTCGCGCGGGCGGTGCGCCGCTCGGAGGAGCTCGCGCGCCTGGCGCCCGAGGACCCCGAGTTCATGGAGCCGCTGGGGCCGCAGCAGTACGTCCCCGTGCAGGCCTTCCACGAGCGCACCGCCGCGATCACGCCCGAGTTCCGCGCGCAGGCCGCGGCCACCGGCATCGCCGCGGCGAAGGCGCACGACTGCACCGCCGCCGGCTACCTCGAGGACAGCGCCACCTGGCAGGCGATGGCGAACTCGAAGGGGCTGTTCGCCTACCACCAGGAGACCGTGGCGACGCTCCAGCTCACGGTGCGCGCCAACGACGGCACCGGCTCCGGCTTCGCCGGCGGCGAGGCGGGCGACGTCGCGAAGCTCGACGTCCGGCGCGCGAGCGACCTCGCCACGCAGAAGGCGGTGGCGAGCCGCAACCCGGTGGCGATCGAGCCGGGGAAGTACACCGTGATCCTCGAGCCGCTCGCCGCGGTGGACCTCCTGCAGTATCTCGTCTTCGGCCTCAACGCCCGCAACGCCGACGAGGGCCGCAGCTTCCTCTCCAAGGCCGGCGGCGGCACCCGGCTCGGCGAGCGCCTGGTGGACGAGCGGGTGACGATCTACTCCGACCCCGCCCACCCCGAGGTGGCGACGAGCCCCTGGAGCGCCGACGGGCGGCCGCAGGTGCGGCGGAACTGGATCGAGCGCGGCGTGGTGAAGCACGTCTTCTACTCCCGCTACTGGGCCGCGCGGCAGCAGAAGGAGGCGGTGCCCTTCCCCGCCAACTTCATCATGGAGGGCGGCACCCAGTCGGTGGACGACATGGTGAAGAGCACCCCGCGCGGCATCCTGGTGACGCGCACCTGGTACATCCGCTTCGTGGATCCCCAGACGCTGCTCCTCACCGGCCTGACCCGCGACGGGACGTTCTACATCGAGGACGGGCGGATCAAGCACGCGGTGAAGAACTTCCGCTTCAACGAGTCGCCCGTGATCATGCTCAACAACCTCGACGCCCTCGGCCGCCCCGAGCGGGTGCGCAACATCGAGACCGGCGTGAACAGCCTGGTGCCGCCGATGCGGATCCGGGACTTCACGTTCACGAGTTTGAGCGACGCGATCTGAGTAGGGACTAGGGGCTAGGGACTAGGGACTAGGGGGCTCCCCGGAGATGCCGGCCGCCTCGCCCCAGGCCCGTCGACCAGGCCCTAGCCCCTAGCCCCTAGCCCCTAGCCCCCATGCCCTCCCCCCTCGCCCCCGACGCCGAGCGGCGCGCCGAGCTCCTGCACCGGCGCCGGGCGGACTTCACGTTCACCCGGCTGCGCTACGCGTCGGGGGACTGGGACGTGGACCAGCGGATGCCCGCGAACCTCCTGCACTCGCTCCTCGAGTACACGACGGTGCCGGTGCGGGAGCGGGAGCGGGTGGTGGACCTGGCGAGCGGGGCGGTGCTCGACTCGCCCTTCGCCTATCTGGCGGGGCACCGGCTGGTGCAGTTCACGCCGGAGGAGCGGCGGGTGTTCGAGCGCTTCGTGCGCAACGGCGGGTTCGTCTTCGTGGACGACTGCAACCACGACATCGACGGGCTCTTCGCCCGCTCGTTCGAGGCCCAGATGGCGCAGCTCTTCGGGGCCGACGCCCTGCGGAAGCTGCCGCGGACGCACCCGCTCTACCGCGCCTTCTTCGTCTTCGACGACGGCCCGCCGCCCACCGCGCTCGAGCTCAACGGCTGGGGCGACGATCTCGTGCACGACTACCTCAAGGCGATCGAGCTCGACGGGCGGATCGCCGTCCTCTACAGCAACAAGGACTACGGGTGCGAGTGGGACTACGACTTCCGCAACAAGCGCTTCCTCGTCGAGGACAACACGAAGTTCGGGGTGAACATCGTGATCCACGCGATGACCGGCTGAGGGAGCGGGCCGCGTGAGCGCCGTCCCCGCCCCGCCGCGCGACCTCACCGAGGCCGAGGTGGCGCGCGTGCTCGACCGCCTCGGCGCGCTGCGCGCGGAGGTGGCGAAGGTGGTCGTCGGCCAGCGGGCGACGCTGGACGAGCTCCTCATGGCGCTCCTCGCCGGCGGGCACTGCCTGCTCGAGGGGGTGCCGGGGCTCGCCAAGACGCTCATGATCCGCACCCTGGCCGACGCGGTGGCGCTCACCTTCCGCCGCATCCAGTTCACCCCCGATCTCATGCCGACCGACATTCTCGGCACCGAGATCCTGGAGGAGGACCACGCGACGGGCCGCCGCTTCTTCAAGTTCACCCGCGGGCCCGTCTTCGCGAACGTCGTCCTCGCCGACGAGATCAACCGCACGGCGCCGAAGACGCAGGCCGCGCTGCTCGAGGCGATGCAGGAGGGGGCGGTCACCTACGCCGGCACCACCTATCCGCTCGAGCGGCCGTTCTTCGTGCTCGCCACCCAGAACCCGATCGAGCAGGCCGGCACCTACCCGCTGCCGGAGGCGCAGCTCGACCGCTTCCTCCTCCTCGTGCGCGTCGGCTACCCGAGCGAGGCGGAGGAGATCGCCATCCTCGCCCGCACCACCGGGCGGGCCGCCCTCGCCGTGACGCCCCGGATGAGCGCCGAGGAGATCCTGCGGGCCCAGGCGGTGACGCGCGACGTGGCGATCTCGGACGACCTGCTGCGGTGGACCGCCGCGCTCGTGCGCGCCTCGCGGCCGGCCGACAGCCCCGTCGCCTACGTGCGCGAGTGGGTGCGCTGGGGCGCGGGCCCCCGCGCGGGGCAGGCGCTCGTCCTCACGGCGAAGGCGCGCGCGGTGCTCGCCGGCCG
Organism: Gemmatimonadales bacterium; assembly: GCA_035760645.1. Classification (GTDB taxonomy): domain Bacteria; phylum Gemmatimonadota; class Gemmatimonadetes; order Gemmatimonadales; family GWC2-71-9; genus DASSTY01. The sequence goes on from DASTSO010000169.1 coordinate 23,473, forward strand.
CTTCGCCGTCACCCTCGACGACCTGCGCGCCGTGGCGTCGCCGGTGCTGCGCCACCGCGTGCTCGTCAACTTCCGCGCGGAGGCCGAGGGCATCGACGCCGACGCGGTGACCGCGCGCCTGCTGCGCGAGGTGCCGGAGCCGCGCAGCCCGCTGCGGTGAGCGGGTCCCGGCTGCTCGACCCCGCCACGCTCGCCGCCATCGGCGACCTCGCGCTCGCGGCGCGGCTCGCGGTGGAGGGGATGCTCGTGGGGGCGCACGCGAGCCGGCGGCCGGGCGCGGGGCTCGAGTTCACGCAGTACCGCAGCTACCAGCCGGGCGACGATCTCCGGCGGGTGGACTGGAAGCTCTTCGGCCGCTCGGACCGCTACTTCCTGCGCGAGTCGGAGACGGAGACGAGCCTCACCGTGCGCCTCGTCGTGGATGCGACCGCCTCGATGGGCCATGCCGAGGGGACGCTCACCAAGCTCGACGCCGCGCGGCTCCTCGCCGCCGCGCTCGCCTGGCTCGCCGCGCGCCAGGGCGACGCCGTGGGGCTCTGGCTCCTCCGCGACCGCGCGCTCGACGCGCTGCCGCCGCGGCGCGACCACGCCCATCTACACCGCCTGCTCCACGCGCTCGAGCGCGCCCGCCCGGCCGGCCGCTGGCCCGCCTGGCCCGCGCTCGAGGAGATCGCCACGGGAGCGCCGGGGCGCGGGCTCACCGTCGTCATCAGCGACTTCCACGAGCACGCCGGCGAGATCGGCGACGCGCTCGCCCGGCTCGCGGCGCTGCGGCACGACGTGCTCGCGCTCCACGTCGTCGGCCGGCACGAGCTCGAGTTCCCGTACGAGGGGGCGGTCGCCTTCGAGGATCTCGAGACGGGCCGGCGCGTCGAGGTGGCCGCGGCGCGCGCGGGGGCCGCGTTCCGCGCCGCCAGTGCGGCGGCGCGCGAGGCGCTGCGGCGCGAGCTCGAGGGGCGCGGCATCCAGTACGCGCGCTTCGCCATGCACGAGCCGCTCGACGAGCCGCTGCGCGCGGCGCTGCGCGCGCGGCTCGGCCGGAGCTGACGCGGTGCCCGCCATGTTCGGCCCCGTCGCCTTCGTCGCGCCCGCCTGGCTCGCCGCGCTCGCGGCGCTCGCCGTGCCGCTGGCGCTGCACCTCTGGGCCCGGCGGCCCGGGCGCGTGGTGCGGGTCGGCAGCCTGCGCGGGCTCGAGGCCGCGCCGGCCCGCGCGCGCGCGCTTCGGCTCACCGATCCCTGGCTGCTCCTCCTCCGCCTTCTGCTGCTCGCCGCGCTCGTCCTCGCCCTCGCGGGACCCTACCGCGCGGGCGCCGGGCGCGGCAGGCCGGTCACCTGGGCGCTCGTCGATCCCGCGCTGCCGGGCGACCCGACCGCGCGCGCGGCGCTCGCGCCCCTGCTCGATTCGCTGCGCCGCACGGGCACCCCGCTCCGCCTGCTCGCGCCGGGACTGCCGGCGCTCGACGCGACCGATACGACCGCCACGCCGGCTGCGGCGGATGCGTGGGCGGTGCTGCGGGAAGCCGACGCGCAGCTCGCGCCCGGCTCGCGCATCGTCGTGCTCGCGCCCGACGGCTTCACGCGCGTGAGCGGCGAGCGGCCGCGCCTGCGTGCCGCGGTCGAGTGGCGAGCGCTGCCCGGCCGCGCCGCGGGGCGCTCGACCGACGCGGCCGCCGACCGGCGCGATACACTGCCGCTCGGTGCGCTGCTCGTGGCCGATGCGGCTCACGCCGAGGACGCGCGCTACGTCGGGGCCGCGCTCCGGGCCGCGGCCGGGGTATCGGGCCGCGCCATCGCGGTGACCACCGCGGCGCCCGACGATCCGGCCGCCACCGGCGCGGCGGCACGCCCGGCCGAGTGGATCGTCTGGCTCGCCGCGCGCCCGGTGCCGCCCGCGCTCCGGGCGCGGGTACGCGCGGGCGCGCGGCTCCTCACCACCGGCGACACGGGGCTCGATTCCACGAGCGCCGGCGCGCTCGTCCCCTGGCCCGGCGCGGCGGACGCGCCCCCGCTCGAGGAGCGCGTCGCGGGCGCCGGCCGCTGCTACCGCTTCGCGGGACGCTTCCATCCCGAC
>DASTSO010000170.1:0-6030 GCA_035760645.1 Gemmatimonadales bacterium
CTAATGCCTGTTCTACAGTATACCGCCTCCCCCCGCTCCCGCGGCCGCCGCCTAATCCGCGCCGCGCCGCGCCAGCGCCGAGCGGCCAAGTGCCCGCTGGGGCACCCGTTGGCTGCGGGGGCGCAGCCTAACGGGCGGGGAGAGACTGCGCGCTGGCTGCGTAGGTGCGCAATTGCTGCGCACGCGCGCCGCCCGCCGGGATCGGGCGGCGCCACGGCGAGAGCGCTCGGGGATACCTCCAATCTACTCCTGCTCCGATCCCCCGATAGCCTGACCGGCACCCGGATCCCGCGGCGGATCCGGGCGCTCCGGCACCCTCGGCGCCGCCAATGGTCCCGCCAATGGCGCCGCCAGCGGCCCCGCCAGCGGCCCCGCCTCCCCGAGCCGGTCCAGCGGACTCACCACACCCAGCGGGCCGCGCGCCAGGACGTGGGTGTAGATCATCGTCGTCCGCACGTCCCGATGGCCCAGCAGCTCCTGCACGGTGCGCAGGTCGTAGCCGGCCTCGAGGAGATGGGTGGCGAACGAATGGCGGAAGGTGTGACAGCTCGCCCGCTTCGTGAGCCCCGCGCGCTTCACCGCGGCGGCCACGGCGCGCTGGACCGCCGTTGGATGGAGATGATGCCGGCGATGCCCGCCCAGCTCCGGGTCGAAGTGCGGCCGCGTCGCCGGGAAGACCCAGTACCACGACCACCCGACGCCGATGTGCGGATACTTGCGCGCGAGCGCGTCCGGCAGCGCGACCGGCCCCAGGCCGCGCGCCCGGTCGGCGGCGTGACCCAGCCGGACGTCCACGAGATGCGCCTCGAGCAGCGGGACGAGCCGCTCGGGCAGGAGCGCCATCCGGTCCTTCGCGCCCTTGCCGCGCCGCACGGCGAGCTGCCGGCTCGCGAGATCCACGTCCTTCACCCGCAGCGCCAGCGCCTCCTCCAGCCGCAGCCCCGAGCCGTAGAGAAGGAGCGCCACGAGCTTCGGCGTCCCCCGCATCACGCCGATGACGCGCTCGACCTCCGCCCGGCTCAGGACGACCGGGAGTCGGATGGGCCGCTTGGGCCGCACGACCGCCGGCAGCCGCGCGAGCGGACGCTCCAGCACCGACTCGTAGAGGAAGAGCAGCGCCGAGAGGGCCTGGCTCTGGGTCGCGGCACTCACGTGCGCCGCGTCGGCCAGGTGCGCGAGAAAGGCCGCCACCGCCCGCTCGTCGAGGGTGGCGGGATGGCGGAGCCCATGGAAACGGACGTACCGCCGCACCCAGGCGACGTACGCCGTCTCGGTGCGCGGACTGTAGTGCCGGAGCCGGAGCGCAGTGCGCAGACGGGCCAGCAGCTTGGGCGCGGTCGGCATGACCCTCGACATCGTAGCGGAAGACCGCCGGCGCGCCGCATCCTGTGAGCGCACCGCTGGGCCGGACGCCGCACGAGTCCGCACGAGTGCGATGGCGCGCCCGATTGCTCCCGCCGCCGGCGGGCCCGATGTTGAGGGCGACCCCAGCGAGAGCGATCCCATGCCGACCCCGCTCCTCCGCCGCCTCGACGTCGAGCTCCCCGTCATCGCCGCCCCGATGGGCGGCGGGCCCACGACGCCCGCACTCGTGGCCGCGGTGTCCGCCGCCGGCGGGCTCGGCACGCTCGCCGCGGCGTATCTCACCCCGGCGCAGATCGCGGAGGACGCCGCCCGCATCCGCGCGCTCACCAGCCGGCCGTTCGCGATCAATCTCTTCGCCGGCGGCTGGCGCACGGAGCCGCCCGGCGATCCCGCCCCGATGCTCCGGCTCCTCGCGCCGATCCACGCCCGGCTCGGCATCGGCGAGCCCGTGCTCCCCACCGTCGGGCCCGATCCCCTCCCCGCCCAGCTCGAGGCGGTGCTCGCCGCCCGGCCCGCCGCGCTCTCGTTCACCTTCGGGATCCCCGCCCCCGACGCGCTCCGCCGGCTCCAGGACGCCGGGATCGCCACGATCGGCACCGCCACGACGCTCGCCGAAGCCCGGCTCCTCGCCGACGCCGGCGTCGAGGCGATCGTCGCCCAGGGCGAGGAGGCCGGCGCCCACCGCGGCACCTTCGCCCACCGGTTCGAGGAAGCGATGGTCCCGACGCTCGAGCTCGTGGACCAGATCGCCCGCGACGTCCCCCTCCCCGTGATCGCCTCCGGCGGGATCATGGACGGCCACGACCTCGCCCGCGCCCTCGACGCCGGCGCCACCGCCGCCCAGCTCGGCACCGCGTTCCTGCTGGCGCCCGAAGCCGGCACCTCCGAGCCCTGGCGCCGGGCGCTCCGCGCCGCCAGGGACGCCGGTGGCGACGGGACGGTCGTCACCCGCGCCTTCTCCGGCCGCGCCGCCCGCGGGCTCCGCAACGCGTTCGTCGAGCTGGTCGAGGGCGCGGGCCACGCCGACGCGATCCTCCCCTACCCGCACCAGAACGCCCTCACCCGCCCGATGCGCACCGCCGCCGCCAGCCGGAACGAGCCCGAGTGGCTGTCGCTCTGGGCCGGCCGCGGTGTGGTCCGGATCCGCGAGCTGCCGGCCGGCACGCTGGTGCGGGAGATAATGAAAGAGCTGGCCGAGTCCCGGGCCCGCGCCGGACGGCCTTGACGGGAGACGCGACATTTCTTACGATATATCGCGACGCACGACACGATATATTGTGCGATATGGCTCGCGAGCGATCGAGCGATCGTCGAGCGAGCCGATTCCCCGAGGAGGACCGCATGCGACACCCCGACGACTGGGGCTTCGGCCCCGGCTTTCCCTTCGGCCCCGGCTTCCCGTTCGGCGGCTGGCGCGGCCGCCGCGGCCCCGGCGGCGGCCCCCGGCGCCGGGGCCAGATGTTCGGCTCCGGCGAGATCAAGTTCGTGATCCTCCGGCTCCTCAAGGAGAAGCCCCGCCACGGCTACGAGGTGATCCGCGCGCTCGAGGAGAAGATGGGCGGCTGCTACACCCCCTCCGCCGGCACGGTCTACCCCACGCTCCAGCTCCTCGAGGACGAGGGCTACGTGCGCGCCGAGACGGTGGACGGGAAGAAGGTCTACCACGTCACCCCCGAGGGCGAGCGCTACCTCGAGGAGCACCGCGACTTCCTCGACGAGATCCTCGAGCGCGTGCGCGAGACGGTGCGCGACTTCACCGGCGGCGGGATCGGCGAGGTGCAGAGCGCCTTCGCCCACCTCGCCGGCACCACGTTCAAGCGCGCCTGGCGCCGCGGCCCCGACGACCCCACGTTGCACCGCGTCGCCGAGATCCTGCGCAAGGCCGCGGCCGACATCGAGCAGGCCTGGCAGCCGCGCGAGGCCGGGGAGACGCGCGAGAGCTAGCGAGCGGCTGCTGACGGCGCGGCGCCCGGCGCCTCGGCCCGGGTGACGTCGCCCGCCGTCTTCCGGTAGGCGGCGACGAACAGGACGAGCAGCACGAGATCCCCCGCCGCCCCGAGCGCGGCGGAGGGATCGATGCGGTCCAGCGCGAGCAGCAGCGCGATCGTCACGACGTAGCCCGCCTTCTCGAGCATCGCCACAGGCATCAGCGGCCGGAAGCGCAGCGGGTCGCGCCCGATCACCAGGAAGGCGACCTGCCACGCGAGGGTCACCGCCAGGAAGCCGTAGAAGTTCTCGACGTGCGTGATCGCCGGCGGCGCCAGCTCGCCGATCCGCCGCTCGAGGAAGTACATCGGCGCGAGCAGCAGCACGCCGTAGATCCCCGCCCCCGTGAAGACGCGCCGCGCGAAGGTCGCCCCACCCCGACTGCCGGCCATGCTCGCCCTCCTCGTCGCTGGTTGCCCGCCGTCCGCTCGTTAGCTTTCCCCCATGGCCTCACACCCTCCCGCTCCCCTCGGCTACACCGGCGGCCGCCTCGACCGCGCCGGCGCCCGGCGCCACGACGCCGGCTGGCTCGCCGCCCTGCGCGCGCACCCCGCCGCGCGCGTGGTCCCGGTCTGGCGCGAGAAGAATCTCGTCGCCGACACCGCCGGCGCGCCCCGCGCCGCCTGGCTCCCCGCCCCGCACGCCGCCGCCCTCGCGCCCGCCGACGCCTGGCCGCTCCTCGGCCTCGACGGCGACACGCCGGTCTTCGCGCTCGACCTCTCCGCGCTCGACGCCGAGCGGCTCGCCGAGCGGGTCGCCGCGCTCGCGCCCGGGGCCGAGTTCGTGGACCTGCGCCAGGTCGGCGCCGCGATGGCCGCCGACGACGCCGCCCTCCTCGCCTACGCGCGCGGGCTCGCCGCGTGGCACCGGCGGAGCGGCTTCTGCGGCGCCTGCGGCAACCCCACGACGGTCGAGCAGGCGGGCCACATGCGCCGCTGCACCGACCCCGCGTGCAAGGCGGAGATCTACCCGCGCACCGATCCGGCGGTGATCATGCTCGTCGAGCGCCCCGCCGGCGGCGGCGCGCCCGCGCAATGTCTCCTCGCCCGCCACACGCGGCTGCCGGCGCGCGTCTGGTCCACGCTCGCCGGCTTCGTCGAGCCGGGCGAGAGTCTCGAGGAGGCGGTCGCCCGCGAGGTGCTCGAGGAGACGGGCGTGCGCGTCGGACGCGTGGCGTACCGCGGCTCGCAGCCCTGGCCCTTTCCCGCCTCGCTCATGGTCGGCTACCGCGCGCGCGCCGAGACGACCGCCGTCACGCTCGACCGCGCCGAGCTGGCGGAGGCGCGGTGGTTCACGGCGGCGGAGCTCGCCGAGTTCGGCGAGTGGGGCGACGAGGGCGCGCGCGCCCGCCTCCCGCGCCGCGACTCGATCGCGCGCACGCTCATCACCGACTGGGTGCGCGAGCAGCTCAGCGGCGCTCCCAGCTGAACCGTACCGGCGGCGGCGCCGCGGATCCCTCCGCGGCGTCCGCGGCGAGCGCCGCCGCGAGCCGTCCCGCGATCCACTCCGCCTCGCGCACCTCGCGCACGTCGCGGCCCAGCGCGACGCGCCGCCCCCGCGCATCCACCACGCTGATGGTGAAGTACGCCGTCGTCCCCGCCTGCATCCCCCGCGCGACCTCGAGCGCCCGCACGTCGCCCGGCGACAGCAGCCGCGCGCGGCCGAGCGAGAAGAGCCCGCTCCGCACCTCGAGCCCGCGCGCCGACGCCGTCGCGCGCGAGCGCTGCAGCCAGAGCGCGAGCACGCCCCAGACGAGCAGCACGTCGAACAGCCCGAAGACGAGCACGAAGAGGAGCGGCGCGCCGAGCCCGACGAGCGCCGCGCAGACCGCCGTCCACAGCGCGGCGAAGAGGGTGAGCGACGCGGCCGCGCCGCGGTTGCGCGCCGGCGGGAAGTCGGCGACGACCGCGCCGCCCTCGCGCCGCACGACGATGCGCGAGTCCGCCGGCGGCCGGTAGTCCGCGAGCGACTCGGCGCCGACCGGGATCACGCCCGGCGTCGTCTCGGCCTCATCCCTCGCGGCACCCGCGCGCAGCACCGGCAGCGCGAAGGTCGCGCGGAAGTCCGCGCCCGCGAGCGCCGCGCCCGCCTCGAGCCGCCAGACGATCCCGTCGCCCTGCGCCATGAGCGTGGCCGGGGGGAGCGCGGGCGGTAGCCGCCACGCGACCGGCACCACCGTGCGCATCCCGTCGTAGCGCCGCTCCGCCCGGCCGTGCGCCTCGAGCGCGTCCTGCCAGAGGACGTCCTCGCGCGTCGAGCGGTCCTTGCCGCTGCCGGTCGTCACCCGCCGCAGCACGGTGAGGACGAGCCGCACCGGCGCCGCCGCCGGGAGCGCGCCGCCGGTGACGAGCGCCGCCTCGAGCGCGCCGCCCGCGGCGAGCGGCTCCGCGCCGCGCAGCTCGAGCACCGTGCGCCCGAAGCGCCGCCGGCGCGCGAGCCCCACGCCGACGCTCGCGAGCAGCGCGAGGCCGATGGCGGGGAAGAGCAGGATGAAGAACGCCGCCGGCTTCCGGGCGAATCCGCCGTGCGTCCACGCCGCCGCGAACGAGCCCCACGCGATCGCGTTCCAGACGAGGGCGAAGAAGCCGAGCACGCCGAGCTGCCGCTCGCCGTCGTCGCGCACGCGGCCCCGGGCCCAGTCGGGCCGCACCCGCGCGATCGCGTCGGCCGGCGGCGCGG
>DASTSO010000171.1:0-3886 GCA_035760645.1 Gemmatimonadales bacterium
CTTCGCGCTCGTCGTCGCGGTGGGCTTCCTCCTCCTGGTCTCCCTCGCCGTGAGCGCCGGGCTCGCCGCCCTCGGCAAGTACGTGGGCGGGCTCATGCCGGAGTGGGTGACGCTCGGCGTCGTCCTCAACATCCTCGTCTCGCTGCTGGTGATCACGGCGCTCTTCGCCCTGGTCTACAAGACGCTGCCCGACGTCCGGCTCGGCTGGCGCGACGTCTGGATCGGGGCGGCGGTGACGGCGGTGCTCTTCACGGTGGGCAAGACGCTCATCGGTCTCTACATCGGCCGCACCAGCACCGCCTCGACCTACGGCGCCGCCGGCTCGGTCGTGGTGGTGCTGCTCTGGGTCTACTACGCCTCCCAGATCGTGCTGCTGGGGGCGGAGTTCACCCGGGTCTACACCGAGTGGCACGGCGGGCCGGTCCCCCTCGAGAAGTACGCCACCGACCAGCCCGAGGCGGCGGGAGACGCCTCGAAGACCACCCCGGCGGCGACCGCCGCGGCCGCCGAGGCCTCCCGAACGACGCCGGGCGCCCTCGTCCCGTAGGACCCGACCGCCCGGCGGAGGGTGGGACCGACCCTAACCAGTCCCGAATCACTGGGGACCAACCTAGGCGGGGGGCGTCAGGGGGGCGTCAAGCGCCCTACCCAGTCATTGCGAGGGCGCGCAGCGCCCGTGGCAATCCCCCCGCGTGCACACGGAGCCCACGAATGGTCGTGACACGCGGGCGCCGGCATCGCGATCGAAAGACGAATTTAGGGTGGCCGCGCCCATTTCCCCGGGCTCACGCCCGGGGCTACGTAAGGCTGACGCCCCTTCGGGGCTCGCCGCCGATGGCATGCGGAGTTCCGTGCGCTCGCCCCAGGGGCCGGCACACGGCGCTTCCCGACCACACGGAGGCGAGCCCCGAAGGGGCGGCAGCTTTCATAGCCCCGGGCGTCAGCCCGGGGACCGAGCGACGAGCCCATTCCATTCCCCATCCTCTCACGCGCGATGCGGGCGCCCGCGGGCTCCGTGCGCACGCGGGGGATTGCCACGGGCGCTGCGCCCCCTCGCAATGACGGTGCGCCCGCCCTGTCAACCCGTTGCATCCCGCTCCCCCCGTGGCGACTATTCGCGCCCATTTCCCACCCCGGAATCGATGCTGCCCCAGACCTTCATCCCGCAGATCGCCGGCGAGCTCGCGCTCGCTCCGCACCAGGTCGCCGCCACGCTCGAGCTGTTCGAGGCCGGCAACACCCTCCCCTTCATCGCGCGCTACCGCAAGGAGGCCACCGGCGGCCTCGACGAGGTGCAGCTGCGCGACGTGCGCGACCGCGCGCAGTACCTCGCGGAGCTGGAGGAGCGCCGCGCGGCGATCCTCGCGAGCGTGCAGGAGCAGGGAAAGCTGACCGACGAGCTCAAGGCGAAGATCACCGCCGCCGAGACGAAGCAGGCGCTCGAGGACCTCTACCTCCCCTACAAGCCGAAGCGCCGCACCCGCGCCACGATCGCGAAGGAGCGCGGGCTCGAGCCGCTGGCCGAGCTGATCTGGACGGGCACGGCCAACGACGCCGCCGTCGCGACCGAGGCCGCGGCGTTCGTGGACGCGGCGAAGGAGGTCCCGACCGCCGACGACGCGCTCCAGGGCGCGCGCGACATCCTGGCCGAGCGGGTGGCGGAGGACGCCGAGATCCGCGGCTGGGTGCGCGACCGGACGCGGGCGCAGGGCCTCGTCGCGAGCCAGGCGATCTTCGGCAAGGAGAACGAGGTCTCGAAGTTCCAGGACTACTACAAGTTCTCGCAGAAGGTCACCGAGATCCCGAGCCACCGCATGCTCGCCATCCGGCGGGGCGAGGCGGAGGGCTTCCTCATCTGGACCATCGACGCCCCCGTCGAGGAGATCCTCGCCGGGCTCGACGCGAAGGTGGTGGGCCCGCGCGCGGCGAAGGCGCAGCTCGCGCTCGTCGTGCAGGACGCCTACAAGCGGCTGGTGGCGCCGTCGGTCGTCGCCGAGCTGCGGCTCGAGCTCAAGACGCGGGCCGACGAGGAGGCGATCGCCATCTTCGGGCAGAACCTCGAGCAGCTCCTCCTCGCCGCCCCCGCGGGCGAGCAGGTCGTCATCGGGCTCGACCCCGGCTTCCGCACCGGCGTCAAGGTCGCGGTCGTCTCGCGCACCGGCGCGGTGGTGGAGACCGACGCTTTCTATCTGCACCAGGCCGAGCGGTTCCAGCAGCAGCTCGCGAAGCTCGTCCTCAAGCACCAGCCCGACCTCATCGCGATCGGCAACGGCACGGCGAGCCGCGAGACGGAGGCCGCGACGCGCGACGCGCTGCGGACGCTCCCGGCCGGCGCGAAGGCGCCGCGCGTCATCACGGTGAACGAGGCGGGCGCCTCGGTCTATTCGGCGTCGGACGTCGCGCGCGAGGAACTCCCCGAGCTCGACGTCTCGCTCCGCGGCGCCGCCTCGATCGCGCGGCGGCTGCAGGACCCGCTCGCCGAGCTGGTGAAGATCGACCCCAAGTCGATCGGCGTCGGGCAGTACCAGCACGACGTCAACCAGCCGCGCCTCAAGCAGCGGCTCGACGAGATCGTCGAGAGCTGCGTGAACCGCGTCGGCGTCGAGGTGAACACCGCCTCGGTGTCGCTCCTCAGCTACGTGGCCGGCATCGGGCCCGGGCTCGCGCAGAACATCGTCAAGGCGCGCGACGCGCGCGGCGGGTTCCAGTCGCGGAAGGACCTGCTCGACGTGCCGCGCCTCGGGGCGAAGGCGTTCGAGCAGGCGGCGGGCTTCCTCCGCGTGCGCGGCGGCGCGCACCCGCTCGACGCGAGCGCGGTGCACCCCGAGCGCTACGCGCTCGTGGAGCGGATGGCGGGCGACCTCGGCGTCGAGCTCCGCGCGCTCATCGGCAACGACCGCGTCATCGACGGCCTCGACCTCGCGCGCTACGCGAGCGACGGCGCCGAGGGCGGCGAGGGCGTCGGCCTCCCGACGCTGGTGGACATCGCGGCCGAGCTGAAGAAGCCGGGCCGCGACCCGCGCGACACGTTCGAGGCGCCGGCCTTCCGCGCCGACGTCACCGAGCCGAAGGACCTCAAGGAGGGGATGACGCTCGAGGGCGTCGTCACCAACATCGTCGCCTTCGGCGTCTTCGTGGACGTCGGCGTCCACCAGGACGGCCTCGTGCACGTCTCGCAGCTCGCCGACCGCTACGTCGCCGACCCGAACGACGTGGTGAAGGTGGGGCAGAAGGTGCAGGTGCGGGTGATGAGCGTGGACCTGGAGCGGAATCGGATCGCGTTGACGATGAAGAAGGGCGGGACGGTGACGGGCGGGACGGCGGGACGGCGGGACGGCGGGAGCGGGGGCGGTAAGGCGGGCGGGAAGCCGTCGCAGAAGGAGCGCAAGGAGGCCCAGAAGCAGTGGCGCCCGGGGGACGTGGCGCCGAACGGAATCCGGTTCAAGTAGAGGAGCGTCGGCGGCCGGGCGGCGCCGGATGAGGAAACGACGAGCCCCCGGAATCCTGGCGTGGATTCCGGGGGCTCGTCTCATGTCGCGTCCGGCGACCCTCGACCGGCGGCTACCGGGTCACACGCCCCATCCATCCACCTCCGTCACCGGCCGCGACGAATACGGCCCGGGCTCGTCGGGGCTCAGGGCGCGGTCGAGCGACCACGCGCCGCTGCCGCGCGCGACCACGGCGACGCAGAGCGCGAGCGCGAGGAGGTGGTACTCGTAGCCCTCGCCCGCCTGCTGCCCGCTCCAGTTCATGAAGAAGCCGTTGGGCAGGTGAGTCGTGACCACGGCGCCGATCATGACCGCGACGATGCCGAGCGCGCTCGGCCGGGCGAGCGTGCCGGTGAGGAGGCCGAGCGAGCCGAAGAACTCGATGAAGATCACGAGGC